>NZ_JBFANX010000018.1:0-228025 GCF_040675005.1 Amycolatopsis sp. NPDC049691
CCACCGCCGAGGACCGACGCCGGCTGGCGCGGCCTTCGGTGCGTCAGACGCACCGAAGGCCACATTGGGTGCGTCAGACGCAACCAAGGCCACATTGGGGCGCTTGGGGCGGCGGCCGCTGCCGGAGGTGGCTTTTCGGCGAGCCGGCGGGCGGAGGGCATGCCGTGAGCCTGCGCCGAGTGCTTTCCCTGCCCGGCTGGTCCGAACACGTCCGCGTGCTCGCCGGCGCCGCCGGGCTGGACCGTCCACTCGCGACTGTCCAGGCCACTTTGGACGCTTCGCACCTTCCCGCGCCGGGGGAACTCACCGTCGTCGCCCGGCCGATCGCCGGGACCGACTGGCAGATCGATGCCCTGCTCCGCCGCTGCGCCGATGCCGGGGCCACCGCCGTTCTGCTGTCGGGGACCGAGCCGCTCAGCGCGTCGCGGCTGCTCGCCGACCGGCTGGCCGTTCCGCTGCTCGCCACCTCGGCCGCGCCGCTCGACCTGCTCGTCGAGGCGCGGCTGCTGCTCGCCGCGCCCGAACTCGACCGCGCCGATCTACTCCTCGCCACGCACCGCGCGCTCGGGGACCGGCTGCGACCGCCCGAGGAGGTCGTCGCCGTGCTGCGGCGGCTGCTGCGCTCGCCCGTCGCCGTGCTCGACGACCGCGGGGTGCCGCTCGCCGGGGAGGTCGCCGGGCGCGTCCGGCTGGACGAAGCCGTGCCGCAGCGGACCGTGCTCGACGACGGTGTCCTGCTCGCCCACCCCGTCCTGCTGCAGCGGCCCGCCATGTGGCTGGCCGCCGAGCTGCGGGGCACCGAGTCGGCGCGGGCCGACGTCGTCCCGCCCGCGCTCGCCGTCGCCGCGGGCGCGTTGCAGCGGTGGCTCCTGGCCAACCGCCTCGAGCTGGAACGCGACGCACGCTCGCGCACCGCGCTGCTCGGCGACCTGCTGCGCCTGGACACCGAGCCGGGCGCGGACCTGCGCCGCCGCGTCGCCGACGCCGGCTGGCGGCTCGGCGGCTGGCACGTCGGGCTGCACATCGGCGTCCCTGCGACCGTCGACACGGTCGCGCGCACGCAGGAGGTCATGCGGGCGCTGGACGTCGAGGCGGTCGTCGAGCACGGCGACGGCTGGACCGGCTGGGTCACCTTCGACCACGAACCGACGGCGGAGCGGGTGCGGGCCCTGGCGACCCGGCTCCAGGCGGCGCACCGGACGTTGCGCCTGGGCGCGCACATGGGCGTCGGGCGGCCGCACCCGCGTCCGGAAGGGCTGGCCGCGACGGTCGCGGAAGCCCTCGACGCCGCCCGGCTGGCCGCCACCCGGCCCGAGACGGGCCACTTCCTGCACGTCGACCAGCTCGGCATGGCCCAGCTGCTGCTGGAGTGGACCCGCACGGACACGTTCGAACCCGCCGCGCGGGCACTGGTGGCGCCGTTGCGCTCGGCGCCGGGCGACCTGGTCCGGACCCTCGCGGCCTACCTGGACGCCGAGTCGTCGATCGCGGAGACGGCCACGGTGCTGGGCGTGCACCGCAACACCGTGGCGGCCCGGGTCGCGCGGATCGAGCAGCTGCTCGGCGTGGACCTGTCCCGCCCGGACGAGCGGCTGGCGTTGCACCTCGCGTCCCGGGCGGTGATCCTCGCGGGCGAGTGACTAGTCGTCGTCCCCGCCGCCGGTGACGTTCCCGATGCTGGCGGGCACGCCCTTGATCATGTCGACGACGGTCTTGCCCGCCAGGCCCGACTTCCCGAACCACGGGTCGGTCATGATCTTGATGGCCGACTCGAACTTCTCGGCGCCTTCCTTGCCGAAGACCTTGCCGAGCTCGTGCACGGAGAAGTTGCTGATCTTGTCGAACTTCTGCATGATCTCGGGGGTTACACCGTCTATTTTGGACAGTTTGTCCTTGATGACGTTGGTCATCTGATCGGTGAACGGCTTGTGCGGCTTGGGATCCGGGGCCGGGGTGGGGTCCGGAGTGGACGAAGAGGGCGCGGGGTCGGGTTTGGCGGGCTCCGGCTTGGGGTCCGGGGTCGCCGAGGACGGCGCCGGTTCCGGCTTCGGTTCGGGGGTTGCCGAAGAGGAAGAAGGTGTGGGCTCGGGTTTCGGTTCGGGCTTGGGTTCCGGTGTGGCCGAGGAGGAGGACGGTGCCGGTTCGGGCTTGGGTTCGGGTTTCGGTTCCGGTGTGGCCGAGGATGGCTTGGGTTCCGGCTCGGGGGTCGCCGAGGAGGAAGACGGTGCCGGCTCGGGCTTCGGTTCGGGCTTGGGTTCCGGCGTGGCCGAGGATGAGGACGGTGCCGGTTCGGGCTTGGGCTCGGGCTTGGGTTCCGGCGTGGCCGAGGAGGAAGACGGTGCCGGCTCGGGCTTGGGCTCCGGCGTGGCCGACGAGGGCTTGGGTTCCGGCTCGGGGGTCGCCGAGGAGGAAGACGGTGCTGGCTCGGGTTTCGGTTCGGGCTTGGGCTCCGGAGTAGCCGAAGACGGCTTCGGTTCCGGAGTGGCCGACGACGGTTTCGGCTCCGGCGTCACGTCCGGCTTCGGGCTCGCCGGTGGCTTGGGCGCCGGGGTCGGGGTCAAGCTGCTCGTCGGGGGCTTCACCGCCGCGAGGTCGTCGCCCGCCTTGCCCATCTTCGCCAGCGCCTTCACCAGGTCGCCCAGCTTCTTGGCCAGCTGCATGAGCTTCGTGCCGATCTTGCCCAGCGCCGTGGCGACCGTGCCGATCGTCGTCGTGATGAACAGCGCGATCGAGGCCCCGAACGTCACCGGGGCCAGCGCCGCCGCGATCAGCGCGCCCTTGATGATCGTCGCCAGGAGCATCGCGATCAGGTCGCGCAGGATGCCGCGGAACGCGCCGACGATGCCGCCGGCGATCATCATGTTCTTGCCGGCCTGGTCGAGGTAGCCGCCGAGGGACGTCAGCTGCTCGGTGACCGCGTCCATGTCCTTCTTGAACTGCTCCGCGGCCTTGCCGGACCAGTCCTTCATGAGCGTGTCGAGGGCCTCCTGGTGCTGCTGCGACCACCCCTCGAGCTTCTTCTTCTCGGCCTTGAGCGCCTCGCTGGCCGCCTGGATGCCGATCGGGTCGCCCATCAGGATGTCCAGCGGCCAGCGCAGGATCGTGATGTGCTCGATGAGCCAGCCGATCCCGGCCGTGAGCAGGCTGCCGATCGGGTCCAGCACGAGACCGATCGTCTCCAGCGCCATGCCCGCCGCGCCGATGCCGATCGCGACCTGGTCGTTCTCCTTGACGGCCTTGTCCAGGCCGACCGCCGCCTCGAAGAACCCGGCCCCGGCCGCCGCGTTGTCCTTGTCGAACAGTTCGGAGCCGTGGAGGCTGACGTCCTTGCTCTGGTAGTCGTCGCCCACTATTCGAACCTCACGATCGAGTCGACGGCGTCCTGCTCACCCGACTGGTAGCGCTTCGCCGCCTCGGCGACTTTGTCCGAGAACTCGCCGATGGTCTTGGCGTAGTCGCCGAACTGGTGGTGCGCCTTGTCGGTCCACGCGCTCGCGCCGGCCGCCATCAGCTGGCACGCCGGGTTGATGCCGAACATGCCCGGGTCGCAGACCATGCCGCCGACGAGGTCCGCCGTGCTCTGCAGGTTGCTCTGCAGCTCGTCGAGGTGCTTGGCGAAGGTGGCCAGGGGTGCCGAATCGACCCGGAAGCCGCCGCCGCTCACCAGGGGTTCGATTCGTCGTCGAAGCGGTCGTCGGCCTGGGGACGGCGACGCGGGGGCTGCCCACCGGCGGGCGGTGCGGGCGGCCGCGCCGGGGGAGCGGCGGGCGGCGGGGTCCGCTCGGGCTCGGTGGTCTCCGGCGCCGCGAAGTCGCCGTCCGGCGGCGGGTCCGGCGGCAGGAACGACCGGACCATGTCGGTCGATTCGCCGTCGCCGTTGATGGTGGCGAAGGAGTCCGCGACGCTGCGGGCGGTCTGGCGCTGTGCCTCCCGCACCGTGCCCATGATCGCCGCGGTGAGCCGCGCGGGGCCCAGTTCGCACGCCCGGTGCCCGAGCTCGAGGTTCGTCAGCGCGCCGTTCGGCGCGAGCGTGACGGTGACCGCGCCGTCGCGGGAGCGGACGGTGGCGCCGGCGGCGGAAAGCGCTTCACTCAGCGCCGCCGCCTTCGACTGCATGTCCCGGACCTGCCGCTCGAGCAGGAGCTGGAAGTCCTCGCCTGGCCCCAGGTTCGGTTGCACGAATTCGACTCCTCGCCACGCCGGGGTGCCGGGGCACCGGCCCCGTGATCGCGCCAGATTAGCGCACACCGGACATTCATCCGCTGGTAGTCGGGGGTATGCCTGGATGACCCCCCGATGTTGCCCGCGAATGCCCTCGATCGGGTTTGACCCGGACCACGCTCCGGGTTGCACGATCGGCCGCATGACACGATTGGACGACTACCGGCCGCTCGGCCGCTCCGGACTGCGGGTGTCCCCGCTGGCCCTGGGCGCGATGACCTTCGGCTCCGGCCCCTTCTGCGCGGACGACGACACGGCGCGGAAGGTCTTCCGCGCCTACGTCGAGCGCGGCGGCAACTTCGTCGACACCGCCGACAACTACAGCGCCGGCCGCAGCGAGGAGCTGGTCGGCGAGTTCCTCCGCGACGTCGACCGCGACGACATCGTGCTCGCCACGAAGTACTCCGGCCCCGAGTTCCGCGACGGCGCCCCGTACTCGGACGCGCGCCGGCGCAGCAACGGGCGCAAGAACATGGTCGCCTCGCTGGAGGCGTCGCTGCGGCGGCTGCGCGCCGACCACGTCGATCTGTACTGGCTGCACGTCTGGGACGGCCGCACCCCGGCCGAAGAGGTGATGACGGCGTTCGACGACCTCGTGCGCGCGGGCAAGGTCCGCGCCGTGGGGCTCAGCGACGTCCCGGCCTGGTACGCGACGAAGGCCGCGATGCTCGGCGGCCCGCCGGTCACCGCGCTGCAGCTGGAGTTTTCGCTCATCGAGCGGGCGATCGAGGCCGAGTACGTGCCGCTGGCCGGCGAGTTCGGCACCGCGATCCAGCCGTGGGGCGCGCTCGGCGGCGGGTTCCTGTCCGGCAAGTACACGCGCGACGGCGCGGGCAGCGGACGGCTCACCGGCGGCGCGGACTTCCGGGCCCTGCCCGAGTCGCGGTGGACGATCCTCGACGTCGTCCGCGAGGTGGCCGTCGAGGTGGGCGCGACCCCGGCCCAGGTGGCGCTGCACTGGGTGACGCGCCGCCCGCGGATGCCCGCGCCGCTGATCGGCGCCCGGTCACCGGAGCAGCTCGCCGAAACGCTCGGCGCGCTCGAGCTGGACCTCACCGACGCCCAGCTGGACCGCCTGACCGAGGTCAGCGCGCCGGAACTGCCGTTCCCGCACGGCATCCTGGCGCGGCTCAACGCCGGGCTGCCGCGCTAGCCCCGGCCGTGGTGGCCGCCGTCGTCGGCGACGGTCTCCGCGTGCGGCTCGCCGTCCTGGCAGGTCACCACGACCACGTTCTCGGTCCCGCCGTTCTTGAACTTGACCGACGCGGTCGTCGCCGGGCCGCGCGCGACGTCGTCGGTGCGGTAGCCGGGATCCGGGCTCCACGAGACCAGGGTGACCCGGCCGCCCGCGCACGTGGCGACGATGCTGCCGCCGGGCACGGTCAGGCCGCGCGGCGCCGGGGCGCTCGACGTGGTGGGCGGCGGAGCCGGCGTGCTGCTCCACGGCACGGTTTCCAAGGCGCGCGCGACGTCGTCGGCGGACAACGGCTGGTTCTGCGGCCCGAGGATGCCGGCGCCGACGACGTCGAGGGCCACCGTCCCGGCGCCCGCGGTGACGGCGGCGGCCAGCAGCCAGCCCGCCGCCATCAGCACTCCGCGCCTGTTCACGCGTCCACTGTGCCATCCGGGCGGGTTAAAGCGCGGCTAAGAGCGCCTTAGCGTTCGGCGGCCGCCCGGCACCGCGGGTTTTCGTGTGTAGCCTCCCGACCATGGCGACCGTGCTGCTCGTCGAGGACGACCCGACCATCCGCACGGCCGTGCTGCGCGCGCTGACCGAGCGCGGGCACGCGGTGACGTCCGCGCCGACCGCGATGGCCGGGCTGCAGGCCGCCGTCACCGACCGGCCCGACGTCGTGCTGCTCGACCTGGGGCTGCCCGACCTCGACGGCCGCGAGGTGCTGCGGATGGTGCGGGCGGTCAGCGCGGTGCCGATCATCGTGGTCACCGCCCGCGGCGCGGAGGAGGAGATCGTCCGGCTGCTCGACGCGGGCGCCGACGACTACGTGGTCAAGCCGTTCGGCGGCGCCCAGCTCGACGCGCGGATCCGCGCGGTGCTGCGGCGCGCCGAACCGGAGGAGACGCACGAGCCGGTGGTCGTCGGCGGCCTGTCGGTCGACGCGCGGACGCGGCAGGCGTCCCTCGACGGCGCGCCGCTGGACCTCACCCCGCGCGAGTTCGACCTCCTGCACTACCTGGCGAGCCGGGCCGGGACGGTGGTGAGCAAGCGCGAACTCCTCGCCGACGTCTGGAAGCTGCCCTACGCCGGGGCGGACAAGACCGTCGACGTCCACCTGTCGTGGCTGCGGCGCAAGCTCGGCGAGACCGCGCAGGAGCCGCGGTACCTGCACACCGTGCGGCGCGTCGGCGTCCGGCTGGCCGAACCGGGGGCCGGGGCGTGAGGAAACGGCTCGCGGTGCTGGTCGCGGCCGCGATGAGCCTGGTGCTCGTGGCGTTCCTGGTGCCGCTGGCGATCCTGCTGCGGTCGGTCACCGCCGACCGCGCGGTCACCGCCGCGACCGCGAAGGCGCAGTCCCTGACGTCCTTGGTGGCGATCTCCGACGCGGCGGCCCTGCGGCCTGCCGTCGACCAGCTCAACACGACGGCCGGCCACCCGGTCACAGTGTTCCTGCCGGACGGCACCGTGCTCGGCGCGCCGGCCCCGCGCACGCCCGGCGTCACGCTGGCCGCCGCGCAGGGCGGCAGCCTCACCGTCGAGGACGCCGCCGGCCGCGAAATCCTCGTCGCGGTCCAGGGCCTGCCTCGCGGGACCGCCGTGGTGCGGGCCTTTGTGGACCGCGCCGAGCTGACGCGCGGGCTGGGCGCGGCGTGGCTGGTGCTGGCCGGGCTCGGGGTGGTGCTGCTGGCGCTCGGGGTGTTCGTCGCCGACCGGCTGGCGCGCTCGATCGTCCGCCCGGTCCACGAGCTCGCGGCGGTGTCGCGGCGGCTGGCCGAGGGCGACCTGGACGCGCGGGCCGTGCCCGGCGGGCCGGGGGAGGTGCGGTCGGTGGCGGGCGCGCTCAACCTGCTCGCCGCCCGGATCCGGGACCTGGTCCGCCAGGAACGCGAGGCGGTGGCCGACATCTCGCACCGGCTGCGGACACCGTTGACGGTGCTGCGGCTCGACGCCGAGTCGTTGCGCGACCCGGCCGAGGCCGACCGGATCACCGGCCACGCGGAGAGCCTGGAACGCCAGGTCACGGCGTTGATCGACCAGGCCCGCGCCCGGGATTCGGCGCCCGGCTCGTGCGACGCGGCCGCCGTGGCGGGCGAGCGGGCGGAGTTCTGGTCGGTGCTGGCGCAGGACCAGGACCGCGCGGTGACGGTCGAGCTCGACCCGGGCCCGCTGCCGGTCGCGGTCGGGCCGGCCGAGCTGGCCGCGTGCCTGGATGCCTTGCTGGGCAACGTCTTCGCGCACACGCCGGAGGGAACGGGGTACGCGATCCGGCTGACGGCGACGCCCGAAGGAGCGCGCCTGGAGGTCTCGGACGAGGGGCCCGGGTTCGACATCGACGACGTCGAGCGCGGCGCCAGCGGGGCCGGGTCGACGGGGCTCGGGCTCGACATCGCGCGGCAGACGGCCCGCGCGTCCGGCGGGACGTTCGCGGTCACGCGCGGGCGGCCGCACGGGGCGCGGATCGTGCTGGAGCTCGGGAAGCCGTTAGGGATGCCTTAAGCCGTGCGCAGCGCGCCGCTATCGGCGGGTGCGTGAAGCTTCTTTCGTTGGCGGAGAACGAAAAGGAGCACGGACATGCGCAAGATTCTGGTGATCGCGGCGGCCGGTGCGGCACTCGCGGTGGGCGGGACCACGGCGGCCATCGCGCAGAACGGCGCGGACGACGGCACGCGAGTGCCGACGACGGCCGGGGCCACGGCGACGACCGAAACCCCGGTCGCCACGGGAACCTCGAGCGGCGGCGTCGCCACGGGAACGAGCCGCCCGGCACCGAGCACGTACCCGACGCGGACGCACGACCTCGGCGACGACCACGGCGGCCGGCACGCGGAGCCCGGCGACGACCGCGGTGGCCGGGGTGCCGAAGCCGGCGACGACCGCGGCCGGCACCGCGAGGGCGGCGACGACCACGGCGGCCGCCGCTGACCCACCGTCCACATCGGACACCAGGTGCGGCGCTTCCCGGAAAGCGCCGCACCTTCAGGGCCGGGCGGCTCGCGCGACGCGTTCGATCTCCGCGCACCGCTCCGCCCAGAACTCGCGGTCCCGGGCCGGCGCGCTGGTCGCCCCGTCGAGCTGCTCCCGGAGGATGTCGGCGTGCCCGGCGTGCCGGTTGGTCTCGGTGAGCACGTGCACCACGACGTTGAACAGCAGCACGTCCGGCCGCGGCCACCACGGCACGTGGCCGGGCGCGTCGATGGGGAGCGCCGCGATCGTCGCGTCGGCGTGCGCCGCCGCGCGCTCGAACCGGTCGATGACCTCCGCGCGCGTCTCCTGCTCGGTCGCCCAGAAGTCCCGGCCGCGCGCCTCGAGGTCGTCCCAGCGCGGCAGCGGCTCGGGGAACGGCCTGCCGAACACCTCGCCCAGGTACCGCGTCTCCCACAACGCGAGGTGCTTCACCAGTCCCAGCAGGTTGGTCCCGGTCGCCGTCAGCGGACGGCGGACGTCGTACTCGCTCAACCCCTCCAGCTTCTCCAGCACGGCCGCACGGGCCTCGCGCAGATCGTCGTGCAGGTACTGCTTCGCGAATCCGTCGATCACAGCGGCACCCCGCGCACCGCGACCGGGCCCCGGGTCGGGTCCAGCTCGACCGCCTGGTCCACTCCGGACGGCGTCAGCACGTCGAACGCCTTCGGGGCGGTCGCCGGGTCCGCCGCGCAGATCGGTGCGGTCCCGCCCGCGGCGCACAGGCCGAACGTGTACTGGCCCGCCGTCGGCGTGAACGGCCGCGCCTGGTCGGGGGAGTTGCCGTCCTGGCCGGTCAGTACCACCGCGAACGTCCAGCCGGGACCGGGTGTCCCGAACGCCGATTTCGCGACGCTCACCGTGATGTACCGCGTCGCCTGCGAAGCCTGCACCGACGGCGTCGCCAGCGTTGCGCCCGAAGCGTCGACGAGCGCGGGATCGGCGAAGCCCTGGACCTCGATGCGGCGGCTCCAGGCGTCCGAAGCCGCGATCGTGTACGCCCGGCTCGGGAACGGCGCGGCGGTCGAGGTCGCCGTCGCGGCCGGATCGTGCGCGTAGATCGTCAGCAGCTGCGCGCCGAGCGGCGAGCCGAACGTCGGCGACAGGTCGCGGATCTGCGCGCGGAACACCAGGTTCGCGCCGGAGTCGATGACCTGGAACCGCTGCAGGTCGAACGCGCCCGCGTGGAAGTCCCCGGCCGTGGGGTAGGTGTACGTGCCCGGGCCGTTGTCGTCGCCGTCCGGGTCGGCCGCGTCGAGCAGGACCGTGCCGGTGACGAAGTCCGAGCTGATCGTTTTCTGCGCGTACCCGGTGCCGGTGCCCGAAGTAGCGGCCGCGGTCACGACGTTCGCGCCCAGCGGGGTCGGCACCGTCGCGCCGAACTTCCCGTCGGCGCCGGCGCGCACCGACAGCACCGAGGTCGTGCCGGTGTCGGTGTTCGAGACGGCCAGGTCGACCTGGCTGCCCGCGGGTGCGGTGCCGGTGACCGCCGCGGTCGCGGTGGACACCGACGCCGGCGCGTCGAGGGTGACGGCCAGCGCCGCGGGCGGGGCGTGCGTGACGTACCGGGCGCGGACGTCGGCGGGCTGCTCGGGCAGGCGGCCGTCGGCGAGGGCCCTGGCCAGCCGCACCGACTGCGACTGGGCCCAGCTGAGCGGTGCGACCGAACCGGCGGGCTGTCCCGGCGCGAAGCCGATGGACGCCGTGCGTGGGTCGGAGCCGTAGGGCGAGGCGGGCACGGCCGGGTTTTCCCACGTCTGCTCGGGAATCAGCCCGGTGCCGCCGGTCTGGGCCCGCATGGCGCGCAGCAGCGCCGCCGCGCCGGCCCGGTCGCCGGTCTGCACGGCCTGCTCGCCGCGTTCCCCCGCGAGCACCGGCCAGAGGTGGCCGGACCCGGTGTTCGTCGACGGCCAGGGTGCCCCGGTCGGCGCGCAGTTCGTCGGATCGGGCTCGTAGCAGTCGCCGTAGCCGTCTTCGCTGCCCGCCGCGGAAGTCCCGTAGCGGTACCAGCCCGGGCCGGTCGGGGTGTCCCGTTTGATCACCCGGTCGACGACGCCGAGCGACGCGGTGACGTCCGGGTCGTTCGCCGGCAGCACGCCGAGCCGGGTCAGCTCGAGGAACCCGGCGTCGACGACCGCGCGCTGGTCGGCGTCGACCGAGCCGTTGCCGAGGTTGTAGAACCACTCCGAGTTCGGATCGCCGTTCTTGGTCAGCCGCAGGAAGTAGCGCCCGCCGTACGGCCCGGTGGACGTCACCGTCCAGCCCTTGATGCTCCGCTGGAAGTGGTCCGCGGTCGCCCGGTAGACGCGCGCGCGTGCCGGGTCGCCGTTGCGGTCGGCGATCACCCCGGCCGCGACGAGCCCGGCGATCTCGGCGGCGATCGTCGAGGGGGAGTAGCCGCCCTGCTCTTCCCAGCGCTCGGAGCCGAACGCCGGCCCGTGCGCGACGACGAAGTCCGCGGCCGCCCGGATGTGGCCGGTGTAGAGCGTCCGGTCGCGATCCAGGCCGGCCTGCAGCGCCATCAGGATCGGGTACGCGCTCTCGTCGAGCTGGTCACCGCCGGAGTCGGGTGCCTTCTTGCCGTTCAGCATCGAATTGCGCGGGAACCGCCCGTCCGGTTGCTGCTGGCGGGAGAACAGCCACCGGACGCTGGCCCGCGCGGTCTCACGGTCGCCGGCCGCCAAGAGCCCGGAGAAGCTTTCGTAGAGGTCGCGGGCGAAGATCTCGCGGTACGAACCGAAGTAGACGGGCTTGCCGCCCGGTGCGTCCCCCGCCGAGACGGCCTGCCCCCACGGGCTGCCGAGCGACGCGACCACCGCACCCGGGAACGTCTTGTCCTCACTGGCCTTCAGCACGTTGACCGACTGGAAGTACGCGTCAGAGTCCTTGCCACGCACGGGAATCAAGCTGTTGTCGTAGTCGCGCCAACCTCGCGCGTACTCGCGGTAGCTCTGGTCGAACGGTGTGCGCAGGCTCGCGCCCGCGGTCTGGACCGCCGCGCGCGCGTCGGCGCCGAAGCCGAGGGCCAGCACGGCCGGGCGGCGCGGCTGCAGGTCCAGCTGGGCGGTCTGCACGACGTTGCCGTTCGCCGCCGACGACGTCGGGTCGGTGAGCCGGTGGTCGCGGTCGAGCTGGGCCAGCCCGTCGCCGGGGGTGCCGACGAACCCGCTGGACGTGCTCAGGAACCGGCGGTCGGCGCGCAGCGCGGCGGCCAGCGGGGTGGCGTAGTCGCGGGCCGGCGCGCTGGACACCGTGTTCGAATCGGCGCTGACCAGTGCGGACGTCGCCGCGTCCACCGAAGCGGTGTCCCCGCCGCCGTTCGCCGGGCCACCCCCGCCGTTGCCGTTGATGCTCGCGTCGAACCGCACGTAGACCTTGAGGTCGCGGCCGGACCCCTGCAGCGGGTCGAGCCGGGTCCGGATGAGCACGCCGGTGCGCGCGGGGTCGGTCAGGTACTCGGTGACCAGCCGGTACCTCCCGGTGCGCGGGGTCGACGTCACCTCGCAGGCCATCCCGCCCGCGCTCGTGCGCACGGTGTAGGTCATGTCCCGCGCCTGCAGGTCGGTGAACGTGCGGCCGTCGGTGACGGCGAACTGCAGCGTCTCGACGTTCGTGTTGTCGATCACCGGCGCGTAGACGTCGGACAGCACGCCGCCCGCGACGGTGAACCACGCCTTGCTGGTGGTGTTCCGGGCCGTACCCAGGCAGTCCTTGCGGGCCAGGCCGAAGTGCGAAAGCACGCCCGGCCCCGGGTCCGGCGCCGCGGCGGCGGCCGGGACGGGGAGGAGGGCGGCGGCCAGCACCGCGCACAGCACCACGGACCACGTCGACCGAGTCATCGGCACATCCGATCACGCCAGGTCGCGGCGCACCAGGTCCGAAAGCAGCAGAGGGGGCCGTTACCCGTGATTGAGAAACCGGACCGGTGGGTAGCAAACCCACAGTCCCCCGGGGAGGTGAACGTGGAAGAGCACGAAGCGGACGGCTGGCGGTACCGCGGCACCATTTCGCCACGGACGCTGCCGAGCCTGCGGCGGCACCTGGTTTCGTGGCTGCGCAGACGCGCCGGCGACGAGGTCGGGCGGCAGGCCGACGACGTCGTCCTGGCCTGCTGGGAAGCGATGGCCAACGTGCTGGACCACGCCTACCACGGCCGGCCGGGGCTGATCGACGTCCGGGCGCGGATCGACGAGGACGTGCTGATCGTCACCGTCGCCGACCAGGGGCGCTGGACGTCGGTCACCGAGCGGCCCGACCGCGGCCGCGGCCTGCGGCTGATCCAGGCGCTGGTCGACGGGCTCGACATGCGCTCGACCGACGACGGCACGGTGATCACGCTGACCTGGCCGTTCCCGGCCCGGCGCACCGCCTGAACGTCAGTCCGCCGAGGACAGTCCTTCGACGAACCGCGCCGCGACGTCCCGCAGCTTCACGTTGGTGTGCTGGGACTCCGCGATCAGGCGCTTCATGGCGTCGTCGGCGGTGACCCGGTGCACGGCCATCAGGATGCCCTTGGCCTGCTCGATCACCGCCCGCGAGGTCATCGCCGTCTCGAGCTCGGCGACGCGGCGGCGGGCGGTCCGGTAGCGGCGCGTGGAGCGCAGGCCGAACGAGACGATCGTGGTGTAGAGCGCCAGCAGCCGCGAGTCGGTCTCGGCGAAGCCGTGGTCGCCGAAGCCGAAGAGGTTCAGCGCGCCGCCGAGGGCTTCGTCCACGCGCAGCGGCGCGGCGAGGTAGCTGCCGACACCGACGCCGCGCGCGTAGGCGGTGAACTCGGGCCAGACCGCACCGGCCGTGGCGAGCGGCAGCCGGACGATCTCGCCGGTCTCGGCCGCTCGCAGGCACGGACCCTCGCCCGCGGCGTACTGGACGCGGTCGATGTCGACGGCCCGGTCGTCGGTGGAGGCGGCGGTTTCCGGCTCGCCGTCGCGGATCGCGGTGATGCTGGCCATGTCGGCCCCGGGCACGGCCCGGACGGCCTCGGCGCAGACCGCCTCGAGGATCTCGGTCTCGGACGGCTCGGTCTCGAGAGCCGTCGCCAGATCCGCCATCGCCGCGGTCAGCTCGTCGAAGTGCTCGGGCGGGATCGGTTCGCCGGTCACTGCGGTCACCTCCGTCCGGCTCCTGCGGAGGACGATACCCGCGCCGGCGGTTCGGGCCGGGGCGGTGGCCCCGGCCCGTCGCTCGCTGCTGAACGTCGTGGGTTGGGTGCCGGGGCCACCTGACGACAGCCGGCAGCACAACCCACCCGGCGACCGTCGCTACCGCCCGCTTACCCGGTCGGCCGTGTGCCAACCGCTCAGCGGATCGTCACTTTGGCGACCTGGGTGAGACCCGAGACACGCAGGACGCGGTCGAGCAGGCGAGGCGCGATCAGGCGCACGTCGTGCGCGCCCGCCTGGTCGAACAGGGCCGCGATGCCGGCGCTGTCGAGGTAGGTCACCCCGGTCAGGTCGACGGTCAGCGCGGCCCCCGCGGCCAGCTCGCGCTCGAGCGCGGCGCCGAACTCCCCGGCGTTGCCCATGTCGATCTCCCCGGTCACGGTCAGGATCCGGTCTCCGTCGTCGCCCGCGGAGGCGACCAGCGTGAGTGCCGTGGTCACGAACCGATTCTCCATTCCAGCGTGACGGTGGTGCCGGTCGTGTCGTGCCGGACGGCGACGGCGTCGGCGAGCGCCTCCATCATCGGCATCCCGCGCCCGCGCAGCACGTGGTTGTCCGGCGGCGGCTGCTTCCAGTGCCCGCGATCGGACACCGTGACGATCAGGTGCGCGCCGGCGAAACGGGCCGACAGGTGCGCGGTCCCCTCGGCGCCGGGGTAGGCGTGCTCGACGGCGTTCGCGCAGGCCTCGCCGGAGGCGACGAGGACGTCCTGCGCGAGCTCCTCGCCGAGGGAGGCGGTGCCCAGCCACGCGCGCAGCCAGTGCCGCGTCGAGGCGAGGCTGTCGGGGTGGGCCGGGAAGTCCAGCTCCAGCGGCGGCACCGACCGGCGGTAGAGCAGCAGCGCGACGTCGTCCTCGTAGCCCTCCGCCGGCCGCAGCCGGCCCATCAGCGTGGCCGCCAGCTCGGCGAGGTCGGCGTCGCGCGCGCCGTGGGCGACCGAGGTCGCCCGGTCGATGCCGTCGTCCAGCGCTTCGCGGCGGCGCTCGACGAGGCCGTCGGTGTAGAGCATCAGCAGCGAGCCGACCGGGACGACCGCCGTGGCCTCCGGGCGCGCGGCCGGGACGCGGACCGCGAGCGGCACGCTGCTGCCCGCGTCGAGGAACTCCGCCGAGCCGTCCTGGTGCACCAGCGTGGCGGGCGGGTGCCCGGCGCTGCTGTAGGTGAGCGTGCCGGTCGCGGGGTCGAGGACGCCGCAGAAGACGGTGGTGCACAGGGCGCCCGGCAGCCGGTCGGCGAAGAGGTCGAGCGTGGTCAGGGTGTGCGCCGGGCCGTTGGCCTCCAGCAGCAGGGCGCGGCAGGCACTGCGCAGCTGGCCCATCACCGCGGCCGCGGCGAGCCCCCGGCCGACGCAGTCGCCGACGACGATGCCGATCCGGCCGGCGGACAGCGGGACGACGTCGTACCAGTCACCACCCACCTCCAGGGGCGGGTTCGCCGGTTCGTAGCGCACCGCGAAGCCGTCGGGCAGCAGCGCCGGGCCGAGGATCGAGCGCTGCAGCGCGATGGCGACCTCGCGCTGCCGGTCGTCGCGGTGGGCGCGGCGCAGCGCGTGCGCCAGCGTCCCGGCCAGCAGCGCCAGCAGCGTCCGGTCTTCGATGCCGAGCGGGCGGCCCGGGTCCGGCTCGACCCAGAGCGTCAGCCGGCCGCCGGGGTGGTCCAGCGTCGCGCCGGCGCCGCCCTCCGCGGGGGTCGCGTGCAACGCGGGCAGGGCACGGACTTCGGCGAGCTTCGCGCGCAGCGGCGCGGCCAGGTCGGTCCACCGCCGGTCGGCGGCGTCGGTGGACATCAGCTCCGGTTCGCCGTCGGGTACCCAGGTCACCGCGAGCACGCGCTCGGCCTGCCACAGTTCGCGCAGCAGGTCCAGGGCCGTGCGAAGGACGTCGGGCACCCCGCTGACGCCGGCGAGGCGCTGGTTCATCGCGGCCAGCGCGTTTTCCCGCTGCACGGCGTAGCGCTCGGCCGTGACGTCGCGGATCGTGCCGACCACCCGGCGGCGGCCTTCGTCGTCGTACAGCTCGTTGTAGGCGACCGCGGCCCACACCCGGTGGCCGTCGCGGTGGCGCAGCGGCAGCACGAAGCTCCCGGACGGCTCGGTCCGCGACCGGCCCAGCGCGTCGGCCACCTGCCGGTAGGCGGCCGGGTCGTCGTCCGGGTCCGGCGCCCACGGGAAGGGCGGCGAGTAGGGCAGCCCGTCGGGCCCGTACCCGATCAGGTCGGTGCACGCCGCGTTCATCTCCACCACCCGCCCGTCGGGGTCGCAGACGAAGAAGCCGTCCTGCATCGACTCGATCATCGCCGCGCGCCACCGCGAGTGCTGCGTCCGCAGCCGCGCGAGCCGGATGGTCGTGCGGACCCGGGCGAGCAGCTCCTGGGCGGAGAACGGCTTGACCAGGTAGTCGTCGGCCCCGGCGGCCAGCCCGTCGACGGCGGCCTCCTGCCCGGCGCGGGCGGAGAGCAGCAGCACGGGCACCGCGGCGGTGCGCGGGTCCCGCCGCAGCTCGGCGAGCAGGCCGAGCCCGTCCAGCCGCGGCATCATCACGTCGCTGATGATCAGCTCGGGCGGCTCGGCGGCCGCGGCGGCGAACGCTTCGACGCCGTCGCCGACCGCGGTGACCGCGTAGTCCTCGTGCAGCAGCCGGGTCAGGTAGTCGCGCATGTCGGCGTTGTCGTCGGCGATCAGCACCCGGGCGCCCGTGGCCGGGGCTTCCGCGGCGGCCGGTCCGGGACCGTCCGCCGGCAGCCAGCGCAGCGCCTCCTGGACGTACGGCTCGACGGTGTCCGCGGCGAGCCCGCCCGCGGACGGTTCCGGGGCGACGTGCTCGGCGGGCAGGTGGCGGGTGCCCAGCGGCAGCCGGATCCGGAACGTCGTGCCCTCGCCGGGGGTGCTCTCGACGGCCACCGTGCCGCCGTGCATCCCGACGAGCTCGCGCACCAGGGCCAGGCCGATCCCGCTGCCTTCGTTCGAACGCGACCGCGCCGAGGGGATCCGGTGGAACCGCTCGAACAGCCGCGGCAGCTCGGCGGCGTCGATCCCGATCCCGGTGTCGGAGACGACGACCTCGGCGTGCTCGCCGTCGACGGCGGTGCGCACCCGGATCTCGCCGTCGAAGGTGTACTTGACCGCGTTGGACAGCAGGTTGAGGACGACCTTCTCCCACATCCCGCGGTCGACGTGCACCGGAGTGCCCAGCGGCGGGCAGGCGACCTCGAAGCGCAGCCCGGCCCGCTCGACGGCGGCGCGGAACACGCTCGCCAGCTCCGCGGTGAACGCCGAGAGGTCGACCGGCTCGAAGCGCGCCTGCATCCGGCCCGCCTCGATCCGCGAGAAGTCGAGCAGGTTGTTCACCAGCCGGCCCAGCCGCAGCGCGTTGCGGTGGATGACGGCGACCTCTTCGCGGACGCGTTCGTCCGCGTCCGACAGCGTCTTGTCCAGCTCGGCCACCGGGCCGAGGATCAGCGTGAGCGGGGTCCGGAACTCGTGGCTGATGTTGGCGAAGAACGTCGTCTTCGCCGCGTCCAGCGCGGCCAGCTCCTCGGCGCGGCGCTGCTGCGCCTGGTAGGCGAGCGCGCCGTTGACCAGCGCCGCCGTCTGCTGGGCGACCAGCCCGAGGAACGTCCGGTAGGACTCGTCGAGCGCGCGCCCGGCGCTCGCCGCCAACACGATCACGCCGGTGGCCGCGGTGCCGGGGGCGCCGGGCAGCGGCAGGACCATCGCCTCGGTGGGCGGGGTGGACCAGCCGCCCGACGGCAGCTCGCCGAAGGTGGTGGTCAGATCCGTGACGGTGCGCGGAGTCCCGTCGGCGAGCACCTCTTCGAGGGGCCAGCCTGCGGTGTGCGCGCTCCCGCCGGCGGTGACGGCCGCGAGGGCGAGCCCGCCGTCGTTTTCACGCACGTGGATCGCGGAGTACGGGACGTCGGCGCCGGCCCGCGCAAGCACGCCGGCGACCAGCTGACAGGCTTCGCCGACGGTGCGGGCGATGCCGGCCTGGGCGCCGAGCTCGCGCAGCGTGGCCAGCCGGCGTTCGCCGATCACGCGCTCGGTGGTGTCGGTGACCGCGGTGAACACCGCGCGCACGGTGCCTTCGTCGTCGTGGACCGGGCTGTAGGAGTAGGTCCAGTAGGTCTCTTCCCAGTAGCCGTGCCGGTTCATCGGCAGCAGCAGGTCCTCCGACCAGGTCGCCTCGCCGGTGGCCATCACGCTGTCGAGCATCGGGCCGATGATGTGCCAGATCTCGTCCCAGACCCGCGCGCCCGGCTTGTCCAGCGCGGGGTGCTTGGTGCCGAGCAGCGGCAGGTAGGCGTCGTTGTAGAGGAAGCGCAGATCCGGGCCCCACCAGACGATCATCGGGAAGCGCGAGGTGAGGCAGATCCGCACCGCCGTGGTCAGGCTCGCCGGCCAGCCCGCCGGGTCCCCGAGCGGCGACGACGCCCAGTCGAATTCCCGCATCCGGGCGGCCATCTGGCTGGTGCCCGGGAAGACGGCCCGCTGGCCGGATTCCTCGCCGACGGTCATCACACTCCCGATCACGCGGCCCCGGGTGAGCCTACCCGTCCGGGCCGGGCCCCGCCGCGTGCGCGAACCGGGCACGCCCGGGTGACGTGGCTTCAGCCGAGCCAGGTCATCGTGACCGTCGTGCCGTCCTCGCGGTGCACCTGCGCGCTCTGGTCGGCGAGACTGTCGATGAGCAGCAGGCCGCGGCCGCGCAGCCCGTTGGTCGCGGTGGGGGCGCGCCAGGCGCCGTAGTCGGTGACCGTCACCGTCAGCCGCCCGTTCAGCGCCTCGGCGCGGACGTCGACCGGACCCGGTTCGCCGTGGCGGTAGGCGTGTTCGGCGGAGTTGGCCATCGCTTCGTAGCCGGCCAGGACGATGTCCTCCCGGCGCTCTTCGCTCACGCCGAGCGTACTCAGCCAGTGCGCCAGCGCTTCCCGCAGCTCCGGCAGCCGGTCGGCCACCGCGGCGATGCGCCGGTGGAACGGCGCCGGCGGCGCGGGCGCGCCCGGGGCGAGGGGGTCCGTCATGCTGGGTCCTCTCCGCGGTGGCGCACGTGGATCAGCGCGATGTCGTCGTCGTGCCTGCCGAGGGTCAGCTCGGCGACGAGCTTGTCCCACGCCGTGCCGAGATCGGCCGCGGCGAGCACGGCGGGGATGCCGGCCAGCAGCCACTGCACCCCGAGGGTGAGGTCGCGCGTGCGGCTTTCGACCAGCCCGTCGGTGTAGAGCACCAGGTCCGCGCCGGGCGGGAACCCGGTGCTGCGCTGGGGGAACCGCGAACCGACGCCGAGCGGTTGCGCCAGCGCCTCGCCGATCTGCTCCGGTCCGCCGTCCGGGCGGACCAGGATCGCCGGCAGGTGACCGGCGTTGGCGTAGGTCAGCGTGCCCTCGTCCGCCCGGTGGACCGCGTAGAAACACGTCACGAAGCTTTCGCCGAACAGCCCGCCGGTCAGCGCGGAGACGTTGCGCAGCACCTCCGACGGGGGCAGCTCGAGCAGGGCGTAGCAGCGGATGGCCGTGCGGACCTGGCCCATCACGGTCGCGGCCGTGACGCCGTGGCCGACGACGTCGCCGATGACGAACGCGGTCGCGCCGGACGGGAGCGCGATGACGTCGAACCAGTCGCCACCCACCTTGCTCCCGGTCACCGCGGGCAGGTACCGGGTGACGACGTCGAGGCCGGGCGTCGGCGGCGCGACCGGCAGCATGCTGCGCGACAGCTCCGAGGCGAGGGTGCGTTCGCGCTCGTACAGGCGGGCGTTGTCCAGCGCGATGGCCGAGTAGGCGGCGATGCCCTCGGCGAGGTACTCGTGCCGCGGGGTGAACCGGTCCGGCTCGGAGTGGCCGAAGAAGAACCCACCCAGCACGTCCTCGCTGGTCGGGCTGATCACCGAGACGGCGAGGTAGCTGCACACGGGCAGGTGCCCCGCCGGCATCCCGTGGTACGGCGCGTTCCGCCCGAACCGCGGGTCCTTCGTGATGTCGGGGCTGCGCACGGTGCCGGCGCCGTCGAAGGTCGGCGAAAACACGTCGGTGTTGCGCGGCATGGGAAACCGCTCGAACGTCTCCCGGGGCACGCCCGAAATCGTGTACAGCGTGTAGGACTCGCCGAGCTCGTCGACCAGGTTGTAGAAGAACGCGCCGAACTCGGCGCCGGTCGCCTTCGTGGCGGCGTCGGTGGCGTCCTGCACGATCCGGTCGATGTCGAGCTGCGCGGTCAGTTCGCGGCCGGTGGAGTGCAGCGCGTCGAGCACCGCCGCTTCGCCGCGCAGCCGCCGCACGGTGGCCGCCAGGTGCGCGGTCGCGGCTTCGACCGCGGCGGCGACGGCCGACGGTGCCCCGGTGACTTCGCCGGTGGTGTGGACCAGCGCGCTTCGGTCGTCGCCGGCGACGGCGACCGCGGCGGTGGTCCCGCGGTCCGGCACCAGGTCCGCGAGCACAGCGGGGTCGGTCACGGCCACCGCGACGCGGTCGCCGAGCACCGCGCGCGCTTCGGCCGCGTCGAGGAGCCGGACTTCGGTGGGCACGGGAGTACCGGAGGCGTCGACGAAGGCCCGGCGCACGGCGTCGAGCAGGTCGTCGAACTCCGGGGTGGTCATCCGGCGGCCAGTGCCTCGGCCAGCGACGGGTAAATGGCCAGCTCGTCGGTCAGCCGGGTCAGCTCCAGCGGGCGCAGGGTGATCCGGCCGGTGGCCACCACCCGCAACGGCGCGGACACCGTCCGCCCCCGGTGCGCGCGCACGAGCTCGGCCATCCCCGCCGAGGCCAGGAAGGTGACGCCGGTCAGGTCGATGACGAGCACCGCGGGCTCCAGGCGCGCGGCGCGCTCGGCGAGCTGCCGCAGCTTCGGTGCCAGTGCGAGGTCGAGTGCGCCCTCGACGCGCAGCACGGCGGTGCCCTCGTGGTGGTCGAGCGCCACCGTTCCCGCTGAGCTCGCGGCGTCCCCGAGTGTGTTCCCGGTCGCGTCCGTTTCGGCCATGGCGCTCATCCTGCCTGGTCCGGGGCGGCCCGCAAAACCGGAGGGGGCGCTGACACGGCGGCGGCCGCGCGGTACGGGCATGATTGATCCCGGTTGAGCAGACAGCCTTCGTGATCACGCGCGCCCTCCGGAGGTTCCGGGGCGCTGCCGAAGGCGAGGAGAAACGATGACGGAGCACATCCACAGTGAGGGCTCGGCCACCGCTGTGCCATTCGGCGAATTCCGGATCGCCCGGACGGAGCAAGGCGACGCGGTCGTCGTCGAGGTGGCCGGGGACGTGGACACGACCACCGCGCCTGCCCTCGTGCAGGCCGCGGAAGAGGCACTGGCGGCGGCACCACCGCTGCTGGTGGTGGATCTGACCCGGGTGGAGTTCCTGGCCTCACCCGGGTTGACGGCGTTGCTGACGATCCACCGCGACGCCGGTTCCGGCACCGCGGTGCGGATCGTCGCGTCGGGCCGGGCGACCCTGCGCCCGATCCAGCTGACCGGGCTCGAGGACAGCCTCTCGCTGTTTCCGACCCGCGAGGCGGCGCTGACCGCGTCCTGAGGAGCGTCCCGGCCGGGGCCTCAGTCGCCGGCCGGGACGGCTTTGCGCTGGACGGCGAGCAGGGCGACGTCGTCCTGCGCCGCCCGGTTGCCGATCATCGTGGCCATCAGCTGCGCGCAGACCCGTTCGGGGTCGCCGGCGCGCAGGGCTTCCGCCAGCTGCCGCATCCCGGCGTCCACCGGCCGGTCCCGGCGCTCGACCAGGCCGTCGGTGTAGAACGCGAGCACGCTCTCCGGCGGCAGGTCCACCACCGTCGTGCGCCGCCGCGGCGAGCCGATGGTCAGCCCGATCGGGGGATCCGGCGGGACTTCGACCAGCCGGCCCGGTTCCCCGGGGACGGCGAACGCGGGCGGCAGGTGCCCGGCCAGCGACAGGGCGATGTTCTCGCGGCCCGGCCCGACGATCCCGTAGGCGACCGTGGCCATCGCGCCGTGCTCGAAGTGGTTGGCCTTGCGGTCGAGCTTGGCCAGCACCTCGTCGGGGCTTTCGCAGTCGAGGGCGTACGCGCGCAAAGCGCTGCGCAGCCGCCCCATGATCACCGCGGCCTCCAGCCCGTGGCCCGAGACGTCGCCCATCACGATGCCGAGCCGGTCACCGGGCAGGACGAACAGGTCGTACCAGTCGCCGCCGAGCCCGGTTTCCGCGCCGGGCACGTACCGCGCGCCGAAGGCCAGGCCGGGCACCTCCGGCAGGCTGCTGGGCAGCAGGCTGCGCTGCAGCGCCATGGTGGCGGAGCGGTTCTCTTCGAGGGCCTCGACCTGGATCGCCATGGCGAGGCGGTCGGCGAGCAGCTGCATCGTCGCGACTTCGGCCTCGGTGAACTCCCGGGGCGTGACGGACCCGACGTGCAGCACCCCGACGAGCTCGGTCCCGGCGACCATCGGCACCCCGAGCATCGAGTGCAGTCCGCGCTCCCACAGCAGGGAGTTCACGACGGTCGTCTCGTCGACGAGGTCGAGGACGACGGGCTGCCGCTCGAGCGCCACCCGGCCGGCGAACCCGCTGCCGACCGGCACCCGGACGCCCTGGTGGACCTCCTCTTCGATACCGGCCGCGGCGAAGGCGACCAGCTGGCGGCCGCTGGGCTGGTACCGCAGCACGGTCGCGGTGTCGACCTCCAGGACCTCCCGGAGGCGCTGGAGGGTCTCGGCGAGCAGCTCGGCCAGCCCCAGGTGTTCGGCGGGTACGCCGAGGATCTTCTCCAGCTGTTGCAGCCGGTCGTGGGCGCCGATACTCCGGGACATGGAAAGACCCTAGCCGGAACTCCTTTGCGCGCCTAACCATCCCGGGTTTCGACGGCGGGTCCCGGCGGGTAACCACCCGGGCGTGAGCGTCGACTTGGAGTGGGTGGCCGTGCTGCGCCACGGGCAGAGCACCGGAAACGTGGCCAGGGAAGAGGCGGAGTCGGCGGGAGCGGATGTGATCGACATCGCCGAGCGCGACGCCGACGTGCCGCTGACCGACCTGGGCCGCGAGCAGGCGAAGGCCGCGGGGGAGTTCCTGACCGAGCGCCCACCCGACCTCGTGGTCACCTCGACCTACCGCCGGGCCTGGGACACCGCGCTCCTGGCCGCGCCGGACGGCGTCCCGGTCGTGCCCGACGAACGGCTGCGCGACCGCGAGCTCGGCGTGCTGGACCTGCTGACCTCCCACGGCGTCCGCGAGCGGTGGCCCGACGAGCTGCGGCGCAAGCGGCGGCTGGGCAAGTTCTACTACCGGCCGCCGGGTGGGGAGTCCTGGGCGGACGTCGTGCTGCGGCTGCGTTCCCTGATGCGGGAGCTGAGCCAGGACCACGCCGGCAAGCGCGTCCTGCTGGCCGCGCACGAGATGACCGTCTTCGCCCTGCGCTACCTGCTCGAAGGCCTGCCGGAACCCGACCTGCTGCGCGCGGCGAACGCCACCGAGGTCCCCAACGGCTCGGTGACCGCCTGGGAGCGCGACCGCGACGGCGGGTTCACCATGGTGCTGGCCCAGGAAGTCGGCCACCTGCACGCCACCGACACCCCGCCCACGGCGGACGACGATGCCGCCGAGCAGCTCTCCTGACCCGGCGCCGATCAGCCCGGCCCTGTTGCGGGACGAGCGGATCGGCACCGAGGACCGCGGCACCGTGCTCGTGCTCGGCGGCGCCCGGACGGTGCCGGGCGCGCCGGCGCTGTCCGGGACGGCCGCCCTGCGCGCCGGCGCCGGCACGCTGCAGCTCGCGGTGAGCGAACGGCACGCGGGCGCGCTCGGCGTGTCGGTGCCCGAGTCGTCGGTGTTCGGGCTGCCGGAAACGGAGTCCGGGGCGATCGCCGGGGACGCCGTCGACCGGCTGGCCGACGTGCTGCACGGCGCCGGCACCGTCGTGGTCGGCCCCGGGCTCACCGGCGCCGAGGAGACCGAGGACCTGTTGCGGCGCTTGGTGCCCGCCATCGCGCCGGACGCCCGCGTGGTGCTGGACGCCTTCGCACTCGGCGCCCTGAGCCGGGCCCCGGAACTGGCGAAGCCGCTGTCCGGCCGGCTCGTGCTGACCCCGAACCGGACCGAGGCCGCGTTCCTCGACGGCTGTGACGAAGCCGATGTCGACGACCTCGAGACGGCGGTCCGGATCGCCGAGCGCTACGACGGGGTCGTGCTGCTCTTCGGGGTGGTCGCCGAGCCCGGCGGCCGGACCTGGCGGGACGGCAGCGGCCACATCGGACTGGCGACCTCGGGCAGCGGCGACGTCCTGGCCGGTCTGACCGGCGGTTTCCTGGCCCGCGGCGCGGACCTCGGCCAGGCCGCCCGCTGGGCGACGCACGTCCACGCCGTGGCGGGGCAGCGGCTGATCCCGGACACCGGCCGCACGGGCCTGCTGGCGCGCGAGCTGGTGGACGGGATCCCGCGGGTGATCGCCGAGCTGGAACGCTGACTACCGCTGGGCGGTGGGCCGCACGACGATCTCGTTGACGTCGACGCCTTCGGGCTGCCCGATCGCGTAGGAGATCGCGCCGGCGATGGTGTCCGGCGACAGCGTCACCGCGCGGTAGGTCCGCATCGCCTCCCGCGCACCGGCTTCGGTGATGGAGTCGGCCAGCTCGGACTCGACGACACCCGGCGAGACGGTCGTCACGCGGATGCTCGGGTCGGCCTCCAGCCGCAGGCCTTCGGTGATCGCGCGGGCGGCGTACTTGGTGCCGCAGTAGACCGCGGCCGTCGGCACGACCTCGTGCGCGCCGGTCGAGGCGATCGTCACGAAGTGCCCGGCGCGTGCGCGCCGGAAGTGCGGCAGCGCGGCCGCGATCCCGTGCAGCAGGCCGCGGACGTTGACGTCGATCATCCGGTCCCACTCGTCGACGTGGAGGAAGTCCAACCGCGACAACGGCATCACGCCGGCGTTGGCGACGAACACGTCGAGCCGGCCGTGCGCTTCGACGGCGGCGTCGGCGAACGCGGCGACCTCGGCGCGGTCGGTGACGTCGAGGCGGTGCACGTCGGCGGTGCCGCCGGCGTCGTGGATCTCCTTCGCCAGCGCGGTCAGCCGATCCTCCCGGCGGGCGCCGAGCACGACGTGGTGGCCTTCGCGGGCCAGCCGCAGCGCGGTGGCGTGGCCGATGCCGCTGCTGGCGCCGGTGATCAGGACGGTCTTGCTCACGGGGTTCCTTCCGGGTAGTCGGCGCCGAGGGTGGTCTCGCGCCAGGTGTCGAAGCCGGCTCGCAGGGTGTCGAGCCGGGCGGTGGCGATGTCGTAGGCGGCCCTGCCGAGCAGCAGCCGCAGGGGCGGCTCCTCGGCGTCGACGGCGGTGAGGATCGCCTCGGCCGCGCGGGCCGGGTCGCCGGGCTGCCGGCCGTAGGTGGCGGTGGTCGCCGCGCGGCGCGCGCCGGCCGTCTCGGCGTAGTCGTCGATGCGGACCGCCGACTGCCGCATCGACGGCCCGGACCAGTTGGTGCGGAACGCGGCGGGCTCCACGATGGTGACCTTGATGCCCAGCGGCGCCACTTCGGCGGCGAGGGACTCGGAAAGCCCTTCCACGGCGAACTTCGTCGCGTGGTAGTAGCCGGTGGCCCCGAAAGCGGCGAGCCCGCCGAGGGACGACACGTTCACGACGTGCCCGCCGCGCCGGGCGCGCATGCCGGGCAGCACCGCCTTCGTGACGTCGGCGAGGCCGAACACGTTGGTGTCGAACAGCTTCCGGACTTCGGCGTCCTCGCCTTCCTCGACCGCGGCGAGGTAGCCGTAGCCGGCGTTGTTGACCAGGACGTCGATCCGGCCGAACGCGCTCTCGGCCCGCTCGACCGCGGCGGCGACCTGGTCGTGGTCGGTGACGTCGAGCGGGAGCGCGAGCGCGCGGTCGCCGTGGGCCGCGGCGAGATCGGCGACGCTCGCCGGGTCGCGGGCCGTGACGGCGGCCCGGTGGCCGCGGTCGAGCACGGCTTCGGCCAGTGCGCGGCCGAGACCGGTGGAGCAGCCGGTGATGAACCAGTTTTCGGGCATGACGAAGTACTCCGTCCTTTCCGGAACGGTGAAGGGGTGGTGGTCAGCTCGCGGCGAGGCTGCCGAGCAGGGCGAGCGCGGCTTCCGAGGAACTGCCGGGTTCGGCCTGGTAGACGACGAGCTGCTGGCCGGGCGCGCTGTTGACGGTCAGCGCCTCGTAGCTGAGCGTCAGCTCGCCGACCTGCGGGTGGTGGAACCGCTTGGTTTCGTGGGTCTTCTGCCGGATGTCGTGGCGGGCCCACAGCCGGCGGAAGTCCGCGCTCTTGACCGACAGCTCGCCGACCGTCTCGATGAGCCGCGGATCGTCCGGGTCGATCCCGGCGGCCACCCGCAGGCCGCCGACGGTGTTGACCGCGACGCGCTCCCAGTCCGGGTAGAACTCGCGCGCGTCCGGGTCGAGGAACACCAGCCGGACGAGGTCGCCGCTGTGCGTGTGCCCGGCGAACAGCGCCTCGCCCAGCGCGTTGTGGGCGAGCACTTCGAGGCAGCGGCCGAGCACCAGCGCGGGCGTGTCCGGCCAGCCGTCCATCAGTCGCAGGAGGTTCGGGCTGACCTGCTCCCGGCGCCGCGGGCGGCGGCGTTTCGGAGCGGGCCGGGCCAGCCGGTGCAGGTGGGCGGTGGCGTCCTCGTCGAGGGCCAGCCCGTGCGCCAGCGCGTCGAGGACCTGCGGCGAGGGGTTGCGCTCCCGGCCCTGTTCGAGCCGGACGTAGTAGTCGGTGCTGACCCCGGCGAGCACCGCGACCTCTTCGCGGCGCAGGCCCGCCACCCGGCGCGACCCGCCCGCGGGCAGGCCGAGGTCCTCGGGCCCCACCTGTTCGCGGCGGGCCCGGAGGAACTCTCCGAGCTGGTTGTCGCTGGGCATGTTCCGAGGCTAACGCCGATCACCGCGACTTGGGTGGCCGCGGCGCACCCACCCTCAGGCGAGCCGGATCGGCTGCTCGTCGTGGTCGGGCCGCAGCAGCGTCGCGGTGGCCTCGCGGCCGTCGACGTCCAGCGTCATCACGGCGTTCCCGAAGTGCGGTCCCGAGACGCAGCTCCAGGTCAGCGGCGCGGGCGGGACGCCGGCGCGGCGGGCCAGCCCTTCGCTCAGCCGGGTGAGCCCGCGTGCCCAGCCGGCCCGGAACAGCCGGTTCATGTACCAGGGCACGGTGTTGTGCACCGGCGAGCAGGTGAGCTGGTGGACCGGCGCTCCCGGCAGGTCGGCGCGGGCGACGTACGCGTGGTGGACGTCGCCCGAGAGCACGCTCACCGACGCCGGCCCCTCGTCGGCCACCCGGGCGATCAGCCGGGTCAGCCGGTCGAACGACGCGCGGAACGCCGGCCAGTGCTCCAGGTCGGCGAGCTGCCGGAACCACTCCGAAACCCGCCCGACGAGCCCCGGCCGCGCGCAGAGCCGCTCGTTGACCGACTGGGCGGCCGACAGCGCGGTCGGCATCAGCCACGGCAGCGACGTGCCGATCAGCAGGTGGTCGTACCCGCCGTCGGTCTGCTCCTCGATCCAGCGGAACTCCTCGTCACCGATCATCGACCGCTGCCCGCCTTCGAGGATCCGCCCGGCGCGCGAGTCGATGACCAGCAGCCGCACCGGGCCGAAGTCGCGCCGGTAGGACCACCGGGTGCCCTTGGCGCCGTCGGCCTCGCGGTCGGCCCGGTCGGCGAACTCGCGCAGCAGCCCGGCGTTGTCGACCCCGGACTTCGTCACCTGCCGGAACATCTCGTCCTCGGCCAGCTCGCGCGGTCCGAGGTTGCCCAGGTGCTGGTAGACCCAGTACGACACGAGCGCCCCGCGGATCCGCTCCGGCCACCACGGCTCGCGCGCCATCCGCTCGCGCCAGGCCTGCGAGGTGTTCCAGTCGTCGTGGTCGTCGTGGTCGTCGAAGATCATCGACGTCGGCACGGTGGAGAGCAGCCAGCGCACCGACGGCTCGCACCAGGCCTCGAAGTACAGGTGGCAGTACTCCTCGAAGTCGGCGACCTCCGTGCCCGGCGGCACCTTCGGATCGCGGCGGGTGGCGAGCCACTCCTGCGTCGCGTCGGTGGTTTCGTCGGCGTAGACCTGATCGCCCAGCAGGAGCAGCGATTCCGGCCATTCGGCCTCGTCGAGCCCGGCCATCCGGTGGGCGTAGGCGGCGAGCGCGTCCGGGCCCAGCGCGTCCTGCTCCCGCGGCTTGCGGCACGACCCGAACACCAGCCGGAACCGCGGATCGCCGGGTCTCAGGGTCCGGATGCGGCTGGGCGGCAGGGCGCTGTCCGGCTCGGGCCAGACGAGCTCGCCGTCGAGCCGGACTTCGTAGGGCGTGCTCCGCCCGGGTTCCAGCCCGGTGAGCACGACCAGCGCGTAGTGGTGCCCGGACACTTCGAAAGTCCGCGCCTGCGCTTCGGCGACGCGGACTTCGCACGGCCGGTCCGTCTCGACCCAGATCGTCGCCGAAGTGGCGTCGACGTGCCGGAGGAGCGGACCCAGGAGCAGCTCGGTCATGCCGGGATCCTTTCAGCAGCAAGGCAAGTCGGCAGTTCGAGAAGTCCCGAAACATTCCGATAATCGTTGACCGGTCCCGGGTGGCGAACGAACGATCGTCGCAGCTGCGCCTGTTCCCGGAAAGGACTCGTCGAGTGCGAAGATTCTTCACCGCCCTCCTCGCCGCCGTGTTGTCGATCGCCGCCGCCGTCGTGCTGGTGATCACGGCGCAGCCCGCGTCGGCGGCCACGCTGACCCGCGTGACCGGATTCGGCACCAACCCCAGCAACCTCAACATGTACGCCTACGTCCCGGACCACGTCGCCGCCCGGCCGGCGCTGCTGGTCGCCCTCCACTACTGCACCGGCTCGGCCTCGGCGGTGTTCAACGGCTACGCGCGCGACTACGTCACCGCGGCCGACCAGTACGGGTACGTCATCGTGTTCCCGGAAGCCACGCGCAGCGGGCAGTGCTTCGACGTGTCCTCGCCGCAGGCCCTCACCCGCGGCGGCGGCAGCGACCCGGTCGGCATCCTGTCGATGGTCGACTACGCCAAGGCGCACTACAACGTCGATCCCGCCCGCGTGTTCGTCACCGGGTTCTCCTCCGGCGCGATGATGACGAACGTCCTGGCCGCGGAGTACCCGGACGTCTTCGCCGCCGGCTCGGCGTTCATGGGCGTGCCCGCCGGCTGCTTCGCCACCACCGACGGGTCGAGCTGGAACAGCCAGTGCTCGAACGGCCAGCTGATCAAGACCGCGCAGCAGTGGGGCGACCAGGCCCGCCAGATGAGCGGCGGGCGCAGCGGCCCGTACCCGCGGATGCAGCTGTGGCACGGCACCGCCGACGACACCCTGCGCTACCCGAACTTCGGGGAAGAGATCAAGCAGTGGACCAACCTGCGCGGGGTGAGTCAGACGCCGTCGTCGACCGACTCGCCGCAGTCCGGCTGGACGCGCACCCGCTACGGCGGCACCGGCGCGCAGGCGCCGGTCGAGGGCATCAGCGTCCAGGGCGCCGGGCACTCGCTGCCGCAGAACGGGATGGTGGCGTACGCGATCGCGTTCCTCGGCCTGAACAGCGGGTCGACCACGACGACGCCGACCACGACCACGACGCCGACGACGACACCGCCCGCCGGCACCACGCTGGCCGGCGCGGCGAGCGGGACCGGACGCTACTTCGGCACCGCCGTCTCGGCGGGCAAGCTCTCGGACAGCGTCTACACCGGCATCCTGAGCCGCGAGTTCTCCATGATCACCCCGGAGAACGAGATGAAGATGGACGCCACCGAGCCCGCGCAGAACCAGTTCAGCTACTCGGGCGCCGACCGGATCGTCGCCCAGGCGGCGAGCCAGGGCGCCCGGATGCGCGGGCACACCCTGGCCTGGTACGCGCAGCAGCCCGGCTGGATGCAGAGCATGGAGGGGTCGGCGCTGCGCTCGGCCATGCTGAACCACGTCACCCAGGTCGCGACCCACTACCGCGGCAAGATCTACGCCTGGGACGTCGTGAACGAGGCCTTCGCCGACGGCAGCTCGGGTGCCCGCCGGGATTCGAACCTGCAGCGCACCGGCGACGACTGGATCGAGGCGGCGTTCCGCGCCGCGCGGGCGGCCGACCCGGACGCCAAGCTCTGCTACAACGACTACAACACCGACGACTGGGGCCAGGCGAAGACCCAGGCCGTCTACCGGATGGTCCAGGACTTCAAGTCCCGCGGCGTGCCGATCGACTGCGTCGGCTTCCAGTCGCACTTCAACAGCAACAGCCCGGTGCCGTCGAACTACCGGACGACCCTGCAGAACTTCGCCGACCTCGGCGTGGACGTGCAGATCACCGAGCTGGACATCGAAGGGTCGGGCACCACGCAGGCGGACAACTACCGCACGGTCACGAACGCCTGTCTCGCGGTGGCGCGCTGCACCGGGATGACCGTGTGGGGCATCCGCGACACGGACTCGTGGCGGGCGTCGGCCACGCCGCTGCTGTTCGACGGCAACGGCCAGAAGAAGGCGGCCTACACCGCCGTGCTCGACGCGCTGAACGGCGGCACCACCCCGCCGCCGACCACCACTCCGACGACGCCCACCACGCCGACCACCCCGTCGCCGGGTGGCTGCACGGGGGCGTACGCCAAGACGGCGGAGTGGAACGTCGGCTTCAACGGCCAGGTGACCGTCACCGGGTCGGACAACTGGGTCCTCACGATCACCTTCCACGCCCCGCAGAAGGTCATCGGCAGCTGGAACTACACCGGGACCTGGGACAGCACCGGGTACGTGCTGACCGCGCGGCCCAACGGCAGCGGCAACGTCATCGGCTTCACCGTGCAGCACGGCGGGAACCTGACGGACCCCACTGTCACCTGTTCGGTGGGCTAGAACAGGCGGCCGACCTCGTCCGCGGGCGGTTCCTCGAGGCTCAGCAGGAACCGCTTGCGGGCGAGGCCGCCGGCGTACCCGGTCAGGCCGCCGCTGGTGCCGACCACGCGGTGGCAGGGCACGATGACGCTGATCGGGTTCCAGCCGTTGGCGTTCCCGACGGCCTGCGCGGCGCCGGGGTCGCCCAGCTCGGCGGCCAGCTGCCCGTAGGTGCGGGTTTCGCCGTACGGGATCTTCGTCAACAGCGCCCAGACCTGCTTCTCGAACGCCGAACCGCGCGGCGCGAGCTCGAGGTCGAACTCGCGCCGCGTGCCGGCGAAGTACTCGCCGAGCTGGGTTTTCGCGGCTTCGAAAGCGTCGTCGTCGCGGGGTCCGAGGTCGGTGAGGCGGGGCGTCCGGAGGTGGCCGTCGAAGTAGAGCCCGGCCAGCGCCTCGCCGTCGCCGACCAGGGTCAGCGGTCCGATCGGTGACGCGATGACGGCGTGCTTCATGGGGCCAGCCTACGGGTTCAGCCGTCGCTGACCTTCACCGACAGCGAGTCGATGCTCATTTCGGCGCCGGGCGTGATGTCCGCACCGGGGGAGGTGCAGCCGCACACCTTGTTCGGGTAGGAGCCGCCGATCGCGACGTCGAAGATGACGAAGAAGCCGTGGTCGACGGCGGCCTGCCAGGTCGCGTCCGACACCTGGTTCTGCTTGACCGAGAACGTCTGGGTGCCGTCGAGGGAGAAGCGCAGCTCCTCGGCGGCGTCGCGGCGGTCCACGACGACCGAGTAGGTGTGGTAGCCGTCCTGGCAGCCGGGGCAGTCCTGGAGGTCGCTGGTGATGCCGTCCGGATCGTGGCACTCGCCCTGCCACTGTCCACAGTGGAAGGTGGTGGAGTGCTTGCTCAGCGCGTTGACGTCTTCCATGATGTCCAGCTCGCCGATGCTCGGCCAGTTCGTCGCGCCGACCGGGCGGGCGTCGGCGCCCATCGCCCAGAACGCCGGCCAGTAGCCGAGGCCGTGTTCGGGGTTGGGCTGCTTGAGCGTCGCGCTGATCTCCAGCTGTCCGCCCGCGGGGGCGGCGAAGTCGGTGCGCCGTGTTTCGATCCGGCCCGACGTCCACCGGCCGTCCGCGTCGCGCAGCGGCTTGATCGCCAGGTGGCCCTGGCCGTCGTGGTAGACGTTCCCGGTCGAGTTCGTGGCGGTCTCGATCTCGCCGGTGCCCCAGTTCGCCGCGCCGCCGGGGTAGCCGGTTCCGGTGTCGTGGAGCCAGTCCCGGTCGTTCAGGCCGGTGCCGGCGGCGCCGTCGAAGTCGTCCTGGAAGACGGTGGTCCAGCCGGCTTCGGCGTGGGCGGGGGCGGCGGTGAGGGCGAAGGCCGCCGTCGCCAGGAGGGCGGCCAGCCGCTTGGTGGTGCGCATGGAGTCTCGCTTCCTTGGGGAATCCGGTCGTCCACGACCTGCGAGGCCGTCCACTTTCGCCGCCGGTCCGCGACGGCGTCAAGGGATGTGCCCGGAAGTACCCGGCACGCGGTACCCGCGGGCAGTCCCGGCGGAGTCCCGTTTGGAATTTCTCCCGGGTGGGAACCGCGCGGGCCGGGTGTGGCAGTGGTCTGGACCTTCTTTCGAAGGGTTGCCAGGTAACGAAATCGTGGTCATAGTTTGTTGGCGTCCACAACGAACTGCGAACCGCCCTCGGATGTCCTTTATGGACTCCGCCGTCTCCTCACCGTGGAGGACACCATGATCTCCCGTCGCTCGTTCCTCGGCCTCACGGCGGCGACGCTCGCCACGGCGGTCCCGCTCGCGCGGGCCGCGTCCGCCGCGACGCCGGACACGTTCGGCCTCAACCTGGTGAACAACTCCGGCTCGGGAACCGTGTACGCCTACGTGACCGGCACTTCCCCGGACGGCAGGCTGGTGCTGCTGCGCGCCGACGGAACGCCGTACTACCCGGCGTCGCCGTCGGCCCCGACGACCCCGCTGCCGGAGGACTGCGCCATCCCGATCGCCTCCGGCGCGCAGGTGTCGGTGCCCAGGATGGGCGGCGCGCGCATCTACGTCGTCACGGACGCGAAGCTGGACTTCTTCCTCGACCCGGGACCGAACCTGGTGCACCCGAGCTTCCTGAACCCCGGCGACCCGAACTACGGCAAGAACTGGTCGTTCAGCGAGTTCACGTTCAACGACACGCAGCTGTTCGCGAACATCAGCTACGTCGACTTCGTGGGCATCCCGATGGGACTGTCGCTGACTTCCGGGTCCGGCACGGCGACGGTCCACGGGCTGCCGGCGGGCGCGCTGGACCAGATCGCTTCGGCGCTTTCCTCGCTGGGCGGCGAGTGGGCCGGTTTGGTGCAGACGGGCGGCGGCGGGAACCTGCGGGTGCTGTCCCCGCACCACCACGCGGCGCAGTTCGGCGGCTACCTCGACGGCTACATCGACCAGGTGTGGCAGAAGTACGCGGGCACGGACCTCGTCGTCGACTCGCAGAACCCGGGCCTGGGCAGGTTCACCGGCCGCGTTTCGGGCGACCGGCTGGTGTTCGGGCCGGAGTCGTTCGCCAAGCCGTCGACGGCGGACGTGTGGAGCTGCGACAGCGGCCCGTTCGCGCTGGCGGCGGGAGCGAGCGACGCGCGCAAGGCGATCGTCCCGCGCCTGGCGGCGGCGCTGAACCGCACGACGTTGCTGGACAACCCGAACCAGCCGACGGACGAGGACCCGGCGCGGTTCTACGCGGGCGACGCGACGAACCACTACGCGCGGATCGTCCACTCGAAACTGCCGGACAACCGGGGCTACGCCTTCCCGTACGACGACGTGAGCCCGGGCCCGGACTTCAGCGGAGCGGTCTTCGCCGGCGACCCCCAGCTGCTGACGATCACGATCAACGCGGCCCACACCTAGAGGCAGTGCGAAAACTGTCGGTGGTGACGGCTAGCCTCATGGGCATGAACACGGACGACGCGACGGTCCCGGCGGACCAGCTGACGAAGGGCCAGTGGTTCTGGCACGAGCCGGCGCCGGGCCTGCCCGCGTGGCAGCTGCAGGTGACCTCGGCGGAACTGCTGGGGGACTCCGTCGAGATCTTCACCACGGACGAGGAGAGGGAGCTCGTGTCTTATCCCCGGGGGCGGTTGGTGCGGTTGGCTGACGTCGCTTGAGGGGTTTGTGAGGTAGGGCACTTCGGGGCCGGGGGGCCGGGGGGCCGGGGGCCGGGGGAGCCGGGGGGCCGGGGGCCGGGGGAGCCGGGGGAGCCGGGGCCGGGGGGCAGGAAGGTTGGGGAACCCGGGGAGCTTGGGGATCGCGGGGAGGTTGGGCGAGCGGCGAGCCCGCGGAGCCGGGGAGGTGGGGGAGCCCTAGGAGCCGGGAGGCCGGGGAGCCAGGGAGGTTGGAGCGAGCAGGGGAGGCCGGGGGAGCCGGGGCAGCCCGGAGAGCCCAGGGAGCCCGGAGCCCGGGGAGGTTCGGGGGACTCCGGGAGCGGGAACGTCAGAGGGCCCGTAAGCCGTGCCGGGCAACCATGCGGGGCGTAGCTTGCCCTGCGCTCCCGTGACCATCCGCATCTCGGCCGACCCCACGCAGGTTCTCCGCGCGGACATCCGCACCCTTAACCCTTGCGTGTCCCCAGTTTCCCCGTCGGCGCGGCGCGCGGTTCTTCGCCGCCGGTCAGGCCCGGCCTTCGTCCCTCAATGCCGCCGGGCGCCACGTCATGCGGACCGTTGTTCCGTGGTCGCCCGACTCGATGTCGGACTGGTCCGTCACCTTGTCGATCAGCACCAGGCCCCGGCCGCCCGACGTTCGCAGCCCCGGTTGGCGGGGGCGCGTTGCCGGGATTCCGCAGCCGGTGTCCGTCACCGTCACCGTTACCGCGTCGCCCTTGCGGGCCGCCTCCAGGCGGGCCCAGCCGTTGCCTTGCGGGTACGCGTGAGCCGCCACGTTCGCCAGCGCTTCGTACGTCGCCAGCGTGATGTCGTGCGTGCTGCCCGGGTCGAGGGGCAGCTCGCCCAGCCAGTGGGTCAGCTTGCGGCGCAGGCCCGCCATCTCGTTCGGCAGTGCGGGCGCCAGTTCTTCGAACGTCGAGGTGACCACGGCGCGGGCACTCGTGCGCGCCCGGGACGTGGTCCCCGTTTGGTCGGCGTCGGCGCTCTCGCCCGTATCGACGCCAGGTTCCGGGGTATGTCGGTACACGGTCCGCTCCCATCGTCAGCCGCGGGTCCCCCCGTTCTCGGGCTTCACTTCAGACCTACCCACCGCGACGGGGTCTTACCCGTTGTGCTTTCCGTGACGTCGCGCTAACGTGAAGGTGCTCCTCACGGATGCCGGCCCCTCGGCCGCCCGGAGGAAGCTCCCGGATCCAGGCTGATCGGCCTTCTTCCGCATTTCCCGGTTCCGCCCTTTCGCGCGGGCCGTCCACCTCATCAGGAGACACCCATGTCCTTTCACGGAATCCTTGACACATCCGGAAAAACCCCGTTCGTCCGCACCGGCTACCGGCCGGCTCCGGACGACGTCGCACTGCCGCTTTCCCTTGTCCGCAAGCACGAACTGCGCCCGGGCGACGAAATCACCGGCACCCCCGAGGAAATCCTCAGCGTCAACGGTGCCGACCCGGCGGAGCCGCGTCCGCACTTCGGCGAGCTGGTGCCGGTGCACCCCGACGAGCGTCTGCTGCTCGAAACCACCCCGGCGCGTCTGCTGACGCGCGTCGTCGACCTCGTCACCCCGCTCGGCAAGGGGCAGCGCGCGCTGGTCGTTTCCCCGCCGAAAGCCGGGAAGACGACCGTGCTGCGTGACATCGGTCACGGCATCTCGGTCAACCACCCGGACTGCCGGCTGATGGTGCTGCTCGCCGACGAGCGGCCGGAGGAGGTCACCGAGCTGCGCCGGACCGTGCGCGGCGAGGTGATCGCGTCCACTTTCGACCGTCCGCCCGCCGAACACGTCGCGGTCGCGGAACTCGCCGTCGAACGCGCCAAACGCCTGGTGGAACGCGGCGAAGACGTCGTGCTGCTCCTCGACTCGCTCACCCGCCTCGGCCGCGCGTACAACCTTTCGGCCCGCCCGTCCGGGCGCACGCTGTCCGGTGGCGTCGACGCGGCCGCGTTGCAGCCGATGAAACGCATCCTCGGCGCGGCCCGCAACCTCGAAGGCGCCGGTTCGCTCACGATCGTCGCGTCGGCACTGGTCGAGACCGGTTCCCTGGCCGACACGGTGTTCTTCGAGGAGCTGAAGAGCACCGGCAACGCGGAGCTGAAACTCGACCGCAAGGCGGCGGAGCGCCGCACCTTCCCGGCGGTCGACATCCCGGGGTCCGGCACCCGCCGCGAAGAACTCCTGGTCACGCCGGGAGAGCTGGCCGCGATGCGGGACGTGCGCCGCGCGCTGCAGGGCCCGCACGCGATCGAGCAGCTGCTCGACCAGCTCCGCAAGACGGGCTCCAACGCGGAATTCCTCCTCCGCGTGACCGGCGCCGCCGCCCTGCCCGCGGCGGCCTGACTCAGCCGTCCCGGCGTTCCCGAAGTTCACCGATCACCTTTTGCCCGACGCCGCGGGCTTCTTCGGCGCTCTCCGGCGGATCGCCTTGGCCGGCCTCGTAGAGGCTGTCGTCCGCCCGGCCGGGATCCGGGGTGCCGGGCCGCGCGATCTCGGGTTGTCGTTCGTCGGGGGTGGACATGTCCGCCCATCACCTCACTCGGGTGGCTGGTAGGGGGTGGCCCGCGGGTAGGAAGGCCGTTCGGGCCCGCGGTTCAGCGTGGCGACGAGAAAGCCGAGCCCCACAACGACAACGACGAGCGGGGCAGCCCCCGGCGAGACGGCCCACCAGGCCAGCCCGCCGGCGCCGATGACCCAGGCCGCGACGAAGGTGCGCTTCGCGGTGAGCGGATACGGCTTCCGCAGTTCGCGAAGGGCGGTCACGCCGAGCACGAGGAGCCCGGCCATGGCCACCAGCAGCACGGTCAGGTACACGGGGATGCCTCCTTCGGGGAGTCGGGCACCTCAACCGCAGTTACCCGGGTGAGAAGGGGACATGCCGTGGCGCCGGGCACAGAGCGCGCGCCCCGGCTTCGAAGCGCCCTCAGTTGCCCCGCCCGGTCGCCCGCTGCAGCTCGTCGATCCGCGCCGAAGCCTCGGCCTTCGTCAACCCGTCCGGCACTTCCTCGCCGGCCTCCTGCGCCAACGTCTGCAGGTAGGACTTCTGCGGCCCGGTCATCGGCTCGTCACCGGTCGTCCAGTCGCTCGGGTCCTTCTCCGGGTTCGGTTCCACCTGATCGGTCACGACATCCTCCAATCGAACACCTGTTCGCCTGGATCCGACTTTAGCGCAGGGGGCCGACAGCCGCCGGTCACGAGCCGGCCGGCGGGGCCGACGGCGCGCCCGCCTCGTGGCCCGGCCTGCCGTGCGTCCGGCGGTCGTCCTTCATCTGCTGTTCGTGCAGGTGGCGGCGGCCGTCCGTCAACTCCTGCAGCAGCGATCGCTCGAAGTCGCGGCACGCCTTGTAGTAGCCGTCGTCGTACTCCTCGACGACCTGGAACGTCCACCGATCGGGTAACACGTTGCGCCCGATCAGCTCCTCGTTCAGCCGGCGCGCCCAGTCGGTGTGGCCGGCCTTCTCGAGCTTCTCGACGGCCTCGCCGAGGGCCAGGTCGGCGCTCCCGGTCAGCTGGTGGAACGAGTAGAGGTGCCCGCGCGCCCGTTCGATCGTCTCGAGCGCTTCGGTGACCTTGCCGACGGCCTCGACCGTCGCGGCGTCGTAGTTGTCGACCATGCGCGGAAGATGCCCCGTTCCGCGATTTCTACACCTCGCGGAACGGGGCACCCGGTCACGCCGTGGGTCGCGTCGCGCCCGCGTACTGGCTCAGCAGGGGCGAGATCTTGACGACGTCGCCGCTGGTCGGGGCGTGCACCATCTTGCCGTCGCCGATGTACATCCCGATGTGGGACACGGGGGAGTAGTACGCGACCAGGTCGCCCGGCTGCAGCTGGCTGCGCGACACCGGGGTGCCGAAGCCCGCCTGCGCCGACGACGTCCGGGGCAGCGAGATCCCGGCCTGCTTGTACGCCCACTGCATCAGGCCCGAGCAGTCGAACGTGCTCGGCCCGGTGGCGCCCCAGACGTAGGCGCTGCCGAGCTTGCTCAGCGCCGCGTCGACGGCCTTCTGCGCCGCCGCGCTGGGCGCCTTCACGCTCGGGGGCGTGCCGCCGGTGTCCTTCTGCGCGGCCTTGTCGGCCGTGCTGAGGGTGCGGCTCTGTGCCTCGATCTGGTCGATCTGGGCCTGCAGGTTCTTCTTCTTGCCTTCGATGTCCGACGCGAGCTTGGCCGCGGCGTCGCGGGCGTCCTGCGCCCGCTTGGCCGCGTCCGTCGCCGCCTTCTCGGCGGCGGTGGCCTTTTCGGCCGCGCCGCTGAGGTTGTCCATCGCGGCGTTCTTGTCGGTCGCGATGACCTCGAGGGCCGCGGAGCGGTCCAGGAAGTCCTGCGTCGACGTGCCGGCGAGCAGCGCCGACAGCTTGTTCATCTGGACGCCGCTGGTGAAGGACGCGCCGGCGAACTTGTCGACCTGCGTCTGGTACTTCCGCTTCGCTTCGATGGCCTGGGCACCGGCGTCCTTGGCGGCGGTGACGTCGGCGTTGGCCTTGTCGAGCTGGCCTTGCTTGGCGGTCAGGTCGTCCTGGGCCTTGAGCAGGTCCTCGTTGAGCTTTTCGGCCTGCGCCGCGAGTTCGCGGTACTTGGCCAGCGCTTCGGACCCGGCGGGCGGGGCCTGGAGGACGGGGATGGGGGCGGCGGTGGCCGACGGCTGGGCCATGGTGACGACAGTGATCACCGAGGCCGCGGCGAGGGCACCTGACACCACGCGCTTGACGGGATGCGAACGCATTCTCGCGCGGGTCTCCTTTGCTGATCGGCCGCCGTCGGGCACCGGTGGCGAGTCGGGGGCCTCGCCCGTGTCCGGCGCGCGCTCGACCGCAACAGGAAGAGCCCGCGATGGGGTCCGGTACCCGGCAGGGGGTATCGGCGGCGATCTCGCGTCGCCGTCTATTCGACGACCGGGGGCCGCGAGATCTCGAACAGGTTACGAAAGGAACACGGCAACGTCCAGCGCTCGGCTGTGACAACTCTGTGTGACGACAGGAAACACGCCTGGATCAGTGAGGTCCCGGACGGGGTGTGGCTGGGATTACAGGTTGTGACGCCGGAGCGAATGCCGCTTTTGTACGTCCCTTGTATCCGGTGCGGTGATCCTCGTGGCCGTAGGCGATTCCGACCAATGGAGGACAGGGATGTTCACGAAGGCCGCCGTGCTGACGGCACTCACCGCAGCGGCGTTCGCCGTGGCCGCACCGGCCCAGGCCGAGCCCGCGGCCACGACGGCGCTGCCCACGGCGAACATGGAGGCCGTGCTGAAGGCGGCCCAGATCGACCCGCGCCGCGCCGACGACACCCAGACACCGGGCGCGCACGACAGCGTCCTGCTCGTCGAGCAGGCACTCCAGGCGAAGGGCCTGCTGGCGAGCACCTACGTCGACGGTTACTTCGGCACCACCACGATCACCGCGTACTCGCAGTACCAGAAGTCGTTGGGCTACACCGGGATCGACGCGTCCGGGCTGCCGGGCCGGACGTCGCTGGAGAAGCTGGGCGAGGGCCGGTACACGGTGACGAACCCGGTTTCGGCGGGCAGCCACGTGACCTACCACGGCGTCACGCTCAACACGCGCACGAAGGCGATGCTCGTGGCCGCCGAGGGGATCTTCGGTTCGTCGGTCAGCCTGACCCAGGGTTCGTACAACCCCGGCGGCGTCGACGCTTCGGCCGGCACGCACGACGGTGGCGGCGCGATGGACATCTCCGTGTCCAACCTGTCGTCGACGAGCCGGACCACCCTGCTGAAGGCGCTGCGGAAGGTCGGGTTCGCCGCTTGGCTGCGCACCCCGGACCAGGGTTTCGCCTACCACATCCACGCGATGGCCATCTCCGACCCGGACCTCTCGTCGGGCGCCCAGCACCAGACCGGTGACTACTACCTGGGCATGAACGGTCTCGCCGGCCGCGGTGCCGACGACGGCCCGTCGGTGCCCAAGGTGACGTGGGAGGAGTACCAGCGCGGCTGAGGCCGGCCCTTCGGCGTTCCGGGGCGTCTCGTGGGTGGCACCGCGAGACGCCCCGGTGGTTTGATCGAATCACCAACCAACCTGGGGAGTGGTCCGATGGACAAGAAGCCGTTCCGGTTCGGCGTGGTCGCGGCGGCGACCGAAGGCGGCGCGAAGTGGCTGCAGACCGCACGGCGGGCCGAAGAGCTCGGCTACTCCACCCTCCTCTGCCCCGACAACCTCAACCTCCCCACCCCGACCGCCGCGCTGGCGGCGGCCGCCGCCGTCACCACGGATCTCCGGGTCGGCTCCTTCGTCCTCGCCAGCCCGCTGCGGACCGCCCGGGCCGCGGCCTGGGAGTCGCACAGCCTGACCGTCGTCACCGGTGGACGGTTCGAGCTCGGGCTCGGCACCGGGCTGCCCACGATGCGGCAGCAGGCCGAAGAGCTCGGCCTGCCCTACGGCTCGGGCCAGGACCGGCTCGACTCGATCTCCGAGACGATCGACCACGTCCGGCGGCTCGACGGCGACGCGCACACCCCCGTCATGGTCGCCGCCGGCGGGCCGAAGGCGCGGCGGCTCGCCGGGGCGAAAGCCGACATCGTCACCCTCGCCGGCGGGGTGCTGACCACCCGCGAGGAAATGGCCGGCTACGTCGACGAGATCCGCGCCGCCGCCGGGGACCGGGACGTCGAACTCGCGCTCAACATCTTCGTCGTCGGCGAGCAGGTGCCGCCGTGGATCCGTGGCTTCATCGGCGTCGACGCCGAGACGCTCATCGAGCACGACTCGCTCACCATGATCCGCGGCAGCGCCGACGACATGGCCGCCGAGCTCGAACGGCGGCGCGACGAGCTCGGCGTCTCCTACGTCAGCGTCAACAGCGCCTTCATCGAGGAGTTCGCGCCGCTGGTGGCGCGGCTGTCGGGGAAGTGAGCGTCGCCGGGTCGGTGTTCGCGCCGCACAGCAGCACCGCGACGCGCTCGCCGGGCGACGGCCGGTAGGCGCCGCTCAGCAGCGCCGCGAACGCCGTCGCCCCGCCGGGCTCCACCGCGAGGCGGTAGCGGTCCCACAACGCCGCCCGGGCCTCGAGGATCGCCGAGTCGTCCACCAGCACCGAGCCCACCTCCGTGCGGGTGGCGACCGCGAACGCGATGTCGCCGAGCCGGGACGCGCCCAGGGAGTCCGCGGCGACGCCGGACACCTCGACCGCGACCGGCTCGCCCGCCGCCAGCGCCGCGTGCAGCGTCGGGGCCGTGCGCGGCTCGACACCGACCACCCGGGCCCGGCCTTCGACCGCGGCCGCGATGCCCGCCAGCAGCCCGCCGCCGCCGACCGCGACCAGGATCGTGTCGACGCCGCCCGTCTGCTCCAGCAGCTCGAGGCCCACCGTGCCCTGGCCGGCGCAGATCTCCGGCTGGTCGTAGGCGTGGCAGAAGAGCGCGCCGCGGTCCGCCGCGTCCTTCACCGCCGCGTCGTAGGCGTCCGCGTACTTTTCGCCGACCAGCTCGACCGCCGCGCCCAGCTGCCGCAGCTTCGCCACCTTGACCGCGGGCGCGTTCACCGGGACGTAAACCCGCGCGGCCACGCCGAATTCACGCGCGGCGTGCGCGACGGCAAGCCCGGCGTTCCCGCCCGACGCGGCGACGACGCCGGCCGCCGTAAGCGCACCCGCGGCGATGATCCGGTTGAACGCGCCGCGGGCCTTGAACGACCCAGTGTGCTGCAACTGCTCGAGCTTGAACCACAGGCCGTCGTCGGCGAACACGGGCGTCCGGCGGACCCGGCCCTCGATCCGCGCGGCGGCCTGCTCGACATCCGAAGTACTGATCACGTCTTCAGCATGCGCGCGGACCGTCGTAAGCACCAGCGACGTCTCCTAGGCTGGCCTTAGCAATGCTTACGGCTGGAGGTTCCGTGCTCGACGCTCGCCGCCTCGCCCTGCTCGCCGAAGTCGCCCGCGCGGGCTCGATCGCCGCGGCGGCCCAGCGACTCGCCTTCACCCCGTCCGCCGTCTCGCAGCAGCTGGCGAAGCTCGAACGGGACGTCGGCGCGTCCGTGCTGCACCGCCACGCGCGCGGCGTCACGCTCACGCCGGTCGGGGAAGCGCTGCTGGTCCACGCCGAGACGATCGCCGGCGAACTGCGCGGCGCGGAAGCCGTGCTCCGCGCGGAGCCGGCGCGGCTCGCCGTCGGCACGTTCGCGAGCGCCGGCACGGCGCTCGTCCCGGCGGCGCTCGCGGAGTTCCGCCGGGCGCATCCGGCCGTCGCGCTGCGGTTGCTGGACCTCGAGCCGCCCGCCGGCTACGACCTGGTCCGCTCGCGCGAGCTGGACCTGCTGATCACCCACCGCTACCCGGGCGCGCCGCTGCCCGACGCCCGCGGGCTGACCCGGTCGCTGCTGCGGGCGGAACGGTTCCGGCTGATCCTGCCCCCGGACCACCCGAAGGCCCGCGCCCGCCGACTCACCCTGGAGTCGCTGACCGGCGAAGAGTGGATCTCGGGCAGCCCCGGCGTGCCCAACCGCGCGTGCCTCGACCAGCTCGCGGACGCGGCCGGCCTCACGCTCGGCGTGACCTACGAAACCCGGGACTACCAGGTGATCCTGGCACTGGTCGAGGCCGGCTTGGGGATCGCGTTCGTGCCGGAGAGCGTGCTCGACCGGGCGGGAACGGCGCGGGTCGAGGTCCGCGACGTCGCCGACGCCCGGCCGGCGCGGGACATCTTCCTGGTGCACCACCGGCGGCCGGGCGAGCTGGTCACGGAGATGGTGGACCGGCTCAGCCGACCGGCCGGCCCGCGCTCTCGAAGCGCGCGGAGGCGGCTTTGAGCGCGTCCAAGCACGCGCGCACCGCGCCGTGGTCCTCTTCGCCCGCCCGGCAGATCGCGTAGATCGTGCGGGTCAGCGCCGGGCGGGTCGCCAGGATGCGGACCCCCTCGGGCAGCCGCTCCCGGGCCAGGCGCGGGACCAGCGCCGCGCCGACGTTGCCCGCCACCAGTGCCAGCTGCGTCGGGTAGCCGCCGACCGTGCAGCTGATCCGCGGCTCCAGCCGCTGCTTGCGCAGCACCTGCACCAGCCACTCGTAGCAGCCGGACCCCAGGCTCCAGCCGATCCACGGCAGGTCGTCCACTTCGGACAGATCGACCGTCTTGCGGTGCGCCAGCCGGTGGCCGGCCGGCACGGCGAGGTCCGCGACGTCGGAGAACAACGCGATCCGCGTCGTCGCCGGCGGGAGCACCGTCGGCCGGTCCTCCCAGCTCTCCAGCACCGCCACGTCCAGGTCGCCGGCCAGCACGCGCGGCATCGTCTGCTCCGCTTCGCCCTCGTGCAGCGTCACCGCCAGCCGCGGGTGCTGCGCGGCCAGCGTCGCCAGCGCGGGCGGGAGGAGCGCGTGCACCGTCGTGGGGATCGCGCCGATCCGCAGCGGCCCGATGACGTCCTCGCGCAGCAGCTCCAGGTCCGCCTTCGCCTCGGCGACCTGCGCCAGGATTCGCTCGGCGTGCGCGGCCAGCACCTGGCCCGCCTTCGTCAGCCGCACGCCGCGGCCGCGGGGCTCCAGCAGCGGCTGCCCCGCCTCCCGTTCCAGCTTGGCCAGCTGCTGCGACACCCCGGACGGCGTGACGTGCAGGGAAGCGGCCGCCGCGGCGACCGAACCCTGGGTGGCGACGGCGTGCAGCGCCCGCATCCGCTCGAGTCCGAACACGGTAGCGATTCTACCGAATTCCCCGCAGAAACATTCGCTTGTCCTTGACAGTCGTGCCCCGCACGCTGGAACCGTGACCACGACCGCTGCGACCACTCCCACGCCGTTGACCGAGCGCATCGACCCGCGTCTGCTCGCCGCGCTCGGCAGCTTCTGCATCTCGCTGTCGTCGGTGTTCATCAAGGTCTCGCACACCAGCGGCAGCACGAGCGCGTTCTGGCGCTGCCTGCTGGCCCTGCCGGTGCTGTTCGCGCTGGCCGCCCGGGAACGGCGCAAGCCGGGCACCGCGCCCCGCGTGCTCCTGCCGCTGCTGGCGGGCGTCGGGCTCGGCCTGGACTTCGTGCTGTGGGGCGAAGCGATCCCGCGGGTCGGCGCCGGCATCGCGACCGTGCTGCTCGCCGTCCAGGTGGTCATCGTGCCGCTGCTGGCGTTCGCGTTCCTGCGGGAACGGCCGGCCAAGCAGTTCCTCTTCGCCGTGCCCGTCCTGCTCGGCGGCGTCGTGCTGGCCGGCGGGTTCGCCGAAAGCGGCTCGTTCGGCTCGGACCCGGTCACCGGCGCGGTGTTCGCGATGCTGGCCGGCGCGGGGTACGCCGGCTACCTCTTCCTGATCCGCCTCAGCGGCGGCAAGGGAGCGCAGTCGCAGTCCCTGGTGCTGGCGACGCTCTCGGCCGGAGCCGTCGCGGTCGTGCTCGGCGTCCCGACCGGCACGCTCGACCTGACCCCGGGTGCCGAGACGTTCGGCTGGCTCGTCGCGCTCGCCGTCGTCGGCCAGCTGATCGGGTGGATCCTCATCTCCGCCGCGCTGCCCCGGATGCCGGCCACCACCGGCGCGACGCTGATGCTGCTGCAGCCGGTCGGCGCGGTGCTGCTGGGCATCGGCCTGCTGGGGGAGACGCCGAGCGTGCTGCAGCTGATCGGCTGCGCGGGTGTCGTCGCCGCCGTCTGCTTCGCCGGGCGGACCCGGCGCGGATGATCTGCGGGCCGGGTCCGTCCCGGCTACCGTCGCCGGTATGCGCGTGCTGGTGGCCGGGGCTTCGGGGTTCGTCGGCCGCCGGTTGTGCCCGGCGCTGGAAGAAGCGGGCCACGACGTCCTCGCGATGACCCGCCACCCCGCGAAGTACCGAGGAGCCGGGACGCCCGTGCGCGGCGACGTCGCCGACGTCGGATCGCTGCGGGACGCCCTCAAGGGCGCCGAAGCCGCCTACTACCTCGTGCACTCGCTCGACAGCACGGACTTCAAGCGCCGCGACGCCGACGCGGCGCGCGCGTTCGCCCGGGCGGCGGTGGACGCGGGCCTGCGCCGGATCGTCTACCTCGGCGGCCTCGGCGACGACGAGGACGCGCTGTCCGAGCACCTGGCCAGCCGCCGCGAGGTCGAGCGGCTGCTGGGGGAGACCGGCGTACCGGTGACGGTGCTGCGCGCCGGGATCGTCATCGGGCACGGCGGGACGTCGTGGGAGCTGACCCGCCAGCTCGTCGAGCACCTGCCCGCGATGGTCACCCCGCGCTGGGTGAGCACGCGCACGCAGCCGATCGCGATCGCCGACGTCGTCCGCTACCTGACCGGCGTGCTCGACCACCCGGAGGCCGAGGGCCGCACGTTCGAGATCGGCGGACCCGAGGTGCTGGCCTATCGCGACATGCTGCAGCGCGTCGCGGCGATCGAGGGACGGCCGCTGGTGATCGTGCCGGTGCCGCTGCTCTCGCCGCGGCTGTCCTCGTACTGGCTTTCCCTGGTCACCGACATCGACGTCACGACCGGGCGGGCGCTGATCGACTCGATGACGAACGAGGTCGTCGTCCGCGACGACGCGATCCGCCGGATCGTCGAGTTCGAGCCGATGGGCTACGACGAGGCCGTGCTGCAGGCCCTCGGCGAGCGGGCGAAGAGCCGGCGGTCCGGGTGAAGAAGGCTTTCCTCGGCGGGATGCTGGTCACGGGGTCCGGGCTGCTCGGCGCGTCGCTGGCCAGCCGGCCGGGTTCGAAGCGGTTCCACGTCCTCACGGCGTCGGTCGCGGCTACGTGGTTCGCGGGCGCCGGGCGGGTGCCGCGCGGCCGCCGGGACGTCGTCCAGCCGGTCCTCGTGGGAGCGGGCGCGTTCGGCGTGTTCTACGGCTGCGCGCTGGTGGCCCGCCGCATCCCGCCGCTGCGCCGCGCCATCGCGGGCGTGCTCGACCACGCCCACCGCGGTTCGACCACGTCGGTGGCGGCGACGGCGCTGGTGACCGGAGCGGCGGAGGAGCTCTTCTTCCGCGGCGCGCTCCACGACGCTTTCGGTCCCGGGAAGGCGACGGCGCTGTACGTCCTTTCGACGACGGCGACGCGCAATCCCGCGCTGGTACTGGCCTCGGCGGTGATGGGGACGCTGTTCACCGCGCAGCGCGGGCGGTCGGGCGGGGTGCAGGCGCCGCTGCTGACGCACGTCGTGTGGTCGGCGCTGATGCTCGCCTTCCTGCCGCGCCTGTTTCCCCCGCCTAGCCCGTGATCCCGTCGTAGGCGGCCATGACCGCGCCGAGGCCGCGGTCGTACCCGCCGTCCCAGAGGACCTGGTTCATCACGTACGCCACCACCATGCGGTGCTCCGCGTCGACGAGGACGACCGAGCCGCCCCACCCGCCCCACGAGCACGTGCGGCCCTCCAGCCGGTAGCCCAGGCTGTAGCGCATCGGCGCGCCGAGCACGCGGTCCTCGCCGTGGAACTGCTCCTCGAAGACCCGCTCGGCGCCGGCCGGCGACAGCAACCCGCCGCCGCCGACGAGCGCCGACTGCGCCGCGGCGACCGAGCGGGCGTTGCCGTACCCGTTGATGGCGGGCACTTCCGCGCGCCGCCAGGCCTCGGAGTACGAGTCCGAAACGCCGACCAGGAAGCCCGGCGGCTTGTCGCCCTGCGGGTCGGGGATCAGCGGCGCCACGCGGTGGTCGTGTTCGGCGGCCAGCCCGATGTGGAAGTCGGCGCCCAGCGGACCGGCCACCTCTTCGGCGAAGAACGTGCCGAGGCTGCGTCCGGTGACGCGGCGGACGACCTCGCCGACCAGGAACCCGAAGGTGACCGAGTGGTACCCGCCCGCGGTCCCGGGCACCCACGCCGGAGCCTGCGCGGCCAGCCGCGCGGTCACGGCCGGCCAGTCGAAGAGGTCGTCGACCGCGATCGGCCCGGTGAAGTCGGGCAGGCCCGCGGTGTGCCCGAGCAGGTGCCGGACGAGCGTGCTTTCCTTGCCCGCCACGGCGAATTCGGGCCAGTACGCGGCGACCGGCGCGTCGAGGTCCAGCTCGCCGCGGTCGGCCAGGACCAGAGCGCACAGCGCGGTCATCGTCTTCGTGGTGGACCAGACGGTGGTGATGGTGTCGCGCTCCCACGCCACCGTGCGCGCGGCGTCGACGTAGCCGCCCCACAGATCGACCACCGGCTCGCCGTCGACGAAGACGGCGACGGACGCGCCGACGTCGGCGGAACCGAGCGAGGCCGCCAGGACCTCACGCACCTTGCCGAACCGGTCTTCGCAGTCACCCTGGATGTCGGTCACGGCAGCCAGCCAACTCCGCCCGGGCCGGCCGCACCACTCATTTTCCGCACCGGAGAACCTTTGTCCGGAACGAGCCAGAACCGGGCGGAAACCTTCACCAACCGCGCCCCGGCTTCCTATGCTGGAGCGAACCCCGGTGCGTGGAGAGGGATGTCGATGCGGACATTGCTCGTGCTGCTGCTCGTGTTCGGTTCCCTGACCCCGGTCCCCGCCGAGGCGGCCACGGCGGTGTGCGTGACCTCGTGCGACACGCTCGACCCGGCGCGGGCCGCGCGGGAGAGCTTTCCCCTGCCCGACAAGGTGATCAACGGCCGCGTGCTGCGCCTGCACGCCTCCGACCCCGACGGCATGGCGTGGGCGAGCATCGACAACGGCGTCGCCGGTGACGCCGTCTGGCTCGACCGTTCGTGGGACGCGGGCGCGTCGTGGGAAGGCTTGCTGGGCAAGGCGAGCATCCCCGGCACGTGGACCGGCACGCGCACGCTGATGTACAACCTCACCGATCCGGCGCACCACCGCCGCGGCTGGGTGCGGGCGTGCGGGGACGCGCAGGGCGTCGGCTGCACCGCGTGGATCTACCCGGACGTCTGCGACGCCGCGTGCGACCGGAGCGCCCCCGCCGCAGGGGACAGCCAGCCGGTGGCGCCCACTACCCTTTTCGGCCGCACGATCCGGCTCCACTTCGACGGCAAGGGCATGGCGTGGGCGGGAATCGAAGCCGGCGGTGCCGGGGACGAGATCTGGCTCGACCGGTCGTGGGACGCCGGCGCGAGCTGGCCGGACGGCTCGTCTCTCGGCCGCACGAGCGTCGCCTCGGGTGCGGCTTCCGCGCGCACGACGGCGTTCGCGACGCGCGATCCCCGCGGCCGGCTCTACGGCGGCGCGGTGCGCGCGTGCGGCCGCGAAGCCACGCACGCCCAAGGCAGCTGCACGGCCTGGGCACGTCCGGCGACGACCCGCGCGGCCGGCGCGCTCGACGCGCTGATGTGGTCCTACGACCCGTACGCCGCGTGGTGGCCGTCGAGCTGGTGGAACTCGGCGGTCGCGGTGACGGCGGTGGCCGACGCGGGCGGGTTCGACGCCGCGCTGGCCCGCACGTTCGACGTCAACCGGGCCGCTTTCCCCGCCGGGACACGGAGTTCCGACGCGATCGAGGGCGACTTCGTCAGCCGCGCCGTCGACGACAGCGCGTGGTGGGGCCTGGCCTGGGTCGCCGGCTACGACCGCACGCACGACACCCGCTACCTGACCGAGGCGACGACGATCGCGAACTACGTCCACGGGTTCTGGGACACCGGCAGCTGCGGCGGCGGGGTGTGGTGGAACCGCGAGCGGACGTACAAGAACGCCGTCACGGCGGGGTTGTACCTGCGGCTGACCGCGTCGCTGCACAACCGGCTCGCCGGCGACACCGTGTGGGGCCGGCGGGCCCGCACGGCGGGGGACTGGTACCTCAACAGCGGCCTCATCAACTCCGCCGGTCTGGTGAACGACGGCTTGACGGCGTCGTGCGCGAACAACGGCCAGACCGTGTGGACGTACAACCAGGGCCTCGGCATCGGCGGGCTGCTGGAGCTGTGGCGCGCGACCGGCGTCCAGTCCTATTTGGACGCCTCGAAGCGGCTCGCGGACGCGGCGATGGCCCGGCTGACGTCGGGCGGCGTGCTCGTCGAGTCCTGCGACACCGGCACGGCTTCCTGCGACGACAACCAGAAGCAGTTCAAGGGCATCTTCCTGCGCTACTTCGGCGACCTCGCGACGGCGACGGGCTCGGCGGCCTACCGCGCGTTCGCCCAGAAGCAGGCGGACGCGCTGTGGACGAACGACCGGGACGCGCTCAACCGGATCGGCCAGCGCTGGACCGGGACGACGCCGAACGTGACCGACTGGCGCACCCAGGCTTCGGGGCTGGAAGCGATCCTGGCGGCCGGGTAGACGCGCACGATCGAGACCATTGCCGCCACCGGTCCCCGAGTACATGCCTGGTTCCCTCTGAGGTGCGACTTGGAGCCGTAACAGGTTGAGGTGGTAACGCGACTGTGGGGGCGGCGAAGGTGTGACCGGTCTGGAGGGCCCTGGTGCGAGCGCACAATTCCACGAGCAGAGATCGGTTCGTGAGCTTCTTCCTGCATCTCAACCTTCGCGCGTTGCTTACGATCGTCACGGTGGTGCTGGGACTTGGCGGCGCAACCTATCCGTTGATCCCCAAGGGGATGATCCTTTGGTTCTTGATCTCCGTGATAGCGGCGTTCTTTATTTTGTATTTGATTCACCTGGTTGTTTCCCGGAACGAACTTCAGGAGCGCGCGAGCTATAACCAGGAGCTACTGCAAAGATATACAGATGCTATCATCGAGCGGTTGAACTCATTTTGGCGTGTGCATTCGTGGGACAAGTCTGTTGTGATCCTTCCGAATGGCGATGCGAAAGAAACCACGGTCGTCGAAGCTTCGGCGGTCGGACAGGATCTGACCTTCTATCGCGTCTGGGCCGGTGCCGGTCGGCGTCAGCCGATGACTTATGCGGCGAAAAGCAGAACTCAGGTACACGTGCGAGGGCCGATACTTGCCGATGGTAGCGGTGGTGTCGAACGAGACGTGACGTATTCATGGATGCGTAACGGTCAGCTTGAAATCCTTGTGCACTTTGCGTCGCCGATTAAGGCTAACCAGAGGTTCGCGCTCGTATTCGACGTCTTCTGGCCTTCGAAATGCGAACGCTTCATGAAGCGTGGACAGCCTGATGAGTTCAAATTCAAGGTCACGCATCAGCTGGAGAAATTCAAATACGCGGTCGAGATGCCACCTGGGTGTGATGTCCTGTATGACGCCATTGGCTTCGATATGGGTTCGAATAAGGACTCTGCTATACGTCGCGAATTCGACGAGAAGAAAAATGTATCCAAGGTCGTGGTTGAGCTTGGCAACCTCGGAGAGAACGAGAATGTCGGGATGACTTTACAACTGAAGTGACCCGGCACGCTGGGTGCCGGGTCACCTTGGTGCTAGGCGTCTCCGCCTTCGTCTCCGCGTCGCATCTTCTGTGGATCTCCTCGTGCTTGGTTGAAACATCACGCAAGTACTTCATCTGGCAGCATGCTGGGTGGCTCGTCGAGTCTGCTACCTCTGAGAAGCCGTCCCTGCCTGGGGCTCGCGCTTCGCAGTCGTCCGCTCCGCCGACAGTGTTACACCAATCCGCGTAGTGCGGCCAACTGAAGTACTCCTTGCCATGTTCAGATAACGATGAGTGGTCGCTGCGTCGGCCCCGTGCGGTGCCGGCGGACATCGTGCCTTCGGGTCGTGGAGGCAGCCTCTGTCGGGTATGCACGCCGGACGGCACGCAGTTGCGGTTCCGGTCGGTCCTCTCCGAACTGCCCTCGGGACCGGCGACAGGCTCGGCGACCGAACGGCCACGGTTTCTCAGCGGCGCGGACGTGAGCCGCGTGGACGCCTCCCTCGATCCGCAGACCGGCAGTTCGGTCATCACCCTCGGCTTCACCGGCAAGGGCGCGCGGACCTGGGCGGAGTGGACCGGGTGAAACGTCGGCAAGCAGGTCGCAATGGTGCTGCGGAGCCGCATCTTGACTGCGCCGATCGTGCGGTCCGCCATCATCGGCGGGGAACGCAGATCACCGGCAAATTCACGCTGCCCGACGCGCGGCAACTGGCCCGCGACATCGCCGGCGGCTGACGATCAGCAGGTGGGCGGCAGGGCTTCCCGGCAGGCTTCGGTCTCCGTCTTGCTCGTCGCCTGGCGGAGCAGCTCGTAAAGCGACTCGCGCTGCTCGTTGCTGAGCGCGCTGAACACCTCGTCCTCGACCGCGGCGAGCGCGAACTCCGCCCTGGCCAGCAGCTTCGCGCCGACGTCGGTCAGTTCGACGACGTGCCGGCGGCGGTCGACGGGGGAGCGGCGCCGCTCGATCAGGTTCTCGGCCTCGAGGTCGTTGAGCAGGCCGACGACGTTCGTGCCGTCCATCTCCAGGATCTTCGCCAGGTCCTGCTGGGAGCTGCCACCGAGATCGCGCAGGACCGTCAGGGCGATCAGGTGCCGCGGCCGCAGCCCGAGCGGGGTGAGCACCGACTCGCTGCGCGTCTGCAACCGGCGCGTGAGCTGGCCGAGCAGCGCCCCACAGCGGTGGGGCGGCTGGTTGACGACCGGCAGCGAGGACATGAGCCCAGTATATGGGCACCCCAACTGTCGGTGTGCTATTAATGATTTGTCCTACACCAACGATCTATGGGCGGCTAACGACATGGCGCATCTCCTCCACATCGACTCGAGCATCCAGGGCGAGCGCTCGGTGAGCCGCGCGCTCAGCGCGCGGGCCGCGGCGGCCTGGCGCGCCGCGCACCCGGACGGCACGGTCACCTACCGCGACCTGGGCGCGAACCCGCTGCCCCACATCGACGCCGCGAGCGGGCTGGCCGGCATGGTGCCGCCGGAGCAGCACACGCCCGAGCAGGCGGCCGCGTGGGCGCGGACCCGCGAGCTGGTCGACGAGATCAAGGCGGCCGACACGGTGCTGCTGGGCCTGCCGCTCTACAACTTCGGCCCGCCGAGCAGCGTCAAGGCGTGGGTCGACCACCTCATCGCGCCCGGCCTGTCGGTCGACCACGAGACGCAGACCGGCCTGCTCGGCGGCCGCGAGTTCATCGTGCTGGCCTCGCGCGGCGGCGGCTACGGCGAGGGAACGCCCCGCGAAGGCTGGGACCACGCCGAGCAGTGGCTCCCGCACGGCGTTTCGCTGACCGGTCTCGAGCCGCGGTTCATCACCGCCGAGCTGACGCTGGCGCACGTCAACCCGGCGATGGCGGAGCTCATCCCGCTGGCGGACGCGAGCCGGGCCACCGCGGAGAAGACCATCGACGACCTGTGGGCTCCCGCGCGCGTCTGAGGGGCGGCGGCCGGGCGTCGCGGCGCCCGGCGACCGTTCGGCGCGCGAATCCCCGCCTTCGACGACCGTGCGCTGGGGCCCGGCGCCACCACGCTCACCCGGCCGGTACCGTGCCGCCGGAGGCCGGGTGGCAAGATGCCGGGACCCGGACAGTCGACCTGGGCGAGGAAGGTCAGGTTTGAGCGCGCACACCTCCCAGATGGACGATATCCGGCTGGTCGCGCAACCCAGCGCGTTGCCGGTCACGGAACTGTTCGTCCGCCTGATTCTCACCGACTGGTCCCTGCTGCCGATGCTGGAGCACGTGACCGCGACCGCGAGACGGCTGGTCGAGACCGTGATCGAGGCCGGCGACCCGCGGTCGCCCGCCTTCGTCACGCTGCGGCTGCGGCTGCGGGCCGAGGTGCTGGTCGTCGAGGTCGACGACGACGTGCCCGGGCTGCCGGAGCCGAAGGTCGTCGGCCCCGGCGAGCGCGTCGGCGTCACGCCCGGCGTGGGCGGGGCCCGCACCACGTGGTGCGAGCTCGAGCTGCCCGGCGGGATGAACGCCCGGCAGGTGCGCCTGCCGCGGCGGCAGGACCGCCGGACCCTGGTCGACGAACCCGTCTCCGGTGACCCGGTGGCGGCGGACCCGGAGGTGCTGGAGCGCCTGCTCACCCGGCTGAGCGGCTGGTCCGGCCAGGGCTGAGGTGAGCCGCCGTCCCGGCAGTTCCGTCGTCGTCGTGCTCTACGACGGCGTCCGGTTGCTGGACGTCTCCGGGCCCCTGGAGGTCTTCGCCGAGGCCAACGAGCACGGCGGGCGGTACGAGCTGAGGACGGCGTCCCCGGGCGGCGCCGACGTCCGCGCCAACACGGGGACGCGCCTGGGTGCCGACCTCGACCTCGCCGCGGCGGACCCGCGCGGGGCGACCGTGCTGGTGCCCGGCGGCCCCGAGTGGGTCCGCACGGTCGCCGACACCGAGCTGGTCGCGCAGATCCGCCGGCTGGCCGCCGGCGCGGACCGCACGGCGTCGGTGTGCGCGGGCGCGTTCGCCCTGGCCGCCGCCGGTGTCCTCGACGGGCGTCGCGCCACCACGCACTGGGACCTCACCGACCAGCTCGCCCGCCGCTTCCCGCTCGTGCGGGTCGACGCCGACGCGATCTTCGTCCAGGACGGCCCGGTGATCACCTCGGCCGGCGTGACGTCGGGCATCGACCTGGCGCTCGCGCTGGTCGAGGCGGACCTCGGCGCCGAAGTGGCGCGGCTGGTGGCCAAGCACCTGGTGGTCTTCCTGCAGCGGCCGGGCGGGCAGTCGCAGTTCAGCGTCCGCCTGGAGACCGGCCGCCCGCGCACGGAGGTGCTGCGGGCCGTGCTCGACGCCGTGGCGGCCGACCCCTCGGCACCGCACACGCTCGACGACCTGGCTGCCCGCGCCGGGGTGAGCACGCGGCATTTGACGCGCCTGTTCCGCGAGGAGCTGGGCCGCACGCCCGCCCGCTTCGTCGAGCAGGTGCGGCTGGAGTTCGCCCAGCAGCAGCTGGAGACCACAACCGACCCCCTCGACGTCGTGGCGCGGCGGTCGGGTTTCGGGTCCCCCGAGACGTTGCGGCGGGCCTTCGCGCGCGGCCTGGGTGTGACGCCGAGCGATTACCGGGCCCGGTTCCGGACCACCGGCATCGGGTGAACCGGACCCGCCTCCCGATCCGTGCATCCAGGCAGGGAGAGGACGTGGAGGCGAGGAGGCAGCCGTCGTGCGCATTGTCATCGCGGAGGAAGACGCCCTGTTGCGGGAGGGGCTCGTGCTGCTCCTGCGCAGCGAGGGCTTCGACGTCGCCGCGGCCGTCGACCACCCCGGGGAGCTCCTGGCCGCCGTCGCGACGGAAAAGCCGGACCTGGCCGTCGTCGACGTCCGGATGCCGCCGACCTTCACCGACGAAGGGCTGCGGGCCGCTCTCGAAGCGCGGCGGCTCATGCCGGGGCTGGCGATCCTCGCGCTCTCGGCGTTCGTCGAGGACGGCTACGCGGGCGACCTCCTGGCCGCCGGGGGCGGCGGGGCGGGCTACCTGCTCAAGGAGCGCGTCGGCAAGCCCGACGAGTTCCTCGACGCCCTCAAGCGCGTCGCCGCCGGGGGGACGGTGCTGGACCGCGATGTCGTCGCCGTCCAGCTGGCGCGGCCGCGGCCCGGCGACCCCGTCGGCACGCTCACCGCGCGCGAACGCGAGGTCGTCGCGCTGCTGGCCGAAGGCCACTCGGTGCCGACCATCGGACGGCTGCTCGGCATCGGCACCGCCGCCGCCCGGCAGCACGCCGGGGACGTCAGCTCGAAGCTGCGCGTCCCCGACGGTGCCCAGGCGATGCTCAGCTACCTGCGGGCGTGAGGACCTCGGCCTGCTTCTCGCGATACCGGGCGACGTTCGCGAGCTTGACGTCCTCGTAGCCGCGGACGAGGTCGGGCAGCTCGGCCAGTGCGAGGACCCGGGCGCGATCGACGTCGGCCGCGGTGAACGCCTTCAGCACCATGGCGCGGTAGTCCTCGATCAGCTCGCGCTCCACCCGGCGCACCTCGGCGCGGCCGAACGGGTCGAGCCGCGTGCCGCGCAGCCGGCGCAGCGCGTGCAGCACCCGGAACGCCGGGCGGAACCACGGGCCGAGGCTGATCTTGCGCTTCATCCCCAGCGCCCGCAGCACCGGCGGGTGCAGCCGGTAGGCGTACTTCGTGCCTTCGCCGAACTGCTCTTCGAGACCCGCCGTGAACGCCGGGTCCAGGGACAGCCGCGCGACTTCGTACTCGTCCTTGTACGCCATCAGCTTGTACAGGTGCTTCGCGACGGCTTCGGTGATCTCCGTCGGCCCGTCCTCCAGCACCCGCACCCGCTCGACGAACTCCGCGTACGCCCGCGCGTACCGCTTGTCCTGGTAGGCGACCAGATCCGGGATGCGGACGTCGAGCAGGCGCGCCAGCTCCGAGCCCGGTTCCGCGTGCACCAGCTTCCGCACGGACGGCTGCGCCACCGGCCGCGCCGGCACGGGGGTGGCCGCGAGCGCGGCCGGGTCGGCGACGAGCTGGCGGCCGCGGCGGAAGGCCTGCAGGTTCGCCGCCACCGCCGTGCCGTTCAGCTCGATCGCGCGCTCGATCACCGCGGCGGGCAGGCCGATCGCGCCGGTCTGGAACGCCGCGCCGAGCTGCAGCACGTTCGCGAACTGGTCGTCGTCGAACAGCTCTTCGGCCAGGCCGCGCGCGTCCAAGGACACCGTGCGCTTCGCCGCGGCCTCCAGGGGCGCGAGGACGCTGCCGGGGTCCGGGAAGGACACCGTCGTGTCGACGACCATCCGGCCGGTCGGCACCTCGGTGGTCGACACGACCGCCGTGGTGCGCGCGGAGTCGGCCACGCCGAGGTTCGCCGCGTCCGCGCCGACGAGGGCGTCGCACGCGAGGTAGAGGTCGCACTCGCCGGCGGCGAGCTTCGGCGCCTGCTCGACCGGCTCCGCCGTCACCTTCAGGTCGGACACCACCGCGCCGCCCTTCTGGGCCAGCCCGGTCTGGTCGAGCGTGCGGACGTGCCGCCCGTCGAGCACCGCGGCGGTGGCGAGGATCTGCGTCACGGTGACGACACCGGTGCCGCCGATCCCGGTGATCCGCACGGTGAAGTCCGGTTCGGACACCGGAGGAGCGGGCACGGCGTCCGCGGCCAGCTCGCCGAGCCCGCGCCGCTGCTTGCGACCGGTCGGCACGACGGTGACGAACGACGGGCAGTCCCCGGCCAGGCACGAGTAGTCGACGTTGCACGACGACTGGTGGATCGCGGTCTTGCGGCCGAACTCCGTCGCGACCGGCTGCACCGACAGGCAGTTCGACTTGGTGCCGCAGTCGCCGCAGCCCTCGCAGACGCGCTCGTTGATGACCACGCGGGTCGCCGGTGTGGCCTGCTTGCCGCGGCGGCGCTTCCGCCGCTTCTCGGCCGCGCACTCCTGCTCGTGGATCAGCACGGTGACGCCCTTGACGGCGGCCAGTTCCTCTTGTGTGGCCAGGAGTTCCCCGCGGTCGCGAACCTCGACGCCGGCGGGCAGCTTGCGCCGCCGCAGCTTCGCGGGAGCGTCGCTGGTGATCACGACCTTCTTCGCGCCTTCGACGAGCAGCAGCTCGGCGACCTTCTCCACCGGCAGGCCGCCCACGGCGTCCTGGCCGCCGGTCATCGCGACGGCGGAGTTGTAGAGCAGCTTGTAGGTGATGTTGACGCCGGCCGCGACGGCCGCGCGCACGGCGAGGCTGCCGGAGTGGGTGAACGTGCCGTCGCCGATGTTCTGGACGAAGTGCTCGGCCTCCACGAACGGCGCCATGCCGATCCACTGGGTGCCCTCGCCGCCCATCTGCGTCACGCCGAGCACGGTGCCGACCTGGTCGGGCTCCATGAACAGGGCCATGGTGTGGCAACCGATGCCGCCGCCGACCAAGGTGCCCTCCGGGACCTTCGTCGACGAGTTGTGCGGGCAGCCCGAGCAGAAGTACGGCGTGCGCGCCAGCAGCGGCACCGAGATGCGCTCGCGGCGGCGACGTGATTCGAACGCATCCACCGAGGTGATGCCTTCGGGCAGCCGCCGGGCGAGGCCGGCCGCGATGCCGTCCGGGTCCAGCTCGCCGAGTTCGGTGAACAGCGTCCGGCCGTCGCGGTCCTTCTTGCCGGTGACCGCGGGCGCGCCGGGGACGCCGTAGAGGACCTCCTTGAGCGCCGTCTCGATGAAGGACCGCTTCTCCTCGACGACGACGATCTCCGACAGGCCCTCGGCGAACTCCCGGACGATCCCGGGTTCGAGGGGGTGGATCGCGCCGAGCTTGAGCACGCGGATGCCGTGCCGGGACAAGGCTTCCGCGTCGAGCCCGAGGGTCCGGAACGCCTGCTGGAGGTCCAAATAGGACTTCCCGGCGGAGACGATGCCGATCCGGTCGGCCGGGCCGCGCGCGGTGATGCGGTTGACGCCGCTCGCGCGCAGGTACCGCGTGACCAGCGGCAGCCGGACGGTGAAGAGGCTGCGTTCCAGTTCGGCGAGGCTGGTGCCGAGCAGCCGCGACGTCGGCGTGTGCCGGTAACCCCCGTCGAGTTCCGGGGCGGTCCACTGTGGATCGACGAGCGCCGTGCCCGAGGCGTCGGCGACGTTGGCGACGATCTTCAGCGACGTCCACACGCCGGCGGCGCGCGACAGCTCGACCGCGTGCATGCCGAGGTCGAGGACGTCCTGGGAGTCGGCCGGGAAGAAGATCGGGATCGCCAGGTCGGCGAGCGCCAGCTCGGACGCGCACGGGACGGTCGAGGACTTCGCGTTCGGGTCGTCGCCGACGAGGGCGACGGCGCCGCCGCGCGGGTCGGTGCCGGCCAGGTTGGCGTGGCGCAGCGCGTCGGTGGCGCGGTCGAGACCAGGTGCCTTGCCGTACCAGAACCCGGTGACGCCCCGCCGTCCGCCGGCGCCCGCGACGAGCTGGCTGCCCAGCACCGAGGTCGCGGCCAGTTCCTCGTTGAGGCCCGGGCGGTGGACGACGTCGTGCTTCTCCAGCAGCTTCGCGCGGCGGCCGAGCTCGAGGTCGTAGCCGGCCAGCGGCGAGCCCTCGTAGCCGGAGACGAACACGGCGGGGTCGCCGCCGTGGGCGCGGTCGTGGCGGACGCGGTCGAACAGCAGCCGGACCAGGGCCTGCACCCCGCTCAGGTGCACGGTTCCCGCCTCCCGCAGGTAGCGGTCCTCCAGCGTGAACGTCTCCACGGCGCGGGCCTCCTTCGCGTCGATGTGCTTCCGGGCACACTGCGATGCCTGCCACAGCGACGCAACAGGCGGTGCCGGATCAGCATCCCAGACGCAAACTTCGGCGGGGTTTCGCGTCGGCTGGCCCGGATTTTTGCGCGGAGTTACGCTCGGGCGCATGACCGAAGAGCCGCTCGACGCGACCGACCACGAGATCCTCGGCCTGCTCCGGGAAGACGCCCGGCGCACGCTGTCGGACATCGCGGGCCGCGTCACGCTGTCGACGGCCGCGGTCAAGCGCCGCATCGACCGGCTGCGCGAGACCGGCGTGATCACCGGGTTCACCGTGCAGGTCGACCACGCGAAGCTGGGCTGGGGGATCGAGGCGTTCACCGAGCTGCGGTTCGTCGGGAACACGAAGGTCGCGGAGATCCTGCGCACGACCACGCGGATGCCGGAGGCGCAGGCGGTGTTCACGATCGCGGGCGACCCGGACGCGCTGGTGTGGCTGCGGGTGCGGGACATGGCCCACCTGCAGAAGACGATCGACGAGATCCGCCGTCAGCACCAGGTCACCGGCACGAAGACGCTGATCGCGCTGGAATCCTGGTCGCGGGGGACCTGACGTGCTCGTGACGCTGGCGGAGCGGCCGGACCTCGCCGACGCCGTCTACGCGATCCCGTACCCACCGGGGTCGCCGGCGTTCATGGCAGGCAGCCTGACGAGCCTGCTGGTGCGCGGCCGCCGGGTGGCGCGGCGCTGGCCGCACCTGGTGGTCGCGCTCCTGGAGGACGGCCGGCCGGTCGCGCGCGGGATCATGGTGCCGTTCCGAAGCCGGGGGACGCTGCCCGCGCGCGGCTGGGACGAAGTGGCGGTGTGGGCCGCGGAGGACGCGCTCGACGGCGTCGGTTGCGACACGGCGTGCGCCCTGGAGATCGCGGTGCACCCGGACCACCAGGGCCGCGGCCACTCCGGCACGGTGCTGTCGGGCATGCGCGCGGCGGCGGCCGGGCTGGATTCGCTCGTGATCCCGGTCCGGCCGCCGGACAAGGCCGCGGTGCCGTCGCTGCCGATGCGCGAGTACGCCGCCGAGACGCGGCCGGACGGCCTGCCCGCCGACCGCTGGCTGCGCACCCACGTCCGCGCCGGCGGCCGGATCGAGGCGGTCGCGCCCTGCTCGGCAACGGTCCAGGCGCCCCTCGAAGACTGGCGCCGCTGGACCGGGCTGCCGTTCACGGACGACGGCCCGGTCCTCGTCCCGGGTGCGCTGGCCCCGGTGCTCGTGTCGACGGCCCAGGACTTCGCGGTGTACGTCGAGCCGAACGTCTGGGTGTCGCACCGGGTCTGCTAGCCGCGCAGCAGGACTCCGGACGTGCGCTCCCGCTCGAAGAAGAACTCCGGCCACTCCAGACCGTCCGGCGGTGCGTCGATCGCGGTCGCCCGCCGGCGGAGTTCGTTCAGGTAGCCGGTGTCCAAAACCGTCCGCGCCGACAGCGGTTCGCGCAGCATCGTGTCGATCGGACCCTCGTACAGGTACGCGTCCACGCCCGGGAAGCCCTTGCTGCCGGGCGGGTACTCGCGGTTCGTCGGGAAGTACGTCGTGTCGAGCGCGCCCAGCCAGGAGCCCGCGATCGGCGTCAGCGACGGCCACGCACCCAGGCGCTGTTCCAGCCGGGCGTTGTCCGAGGTGAACCCGTAGTGGTCGGCGACGACGTACGCCGCGCCCGGGTACTCGCGTTCCAGCTGCGCCACCGCGGCGCTGCCGCCGTCGTGCTTCAAGTGCCCCAGCCCGAACAACATGAGCGCCTTGCGGTGCTTCCGCAGTACCTGCGTCTGCACCACCGACGTGATCGACGCGTCGCGGTCGTGGAACGGCTCCATGTCCGCCGGGCTGTGGATCCGGCTCCAGTCGATGGGCGGGTCGCCCGCCAGCACGCGGATCTTCCGCTCGGCGGGCTGCTTCGTGTTGACCTGCCGCACCAAGGCGAAGAGCTGTTCGTAGAACAACGAGAAGCCGCAGCTCGGCTGGGTCGTGTCCCGCCAGACGTGACTGATGTCCGGGACGTCGTCGCCCGCGATGTAGCTGTCCAGCATCGGCTGCAGGCGCGAGTTCCCGCACTCCACGACGACGTCGTTGACGCGGCCCGGGAAGCGGGGATCCCGGACGAGGTCGAAGACGAACGGCCCGGGGTCCGGGCTGGACTTCGCGACGATCGAATGCCGGTCGAAGGCGGCGAGCAGAGCGCCGACGGGATCGGACGGCGGGCGCGGTGGACCCGCGTCGGCGGGTGCGGCCACCAGCGTGGCGGCCGCGAGCACGGCCAGGACGGTCTTGAGCAAGCGCATGACAGCTCCCCAGAACGGCATACCTACTGTCTTACGACTATAGTACAACTCGGTCGCGGCGCCACTGAAAATCCCGCTTGTCCGTTGCCTTGTCCGCTGTCCGGCACGCTGCGACAATCCGCATGTGACGGCGCCGAGAGACCCTCTCGAGCTGCTCGTGGTGGCCCACGACGAGTTCGCACGGCGGCTGCGCCTCGTCGGACCCGGCGACTGGCGGCGACCGACGCCGTGTTCCGAGTGGGACGTCCGCGCGCTCGTCAACCACGTCGTCGGCGCGAACATCCGGTACCGGATGTTGCTGCGGGGCGCGTCGACCGAACAGGTCGAAGCAACGCGCGACGTCGATCACCTCGGCGACGACGCACCGGCGTCGTTCGTCGTGACCGCGGACGGCGTTGTCGCGTGCTTCCGCGAGGAAGGTGCCCTCGAGCGCATCGCACACCACGTGGCCGGTGACCGGACCGGCCGCGAACTGCTGTCGATGCGCATCCTCGACTCCGCGGTCCACGCATGGGACCTCGCTCGCGCGATCGGCGCGGACGAGACCCTCGACGAGGACGTCGTGGCCTTCCTCCTCGCCTACACCGCCGGCCTCGATTTCGGCCCCCGGCAACACGCGTTCGCACCGGCGGACGGCGGCCTTCCGCGCACCGCGTCCCGGCAAGATCGGCTGTTGCACCGGCTGGGCCGCACCCCGATCGGCACCGAGGAGGTCCGATGAGCGACACCAAGCAGTTCCTCGACGAAATGCTGCCTCGCATTCACCACGCCGAAACGGCGCTCCACAACGGCGACGCCGGTCCGCGCTTCGCACTGTGGTCGCACACCGATCCGGTCACCGTCTTCGGCGCGGCGTTCAGCCCGATCGGCTGGGCCGAAGTCGCTCCGATGTTCGAGAAACTCGCTTCGCGCTTCTCGAACTGCCGCTCGTGCGAGTGGGAGGTGGTCGCCGCCGACGTCGGGGCCGACTTCGCCTACCTGCTCGCGATCGAACGCACGACCGCGTCGGTAGCCGGCTCCGAGCCGACGCCGTACGCGCTCCGGAGCACGACGATCTTCCGCCGCGAGAACGGCGAGTGGAAGATCGTGCACCGCCACGCCGATCCCATCGACGACTCGGCGCAGTCGCTCGCCCGGCTGCACCGCGACCACTAGCGTCACGGGCGCGTAGCCGGGTCATCCGGCCGGGCCGCGACCAGGAGGCTGGCCCGGTTGGCCGAAGACGGGCTCGTGGCCTCGACTACGGCTGGATCGGCGTGGCTTGGCCGACCACGGTGCTGCGCCGTTCGATCAGGACTACGTCGCGCCACCGGCCGTGGTGGTACCCGATGCGCCGGCGGACGCCGACCTCCCGGAACCCGGCGCGCTCGTGCAGCTTCCGGCTCGCCGAGTTCTCCGGGAACACCCCGCTCTGGACGGTCCACACCCCCGCGGCTTCGGTCGAGGCGATCAACGCTTCGAGCAGCGCCCGGCCGACCCCGCGGCCGCGGGCGTCCGGGTGGACGTAGACGCTGTGCTCCACGACACCGCCGTAGACGCACCGCGAGGACACCCCCGTGACGGCGGTCCAGCCGAGGACGTCGCCGTCGGCGCCGAGAGCGGTGAACCGATGCGCCGGGAGGTGGGCGGCGTCCCAGTCGGGCCAGTCGGGCGCGGTGGTCTCGAAGCTCGCGTCCCCGGTGTCGAGGCCGGCTTGGAGGATCGCCAGGACCTGCTCGGCGTGCGCGGCCGTCATGGGGACGACGCGGACCGGCGCCGGCCGGGAGGCGCGGATGATCGCCGAGTGCAGCTTGTCGCCGACTTCGTGGGTGAACCGGACATCGATGCCCGTCAGCCGGGCGTTGCGCAGGAGCGCGCGGTAGCCGTCCGCGGTGAGCGCGCCGCCGAGGCATTCGGCGGTGCCGGCCGCGCGTTCGGCGTCGGTGAGCGTTTCGGCGGCCAGGATGTCGGTGATCCCGAGGCGGCCGCCGGGCCGCAGCACGCGGGCGATCTCGCCGAACGCGGCCGGCTTGTCGGGGGAGAGCGCGATGACGCAGTTGGAGATCACGACGTCGACCGAGGCGTCCGGCAGCGGGATCCGTTCGATGGTGCCGTGGACGAACTCGGCGTTGGTGACGCCGGCTTGCGCGGCGTGGCGACGGGCGAGGGTGAGCATCTCCTCGGTCGCGTCGAGGCCGATGGCGCGGCCGGCAGGCCCGACCCGGCGGGCGGAGAGCAGGACGTCGAGCCCGCCGCCGGAACCGAGGTCGAGCACGGTCTCGCCAGGGTGCAGGTCGGCGACGGCCACCGGGTTGCCGCAGCCGAGGCTGGTCGCCGCCATCTCGGCGGGGACGTCCTCGCCGGCGTAGTGGACGGCACCGAGCCGATCGGTGTCGGTGATCAGGCCGGCGCGTTCTCCGGCCAGCGCCCGGCGGGCGGCGTCGGCGTAACGGTCGAGGCTCACGGGCACACCTCCGAGAAAGTGACGGCAGCGCGCCCCATGACGACGTCGGCGGCGGTCGGGAAGCAGGACACGCAGCGCTGGTTCACCCGGTAAAGCCGGGCCGTGCCACGCGGTTCGGCGAGCACGAACCGGGCTTGGGTCAGGATCTTGAGGTGCGCGGACACGGTGGATTGGCCGACGTCGACGTGATCGACGATCTGCCCGACCGTCATCGGGGTGCCGGCCGAGGCCAGCAGGTTGAGGATCTGCACCCGGGTCGGGTCGGCCAAGGCCCGGAACCAACCTGCGTAGGTTTCGGCGGTGGCGCGGTCCAGCACGACGGCCCCTTTCATCGTCCATCGACGATAAACGATGAATCAGCCGAGCGGAAGGGCTCAGCCGGGCGACGGGCCGGTCACGCCGGAACCGGGACCAGCACGGCCGAGAGCCGGGCCAGCACCTCGGGTGGACGCGGTAGTAGACCCAGGTGCCGCGCCGCTCTTCGCTGATCAGCCCGGACTCCCGCAGCACCTTGAGGTGGTGGGAGATCGTCGGCCCGGTCAGGTCGAAGGCGTCGGTCAGGTCGCACACGCACGCTTCGCCGTCCAAGGAGGATGCGATGTCACGGTTACAGCTCGCGCTGCGGGTCGGAGACCTCGAGGGCTCGATCGACTTCTGCTCGAAGCTGTTCGGGGCGGAGCCGGCCAAGCTCCGCCCCGGCTACGCCAACTTCGCCATCGCCGAGCCCGCGCTCAAGCTCGTGCTCCTGGAGGGGGAGCCCGGTCAGGCGACGGTCATGGACCACCTCGGCGTCGAGGCCGAATCGACCGACCAGGTCGCCGAGGCCGGAAAGCGCCTCGCCGGCGCGGGGATGGAGACGCGGACCGAAGCGCCACCACGTGCTGTTACGCGGTCCAGGACAAGGTGTGGGTGCACGGTCCCGGCCAGGAGCCGTGGGAGGTGTACGCGGTCAAGGCGGATTCGCAGACGTTCGGCACCGGCGCGGCCGCCGTCACCCCGGCGACCTGCTGCACGTCCGGTGGCGAAACCGCCCAGCCGGAGGGCTGCTGCTCCTGAACGGTCTTCACCGGCCGAGCGTCAGCTGACGGCGGTGGAAGTCGAAGTGCCGCGTCGGGAACCGGTACACGTCGGCCAAGGTCATGTACTCGCGGAAGAACGGGTCCCACCGGGTCGGGTAGTGCATGCCGCGGGCGAGATCGCTGTCGGTCTCCCGGTCGAGACGGCGGTGCAGCGCCGCGATCGTCCGGTCGAACAGCGCCCGCATCCACCGTCTCGGCAGCAGCGTGCCGCCGAGCCGGGAACCGGCGAAGTTGACCGCGTCGAACGCCGCCGTCCCGGCGTTCAGCAGCCGCGCGTAGCCGCGGCTCGCCCCGTCGGGCAGGCGGCCGAACAGCCGCACCAGCCCCGACAGCGCGCGGATGATCAGGTAGCCGAGCAGCATGTGGAACAGCAGCTGGCGGTTGTTCCACCGCGTACCCGCGCTCGGCCGCCGCAGGTCGCTGCCGGTCGCGCCGTCCAGCAGCTCGTGGAAGGTCCTGCGGGCCCGCTCCAGCTCGTCGTGCACCGCTGCTTTGTCCATGCGGACAGTGTCCGTCGGAACACGATGGCCGGCGCCGATCCTCGGCCACTCTCCGAAGATTTCCGGCCGCGACTGCAACAGAGCACTGGGGCGGCGGCATCTTATGGGGTGTGCAGTTCGAAGAGTTCTCGCGCGAGCAGCTGCCCGGCCTCGTGCGGTTCGCCGCCGTGCTGACCGGGGACCGGGAACTGGCCCAGGACGTCGTGCAGGACGCGCTCGTGCGGGCGCACCAGCGGTGGCGGCACGTGGCGACCGCCGACCGGCCCGAGCTCTACCTGCGGAAGATGGTCGTCAACGGCTATCTCGGCTGGCGGCGCCGGTGGTACCAGCGGTCCGTGCACCCCACGGCCGATGTAGCGCTGTTCCGGGAGCCGGCCGCGCCCGATCCGGCGCGGCGGATCGCCGACGCCGACCAGCTCGACGGGCTGCTCGCCCGGCTGAGCCGCGCCCAGCGGGCGTCGATCGTGCTGCGGTTCTACGAGGACCGCGACGACGACGAGATCGCCGCGGTGCTCGGCTGCGCGCCCGGAACCGTGCGCAGCCACATCTCGCGCGGCCTGAGCTCGCTGCGCGTCGGGATCGAAGAAGGCAAGGAGAGCGTGTGATGACCGACCTCGACGAGCTGCGCCGCGTGCTGCGCGCCCAGGAGTCGCTGGCCCCCGACCCGGGTGCCGTGCTCGCCGGCGCCACCCGCCGGATCCGGCGGCGCCGGGCGACCAGCGTCGCCGCGGTGACCCTGACCGTGGCCGCCTTGGGTGCCGGAGCCGTCGGGCTGCTGGACCGGGGCAGCCCGGCGGCGACACCGCCGGCCACGCTCGCGAGCCCGGCGTCGTCCGGCGCGGCGAGCCAGGCACCGGACGCCGCGAAGGTGCCGCCGCCCGCGCCCGCGATCTCTCTCGAGGACAAGTCCTGGGACCTGCTGTTCTGGGCCGTCCAGCCGCACTTCGCCAGCATCCACTACGGGCAGGACCACCGGTACGGGTTCGACATCGAAGTCCGCGACGGCAAGGCCCCCGAAAGCGCACTGCCCGCGAAACCCACGACCGCCGCGCAGATCGCGCACCCGCAGACCGTCCGGTGGCACGACGGACCGCAGCGGTGGGTCACGGTGCGGACCTCGAAACCGGTGACGGCCGCGGAAATGCTCGGGCTGCTGGGGAAGATCGGCACCACGCCGCCGGTGATCGCGTCACCGCTGAAGTCCCTGCAGGTCCCCGACGGGCAGAAGGTCGCGACGTTCACCAGCGAGCCGGAGACCAACACCCTGGTGCTCTGCCCCGACCTCGAGGCGAACATGGCGCCGCTCGACCCCCGGTGCTTCTCCTTGTTCGTGTTCCTGACCGGCACGGGGGAATCGACGGGCGCGGTCGATCCGAAGGATCCGTTGCCCGCGCACCAGAGCCGGAAACTCGGCGGGTACACCCTCGAAATGAACAGCTCGTACCCCAACAAGGCGGCCGCGCTGGCCCTGCTGAATTCCGTCCAGCTCACCCGGTGAAGCTCCGCGTCGCCCGGCCGAAGGGGTTCCGATGCGTGTTTCCGTGCTCTTCGTCCTGGTCTGCGTCGTCGTCGGTGCGCTCACCGCGGCGGTCTGCCTTCGTCCGGTGAAGGCGCCCGCCGCGGCGGAACGGCCGGTGGTGTACCTGCCACCGGCCACGGCCACCGCCGCGCCGGAACCGGCGGACGAGGTGGTGAGCGTCGACGTCCGCGGCGAGTGGTCGTGGGCGTTGCGCGACCTCGGCGCCGGCGCCGTCGTCGGCGACGGGACGCTGCGCACCACGACCGCGTCGATGATCGAGGCCTGGCTCGCCGTGGACTACCTCGCTTCCCGGAGCTCGCGGGTCCCGGCCGGGGACGAGGCCAGGGTGACCCGGATGGTCCGCGACGGTGACGACCGTGCCGCGCAGACGCTGTACCGGCGGCTCGGCGGGGACGCCTCGATCACGCGAATGGTCCGGACCTGCGGGCTGCGCGACACGCGGATCCACCCGGGCCGGTGGGCCATGACCACGATGTCCGCGGCCGACGCGAGCCTGCTCGGCCGGTGCGTGGCCCGCGGTCCGGGCTTGAGCCCGCCGTGGCGGGCCAAACTGCTCGACCTGATGCGCCCGGCGGGCGCCGCGGCCGGCATCCCGGAGGCGCCGGTTTTCGCGGGTCTCCACCCGGCGGTCGGGAACGGCTGGACGCGGCAGGGCAACTGGTGGGCGGTGCACTGCCTGGCGATCTGGGACCGGTGGGTGCTCGCGGTCCTGGTGCACTACCCGGAGCAGGGGACGGGGCACCGGTACGGGACGCAGGTCTGCAAGAGCGTCGCCCAGCAGCTGTTCGGCCGCACGGACCCCGGGGTGCGCCGAATCGGGGGGTGATCCACGGAACATCCGCGTCCACCCGGGAGTTGACGCCTGGTATGAGCCAACTCGTGGACCGCACGATCACCGCCCTGCGCAACGAGCACGACGTGCTCGCCGCCCTCGTCCGCACCCTCACCGACGAGCAGCTGGCCGCCCCCAGCGGCGCCGCGGAATGGACCGTCGCCCAGGCGCTTTCCCACCTCGGCAGCGGTGCGGAGATCGGCCGCGCGCCCATCGCCCGGGCCGCGGGGGAAACCGTGGCGGCCGAAGACAACCAGACGATCTGGGCGCGCTGGGACGGGTCCGCGCCGCGCGCGCAGGCCGAGGGGTTCCTGGAGCACAACGCCCGCTGGCTCGACACGGTCGAGGCGCTCACGGCCGAGCAGCGTTCCTCGCTGACCGTCGACCTCGGCTTCCTGCCGGAGCCGGTCCCGCTGGTGACCGCGCTGGGCATGCGGCTCAACGAGGTCGCCAACCACTCGTGGGACGTCCGGGTGGCGTTCGACCCGGCGGCCGGGGTGGACGCCGGCTCGGCCGAGGTGCTCGTCGACCTGCTGACCGGGCCGCTGGGGTTCCTCGTGGGTTTCTTCGCGAAGGCGGCGGAGCTCGCGAACCCGGTGTCGGTCGCGGTTCCGGGCGGCGGCCTGGTGATCGACGACGCGGTGACCGTGGTGGACCACCTGGAGTCGCCGTCCGCGACGTTCACCGGGCGGGCGGAAGCGTTCATCCGGCTGCTCAGCGGCCGGTTGAAGGCGCCGTACGACAACGGTGTGAGCGTCGAGGGAAACGTCACGCTCGACGATCTGCGCCGGGTGTTCCCCGGGTTCTGAGGGGTCGGGACGGGTCTCTTCGGGCTCAAGCCGCCCTCCCGGAACCGAGACCCGGTCCGGCTCCGGGTCTCGGTTCACGCACGTAGCGTCGGGAGCGACGGGACCGCGGACGAGGGACGGGATGCATGCGGGCGGAGCTCGAAGCGACCGGCGACGCCGAGCTGACGGCCGGCCGTCGCGTGTGGACGGTCGGCGTGATGTGCACGACGGTCGGCCTGGTGATCGCCATGGTGACGATCGTCAACGCGGCGCTGCCCGCGCTCGCCGCCGACACCGGTGCGAGCCAGGCGGAACAGACGTGGATCGTCGACGTCTACACGCTGGTGCTGGCCGCGCTCGTGCTGCCGGCCGGCGCGCTGGGCGACCGGTTCGGGCGCCGCGGTGTGCTCGTCGCCGGCCTGCTCGTGTTCGCCGTGGGCTGCGCCGCGCCGGTGTTCCTCGATACGTCGGCCTGGCTCGTCGTGGCCCGGGCCGTCACCGGGTTCGGCGCGGCGATGATCATGCCGGCCACGCTGTCGATCATCACCGCCAGCTTCCCGCCGGCGCGGCGCGGGCGGGCCATCGGGATCTGGGCCGCGGTCGCCGGCGTCGGCGGGCTCGGCGGCCTGGTCCTGGCCGGGGTGCTGCTGCGGCACTTCTCGTGGCATTCGGTGTTCCTCGGGCCGGCCGCGCTGTCGGTCGTCCTGGTGGCCGCGAGCCTGACCGTGCCGACATCACGCGACCGCGACGCGCACGCCTTCGACGTCGTCGGCGCGGTGCTGAGCGCGTCGGCGATCGGCGCGGTGGTGTTCGGCATCCTGCGCGTCGCCGACCTGGGCTGGGGTCACGGCGTCGTGCTCGGGTCGATCGCGGGCGGGCTGGTGCTGGCGGCGCTCTTCGTCGGCTACGAGCTGCGGCGCGCGGATCCGCTGCTGGACGTCCGGCTGTTCGGCAACGCGGCTTTCGCGGCCGGCTCGGTGTCGGTGACCGTCCAGTTCACCGCCGCGTTCGGGATGTTCTACGCGCTGGCCCAGTACTTGCAGCTGGTGCAGGGGTATTCGGCGCTGTTGTCGGGGTTGGCACTGTGGCCGGTCGCGGTGTCGCTCTTCCCGCTGTCGCTGGCTTCGGCGCCGCTGGTTCGCCGGTTCGGGCTGCGGGCGGTGACGTGCGCCGGGCTCGCGGTGGTGGTCGCCGGCATGGTCCTCATCGGACAGCTGGACGCCGGAAGTGGTTACCCCGCCTTGGCGATCGCGGTGTGCGTGCTGGGCGCGGGCATCGGGGTGACGGCCCCGGCGGCGACGAGCGCGATCCTCGACAACGTGCCGCCGTCGCAGTACGGCGTGGCATCGGCGGTCAACGACGCGACGCGCGAAGTCGGTGCGGCATTGGGGATCGCGCTCGTGGGCAGCGTCCTTTCCGCCGCCTACCAGGATTCGGTCCGGCCGGCGACGGCGTCGCTGGCCCCGCCGGCACGTGAGGTCGCGGAGGGGTCGCTGGCGGGCGCGCTCGCGGTGGACGCGCACCTGGCACCGGCCGCACGAGCGGCTTTCGCGCACGGCATGGGGATCAGCATGCTGGCGCTGGCGGCCGTGGTGGTGGCGGGCATCGCCGCGACGGCGGTGCTGGTGCGCCGGTAGCCGGTGTATCTGACGGCGGCCGCCGATCCCTTTGTCTTCAGGAAACCGACGATTCTCCTGGAGGGACCATGGCCGAACTGCACATCAAGAAGCTCAAGTGCGTCAAGAAGGACGACGTGATCGGGAAGGACGAAGCCAGCCTGCAGGTCAACGGCACCACGATCTCGGGCCCGCACCTGCTGGGCAAGGGCGATTCGGTCACCCTCACCGCGATGCGCTCGTTCACGGGCTCGATCAAGGTGACCCTGGTCGACGAGGACGCCGGCAAGGACGACACCCTCGGCACGGTGACGATCACGGACACGCAGGCGGGAATCGGGACGCTGACGGCGTTCTTCAACGCCCTGCCGAGCGCGGACTACCACATGACGTACGACGTGCACAGCTGAGCGGCCCGAGGAAGCGCCGTCACCGGCGGCGCTTCCACCCGTGCCCGTTCACGCCCGCCGACGCCGGCAGGGATCGCCCGGGTCACCGGCCCCGATCCGGCAGCCGTTCGGGCGCACCGGCGGGCTCGGCGGTCCACGAAGCCAGGATCCGCAACCCCTCGTGCGCCGCCGAGCCGGGGTCCGCCGTCAGGACCATCAGGCGTTGCCCGCTGCCGTCCGGGCTTTCCCACATGTCGCAGTCCAGCGTGAGGTCGCCGACCACCGGGTGGCGGTAGTGCTTGACGCCGTAGCCCTGGCTCGTCACGTGGTGGGCCGCCCACCACGTCCGGAACTCCGGGTGGTGCACCGCCAGCTCGCCGACGAGCTCGGCCAGTTCCGGCGCGTCCGGGTCGCGCGCCGCTTCCAGGTGCAGGGCCGCCACCGCCGTGCGGGCCGCTTCGGCCCAGTCCACGTGCAGCGCGCGCACCTGCGGGTCGGCGAAGAGCAGGTACACGTAGTTGCGACGGTTCGCCGGGTAGCGCGCGAAGTCGGTGAACAGCGCGGCGGCGGAGTCGTTCCACGCCACGACGTCCAGCCGGCGGCCGAGCACCATCGCGGGTGTCTCCGCCAGCTGGTCGAGCAGCCGCTTCATCGCCGGCCGCAGCTTTTCGCCCGCCCGCCGCCGCGGACGGCGGAAGGGTTTGCCCGCCAGTTCGTACACGTAGGACTGCTGGTCGTCGTCGAGCCGGAGCGCGCGGGCGAGGGTGGCGAGCACCGAAGACGACGCCTGCACGCGCCCCTGTTCGAGCCGGGTCAGGTAGTCGACGCTGATCGCGGCGAGCTGCGCGACTTCTTCGCGGCGAAGCCCGGCCACGCGCCGCGGCGAGGAGGGCTCCGGCAGGCCGACGTCGCGCGGGTCCAGCTGCGCGCGGCGCGCCTTGAGGAAGTCGCCGAGCTCCTTCGGCTGTCCGGTGGGCTCCATGCGTCCGATTGTCCCCCGGAGCGGGTGGTTCCGGGTGGGCAGGTTTCGTCCCCCGGTGTCAGCCGCGCAGGGCGGTGGCCTGCTCGCGGAGTGCCTCGACCACCGCGGTGGCGCCCGCCGAGCGCCCGGGCCGCGTGACCACCACCGCGCTCCGCCCGCGCCACGCCGGGTCCTCCACCGCGACCACCGCCACGCCGGACGGCACCGACGCCGCCGCCACGCCCGGCAGCAGCGCGATCCCCAGCCCGGCCGCCACCATGCCCAGGCGGGTCGTCCAGCTGCGGGCCGCCCAGCCGACGCGCGGCTCGGAAAGCGTCGGCCACGCGCGGAACTGGGGCTCGCCGCGGCCGCCGCGGCCGACGATCCACGTCTCCTCGCGCAGGTCCGCCACCCCGGCCCGGCCGTGGCGGGCGAGCCGGTGCCCGGCCGGGACCGCGACGCGCAGGTCGTCCTCGACCAGCACGTCCTGGTGCAGGCCCGTGAGGTCGTAGCCCGGCAGCCCCTCGCCGACCCCGATCACCACCACCTCGGTGCGGCCGGCGCGCAGCCGCGCGAGCAACGCCGGGGTCGCCCCCTCGTCGAGCGTGACGACCAGCCCGGGGTGCCGGGTGCGCAGGACGGCCAGCGCCCGCGGGACCAGGACCGCCGCCGCGGCCGGGAACGCGCCGACCGACAGCCGGCCCGCCAGCCGGTCGCGCAGGCCGGCCAGCTCCTGCTCCGCGGTGTCGACGACGGCGAGCGCGGTGGCGGCGTGCCGGGCCAGCGACGCGCCGGCCGGCGTCGGGCGCACCCCGCGTGCGTGCCGCTCGAACAACGCCGTGCCCGCGGCCGCCTCCATCATCGCCACCTGCCGCGAGATCGCGGACTGCGTGTAGCCCAGCGACGCTGCCGCCGCCGTGAACGAGCCGGTCGACGCGACCTCGCGGACCACGCGCAGACCCGCCAGCGTCACTTCACTCATGCCCTCACCCTAGCCATGACCAGACCGCATGGCTTTCATGAGAAGACATCGCTGGTGCTCATGGGAAAGGAAGCTCAGCATGGAAGCATGATTTGGTTCATCACAGGATCTTCGAAGGGCTTCGGCCGCCACTGGACCGAAGCCGCCCTCGACCGGGGCGACCGGGTCGCCGCGACCGCGCGGAACCCCGAGCAGCTCGGCGACCTCGTCGACAAGTACGGCGACGCCGTCCTCCCGCTCCGCCTCGACGTCACCGATCGCGCTGCCTCGTTCGCCACCGTCCGCCGGGCGGCCGACCACTTCGGCGGGCTCGACGTCGTCGTCAACAACGCCGGCTACGGGCACTTCGGCCGCGTCGAAGAACTCACCGAGGACGAGGTCCGCGCCCAGCTGGAGACGAACTTCTTCGGCGCGCTCTGGGTCACCCAGGCAACCCTGCCGATCCTGCGCGCGCAGCGGCGCGGGCACATCGTCCAGGTCACCAGCGAGGGCGGCGTGGTCGCGTTCCCCGGCATCGGCGCCTACCACGCGTCGAAGTGGGCGCTGGAAGGGCTTTCCCAGTCCCTGGCGCAGGAAGTCGCGGAGTTCGGCATCCACGTCACCAACCTCGAGCCCGGGCCCTACGCCACCGAGTGGCTGGACGTCGGCTCGCGCCGGAGCACGCCGAACCCGGCCTACCGCACCGAAGAAGGCCACTGGGACGTCGGCGACCCGTACGCGACCCGCGCGGCGATCCTCGACCTCGTCGACGCCGCCGACCCGCCGCTGCGGATGTTCCTCGGCAAGTCGCTCGCCGCGGTCACCGAGGAGTACCAGGCCCGCCTCAAGACGTGGAACGACTGGCAGGACGTGGCGGTGCGGGCGTTCGGCTGAGTGCCGCGTGCGGGTCGTCCGCGGGCAGCCACCCGAGGTCCGGCGCGCCGACGTCCCGGGTGAGCGCCTCGATGGTCGCGAGGACCGGCGCGCGGGTCTCGTCGCGGCGGGACACCAGCGACCACGTCCAGAACGGCGCCGGGTCGACCACCGGCCGGCGCGCGAGGTCCGGCGGGGCCGGCGTCGTCTGGCCCTTCGGGTTGTTGAGCACCGGGCGCCGCAGGCGGCGGACGTGGTCGAAGAACGCCGGGCCCGTCGAACCGCCCTCGCCGACGGGCACCACCTCGGCGCCGGTGGCCGAGGCGAACTCCTCGGCGTAGGCGTTCCACGACGCCCAGCTGGCGGTGTCGGCGTCGACGAGCACGACGACGTCCTTCGCCCGCACCTCGGCGGTGCGGGTGCCCGTGCCGAACGCGTGGAGCCGGTCCGCGCCGAGCAGGCGCGCTTCGAGCTCGTGTTCGGCCAGGTCGGCGGCCCGTGCCCAGCAGATCGCCAGGTCGATGCTCCGGTCGGCGACCCGGCCCAGCTGGGTGTGTGAGGGCAGCACCCACGTGTCGACGTGCAGGTGCGCGACACCGGCGACGCGGTCGAGCAGGTCGACGGGCCGCCAGTTGACGTACCCCAGCCGCACCGGCTCGCGCGCGGCGATCCCGGCGGCCGACCGGCGCAGCTCGTCGGCCTGCTCCAGGAGCGCGCGGACCTGCGGCAGCAGCGACTCGCCGCATTCGGTGAGGGTGACCGAGCGGCGGTCGCGGTCGAACAGCCGCACGCCGAGGTCGCGTTCGAGCGCCTTGATCTGCTGGGACAGCGAAGGCCCGGCGATGCGCAGCCGCTCCGCGGCCCGGCCGAAGTTCAGTTCTGTGGCGACGGCCACGAAGTACCGAAGCTGGCGTAGCTCCATACCGGGAGCTTAGTGCGGTGGGAGGTCCGGCCTCCCAGCTGAGAGCGAACCGGTCGTGGCGGACCGCGTCCGGCGGGCACATCCTCGGCTCAGGAAGCACCACCCACCAGGAGGTTTTCATGAGCACCCAGAAGGTCGCGGTCGTCACCGGCGCTTCGCAGGGCATCGGCGCGGCCGTGGTCGAGGCGTACCGCAAGCTCGGCTACGCCGTGGTCGCGAACTCGCGATCCATCACCCCGTCGGGCGACGCCGGCATCCTCGCCGTCGCGGGCGACATCGCCGACCCGGCGGTCGGCGCCCGCGTGATCGAGCGGGCACTGGCGACGTTCGGCCGCGTCGACACGCTGGTGAACAACGCCGGCGTGTTCGTCGCGAAGCCGTTCACCGAGTACACCGGCGCCGACTTCGAGCTGGTGACCGGCGTGAACCTGCGCGGCTTCTTCGAGGTCACCCAGCGCGCCGTCGCCGCGATGCTCGAGGTCGGCGGCGGGCACGTCGTCAACGTCACGACCAGCCTGACCGACCACGCGAACAGCGCGGTGCCGTCGGCGCTGGCGTCGCTGACCAAGGGCGGGCTGAACGCGGTCACCAAGTCCCTCGCGATCGAGTACGCCACGCGCGGCGTGCGCGCGAACGCCGTGTCGCCGGGCATCATCCGGACCCCGATGCACCCGGCGTCGACGCACGAAGCGCTCGCGGGCCTGCACCCGGTCGGGCGGATCGGCGACCCGGCCGACATCGTCGACGCGGTCGTCTACCTGGAGGGCGCGCCGTTCGTGACGGGCGAGATCCTGCACGTCGACGGCGGCCAGAGCGCGGGACACTGACGCCATGGACATCCTCACCGGAGTGCTCGACGCGTGGAAGTCGGCGGTGGACGCCCACGAGCCGGGCCGGGTCGCGGAGCTGTTCACCGACGACGCGATCTTCCAGGGCCTGCACCCGTACAGCGTGGGCCGCGCCGGAGTTTCGGCGTACTACGACTCGCAACCGCTCGGGATGACGGCGGACTACCGGATCGTGGAGTCCCGCCGGCTGGCCGACGACGTGGTCCTCGGGTACGCGGCGGTCGACTTCGGCTTCCGCGACCGGCCGACGTTGCCGGTGCACTTGAGCGTGGTCGTCCGTCGCGTCGGCGACGCGTGGCTGATCGCCCACTACCAGGTTTCGAGGTTGTGACCATGGAATTCCTCGTGGACATGAGGACTACGGTCCCGCCGGGGACGTCGGACGAAGAGGTGTCGGACACGCGCCGCCGCGAGGCGGCGCGGAGCCGGGAGCTGGCGGCGCAGGGGCACATCCTGCGGCTGTGGAAGCCGCCGGAGGCGCCGGGGGAGTGGCACACGATCGGGTTGTTCGCGGCCACGGACGAGGCAGAACTGCAGGCGGTCCTCGAGTCGATGCCTCTGCACGCGTGGATGGCGGTGGCGGTGACGCCGCTGAAGCCACACCCGAGCGACCCGGGTGGCCACTGAGCCGTCGCTTGACTCTCAAGCCGGTCGAGATCGCATAGTGGCGGACATGGACGAGCTGTACCCCATCGGCGATGCCGCCCGCCGCACCGGCCTGAGCGTGAGCGCGATCAGGTTCTACGCCGACGAGGGCGTCGTCACGCCCACTGCGCTCACCGAGGGCGGCTTCCGGCAGTACGACGTGCACGCCATCGCCCGGCTCGAACTCGTGCGCACGCTCCGCGACCTCGGCGCCGGCCTGGACGACATCCGCCGGGTCCTCGCCGAGGAAAGCACCTTGCCGGAGCTGGCCGCCCGGCACCTGCGCCTGGTCGAGGACCAGCTGCGGCAGTTCCGCGCGCGCCGCGCGGTGCTGCGGACGATCGTGCGGCAGCACACCACGACCGACCAGGTGAGCCTGCTGCACAAGCTCGTGTCGATGTCCGACGACGACCGCGACCGGCTCGTCAGCCGGTTCTGGGACTTCGTGACCGACGGACTGGACGTCCACCCCGGCTACCTGGAACGGCTGCGCGACCGGCGGCCGCGCCTGCCCGAAGAGCCGTCCACCGAACAGCTCGAGGCCTGGATCGAACTCGCGGAGATCGTGCGGGACGACCGGTTCCGCACGGAGCTGCGGGCGTTCTTCCACCGCGCCTTCGGCTCCGAGCAGGGCAAGCTGATGGCCACGCCGGAGATGCTGGCCCGCGCCGAGCGGCGGCGGGTTCTCTACCTGGAGGCGCAGGCGGCGCAGCAGGCAGGCGTACCGGCGGATTCCCCGCGGGCGCGGGAAATCGCCGAGCGGATGGTGGCCGACTCGGCCGGTTTCGTCGCCGCCATCACCGGCGACCACGACCTCGCCAAGGCGCGCCGCAGCATGGCCGGTTTCGACCGGACCAGGTCGGCGCGGACGCGGGCCAAGCTGACGGGGACGAACCTGATGGTCAGGTACACCACGCTGGTGGCGACGATCAACGGCACCCCCGTGCCGGACGCGGACAAGACCGCCGCGGTGCAGGAGTGGCTGGCTGCCGCCTTGCGTCGGGAGACCACCGGCTGACGCGGAAGAGCTCAGGCGTTTTCGTTGCCGGCGAAGCTCGGTTCCGCCGCTTCCAGCCGGGGTACGGCGATGCCCAGCCGCCGTGCTTCGGCGAGAGCGTCCCGGCAGACTTCCCGCGGCTCTTCGGCTCCGGGGTCGGCGTGGCCCTCGAAACTCCTGCGCACCAACGGGACATGAGCGGTCAGCCACGCGAGGGCGGGGGCTGTCAGCCAGGTCGGCGCCCGGAATCCGAGCGTGCCACTCCGGTGCCGGCGCAGGTCCGCGCCGCGCGCTTCGAGCACCGGCAGAAGCTCGCGGGCGGCCAGCAGCGCCTCGCGCAAGTCGCGTCGCGCCCCGGCCAGGTCGGCCAAGGTTCCCCGCCGCAGGCCCTGCGAGTGCAGGCCGGCGTTCAGCGCGAAGTGGAGCCACAGCCAGCCGCGGAAATCGCGTTTCTCGCGCACCCGGAACCCGGCCTCGCGAAACGTCCGCCGGGCGGCCCGCTCACGCTCGGTCGGCGGCCCGTCCAGGGTGCCGAAGACGACCGCGGGCAGCAGCGTGCCGCGGAGCACGCCGTCTTCGCCGAAACCGCCACCGGCCAGCGGAAAGCCCCACGCGACCCGATCGACGGGGAGAGCGCCGATCGCGGCCGGCGGCTCGGCCCAGATGTTGCCGAAGACCAGGACCGTGGCGTTGCCGATGCGCGGTGCCAGGAAATCCGCGGCCTCGGTGAGGCGGTGGTGCGGGACGCTCAGCACGATCAGGTCGAAATCGTGGTCGGGCGCCAGCTGTTCGCGGTAGCGCACCGGCCACGTCCGGATGACGCGCTGCCCCCACACCCGCCTGCGCGCGTCGAGCAGATCGAGATCCACCGCCTCCCCGTAAGCCGAGGCGCGGCCGGGCCGGACGTAGAACTCGACGTCGTGCCCGGCCTGCTCCAGCGCCCAGCCGTGGACCGTGGCGATCACGCCCCGGCCGAACATGAGGATCTTCACGCGCGCACCTCGTCGGGTACAGTGAAATTGGAGGTCATCTCCACTTGTCAAGGTAGGGAGGCGGGCCCCGGTTGTCAACGCAAGGCAGCGCCGGCAAGCCGCTGCGCGCCGACGCCCGGCGCAACCGCGACGCGGTGCTGGCCAAGGCACGGGAAATCTTCGACGAGGGAACCTTCTTCGACCTGCGCTTCGACGACTTCGCCCGCTTGGCCGGAGTGGGTACGGGCACGCTGTACCGCCACTTCCCGACGCGGGAGGCACTGGCCGAGGCCGTCTACCGCAAGGAAGTCGCGACGTTGTGCGAGCACGCCCGCGAACTGCGGGGCACGCTGCCCGCGGGGGAGGCGTTGACGAGCTTCCTGCGGTACATGGTCGGCTACATCGACACGTACCAGGGGCTGGCCCGGACGCTGGCCACGCTGATGGCGACGGGGACGGGCGCCTTGGCGGAGGGCAGCCGGGAGCTGGAGCAGGCGGTCACCGACTTGGTGGCGGCGGCGGTGGCGGAGGGCGCGATCCGCGACGACGTGAGCGCGGGCGCGGTTTTGGTGGCCCTGCACGGGATCGGCGCGGCTCACGACCGCCCCGATTGGCGAACCGAGGCCGACGGCCTCATCACCCTGGTGCTGGCCGGACTGCGTCCGCCGTCTTGAGACGACGAGTGCGAGCGGCGCCGTCCGCTACCGCTGGTCGTGTGTCACCGCTGCCGGCAGGTCAGTCGTGGTCAGCGTGGTTTCGTGGGTGCAGGGAAGGTGGCCAGTCCCTCTTCGGCCAGGCGGGCGGCGCGGCGGACTTCCCGGCTCACGGCCTTGATCGCGTCCGGCAGGGGGTGGCCGGGGCGTACGTGGGTTCGGAGGGCGCGGAACTGGATCCGCCACAGGCCGAGGAGTGTCGCCGCGGCGATCTGGGGTTCGGGGTCGCCGGGGCGCAGTCCGGTCCGGGTGGCGAGCGCTTCGGCGGCGATGTCGACGAACCGGTCGGCGATGTCGCTTTGATAGGCCCGTAGTGACGGGGTGTTGCGGATCAGGTCGCCGAACTTTTGGTACTGCGCCAGCGCGCGGTCGGTGTCGGCGTCGGCGGCGAGACCTTTGGCGAGGCCGTTCCGTTCGTGGTCGAGGATGGTGAGCATCGCGTCGACCGGGGTCAGCGCCGGGTCCGGCAGGTGGGTGCGCAGCGCGTCGGCCGTGGCCTGGAGCCGGTCCAGGAGGAGTGCTTCCTTGCTGGGGAAGTAGTTGAAGACGGTCTTTTCGGACACTCCGCAGGCTTCGCCGACGTCGGCGACCCGGACGGCGTCGAAGCCGCGTTCGAGGAACATCCGCGCGGCGGTGTCCGACAGCTGCCGGCGCATCGCCCGCTTCTTGCGCTCCCGTAGCCCTTCGACAGCCGGTCGGCCGGTGCTGGTTGTCGTCACGTCGACATCCTACTTCAGTCACCCTAAAAGTTCTGCTACAGTATTTTTATAGCCACTGAAGTTAAGGAGTCTGCCGTGTCCGAGATCCACATCGTCCGCGACTACCCGCACTCGCCCGTGAAGGTCTGGCGGGCCATGACCGACCCGGAGCTGATCCCGTACTGGACGTCGACCGGGAAAGGCGCTCGTGCCGAGGGGTTCGAGCCGGTGGTCGGGAACAGGTTCCGGTTCGTCGCCAAGCCGATGCCCGGTTGGCGGGGCATCGTCGACTGCGAGGTGCTGGAGGTCCGCGAGCGGGAACTGCTGCACTACACCTGGGTCGGCGCGGAAGGGGAGACACCCAGCCACGTCCGCTACCGGCTCGAGCCCACCGCCGAGGGAACCCGTTTTACGTATCACCACACCGGGTTCACCGGTGTCGGCGGGTTCGCGATGGCCAAGCTGCTCGGCGCGATCCGGACCAAGATGCTCACCGTCGGCGTCCCGGCTCTGCTGGCCGAGCTGGACGAGACCGGCGCGCTGCTGCCGGACGCGTCCCTGCGGCTGGCTCGACCCCGATGAACATTCCCGCGCAACTGCTGGCCCTGGCCGCGGCGCTGATGCACCTGTGGATCTTCGCGATGGAAAGCGTCCGTTTCGGGCGTCCCGAGGTGCATGCCATGTTCGAGGTGCGCGCGGCGGATCTCGCTGTGGTCCGCCCGTGGGCGTTTCACCAGGGGTGCTACAACGCACTCTTGGCGCTGCAGGTGCTCGCCGGGCTGACCGCGGTCCACTCGGGCGCGGTCGCGGCCGGACGGGCCCTTGTCCTGGCCGCCGGGGTGTCGATGCTCGCGGCGAGCGTGGCGCTGGTCGCTTTCGACCCTCGCCGGGCGCGGATCAAGGGTCTGATCGGCCAGGGCGGACCCGCACTGGCCACCCTTATCGCCCTGATGGCCTGAGTCGCCCCCGGGGACGCGTTCGTTGTCGCTCTGGCAACACTCGGACATCGGCCTGAGCGTGTGATGTGCCGTGCGACTCGGGGAAGTTGGTCAGCTGGTCGTGAACCGGTTGCGGAAACGCTCCACGTGGAGTTCCGTGTCACGGAGCAGGCCGCTCTCGATCCAGGTGGGGTAGGCGGTGTCGTCCTCGTACAGCAGGTGGGCGTAGTAGAAGACGCCGGGCGTGGCGGCTTCTCGCTCCAGCGCGCGGAACCGTTTGCCCTCTTCGGACCAGCCTCGGTTCAGCGCCCGGTGTTGGCGGAAGATGTTCGGACCGAACTCGCCGCCGGACATGTGCGGGATCACGTGTCCCCGGTCGACCGGGGTGCCGTCGGGGTCTGGCGGCAACGGGAACCCACGCTGGTAGGAGACGTCACGCTTGGCGATCGCGGGTGGAGTCGTCACCCATGCGGCGACGGTGCGGTCCTCTTGCGCTGCGCCTGCCGCACTGGCCACGTCGAACAGGTAGGTGGCGGTGGACTGCCGGAACCGGACCAACGAGCAAATCGGCCACTGACGTTCGTAGTGCTCTGCCGCGGCTTCGAGGAGCACCCGGCCAAGGTCCGCATGGATCAGCGGCCGCTGGAGGATCCGCGTCAATCCCGCGTAGTCGACAGAAAGCCCGGTCACCACCTACTTCATACAGGACATCAGTCGTGACAGGCGCAACGGAAAGTACTTCGTGGGCACTTTCGTTCTCTTCCTGGTCATCTCGTTCACGGGCGTGACCTTGATCGACGAGCAGCCACTCCGGACGTGGTGGCCGCTCATCGCCGGTGCGCTGGCGGCCGTCGTCGGACTGGCGTGGCGGCGGCTTCGTAACGCTTTCCCGCGGCGACCTCGTAGATGATTCCCAGGCCGTCCTCCTCGTCCCAGTCTTCGCCGATTTCGACAAAGCCGTACTGCGATACCAGCTGGTAGGAAGCCAGGTTGTCGGGGCTGATGGTGGCCCGGACGGTGCGTACTCGCGGCTCGTCGGCGGCTCGGCGCAGCAGGGCTTCCAAGGCCGCGCGGGCGTAGCCGCGGCGCCGGTGTACCGGTTCGACGGCGTAGCCGATCTCCACCATCCCCGACGAGTCGGGAGGCCCGTGGTAGCCGGCTCGGCCCACGGCCAGCTGCCGCAGCTCGTCCCAGATGACGCCGGTGACCCATGCCGCGTTGGCCGGGTCGTCTTCGACCTGCCGGCTGCGCGTCTGCCACACTCCGCGCCAGTCCGGGCCGGCGAAGTAAGCGGAGACGGGGACCGGGCTGACCGCGTTCACCGCCGCCAGGTCGCCCCGTGCGAGAGCGCGGAATGCCGGCTCGGTCAGGTGCACGATCCGTACTTCCGGCCTCGGGTGATCGGTCATGAGGCGACCTTCGCACACCGGCCGGGCGGACGTCGTACGTTCCCGGCTTCCGCAAAGAGAAGAGATGTCGACGCCAGCGGGACAGCCACCACAAGCACACGTCGAACCCCGCCCCGGGCTTCGCGGCTGGTCGGGTGATTTACCCGGTTGCCTGACTGCCGCCTTCGTTCAGTGCCTTTAGTGCCCGAGTGTGCGCTACCAGCTCGCGCAGGGATGCCGGAGTGAACTCGGCGACGCGGCGAGCCCGATCGGATCGCTCGGTCATTTCGCCGGTGGGTCCGAGGAGCCGGTCGGCATGGGCGACGGGAAGGCTTCGGGGCAGGGGGAGCATGCCCGCTTTGCCGAGCGCCAGACGCAGCTGCTGACCGGCCAGGGCCCCACCGTGACCGGTGGTGGAGTACGACACGATCGACGCGGGTTTGCCGGCGGCTTCGGTGGCGAGGAAGTCCAGGGCATTCTTCAGCGCTGCCGGGGGTGCGTGGTTGTACTCGGGTGTCACGAAGACGTAGGCGTCGGCGGCCGCCATGGCCGCGAGCCAGGCCCTTACGGCCGCCGACGGCCGGCGGTCGGGGTTGGCCAGGGGTGCGAGTGGCTCGTCGAAGAACGGCATCGGGTGGTCGGCGAGGTCGAGCAGGGCGAACTCGGCGCCGTCGACGAGGGCTGCGTGGTTCATGACGAATCGGCAGACGCGGTCGCCGAGCCGCCCGGGCCGGGTGCTGCCGAGGATGACCTCGATTCTCATCGCCGCTCCTCGGTCTCCAGAATTTCGCACAATGTCTTCAGGGTTCGGATCGTGGTGGACATGGCGGCGTCGGTCAGGTGCTCGCTGCCGAGTCGTTCGTACTCGCGTTGCACGGCCAGCCCTTCCTGCACGAGGGACCGGCCGGCGGGGGTCAGTGCCAACGCGTGTTCACGACGAGACGTGGACGCGGTCGCGACGGCCAGCCAGCCGCGCTGCCGGGCAGTCTCGACGTGGCGGCTGACCGCGCCCTTCGTCAGGCTCAGGAGATCGGCGATCTCTTGTTGCGACGGCGGGACTTCGCCGGCGTCGGCGATCGACCGCAGCACCAGGAACAGGGTCCGGCCGATGCCGATCCGCTGCAGGAACCGGCGATCGCCGGCCCGTTCGCTCAGCAACGCCGCTCGGTGCAGGTAGCGCATGAGGTCCCGATGCGGAGACGGTTTCGCGCCCATCTCGACAGTGTAGATGTGAACAGTTCAGATGTGAACAGACGAGGGGAGACGTGCTCGTCAGCTGGTCGGGTAACCGGTCGCGGCGACGCGGCCGGCGACGGCGGCCACGGTGGTGGCGGGGTTGAGCGCGGTCACGACGCCCGGGGTCAACGGCTGCCCGGCGTAGACGTGCCGCACCGCGTCGAGGTCGACCGGCGTCTCGTAGTAGTCCTGTGCCCAGTCCTGGTACGCCTCGGGCGTGGGATCGGTCAGCAGGACGAACAGCCAGTCGGCCCCGTCGTCGCCGTCGGTGGGGAACTCGACGGCTCCGTGCCGCCAGCCGGTATCGCGGTGCTCGCGCCACAGGCAGACCGTGACGTACGGGGTGCCGAACTCGTCGCAGAACGCCGGTTCCGCCACGCACGCCCGGAACGCGTCGGGCACGGCGTCGAGGACACCGGGCCACGGCTGCTGATCGTCGGTGGCGTAAGGACTCATCGGCGACTCGTGGTCGAAGCCGCGCACGTACACCCCGGCTGCCGTGAACACGATGGAGTATTCGTTGCCCGAACCGTCCCGCATGGCAGCCAGCTCCTCGCCGGGCGCCCAGGCCGGGTCGTAGCGGTGGTACCGGTCTTCGCTGCCGGGATCCAGCACGACGTCCAAGACGGCCAGCGCGCGGCACAGCAGCCGCAGGTCCGGGATGGCGGGCAGGCGCCGGGCGACGTCGTACACGGTCACGCCGACATTCAAGCAGGCAGCACCGGGTTCAGCCGGCCGGGTGCGGGACGAAGTCGGGAAGCGCGCCGAGGCTGTGGCGCACGGCTTCGGCGCCGTACTCGAACATCTGCCGCTCGTAGTCGGCCACCGCGGTGAGCACGTCCTGGCGGCCTTCGGTCAGGCGGCGGCGCAGCAGGTCGGCGTCGCGCAGGGCGGTGTTCGCGCCGTTGCCGCCGGTCGGGGAGGTGGCGTGGATCGCGTCGCCGAGGAGCGTGACCGGGCCCGGCGCCCAGCGCTCGCGGGGCTCGACCACCCGGATGGACAGCAGGGTGCTGTTGTCCGGATCGGACTGCTCGACGAGCGCTCGCAGGTCCGGGTGCCAGCCTGCGATCCGGGACAGGACGGCGTCCTGCGGGGTCGCGTCGCCGAGCGAGCCGTCCGGCGGCAGGATCATGGCCCAGCGCACGTAGTCGCGGACGTCGGGGAGGACCACCTCGGGCGCCAGCTCTTCGGCCGCTTCCTTCGGCGGGGTGCGGAAACGCATGGCGCCCAGCAGCAGGCTCACGCCGTCGCCGGCGATCTTCGAGCCGAAAGCCCGCGAGAGCCCGGCGAACTGCTCCGTCAGCGGCGTGCGGCCGATGACGAACCGGACGCCGGTGTCGGTCGGGGTGGTTCGCGGCGACAACACCCCGCGGACGGCGGAGCCGACGCCGTCCGCCCCGACGAGCAGGTCGGCGACCACCGGGTCGCCCTGGGCGAACCGGGCTTCGACCCGGCCATCGGCCAGGACTTCGTAGCCGGTCAGCGCCGCCCCGGTACGCACGCTGAGCCCGGTCAGCAGCAGGTGGCGGAGCACGTGCCGGTCGACGACGGTCCCGGTCCGGCCGGGACCGAGCTCGCCGATCTCGTTCAGCTGCGGGTCCAGGACCAGCCGCTCGCCGTAGGCGTCGCCGACGATCGCGTCCAGCAGCGGGTGCCAGCGCGGCGGCAGGCAGCCTCGCAGCGCCGCCAGCCCGGTCGGGCTCAGCACGAGGCGGTAGCCCTGGAACCGCGCGGTGATCGCCGGATCACGCTCGTGGACGTCGGCCTCGATGCCGGCCTGGTGCAGGCCTTGCGCCAGGCACAGGCCGCCCAGCCCGGCTCCGGCGATGGAAACTCGCATGTCACGCTCCTTCGAACTAAGTTCGTCTCGGACGAACAAAGTTCTAGCACGCGAACTTAGTTCGTTTCAAGCTATAGTGACCGGCGTGCCCTCCGACCCCCGGCGACGCCGAGCAGCCCGGCACGCCCAGCCCGCCGGCGGCCCCGCCGCACCGTCGTCGCCCAAGCGGCCCATCACGGTCGACCGGATCACGGATGCGGCCCTGCAGGTCGTGGCGACCGAGGGCTACGACGCGCTGACCATCCGCCGGGTCGCCGCGGTGCTCGGGAGCGGGCCGTCGTCGCTGTACGCGCACATCGTCAACAAGGACGACATCGACGACCTGCTCGTCGGCCGGCTGTGCTCGGAGATCGTGCTGCCCGAACCGGACCCGGCCACGTGGCGGACGCAGATCTTCGACGCGTACGCGCAGATCCGTGACCAGTACCTGAAGTACCCCGGGATTTCCCGGGCGGCGCTGGGCACGGTCCCCACCAACCTCGACGCGCTGCGGGTCCGCGAAGGCCTCTTCGCGATCCTGCTCGCCGGGGGAGTGGAACCGCAGACCGCCGCGTGGGCCCTCGACGCGTTGTCCCTTTACGTCAGCGCCTACGCGCTGGAGCAGTCGCTGGTCCGGCAGCGGCGGAAAAACCCGGACGACGAATGGGTCCTCGGCCGCGAGGAGCTGCTGAGCCGGTTCACGGCGCTGCCCGCCGACACGTTCCCGCAGACCCGGCGTTATGCGACGGAGCTGACGTCGGGGAGCGGCCACGACCGGTTCGAGTTCACGCTCCGCTTGATGATCGACAACCTCACGCGGCAGGCCGGGTAGCCGGCCTAGCGACACCAAAGGGCAGCCCGGACGGTCCGCTCGCGCACCCGCCCGGTCCTGGGCCGATCCGCGCTTCCCGGCGACAATGGCGGCAGGCCGACGTCAGGGGAGGAGCCGATGCGCGATCGCCGTGAGCACCGCGCGCCGGGCGTGCCGCCCACGCCGGGGTCCCGCCCCGCAGCGCCGCGAGCCGAGTTCCTGCTGCACCTCCAGCGGACGGCGGGCAACACGGCGGCCGGCATCGTCGTGCAGCGCGGGTGGGCGAAGGACAACGCGGACGGGGTCGCCGCGCAGATGACCGGCGAGGACTGGAACCGGGACGGCGGACCCTGGTGGCTGCTCAACGGGCACAACCCGGAGGGGATCGTCGCGATCCTGCGCCAGCTCGGCGCGGCCCGCGCCAAGCTGGCCGCGCACCCGGTCGACGGAACCCGGTACGACAAGCCGCGGCTCGACCTGGCGATGGCCGTGGCGGCGAGGAAGGACGCTTCGGCGAGCGAGGTGACGGGCATGGACGCCCTGCGCAACGCGTCGGCCGGCCGGATCACCTACGCCGAATGCTGGACGGCGCTGCTCGCCCTGTCGAAAGGCGCGCGAACCGGGCTCTACAAGCGCATGAGCAAGGGCGAGCTGGCGAGCCTGCTCAAGCGGGTCAACGAGGCCCCCGCTCCGAAACAGCCCGCGCTGGAGGCCGAGCTTTCGCCGCTCCTCGGCCCACCGGCCACGGATCTGAAGCTGGAGTTCGTTCCCGACGCGTCGACGGTGGTCGAGGGCGGGCTCGTGCAACCGATGGGTGAGCTGCGGGTCTTCGTGACGGGGAAGCTGACGAAGACCGTGCCCGCCCGCGGCGGTCCGCCGGAGTCGAAGAAGGACGAGAGCAACCCCGGGCACACGTTCAACCCGACGACGGCGGGGACGTTCACCCTCGGCGAGGGTGGCGCGGTCGTGGGTGACTCGTGGAAGTACTCGCAGCTGGCGAACGGCACCCCGGTCAAGGACACCGGAACCGACATCCTGTTCGAGCGCGACGGCAAGTGGATCTCCGTGACGAAGCTGAAGACCAAGCTCACCCGCGACCGGATCATGTTCGAGACGACGAGGGTGCTCGCGCTCCGCGAACTGGCCGACGACCGGAGCAAGACCGCGCAGGTCAACACGGAGATCGAGCAGGCGCGGGCGGGCGGCCCGTACCGGCCGCTGCCCGGCACGTGGATCCTCAACGACTTCGGCAAGGAGGGGTTCCGGCTCACCGGCACGAAGGGCGACATCATCCACACGACCCCGGAGACCGACGACGCGTCGAGGGTGCTGGAAGCGGGGGACCTGGTCATGTCCCACGGATGCATCCACATCCTGGCCGGTGACCGCAAAGAGCTGGTCGAGGAAGGCATCCTGCGGGGCGGGGTGACGATCACGGTCCAGCCGTACGACCCGGCCAAAATGCCGCTCTGGGGCAAGCCGCCGGCCAAGACGCCCTGACATCCCGCGGGTGGTTCATGCCGGAAGACGACCTTCCGCCCGGCGGCGGGCTTCGGTCCGGAGCTCGAGGTCTTCGAACCACTTCCGTCCGCGGACTCCGCAGTTGTCCCTGATCGAGTGCTTGAGATCGGCGGTTCTGGCGTTCAGGCTCCGGACCATCGTCAGGCCTTTGCTCACCTCGCCGTCGATCTTCGACCTGGTGAGCGCGAGACTCGTGGCCGCGGCGGTCATCGCCGCCCGGTTCGGCCGCTCGCGGCGTCCCGTGGCCGGGTTGATCTCCGAGCGCACCCGCATGGTCACGGTGGCACGGGCGCGAACGACGATCCCCGACAGGCCGCGCGCCACGTCGCGGCTCATGTCGTAGTACCCGTACGCGTTGTCGGCGCAGCCGCGCGACTCGTAGTGCAGCTCGCACAGTCCCGCGAAGTCGAGGTTCAGCTCGGTCGCCCGGAGTTGCTGCTCGACCGCCGCGGCCAGCCGGCTGACGCGCTGGTTGTTGGCCCTGACCTTCCGCAGCGTGTTCTCGGCTTCGACCGTGGCCGCCCGCACCGCCGCCAGGGTGACCGGCTTGACCCGCTCCCCGGACGGGAACCAGCGGTCCCGCAACCGGATCGCGATCAGCGCGACCGCGCCGGCGGCGCCGCTGCCCCCGAAGAGGATCGCGGTCTGCTGGGCGGCGTGCGGGCCGTGTGCGACGTTGCCGTTCAGCAGCAGCACCAGCGCGGTGACGTTGGTGGCCAGCAAAAGGATCCCGGCACGTGGCAGAAGCCGGCGGAAGTCACGTAGGGGCGGAGTGCGGCTCCGCCGGCGGCGTTTCGGGCTCCCCCGGGCGACCAGAAGCAGCGCGACGAATGGTGCGGCGCCGAAAAAGCACCACCAGGCCGCCCGGTGTTCCGCGAACTGCGCCGGGTCCGTGGCGGCCAGGAACGGCACGATGGCCGGCGCGGTGAGCGCCAGCACCACGGCGGCGATCGCGCCGCTCACGAGCGGAAGCCCGAACGTCAGGGCCACGAACCAGAATCCGCAGCCGAAGTTCCGCCGGCCCACGTCGTCCTACTTCCGCCGGCCGTTGCCGCGCCGTTGCGGTCCCCGGTTCCGCGCGCGGCCGACGTCCGGCGCCCCGGATCCGTTGAGCACCTTGTCGATGTGGTCACCCAGCCCCGTCCGGCCGGAGGCGGTTTCGGACACGAGGAGCTTGCCGAGCACCTCGACCAGATTCGCGTGGAGTTGCTGCTGGTCGAACGAAGTCGCCTGGACGAGGTGCTGCTGCTCCTTGGCGATGCATTCCAGCAGGCCACGCGCACTGACTCCGGCGAGGGCACCACTGTTGCGCATTTCCCGGAGCGCGGCGCCGACGGCGGCCCGGCGGTCGGCCAGGGCGGTCAGCCGCTCACCGCTGTCCGCGTCGATCCGCTTGCTTTCGACCTTGAGCCGGCCCATCTCGGTGATGCAGGCGGAAACCTCGGCGACGGCCTTCGCGGCGGCACCCAGGGGATTGAGTGATTCGGCGATTTGAGAAACAGCCTTCCCGAAGACGATGCGGCCGTTCTCGACGGAGACCATTTCTTTGTTCAACTGGATCAACCTTGCGCCGTGGGCGGTGGGGAGCGGGTATTAGATCGAGGTCGAGTAAGTCGGTGTTACAGCGGAGAATCTGCGTCCTCTGTCGAGGGGGAACTCGGTTCTGTCGGTTAGTTTCCTTCTGTGGCGGACCGATGGTGGGCGCGGCGGCGGGCCGGCCCTCGAGCTGCTGGACAAGGCCATCGGCGTGCAGACACCGTTGGTGCGAAAGAACATCGGGCGGGCCCGTCAGCGCAACCCCGAGGCGACACCGGGGTCGCGCTGGCGTTGTCGGCGGGCGAGGCCTTCTCGTCGCTCGAACTGAGCACCCTGTTCGTGCTCTCGGTCGCCGAGGTCCGCGGCGTTCGGCTGGACGAGATCGAACGGAGGCGGACGCTGGTCATGGGAATCCTGCTCGGCCAGTCGGGTTCGTCGACCATCGTCGGCAAGGCCGCCGAGCGCACCGGCCGGCACTGGGCCCGCCAGCTCGTCAACAAGGTTCCCACGGCGACGCTCGGCGCCAACGCCACGGTCGCCGCACTGGCGGTCCGAGCCGCCCGGCGTGCGTTCGGCCCCGCACCAGGATCGTGGCCCGAGACGGGGCCGGATCGCGCGGCTTCCGACTCACGGCTTCAGGACCATTGAGCGCGTTTGACGGCGGCCCGCACTGCGGTGTGAGCGGACGTTGCCGAGCTACGTCGCGACACAAGGGAAAGGGGCCTCACCGATGCCGGGTGGCGCCTTCCCCCGGGGTCGGGTCCACGCGTTCGAGCCTCGTCCAGCCGGTCCAGCCGCGCGTCCTCAGCAGCTCGATCAGTCGGCGAGCCGGCGGGGCGGTGTCGAAGGCCAGGGTGTCCATCAGTTCGGCGAACGGTGGCTCGACGCCGGTGTCGCCGCCACCGTCCTCGGCCATGTGCGTGATGTAGGCGGCCAGCTTGTCGGCCAGTTCGACCAGCTGCGGATCGCCGTCGGCGCGGTCGAGAGCCTGTCCCAAAGTGAGGTAGAAGTCGATGAGCGGTGGGTCGGCGAGCTGCGTTCGCTTGCGTGCCGCCCACTCGGGGATCCGCTCGGGTGAGTGCGCGGCGAGCAGGATCCAGCCGTCGCGCTCGACCTGGACGATCCGCTCGTCGACGCCGAGCTCACGCAGCCGGTCGAGGATCTCGACCACCTCGGCGGGCAGCGCCAGGCTGTCGCCGGAGGCAAGGCCGCGGATCCGCTCGCGATGCCGCTGCCGCTGCCGGATCTCCGCCCGCAGCCGCTTGTCGATGTCGGTGACCGTCGCGCCGAACTCCTCTTCGCCGGCCTGGAGCAACTCCCGCACCCGCGACAGCGGCACTCCTGCCTCGGCGAGGGTCCTGATCTTGATCAGCTCGACCACGGCGCCGGCGTCGTACCTGCGGTAGCCGGAGTGGTCGCGCTCGGGTTCCGGCAGCAGCCCCTTGGCGTGGTAGTGCCGCACCGCGCGCACGGTGACTCCCGCGTACGAAGCCAGTTCGCCGATGGTCAGCATCGGTCCAGTGTCCTCGGCGTCTGCGTATCGTGGATCAGCCGGGCGATCTCCGGAGCGTGGGTGACGACGAGCCGGTGGTCGGCGTCGAGCCACGACGTGGCGACGTGCGGCAGCTCGTGCACCAGCCGCTCGATGCCGGCCCGCCAGTTCTGGTTGCGCCACCGCGTACGCGCATCACCGCTGTTGCCCGCCATCGAGGTCGACATGATCATGTGGATCGGACGGTCGATCTCCCGGTACCGGTCCAGGATGCCGGAGCGCACCACCTCGATCTCGAGGTTGAGGTCCAGGAAGTCTTGCGGGGTCAGGAGCACCTGACGCGGGGTGTCCTCGGCCCGCTCGAGCTCGTGCCGCAGGTTCTCCGCCATCGCGCGGAAGTCCGGCAGGTCGGCGTCGGTGACGAACGGTTCGGGCACCGGGTTCGCGCCGTCGACGAGAACGAGCCCGGCCACCGCGCCCGGATGCCCGGCGGCGTAGTGCACGGCCAGGTCCGCGCCCAGCGAATGTCCCACCAGGAGCGGCGAGCGATGTCCCAGCGCCGTCACGACGGCCCCGAGGTCGCCGAGGAACGCCTCGAAGGTGTACCGGTCGGCGGGCGAGGAAAGCCCGTGGCCCCGGAGATCGAAGGTCACCACGTCGTAGTCGCGGCGCAACAGGTCGATCAGCTCGTGGAGGTCGGCCTGTGTGGTGAGGAGTCCGGGACACAGGACCAGCGGCTGTCCCCGGCCGCCACGGGACACCGGGATCGTGACGCCGTCGTGGTGGACTTCGAACCGACTGGCTTGCGTGGTCATGGCAACCATCCTGCGGGGTTGACCTTGCGTCAGGGTCAACTCGGCAGTGGTCCGGCGTGCCGTCGGAAGGTCCCCTGTCGTACCGACCGGATGGTATGTTGACCCCGTGATCGAAACGGCGCGGCGGACCTGGCGAGTGCTCGAGCCCTACCACGGAATGATCTACTTCGCCCCGGAAGCCGTTGCCGCCTACGGGGAACTCGGTCTCAGCGGCCGCGCCGGCTACTTCGCGTCGAGGTCGGCCGCGCTTGGCGCGGTCCCGGCGACGGTCGTCGTCGCCACCTTCTACAACTTCAACCCGGTCCTCGTCGAGGAGTCGATCGACGGCGTCTGGTCCGTGACCGACCCGGCCGCGGTCGTCGCCGCCCGCTATGCCGCGGCCGATCAGGCCCTGCGCGGCACCCTGGGTGACGCGGTCGGCTCACCCGAGATGCGCCGGGCCGCCGCTCTTCTGCGTGCGGCCGCCGAGACGGTCGCCGGCGACGTCGTCGGCCGTCCGCTGTTCGCCGCGCACGCGGCCCTTCCGTGGCCCGCCGAACCCCACCTCGTTCTGTGGCACGCGCAGACCCTGCTCCGCGAGTACCGCGGCGACGCCCACGTGGCCGCCCTGCTGACGGCCGGCCTCAGTGGCATCGAAGCCCTCGTCACCCACGCCGCCTCCGGTGCCGTCCCCGCCGAGACCCTGCGTACCTCCCGGGCGTGGTCCGCGGCGGACTGGCGCCGAGCCGTCGCCGGCCTCCGTGAGCGGGATTGGCTCACCGGCGACGCCGATCTGACGTTCACCCCCGACGGCGCGGCCCGCCGAGCGGAAATCGAGAAGGCGACCGACGAGAACAGCGTGACTCCCTACGCGCACATCGGCGAGGCCGCCTGCGCCGAACTGCAGGATCTGGTGCGCCCGTTCAGCCGGGCGCTCGCCGGGAAACTCATGCCCTGGGCACTCGCGAGGCACTAGCCGGTACGACCCGGCGGCCGTGGGCCGGGGAGATAAGCCGTGCCGGGTTCTCAGTCGTAGTGGCGCAGGGCCGGCCAGAGTTGCGCCCAGGTGCCGTGGGGCCGCCGGCACTCGTAGATCGCTGCGTGCCCGTCGGTCTCCTGGTCGCGGATGTGGTCCGGGGTGGTGATCGGCGCGATCTCCCGCACGTCCGACCAGAACCGGTGCAGGTAGGGAAGCTTGAACTCGCCGACGCACAGCACGGTGTCCGGGGTGCCGGCCGGCGGCCCCCAGTCGGCGTAGGAGTTCTGTCCGCTGACGACCGGGCCGCTCGGCCGGCCGAGGAGGGTGAGCGCGCCGGCTTCGCCGTAGTTGCTGGTGAGAATCGGGGTACCGGGCGGCAGGCCGGTCGCCGCGGTCCGGACCTGGTCGACGAGTTCGGGCCAGCCGGCGGTTTCCATGACCGTGGGGTTGAGCGGCCGCAGCGCGTTCTGGGCACGGGCGGGCAGGACGGGGTAGCCGATCAGGATCGCGATCAGTCCGGAAAGGACAATGGCGGCCGGCAGGCGACGGCCCGTCCGGCCGGTTGCCTCCGCGTGCACCGCGCCCGCCGCGAACAGCGCGATCAGCGCGGGTGCGGGGTAGTAGGGCTTGCCACCGCCGATCGTGAACACCACGACCGCGGTCACCGCGATCGCCAACGCCCACCGGTGTTCGCGGCTCAGCCTGCGAACTCCGAGCACGCACAGGACGATCAGCGGCGGGCCCGCCAGCAGCGGCAGCAGGGGCAACTGCGCCAACGCACCGAGTGGCCCACCGGTCCGGTCGCCGAGCACCCGCGCCATCGCCAGGTTCGGCCAGCCGTGCCGGGCGTCCCACACCACGTTCGGCACCGCCGGCACGACGGCCAGCGCGCCCGCCAGCCACGGCCCGGGCGTCCGCAGCGCGTCGCGGTGCCACAGCAGCAGGCCGATCGCCACACCGAGCAGCAGCACGACGACGGTGTCCTTGTTCTCGAGCCCGATGCCGCCGAGCACGCCCGCGACCGCCCACGCCGGTGTGGTGCGCAGCCGCAGCGCCCTGGCGACGGCGACGAACATCGCGGCCCAGATCAGCTGGTCGGTGACGGTCGTGCCGAACAGCAGGGACGCGGCGACGAACGCGACACTGGCCGCGGTCGCGCCGGCGGCGATGGCCTGGGCGCGGGCCCGGCCCCCGAACTCGGCGGCCAGCTGGGCCGCCAGCACGACGCAACCCGCCTGGCACGCGATGGCGAGCAGCCGCAGCGGCAGCACACCGCCGGGCAGCTCGGCCGCCCACCGGGCGAGCAGGGGCGTGAGGGGCGGCTGGTCGACGTAGCCCCAGGCCGGGTGCCGTCCGGTGACGACGTAGTAGAACTCGTCGCGGTGCCAGCCGTAGCGGGTGGCGACCGTCAAGTGCACCGCGACCGCCGCGGCGGCGATGAGCAGCACCGGTCGCCAGGCCAGTTGCGGCCGCGGCCGAGCGGTGGCGGCCAGTTCGCCGGTCCGGCTCATGCGTCCCCCAGGAAGGCCCCGGTCAAGAGGTGGTGGACGGTCTTCCGGCACTGCTCGTCGGTCAGCATCGCCGAATCGGGGTCGCCCAGGCGGTGCCAGGCGAACCAGGCCACGGTCTCGGCGATGAACCGCGCGGCCGTGGGCACATCGGGTACGTCGTGCAGGTGCCCGGACCGGATGCGCTTGCGCAGGTAGCCGCTGAGAGCTTCGAAGTGGCCTCGACGGCGCTGCACGAACCAGAACTGGAACATTTCGGGCAGTTCACGGGCGCACTGCGCGACGAGCGCGAGGACGTCCCGGTTGGTCTCGATGAACGTGTAGAGCTCGTCGACGATCTCGCCGAACTCGTCGCGGGCCGAGCGGATCCGCCGCCGGGTCAGCGCGGCGGCCAGCTTCGGGAATCCCTCGGCGTCGGTCCACCGGCGGGCCAGCGCGACGATCTCGTCCTCGGCGGACAGTCGGACGGGAGTCTCCAGCCCGTCCAGCAGCTCGGGGCCGATCGCCCAGGCCAGCGCGACGTAGAGCAGCGCCTCCTTGCTCTGGACGTAGGTGTAGAGCGCGCCGTGACTGAGCCCGAGAGCCTTCGCCACGTCCGAGATACCGGTCTCGCGGTACCCGCGTTCGGTGAACACCCGCGCGGCCGCTTCGGCGATGTCGGTCAGGGACCGGGTGGCCACTCGTCCTGCCATGGGTTCAGCCTGACACTGACTGACTCAGTCAGTCAAGAATGCGCCTCTCGGAGCAGCGCGCCGGCCGCGGGCGTTCCGCGGCCGGCGCCGATGCCGCCCTCGGAGGAGCGGCATCGGTGGGCCCGTCAGGTCGCTGCCGCGGGGCCGAGCTGCAGGACGACGGCCGTCCACGTCATTCCCACGCCGATCCCCAGCAGCAGCACGTGCTCGCCCGCCCTTGCCTCGCCCGTGCCGAGCAGGTGGTGGAGCGCGACGATCTGGTCGCTGGCACCGAGGTGCCCCACGCGCAGGCCCAGCCCGGTCATCGTGCGGGACTCCGGGATGCCCAGCGGGCGCAGGACCTGCGTCCGCACGAGGCGCCGCCCGTAGTGCGGGGCACAGACCTTCACGATGTCCGGCAGGTCGACACCGGCGTCGGACAGCGCTTCCTTCACCACCGCCGTCACCCCGTCCGCGTTGCGGGCGTCGACGTGCGCCGGGCCGCCGTGGCGGCCGAGCCACTGGCGCTTGCGGCGGCGGATGTCCAGCGACCGGTGGGCCGTGACGCTGGCCGGGCGGAAGGGTTCGTCCCCGCGCTGCAGTCCCTCCAGGGAAGGGTCGGTGTAGGAGGCGATCGCGCGGACGCGCGCCAGGCCCGGCCGCCGGGAAAGGACGACCGCGCTGCCCGCGTCGCCGTAGACGATGCCGGTGTCGGCGCTCCAGTGCGGGAACCCGGGCGCGCCGAAGCGGTCGCCGGCGGTGATGAGCGCGGCTTCGTGGTCCGGGCGGCCGATCAGCACGCTCGCCGCGACGTCCAGGCCCGCCACCACGCTGTTGCTCATCGCGCCGAGTTCCAGGGTGAGCCCGGGGCCGGCGCCGACCCCGAGCCGGTCGCGGACGTACGAGGCGGCGTGCCAGAAGTCGATCCCGGGGTGGTAGATCCCGGCGTGCAGGCACAGCGTCGGCCAGACCGGTTCCCCGGCCGCGGTTTCGGCCCGCCGCAGGGCTTCGCGGCCGGCGCGCACCGCGAGCTCGGGCCCCGGCAAGCCGGCGACGGCGGTGGAGAGCTGGCCGGTCCGGTCGGCTTCGGCCGCGGTGAACTCGCCGGCCGCGAGGGGGACCGCGACCGGGGTCAGCGCACCGACCTCGCAGCCGATCCCGGTGAGGTGGAGGTCATCGACGCGCATCCGTGGTCACCTCCGGGAGCACGGCTTCGATTTCCGACAGCATGTCGTCGAGGTGGAGCGGGGGAGCGGACACGCAGCCGGCGGCGGCGAGCTCGGCGGCGACGGCTTCGGCGCTTCCGCCGGCGAACCGGTGGAAGCCCGCGAAGCAGTCGGGCCCGGTGCCCGGAACGGCGATGGCCAGGTGCGCCCAGCCGGTCTCGCGGTCCCACCGCACGATCAGCCGGGTGATCCCGGCGACGGTGTGGGTCTCGCGCAGCACCTGTGTCAACGTCGTGGCGGTCAAGCAACTTCCTTTCGGCACGGCGAACAGCGCGCACCGAAGGCGCGCGCTGGCGGCAGGAGGGTCGGGGACGCGTCGTCGGGCCCCTGGGAACGGCGGGAAACCTACCGTGACGAGCGTGCGGAGCGAGTCACCCCCCGATACACAGAGTGATTGCGGCAGCTGCTACGGGTTGGGATTCCCGAAAATAGCTCGGTTTTCCCTGCGCATCGTTCGGGAGATCCGGCAATATCGTTCACGTTGAGTAGTTGCCTGCTTCGCTCAGCCCGCGCTCGCCACGGCGTTGAGCAGCTTGGTGGCCGTCGCGCAGGCCTCGTCGGTGATGATGTGGTCGGTGCCCGGGTCGATGCGCAGGTCCACCTCCGCGCCGGCCTGCTGCAACAGCGCGGCCGTCTCCTCGACGCGGTGCCGGGGCACCCACGGGTCGTCCTCGATGCTGCGCAGCACCACCGGAACTCCGCGCAGGGCCTTCTCGTCCGGCGTCGGCGGTGTCGTGCCGAGGTAGCCGCCGGTGAACAGGATCAGTCCGGCCGACGGCCGCGGCCTGCTCAGCACCAGGTGCGACAGCAGGCAGGCGCCTTGGGAGAAGCCCCACAGCACCACACGTTCACTGCCGAAACCGGCTCCGGCGAGCCGGTCGAGGCACGCTTCCAGCACCCGCACCGACCGGTCCAGCGCCGGCTGGTTGCGCTCGACCGGCTCCAGGAACGACCGCGGGTACCACGTGTTGCCCTCGGCTTCCGGCGCGAAGAACCGCGCCGGCGTCGTGCCGAACCGCTCGGCCGTCGCCCGCATGAACGCCGGGTCCTGGCCGCGGCCGTGCACGGCGAGCACGGCCGGTGCGGCCCGGTCCGCCGGGGCGCCCCACTCGGTGGGCGACGGGGTCACCGCGCTTCCTGGAGATCGAGGAACACCCACCGCGAACCGGGTGCCAGGCCGCTGAGCAGCTTGCCGCAGTGCTGCAGCACGACCGGGCTGGAGGTGATGTGCTGGGTGCCCGCGTGCAGGTCGCGGAAGAACCGTTGCAGGACGCCGTGGCGCAGGGCCGCCGTCGCCGCCCACTTGTAGACGGTCTGGCCCACCGCGTGCACCGACCACGTGGTGTTGTTGAGCATCAGCCGGGTCAGCGTCTCCTGCGCGGTGTCCAGCGGTTCGCCGCGGTCCAGGGTCGCTTCGTTGTCCGCCCAGACCTCCGTCGCCCACGCCCGCGCCGCGCGCAGTTTCGCCTCGGCCTGTGCGTACTCGGCGTAGAACTGCTGCGTGTCCACCGACGCGCCCGGGCTGCCGGTCTTCTTGGCCGCCAGCACTTTCAGCTCGTCGAGCATCCGGCGGCCGACCCCGAGCGCCCACCCGGTGTGGCAGACGCCCGCCATGTTCGCCAGTCCCATGCGGTAGACGGCGCCGCCGTGCCGGACGTCGGTGGTCGCGATGTCGTAGACGTGGCTCTCCGGCACGAAGACGTCCTCGCACACGTAGTCGTGGCTGCTGGTGGCCCGCAGGCCCATGACGTCCCAGTTGTCGATCACCGTGGCCTGCTCCTTGGGCAGCGTGAAGACCAGCGCCTCGCCGGTCTCCGCGCAGAGCGCGGCGGTGTGGATGTGGGTCGCCATCGAGATCCCGGACGCGAAGTGCCAGTGGCCGCTGATGCGGTAGCCACCGTCGACGCGCACGGCCGTGCCGAGCTTGGTGCCCTGGCCGGCGATGAGCGCGTGGCCGCCGTTGGCGGCGTCCGGGTACAGGTCCGCCGCGGCTTCCGGGCCGAGGTAGGCGGCCGTCGTGCCGGTGACCATCTGCACGGCCATGAAGGCCCAGCCCACCGAAGCGTCCGCATAGGACAGTTTGGCGATCGTGTCGATCACCTGGCGCGGCGAGAACTCGTAGCCGCCGAGTTCGCGGGGAATGCCGATCTTGAACGCGCCGGTGCCCTGCAGGGCCTTGGCGGGCTCGTCGGGCACGCGCCCGAGTACCTCGCCCTGGTCGGCGTTCTCCTCGATGACCGGCGCGATCGCGTCGAGCCGGGCCATGACCGCGTCGAATTCGGCGCTGACGTGCAGGTGGTTCACGATGTCCGTCCTCGGGTCCGCAGCGTGGCCAGTATCCAGTCGATGACGGGTTTCACGGTCTCGTCCGGGTTCGCCTCGAAGGTCAGGCCGTGCCCGTTGCCGGTGATGCCGAAGTCCGGCAGGTGCAGCTGCCAGGCGTCGGCCCCGGCGGCGATCAGGAACTCCACGACCTGCGGGGCGAAGCCGGCGAACGCCGACGCCCCGCCGGTCACCACCGCGACCGGCTTGCCCGCCAGCGCGGGGATGCGCCGGCCGCCGGCTTCGGCCGGGTCGGCGGCCGGCGGGTCACAGGTGATCTCCGCGCTGGTGAGCCCCCAGGTCAGCGTGCCGAAGCCGGGGAACTCGGCGAACGGGGGACCCATCGGCTCGATCGCGGCGATGGCCGCGACCCGGTCCGGCCGCGCGTCGGCGGTCAGCCAGCCGACCGGGCCGCCCGCCGAATGGGTGACCAGCACGGCTTCGCCCACGATGTCGAGCAGCCGGCCCAGCCGGTCGGCGTCCAGGCGTTGCGACTCGGCCAGGTCGGCGGGCAGCGGCCCCATCGGGCAGAGGAGCTGGTCGACGTGCTCGGGGCCGTACGTCCACTGCGTCTGCGCGTCTCGCACTTCCTCCGGGAAGAAGAGCGCTGCCGCCGCCTCGTAGGGGAACGGCGGTCCCATCGGGCCGACGACGTCGGGGTGGTACGGCGAGCGGCCGTGCCCGCAGCGGTCGACGACGTAGACGGCGAACCCCGCCTCGACGAACCGGGTCGCCCACCCCGGCCTGCCGTCGGGGGTGCCGGTCCAGTCCGTGCCCTGCCCGCCGCCTCCGTGCACGAGCACGAGCGGGACCGGGTGGGCGGCTCCCGGCGGCGCTTCCCAGTGCACGAACAGCGGCGCCCGCTGCACCGTCCCGTGCTCCGTGCGCACCCGGTCGCCGGGTACCCAGAACTGTCCACGCCGGACGGTGACTTCGTACCCGCCCGCCACGTGCGGTGCTGTCACGGTTCCCGCCCTCAGATGTCGATCGGTTCCAGCCGGCCGAGGATCTCGTCGCGGCGGTGTTCGAACTGTTCCGGCAGCTGGAACCGGGTGCCGAGCTCGTGCGGGGACTCGTCGCAGGTCCAGCCGCCGTCGGCGTGGGTGACGGCGAGCTCGAACAGCGCGCCGCTCGGCGTGCGCACGTAGACGCTCTTGAAGTACTTGCGGTCCTTGAGCTCCGAGATGTCGGTGTAGCCGCGCCCCTCGATCTCGAACTTCAGCGCGTCCTGGTTCTCCAGGGTGGCGGCGTTCCACGCGAAGTGGTGGTAGGTGCCGGCGCCGTAGCCCCAGGTGCCCTGGTCGTCGGTGCGGTTGACGGTGATCTCGAGGTGGTTGCCGTGCTTGGCGTCGCCGATCTGCAGGCCGATGACGTCGCCCTCCTCGGCGAGATCGTCCCTGGCGAAGAACGACTCGCCGGCGAACTCGACCATCCGGTCGGGCGTGGCCATGTGCACCCCGATGCCGTGGATGCCGTGGATCGCGTGCTCCGGCGGCACCCCGTGGCCGGGGTGGCCCACGCGCTTGTCGCCGCTGTTGCCGACGAACAGGTACTCGATGCCCGACGGGTGCCGGAACGCCAGCCGGCGCCTGCCGAACCGTTCGACGTCGGTGACCTCGACGCCGTGCTCGGTCAGCCGGCCGTGCCAGAAGTCCAGCGAGTGGTCCGGGACCGACAGCAGGACCTCGCGCGCCTGGTTGGTGCCGCGCTTGCCGAAGAACCCGGCCTGCGCCCACGGGAAGGTCGTGACCACGCTCGACGGGTCGCCCGCGGCGTTGGAGTAGTACAGGTGGTAGATCGGCAGGGAGCCGTCGAACAGGACGGTGCGCTTGATGAAGCGCATCCCGAGGATCTTGACGTGGAAATCGACGTCTTCCTGGGCGTCCGCCACGGAAAGCGTCACGTGGTGGGAACCCTGCACGTAGGTCATGGGTGGCTCCTCTGCGCCGAGATGTCCGCCGAGGCGAACTGTAGGAACGCGGCGCGCCGGTGTGTGGCGCGAGAGCGCACGGTGGTGTCGAACCAGCGCACTGGTCGGCGGCCGGGCGGCTGGGTACCGTGGGCTGACCGACCGTGGAGACGACGATGACGTCATTCACAGCGCTGACGGAGCAGTTCGAGGGCGTGGCACCGCGACCGATCACGTTGACGTCGTGGGCCGACGCCGTCCGGCGCAGCGTGCTGCGCTTCGAGTTCGACTGCGACCGGCCGGACAGGTTCACCGGCCGGGTCCGCGACCGGCACCTGCACGGCGTGAGCTTCGTCGACATGGCCTCCGGACGGCACGCCGCCTACCGCGACCACCGCACGATCCGGGAGGCGGACGCGGGGTTCTACGTACTCACCCTCCAGCTCGCCGGCGAGATCCGCATCGCGCAGGACGGCCGCGTCGCGCTGCTCAGGCCCGGGCTGTTCGCGTTGTACGACTCGGGCAAGCCGGCCACGCTGACCGTCGGCGACGGCTACCGCTCCACCTGCATCCGGTTCCCCAAGACGGCGATCAGCCCACGGCAGGACGACCCGCTGGCCGAGATCACCGCGTCGCCGTTCGCCTGCGCGCCGGGCCTCACCGACACCGTGTGGAGCACGGTGCTCAGCGTCAACCGCAACCTGGAGTCGCTCGGCACCCACGGGCCCACGGCGGTCCGGTCCCTGATGACGCTCGTCGGCACGATGCTGCGGAGCGAGCTCGGCCACCACGTCCCCGCCGGGCACTCGCACGAGGAACTGCTCGAGCGGGTCCTCGGCTACATCGACGACAACCTGGCCGACGCGGACCTCGGCCCCGGCCGGGTCGCGGCCGCGCACTTCCTTTCGTTGCGCGGGTTGCACAAGCTGTTCGAGCGGACCGGCACCACGGTGTCCCGCTACATCCGCGAGCGGCGCGTCGAACGCTGCCGGATGGACCTGACGGACCCCGCGCTGGCGCACACTCCGGCGTCCGCGATCGGCGCCCGGTGGGGGTTTCCGGGTGCGTCGCACTTCGGGCAGGTCTTCAAGCGGGAGACCGGTCTGGCGCCGGCGGAGTTCCGGCGGCAGAACGCCGGCGGTGCCCCTGAGCCACCCGGTTAGGGCGCGGTGTGGGGCTGCTGGGCAACAACAGTCCCACACCGCGACGACGCCTCAGGAGAGCTGGGCCACCTCCGCGTCCGTCAACGCCTTGCCCACCACCTCGACGTCGTCGACCGCGCCGGTCCACGGGTCGACGTTGCGGCCGTCGTACTTGGCTCGGCCGACCGTGAACGCGCCGGTGCTGATCAGTGCCGGGCCGGCCGGGGCCGTCGCCACCTTGACCCCGTCCACGTACAGCCGGATCTCGTTGCCCGCCCGCACGCCCGTCAGCTCGTACCAGCGGCCGAGCTCCGGCACGACCTCGTAGCGGGCCCGGTTGCCGCCCGGTGTGCTGAACGCGAACGCGCCCTGCCCGTACTGCAGGTAGAACGGGCTCTCCCGCTCCCTGCCGTCTTGGCTCACCGCGGTCGCGTAGTTGCCGGGCAGCGCGTCGAGCCGCACCTTCGCCGACACCGTGTAGTCGCCGGTCGTGTCGACGACCGGGCCGTAGGTGTCGGCCGAGCCGCCCGTGAACTGCAGCGCGCCGTCCTTGAAGGACGCACCCGTCGGGGTGAGCGTCAGTGGGTTGTTGCCGCCGCTCGAGTCCTTCGCGATGCTTCCGCCGCGCTCGTCGAGCTTCCACTCGCCCTTGCCCGCGTACGGGTAGGGCTTGCCCGCGTCGGCGCCGGCCTCGATCACGCGCCGGTTGATCTCGCGGACCGGACCCGGGTCGACCTTGATGCGCTTGCGGTCGTACGTCCAGAGCCCGTTCAGCTCGCCTTCCAGGTCGGTGACCTGCGTGTAGACCGACGCCGACAGCTCGGCGCGCGCCTGCCCGAGGTAGAACGTGCGGGTGTTGTCGACGTACTTCGCCGTCAGCGCCGCCTTGTCCGCCACCCCGCTGTAGATCGCGATCGGCGCACCCGGCCACTGGTGCCCCGGCGTGCGCAGCGTGAAGCCGCCGTGCTCGCCGTCCATCGCGACGCGCCGCCCGTCCGAGTGCGCCGGGTCGGTGTTGTTGTAGTCGTGGTGGTCGATGACGTCGCCCGCGCCCGAGTCACCCTTGGAGGCGCAGCAGTTCACCCCGCTGTGGGCGTTGACGATCCGGCTCGGGTCGGTGGCCTTGACCTGGTCGGTGATCCGGCCGGTGGCGGCCTTGTCCCACTCGCCCCAGCCCTCGTTGAACACGATCCACGCGTAGACCGACGGGTAGTTCTGCAGCTGGTGCATCTCTTCCAGGCCTTGGCTGAGCCACGCCTGCTGCGCCGCGGGGTTGTTGCCGTCCTCCACGGACACGAAGTCCTGCCACACCAGCAGTCCCAGCTGGTCCGCGTGGTAGTACCAGCGGGCCGGCTCGACCTTGATGTGCTTGCGGACGGCGTTGAAGCCGAGGTCCTTCTGTGCCTTCAGGTCGAAGACGAGGGCCTCGTCGCTCGGCGCGGTGTTCAGGCCGTCCGGGTAGAAGCCCTGGTCCAGCTGCATCAGGGAGAAGAACGGCTTGCCGTTGAGCGTCAGCTTCGGCGTGCCGCCGACGTTCGTGATGCCGGTGGACCGCATGCCGAAGTAGCTCTTGACCTTGTCGCCGCCCAGCCTGATCTCCAGCTGGTACAGGTACGGGTCGTCCGGCGTCCACAGGTGCGCGTTGGGCACCGGCAGCTTCAGGTTCGCGTTCGCCGGCCCGGTGACCGTGCCGACGAACCGGCCACGCGAATCCTTGGCGACCGCCGTGACGGTGGCATTGCCCGCGGACTTGACGTTCAGCGCCAGCGAGCTGGTGGTGAGGTCGGGCGTCGTCTTGATCTCGTCGATGCCCTTGTCCGCCACCGGTTCCAGCCACACCGTCTGCCAGATGCCCGACGACGGGGTGTAGAAGATCCCGCCGGGGTTGGCCGACTGCTTGCCCTTGGGCTGGTACGGCCCGGTCGTGTCGGTGACGGCGACGACGATCTCCTGCTCGTCACCGCGCTTGAGCGCGTCGGTGATGTCCGCGCTGAACGCCGTGTAGCCGCCGGTGTGCTCCGCGACGAGCTTGCCGTTGACCCAGACCTTGGCCTGGTAGTCGACCGCGCCGAAGTTGAGCTTGAGGCGCTGCCCGCCGCCGATCTTCCAGTCGCGCGGGACGGTCACCGTGCGGCGGTAGAACATGTGGTCCTCGTGCCGTTCGAGCCCGGAGAGCTGCGACTCGATCGGGTAGGGCACGATCACCTTCTCGGGCAGCCGCTTGCCGAACGTCGGCTGCTGGCCCTCCCGGGCGGCCGAGAACTCCCACGGGCCGTTGAGGTTGACCCACTTGTCGCGCTCGAGCTGCGGCCGCGGGTACTCCGGCAGCGGGTGGCGCGTGTCGACGTTCTCGCCCCACGGCGTCCGGAGGCGTTCGGTCGACGCGTTCGCGACGATGCGCCCGGCCTTGCCGATCTTCGTGCCGTTCACCGCGAGCGCGCCCGCTCCGTCGTAGTAGAGCGTGACCCGCTGGCCCCGCAACACTTTTTCGGCCAGCTGGATCGTCGCCCGGGTGCGGCTCGTCGCGATGGACGAGACCGGCATCGGCGTCGCGTCGACCTCGATGCGCAGGTGGTCGGCCAGGTCGTTCGTGCCCGAGACCCGGCCGTCGAAGTCGGCCGTGAGCGTGCGGCCGTCCTTGGCCACGTCCGCCGTGCGCGGCACGACCTGGAAGCCGGCCGGCGGCGTGAAGGCCGACAGCGGCACGATCTGCTTCGCGATGGCCGCGCTCGACCAGCGCAGGAACATGTTGGCGCCGCCGGTGTCCTGGAACATCTCCAGCCTGAAGTCGTACTGCTTCCCGGCGGTCAGCGTGACCGGCGCGCTGGTCTGCTCCTTGTCCCAGTCGCCGACCCAGTGGTCGATCACCGGCGCGCCGTCGAGGAACAGCCGGAAGCCGTTGTCCCCGATGGCGTAGAACGTGTAGTCGCCGGTCTGCGGCACGGCGAGCTGCCCGGTCCACCGGGCGGTGGTGTGCTCCGTGCGGCCGGTGACCAGTCCGAAGACCGACGTCAGGTCGGGGTGGTCGACCTCCGAGTCGAGTGCGGTGCCTGCCAGGTTGGCGAAGTCGTGCGCGTCCGGCGCCGACGGCGTGAAGTACTCGGCCTTCAGACCGTGCACGGGCTCGGCGGCGCCCGCGGGCGGCGTGCCCGACGCGACACCCAGCGCCACCAGCAGGGCGACGAGGACGGAAGCGGCTCTTCTCATCGACGAGGTCCTCTTTCATTTTTACAACGTTGTAAAACGCTCTCCGGGTGATCCAAACAGACAACTCGGACGCATATCTACCGCCGAACGGCGGTATCTCGACGGTGCTCGGCCCCGCTCGCAACCACGTTGGGCATCATGACCGCATGAGCCTGTCTCCGGCGGAGGAGCCGCCGCTACGGATCAGCGTCGACGACCGTCCCGACGACCTTCGCTCCCTGGCGGACTGGCTGCGGCGGGAGGACCAGCTTCGCGGCCGGGTGAGCTTCCGCCCGGCCGCCCGGCCGGGGGACGGCGAGATGGGCGGTGTCGTCGACGTGCTCAGCGTCGCGTTCGGGGCCGGTGGGGCCGGGGCCGTGCTCGCCGGGACGCTGTCCACCTGGCTGGCGAGCAGGCGTGCCGATCTCAAGGTCACCGTGACCGCACGCGACGGCGCCAAGGTCGAGCTGGACGCGCGCCGCGTCCGGGACGTGGCCGAGGTACTGCGCGAGCTGGAGCGGCTGGCGCACGGACCGGACCAGCCGGAGTGAGCCGGTTCCCTGACCGTTCGCGCTCGCACGTGGTGCTGCTGGGAGCCGGCCGGTTCCGGGACCCGGTGCTGACCGAGTTGCCTGCCGTGAGCGAAAACCTGCTGGCTCTGCGCGGTCGCTTCACCGACCCCGGCACCGGCGTGTTCGCCGCCGAAAACTGCGTGACGGTCCCGGAGGACGCCTCGGTCGCCGAAGCCGGCCGGCTGGTGAACCGGTGCGCGGAGCAGGCCCGGGATCTGCTGCTCGTGTACTACGCCGGGCACGGGCTCGTCGACGACCGCGGCCGGCTGCACTTGGCGCTGCACCACACCGAGACCTCGTCGCTGAAGTACAGCGCCCTCCCGGTGGACCTGCTGCGGGAGGACATCGGCGCCAGCCCCGCCGAGGCACGGATCCTGATCCTCGACTGCTGTTTCGCGGGTCGCGCCATCGACGTGATGGCCGGCGACGCCTCCCTGATCGGTGCCCAGCTCGAGGCAGCGGGGACCTACACCCTCGCCTCGACGACCGCGACCGCGCCCGCCTACGCACCGCACGGGCAGCGGTTCACCGCGTTCACCGGCGCGCTGCTCGACGCGCTGGGCAACGAAACTCCGTTGCCGCTGGACGAAATCTACTTGCGCGTGGACCGGGAACTGGCTTCCCGCAACCTGCCGCGGCCGCAGCGGCGGGCCACCAACACCGCCGGCCGCCTGTGCCTTTCGCGGGGGCCGGGAGAACCGGTGCCACCAAACGAATCGTCCGCCCGTGAGGTCACCTTCCGGCGTGCTCCGGCGGCGCTTCGCCGCCGGCAACGGCAGGTCGCGGTCCGCATGGCCGCCGGGACCGCCGCCATTTCCGCGTCCCTGGGTGTGTTGTTCGCCGTGCTGAACCACGACCCCGACTGGCCGCGGGCGATCCTGGTCTACGGCGGGTTTTCCGCGCTGGTGGTCCTGGTGATCGCGCTGCTGACGACCGCGATCACCCCGAAGCAGGCGGAACTGGTCATCGACTCGGCCGGGATCACCATCGGAACCGAGCGGCAGCGCTCGACCGTGCACTGGGCGGACGTCTCCGATGTCGGCGTGCTCCGGCCACCGCGGGGGTCGGTGAATCCCGCGTTGAAGAAGGTCTACGCCGCCAACCACCTGCTGGTCGTCCGCTACCGGCCGGAGGTGCCGGTTCCCGCCGCCGGGATACCGAGTCTGTCCCGCCGGCTGCACGAGCTGGGCTATGTCGCCTTGGGTCCGATCGGGGCCTTCGACGCCGACCGGGAGAAGCTGCTCGCCGCGCTCGGCCGGTTCGGCGGCCCCCGGCTGTTCCGCACGGAGCGGGAGCTGCTCGGCCGCGATCCCCGGCTGCGGCCGGAGCTGATCTGAACCCGCTCGGCGGAACGCCACCCCACCACACGAGAGGCGGTCGCGCCGGCGCTTTGATCCGGTGCCGGCCGCCCGATCAGCCGGCCGGCTCGCCTAAGAGCCGGCCGGAGCCTTCGGCCAGCGGGCGGAGCGCCGTCCGGGCTTCGCGAGTGCCGCCGCGTCCCAGTCGCTTCTGCCGAAGTGCCGCGTGCGCTCGCCGGTGGCGGTGACCGTGGACGGTGGCCGCCCGGGGCCCAGCTTTTGAGAGACGGCCTGGTGGCAAGGCGGGCAAGCCGGAACGTGCGTCTCGTTCGGACTGCCGGGAAGCCGCACAGTGGCGCCCGGGTGCGCGGTTCCGGTGCAGATCTGGTGCTGGTGGCCGGCCGGGGCGCACAAGCAGCGGCACTCCGTCACGGCCGGTCGTAGGTGTAGAAGCCGCGGCCGGTCTTGCGGCCGAGGAGCCCCGCGTCGACCATGCGGGCCAGCAGCGGCGGTGGCGCGTGGAGCGGCTCCTTGAACTCCTCGTACAGGGATTCGGCGACGGCCTTGGTGGTGTCGAGGCCGATCAGGTCGGCGAGGGCGAGCGGGCCCTGGGGGTGGGCGGCGCCGCGGACCAGGCCTTCGTCGATGGCTTCGCGGGTCGCGAAGCCGGACTCGAGCATGCGGATCGCGGCGAGGATGAACGGGATCAGCAGCGCGTTGACCACGAACCCGGCGCGGTCCCGGCAGAGGATCGCCTGTTTGCCCAGCACGTCCTGGGCGAAGGTCCGGGCCCGGGCGACCGTCGCCTCGGTGGTCAGCAGGCTGGGCACCAGCTCGACCAGCGCGAGCACCGGTACGGGGTTGAAGAAGTGCACGCCGACCACCTGGGCCGGGCGCTCGGTCGCGGTGCCCAGCTTCATGATCGGGATGGACGAGGTGTTCGACGCGAGGATCGCGTCCGGGGCGGTGACGATCTTGTCCAGCTGCCGGAACAGCTCGGTCTTGACGGCCTCGTCCTCGACGATCGCTTCGACGACGAACGTGCGATCGGCCAGGTCGTCGAGGGTGTCGGTGACGCGGATCCGGCGCAGGACCTCGGTGGCGTCCGGGATCTTGCCCTTCTGCTCCGCGCGGTTCAGCGAGGCTTCGAGCCGGCGACGGCCGTCGTCCGCGCGGGCGGGGTCCGCTTCGACGACCACCACGTCCAGGCCGGCCCGGGCGCACACCTCGGCGATCCCCGCACCCATCTGCCCGCATCCGACCACGCCAACGCGTTCCATCGCCGCCACCTCTCCGGGACTCGGTACCATCGAGACGGTACTGAGTACCGGCGAGTAGCTGAAGGTCCTATGACGACCGCCACGCCCTACGCTGGGCCACGACCGCGAGGAGGCATGGATGACGGCCAAGGAACGCCTGGTCGAAGCGGCGTTCTCGCTGTTCGCCGAGCGCGGCTACGACCAGACGACGGTCGACGACATCACCGAGCGGGCCGGCGTCGGCCGAACGACCTTCTTCCGCACCTTCCGGGCGAAGGAAGACGTGATCTTCCCGGACCACGAAGTGCTGCTCCAGGCCATCGAGGCGCGGCTCGGCGGCGCGACCGAGCAGACCGCGCTGCTCGCGGTCACCGAAGGCGCCCGGCTGGTCCTGCGGCACTACCTCGCCGAGGGCGAGCGGGCGCGGACGCGGTACCGGCTGACCCGCAGCGTTCCGGCCTTGCGCGACCGCGAGATCGCGGGAGTCCAGCAGTACCAGCGGTTGTTCCGGGGTTTCCTGCACGACTGGATGGGCGGCGGGGAGGACACGGCGTTGCGAGCGGAGCTGATGGCGGGCGCCGTCGTGACCGCGCACAACCACGTGCTGCGCCGGTGGCTCAGTGGTCGGGCCGACGACCCGCTGCGGGAGTTCGACGCGGCGATGGCGGAGACGGTCGGTCTCTTCACCGCCGCCGGTGAGGACGAGGCGTCCATTGTGGTCTTTCGGACGAAGAAAGACCTCAACGCCCTCCTGCCCGAGCTGAACCGGGTGCTCGGCCGAAACCCCTGAGCCGGATTCCTTTCAGCGCAATGTCCACTGCTGGTTCGGCTGCCCATTGCACGCCCACAGGACCAGCTGGGTGCCGTTGGCGGTGCCCTGTCCGTACGCGTCGAGGCAGAGACCCGACTGGACCCCGGTGATCGTGCCGTTCGCCGCGATCGTCCACTGCTGGTTGGCCTGGCCGTGGCAGTCCCAGACGATCACCGGGGTGCCGTTGGCCGTTCCGTGGCCGGACGCGTCCAGGCACTTGGTGCCGCCCACCGTCAGCTCCTGACCCGCCCGGGTCCACGCCTGGCCCGCCTGCCCGCCGCAGTCCTGCAGCCGCACCTGCGTGCCGTTGGCCGCGCTCGCGGCGTCCGCGCAGCGGCCCGACTGCGTGCCGACGAGCTGCTGTGCCGAGGCGGTGCCGATGCTGCCCGGCACGGACCGCAGCGCGCCGAACCAGGTGGCGGCCATCTTGTCGTAGCCGGTCGCCGTGGGGTGGACGCCGTCGATCAGGTCGGCGGTGGTCAGCGCCGAGTGCATGTCCACCAGGTGCACGTGCTTCCCCGCGTTCTGGTTGCTCTGCACGATGCCGGGGATCGCGGAGTTGAACGTTCGGGCCGCCGACTCCTGGCCGGAGTTGGCCAGCGGAATGATCGTCGCGACGAAGACCTCGGCGTCCGGTGCCGTCGCGGTGATGTGGTCGATCAGCCCGGACAGCCGGGCCGGCGCGCGGCCGGTGTCGTAGTTCTGCAGGATGTCGTTGGTGCCGATGTGCAGCAGCACCGTGTGCGAGCCGGTGTTCCGCAGCCAGGTGACGACGTTCGCGTCGATCTGGTCGATGCGCCAGCCCGGATGGCCCTCGTGGTCGTGGTCGCCGAGCGCGGCCGGGCCGTTGTACTGAGAGCCGGTGAAGTCGACCCGGTAACCGCCCGCGACCAGGCGTTGCCACAGCCCTATCCGGTACCCGCCGGGGACTTGCGTGCCGTCGGTGATGGAGTCGCCCAGCGGCATGACCCGGACCCCGCCGTTGGATTCGGCGGCGGCCGGGGTGCCCGGCAGCAATGCGCTCAGGAACAGGACCGCCGCGGCCGCGATGAGCCGGATTCTCATGGTTCTCCCCGATCGTTTCACCCGAAGGTCCACTGCTGGTTCGCTTGCCCCGTGCACGTCCAGAGCCGGACGGCGGTGCCGTTGGCGGTACCGCCGCCGGTCACGTCGAGGCAGAGTCCGGATTGGACACCGGTGACGGCGCCGGCCGGGGTGACCTGCCAGCGCTGGTTGGCACCGCCGTTGCAGGTCCAGACGACGACGTTGGTGCCAGGGGTGGTGCCCTGCCCGGAGGCGTCCAGGCACCGGGTGCTGTCTCCGCTGTAGACGGTCAGTTCCCCGGCGGTGGTCCGGGTCCAGGCCTGGTTGGTGCCGCCGTGGCAGTCCCAGATCTGCACCTGGGCGCCGGGGGTGGTGGCGGCGCCGTTGACGTCCAGGCACTTGCCCGCCCCGGCCGCGCGCACCGGGCCCGCGGCCGGACCGGTGCCGCGCGGGCCCGCGGCGGCGATGACCTGCTGGGCGCCGGTGGGCCAGTTGGTGCCGCTCACCTGGATGTTGCCGGTCAGGACGTTGTTGTGCGGTGGCCCGGTGGCGACGTTGGTCGCGCCGCCGTTGTACCAGTTGCCGCTGAACGTGCTGTCGTTGGTGTTGTTGGTGCCGCTCGCGTTGGTGAAGGCCCAGACCCCGGAGTCCTGGATCACGTTGGCCGACAGGGAAACGTACCGGGAGCCTTCGTCCAGGTACAGGCCGACCGTGCGGTTGTTGTCGTAGACGTGGTTGTGGTCGAACGAGCTGCCCGGGTTCGCGGAGAGGTTGTAGAGGCTGCCGCCGTCGTGCATGAGCTTCTTGGTGCCGTGCACCCGGTTGTAGCTGACGACGGTGTCGCGCAGCGTCGTCGCGGTGGAGTACACCGGCTGGTAGTTGTACAGGCCGCGGTTGCGGTAGTCCTGGCTGCCGCCCGGGTCGTTCGCGCCCCAGCCCCAGCCGACGTCGATCCCGTCGTAGGTCAGGTTCGCCACGTCGTTGTGCGTGATCACGGCGTGCGTGACGTAGGTCGACAGGATGCCGGCCATTTCCCGGTAGTCGAGGGCGACCCGGCTCACCGTGTTGTCCGACAGCGTGATGTCGCGGTTGGTCATCGCCGGGTTCGACGGGTGGTGGGCGTCCGGGCGCACGCCGCCGACGACGATGCCCGCGCCCGAGTCCTCGGTGAAGGTGTTGTGGTCCACGGTGATCGAGGACGCCCCGAGCCCGACCCCGGACGCGTGCGCGTTCGCGTCGTTGCCGATGCCGAGCGCCACCTGGCCGAGGTGGGTGAAGGTGTTGCCGCTGAACGTGATCCCGGTGGCGGCCGAGACCTGGATGGCGGCCGGGGCCTGCGCCCAGCTGTTGCGGGCGCCTTCGAACAGCGGGCAGCCCGACTGGCACGAGCTCAGGAAGTCGGCCGGCATCGGCGCCGCGGCCGGGAGGAACGTGCCGCTCTGCTGGTTGGCGTAACCGGCCGACGTGCCCGGCGTGAGCCACGTCGTGTGCTCGAAGTGCAGTCCCTTGAACGCGAGGCCCCGCACCGGGTTGTCGTAGCTGCCGCTGATCCGCAGCAGCGACGTCAGCCGCGGCAGCTCGACGTCGTGGCCGCCGGGGACCCACCCGCCGGGTGCCTTGTAGTAGAGCCGCCCGGCCTGCGGGTCCAAGTACCACTGGCCGGTGTTCTTGAGGAACGAGTAGGAGTTCTCCAGGTACAGCTGGCCGCCGCCGAAGGGCTTGGCCAGGGTGTCGTAGCCCCAGTTGTTGTTGTTCCACGCCGGTTGCTGCATGACGATCGACGTGCCGCTGACGTGGTCGACGGGGGAGTACCGGTCGGTGAAGGAGTTCTGGCTCTCCACCTCGATCCGGTTCTGCTGCGGCAGCGTGGCGAGGTAGTTCAGCGCGGGGTTGACGATGGTCAGGCCGGACGTCGTGACCTGCACGTCGCCGCGGGAGAGGGGGATCGACGCGCGCGGCGCGAGCGCCCCGTCCACGAACAGCTGCCGGGAGTCGGTGCCCGGCGGCACGGACGCCACCCAGACGTTCTGGTTCGCGTCCTGCATCGTCCAGCCGGTGACCGCGGAGCCGCCGGAGAGGATCGGCGTCTGGCCGGCCGCGGCCTGCCAGGTGACGGTGTGGCCGTTCTGGCCGGAGTCGGCGCTGGTGAACGTCAGCGGGGCGGCGAGCCGGTAGGTGCCGCCGGCGAGCTGCACGACCACGTCGCCACCGGCCGCCTGGGCGCGGGCCAGCTGCTGTGCCCTGGCCGGGGTGGCGACGGGCTGCTCGGGGGTGCCGGGGTTGGCGTCGTCACCGTTCGGCGCCACGGCGATGGTGACGGTCGCGGCGTGCGCGGCCGGCGCGGCGAGCGCGGTCACCACGAGGGCGGCCGCGAACGCGGCGGCCACGAATCCGGTGCGCGGCGGCATGGCGGCTACCTCCCTGGGGACGGGGATGTGTGTGACTCATGCCAGGCCATGATCCCCGCCCGGCCGGAGGATCGGCACGGGCCTCGCGCCGCTCGACTTTCCACCTGCGGGAACGCGTGTAAGTTTCATTCCGCTTCCGCGGCTGTTGACCTGGTGACCGGGGTGCGAGGTACAGTCACTGGCCGGCGCCCACTGAGTCATACTCATCGGGTGACCAGCGACGAGGAAACCGCACTGCCGGCGCCCTACCGGCCCGGCTACGAACTGGTGGCCGAGCAGATCCTGCGGCTCATCGCCGAGCTGGAGCTGCGACCCGGTGACCGGATGCCGACCGAGGTCGAGCTGGCGGCGCGGATGGGGACCAGCCGGACCGTGGTGCGGGAGGCCGTCAAGATCCTCTCGGCGATCGGCCGGGTACGCGCGCACAAGGGACGTGGGCTGTATGTGTCCGACGACGAGGGCATGCTCGGCGCCTCGCGGTGGGGCGGGTTCTTCCTGCCCGCCGACCTCGACCACGTCTACATGCTCTTCGAGTTCCGCCGGGTGCAGGAGACGGCCGCCGGCCGGCTGGCGGCGGTCAACGCCACCCCGGCCCAGCTGCGCGCGATCGAGGCCGCCGCCGAAACCTGCCGCGACGGTCACCTGACCGGCCGCACCGCGCTGTTCGACCGCGGTGACGACGACTTCCACCTCGGGATCGCCACCGCGTCGCACAACCAGTTCCTCGTCGCGGCCGTGCGCGAAGCCCGCCGCCTGCAACGCCAGTCGAACATCATCGGGATGTCCGGCGCGGTCGGCGGGCACGCGGCGGGCGCGATCGAGGAACACGCCGCGATCTTCCGCGCGATCCGCGACGGCGACCCGGACGCGGCGGCCGACGCGGTCGCCGTCCACCTCGACAACACCCTGGAGGACTACCGCCGCGAGATCCAGCGCCGCCTCTTCGGCTGACGAACTCACTGCGGGCTGCCCGGAAACGACCCGGGGGAGCACGCGGTGAGTTCAGTCCTTTGTGGACTCAGGGACGCCGTCGGCGGGCGAGATCCGGTGCGCGTGGGTAATTTTCACGATGGATTGACCTTTGCCGCCGGCGGCTCCTATCTTGGCTCTTGTCCGTTCGGTCGGTAACCGGGCGGTTTCGCAGCGCGCACCCCGCGCGCTCCTTGCGCTCCTGAAGAGGAGTACCTGTGACGACGCTGTCTCGTACTCTGCGCGCGGCCCTCCTGCTCGCCGTCCTGCTCGTGGGGATCGCGGCGCCGGTGTCGGCCGCGCCCACGGCGGCCTTCTCGATCCTGGTGTTCTCCAAGACCACCGGTTTCCGGCACGACTCCATCCCGGCCGGGATCGCCGCGATCCGGCAACTGGGGCAGCAGAACGGCTTCGCGGTCGAAGCCACCGAGGACGACTCGGTGTTCACCGACGCCGGCCTGGCCCCGTACGCCGCCGTCGTCTTCCTGTCCACGACCGGCGACCCGGTCGGCACGCAGGCCGGGAAGGACGCCTTCCGGCGCTACATCGAGCGCGGTGGCGGGTTCGCCGGCATCCACGCGGCTTCCGACAGCGGGTACGACTGGGCCTGGTACGGCCAGCTGGTCGGCGCCTACTTCAAGCAGCACCCGGCGCAGCAGAACGCGCTCGTGAAGGTCGAGGACGCGAACCACCCGTCGACGCAGGGGCTGCCGGCGCAGTACACCCGGTTCGACGAGTGGTACGACTTCCGGACGAACCCGCGCCCCGCCGTGCACGTGCTGACCACTGTGGACGAATCCAGCTACTCGGGCGCCACGATGGGCGCGGACCACCCCACGACGTGGTGCCACGACTTCGACGGCGGCCGCGCCTGGTACACCGGCATGGGCCACACCGTCGAGAGCTTCAGTGAACCGAACTTCCTGCACCTGCTGCTGGGCGGGATCCGCACGGCGGCCGGGGCGGTGCCCGCGAACTGCTCGGTCACCACGACACCGCCGCCGGCGGGCAAGCAGATCGTGGGCGCGCAGTCGGGCCGGTGCGTGGAGGTGCCGAACGCCTCGACGGCGAACGGGACCCAGGTGCAGCTGCGGGACTGCGTGGCGGGCCAGGCGAACCAGACGTGGACCTACACCGCGGCCAAGCAGCTGACGGTGTACGGGAGCAAGTGCCTGGACGCGTCCGGCCGCGGCACGGCCAACGGCACGCCGGTGATCATCTGGGACTGCACCGGGCAGCCCAATCAGCAGTGGAATGTTAGCGCGAACACGATCACCGGCGTCCAGTCGAACCTCTGCCTGGACGCTTCCGGCCGGGGTACGGCCAACGGCACGAAGATCATCCTGTGGTCGTGCGCCGGGCAGACCAACCAGCAGTGGTCCCTGCGCTGAACCGTCCCCGCCACCCCTTCGCCCCGAGGAGAGCCATGTCCGGATTTCCCGCGCTGCGCCGCGGCGCACTGGCGGTGGCCGCGGTACTGGCCGCCGCCCTGGCACCGGTGCTCACCACACCGGCGGGCCCGGCCGCCGCGGCGGCGCTGCCGCCGGACTCGAAGTTCCAGAAGGTCACGCTGCACACCGAGACCGGCAACCCGATGGCGCTGGACGTGGCCCCGGACGGGCGGGTCTTCTACATCGACCGGCTCGGTGACGTGAAAGTCGTCAAGCCCGACGGCACCACCGTTCTCTCGACGCACCTGAACGTCTTCACGGCCAACGAATCCGGCGGCCTCAACATCGCGCTCGACCCGGGCTTCGCCACCAACCAGTGGGTTTACGTCTACTACTCGCCGAACAACGCCGGCAACGTCGACCGGCTGAGCCGGTTCACCGTCGGCGGCGACACCATCGACCAGTCGACCGAGAAGGTCGTGCTCGACGTGCCGGTGCAGCGCGCGGAATGCTGCCACCACGGCGCGGGCCTGGTCATCGACAAGAAGAACGGGAACCTGTGGTTGTCGCTGGGGGACAACACGAACCCGTTCGCCTCGGACGGCTACAGCCCGCTCGACCGGCGGTCCGGCCGCGCGTACTGGGACGCCGAACGCACCGCGGGCAACACCAACAGCCTGTCCGGCAAGGTCCTGCGGATCCACCCGGAAGCCAACGGGACGTACACGATCCCTTCGGGCAACCTGTTCGCGCCCGGCACGGCCGGCACCCGCCCGGAGATCTACACGATGGGTGAGCGCAACCCGTTCCGGATGGGCCTCGACCCGAAGACCGGCTACCCCCTGGTCGCCAACTACGGCCCGGACGCGCCGAACGCCAGCTCGACCCGCGGCCCGCAGAACACCGTGGAATGGGACGTCCTCAGCAAGCCGGGCAACGCCGGGTGGCCGTTCTGCGTCGGCCCGAACCTGGCCTACAACCAGTACGACTTCGCCACCGGCACGTCCGGCGCGCCGTTCGACTGTGCCGGCGGCCCCACCAACAGCTCGCCCAACAACACCGGGCTGACGAAGCTGCCCCCGGCCGTCCCGGCCCAGGTGTACTACCACTACCAGGCCGACCCGGCGCACTTCCCGCAGCTGTCCGGCGGCGCGCCGATGGCAGGCCCCGTCTACCGGTTCGACCCGAACCTCGCCTCCACCCGCAAGTGGCCGGCGGACTTCGACGGCCGCGCGGTCTTCGCCGAGTGGAACACCAGCTCGATGTACACCTTCCAGCTCGACAGCGGCGGCACCACCGTCACCTCGATCGATCCGCTGCTGCCGTCGGTGAAGTTCAACCGGCCGATGGACTTCGAGTTCGGCCCGGACGGCGCGCTCTACGTCATCGAATGGGGCACCGGGTACGGCGGCGGCAACAGCGACGCGGCCATCGTCCGGGTCGACTACCTCGGTGGCGGCTCCGCCGCGCCGGTCGCGAAGGCCGCCGCGGACCGCACCAGCGGGCCCGCCCCGCTGACCGTGAACTTCTCCAGCGCCGGCTCGGCCGACCCGGGCGGCTCGACGTTGCGCTACAGCTGGAACTTCGGGGACGGCACCACGTCCACCGCGGCGAACCCGAGCCACACCTACGCCGCCGGGAACTACACGGCCGTGCTCACCGTGACCAACTCGGCCGGGGCCACCGGCACCGCGAGCGTCGCCGTCACCGCGGGCAACACGGCACCGGCGGTCACCATCACCACCCCGCCGGCGGGCGGGCTGTTCGAGTGGGGCGACAAGGTGCACTTCGCCGTCACGGTCACCGATCCCGAAGACGGCGCGATCGACTGCGCGCAGGTGACCATCCAGGCCTACCTCGGCCACGACGAGCACGGGCACCCGCTCGACCAGTACCACGGGTGCACCGCCGATGTGCAGACCACGCTTTCCTCGGGACACAGCGAAAACGACAACATCTTCTACGTCGTCGAAGCGTCCTACACGGACAAGGGCGGCGCCGGGGGAGCGGGCCCGATCACCACTCGCGCCCAGGCGATCCTGCAACCCGAGATGAAGCAGGCCGAGTTCTTCACCGCCACCGGCCGCACCGCGGACGGGAAGGGCACCGACACCCCGGGCGTCACCGTGGAGGCCGCCACCGACCCGATGGGCGGCGGCAGCAGCGCGGCGTTCGTCCAGGACGGCGACTGGTGGTCGGTCGACCCGATCGCACTGGACAACATCACCGGTCTCCACGTCCGCGCGTCTTCGGGCGGCTCCGGCGGCACGCTCGAGGTACGCCGCAACGCGCCGGACGGCGCACTCGTCGCCTCGGTGCCGGTCACCGGCACCGGCGGCTGGCAGAACTGGCAGGACTTCGCGGTCAGCCTGACGAACCCGCCCACCGGCACCGGCAAGCTCTACTTCGTGGCCCGCAACCCCGCCGGCCAGAGCGGCGCCGCCTACCTGTTCAACGTCAACTGGGTGCACTTCACCGGCGCCGGGGTCGGCCAGCCCGGCACCCCGCCGCCGCCGGGCAAGCAGATCGTGGGGACGCAGTCCGGCCGGTGCGTCGAGGTGCCGAACTCCTCGACGGCCAACGGGACCCAGGTGCAGCTGCGCGACTGCGGCAGCCAGGCCGCCAACCAGCAGTGGACCTACACCAGCGGCAAGCAGCTGGTGGTCTACGGGAACAAGTGCCTGGACGCGTCCGGTCAGGGCACGGCCAACGGCACGGCGGTCATCATCTGGGACTGCCACAACCAGGCGAACCAGCAGTGGAACGTCAACGCGAACGGCACGATCACCGGCGTCCAGTCCGGGCTGTGCGTCGACGCGAACGCCCAAGGCACCGCCAACGGTACGAAAGTCATCCTCTGGTCCTGTGGTGGCCAGGCCAACCAGCAATGGAGCCTGCGGTGAAACGTCTGCTCGCCTTCCTCCTCCTCTTGCCGCTCGCGGCGCTGTTCGCGACCGCCGCGCCGGCCGAGGCCGCCACGCTGACCCGCGTCACCGGGTTCGGCGCCAACCCGACCAACCTCGGCATGTACCTGTACGTGCCGGACAACGTGGCGCCCAAACCGGCCCTGCTCGTGCTGGTGCACTACTGCGGGGGTTCGGCGAGCGCGATCTTCAACGGCAACGGGCACGACTACGCCACGGCGGCCGACCGCTACGGCTACCTCGTCGTCGTGCCCGAGGCGACCCGGGACGGGCACTGCTTCGACGTGTCGACGAAAGCGGGCCTGACGCGCGACGGCGGCAGCGACTCCACCGGCATCATGGCGATGGTGGCCTGGACCCGCCAGCACTACAACGTCGATCCCGGCCGGATCGTCGTCAGCGGCTTCTCCTCGGGCGCCATGATGACCAACGTCCTCGCCGCCGAGTACCCGGACGTCTTCTCCGCCGGCGCCGCGTTCTCCGGCGTGCCCGCCGGGTGCTTCGCGACCACCGACGGCTCGCTCTGGAACAGTCAGTGCGCGGGCGGGAACGTCGTCAAGTCCGCGCAGCAGTGGGCCGACCAGGCCCACGCCATGTACCCCGGTTACTCGGGCAGCTACCCGCGGATGCAGCTGTGGCACGGCAACCAGGACACCACCCTGGCCTACCCGAACTACGGCGAAGAGATCAAACAGTGGACCGCGCTGCGCGGGCTGGGCCAGACGCCGTCGTACACCGACCACCCGCAGTCGTCGTGGACGCGGAACCGCTACGGCGGCACCGGCACCCAGGCACCCGTCGAGGGCATCACGATCGCCGGTACCGGCCACACCCTGCCCCAGGCCGGGATGCTCGCGTACGCCATCTCGTTCCTCGGCCTCGACGCCGGTGGGAGCGCGACGACCGGCGCGCCGGTGCGGTCGGTGGCCGCGGGCCGGTGCCTGGACGTGCCGGGCCAGTCGACCACCCAGGGCACGCGCCTGCAGGTCTGGGACTGCCACGGCGGCGCGAACCAGACGTGGACGGCCACGGCGACCGGGGAGCTGACCGTCTACTCCGGCGGCTCGCTGCGCTGCCTGGACGCCGAAGGCGCCGGGACCACGCCCGGCACGGCCGCGATCATCTGGGCGTGCCACGGCGGCGCCAACCAGAAGTGGCAGGTCAATTCCGACGGCGCGATCACCGCGACGCAGTCGGGGCTCTGCCTCGAACTCGCGGGCGCGACCGCGAACGGCACCGCCGTCCGGCTCGGGACCTGCACCCACGCCACCACCCAGCAATGGACCCGGAACTGACCGGGGAAAGGAGCGCACGCGATGAGGTTCAGACGTCTGCTCACGTCGGCCGCGATCGGGGCGCTGCTGATGACGCCCGCGATCGGCACCGCCCAGGCCGCCGTCCCCGGTGCGGCGGCGGCAGGCACCGCGGGCTGCGGGGCCGCTCCCGGCCTGGCCAGCGGTAGCCACACGATCTCGAGCGGCGGCCAGAACCGCAGCTACATCCTGCGGGTGCCGGCGAACTACGACAACTCCCACCCGTACCGGCTGTTCGTCGGGCTGCACTGGCGCGGCGGTACGGCCAACGACGTCGACTCCGGCGGGACCGACGGCTACAACTGGTCCTACTACGGGCTCCGGCGGCTGGCCGACAGCGCGGGCAACAGCACGATCTTCGTGGCGCCCCAAGGCAACGGCAACGGCTGGGCCAACCCGGGCGGCCAGGACGTCACCTTCATCGACGACCTGCTGAGGCAGCTGGAGTCGGCGTTGTGCGTCGACACCTCGCAGGTGTTCGCCGGGGGGTTCAGCTACGGCGGTGCCATGAGCTACGCGCTCGCCTGCGCCCGGCCGACGGTCTTCCGCGCGGTCGCCGTCTACTCCGGGGCGAACCTCAGCGGCTGCAGCGGTGGCACCCAGCCGGTCGCGTACATCGGCATGCACGGCATCGGGGACAACGTCCTGCCCATCGCGTCCGGACGCGCGCTGCGCGACCAGTTCGTCCGGAACAACGGCTGCACCCCGCAGAACCCGCCGGAGCCGGCGAGCGGCAGCCACACCCACATCGTCACGGCCTACTCCGGCTGCCGCGCCGGCTACCCCGTGGTCTGGGCCGCCTTCGACGGCGGCCACGACCCCGGCCCGCGCGACGGGTGCACCTGCAGCGGCTGGCAGACCTGGACCTCGGGTGAGGTGTGGAAGTTCATCACGCAGTTCGACTCGTCGACCCCGCCGTCCGGAGCACCGGTGCAGGTCGGGGTGAACTACACCCTGGTGGCCGAGCACAGCGGCAAGCTCCTGGACATCAGCGGCGTCTCCACCGCCGCCGGCGCCCGGCTGCAGCAGTGGACGGCCACCGGCGGCCAGAACCAGCAGTTCGACTTCCTCGACTCCGGCGACGGCTACTACCGCGTCCGGGCCCGGCACAGCGGCCTGGTGCTCCAGGTGGCCGGCTCCGCCACCGGCGCGGACATCACGCAGCAGCCCGACTCCGGTGCCGCGGCGCAGCAGTGGCGGGTCACCGACCAGGGTGGCGGCGTGGTCAGCCTGGTCAACCGGCTGAGTGGCCTGGCGATGGACGTCTGGGAAGCTTCGAGCGCCGACGGCGCCCGGGTGTCCCAATGGACGTACACCGGTGCGGCCAACCAGCGGTTCCGGCTCCAGCGCGCCTGAGGCGGCCATATCCTCGAGTGAGCCCGTTAAGACAACGACGTCTTGGGAGAGCGAACGTGTCCATCGCCGAGTCACCCGAACTCCGTCCGACCCTGGCCGATGTCGCGCGGGCGGCCGGGGTGTCGACCGCCACCGCGTCCCGCGTGCTCAACGGCTTCGCCCGGGTGCGGCCGAAAACGCGCCAGCAGGTCGAGTCGGCGATGTCGGCGCTGGGGTACGCCCGCCAGCGTGCCGCGCGAGCCGCGGCCGGGCCCACCGGCTCGGTCGCGCTCGTGGTGTGCGAGGAGGTTCCGCGGCTGTTCGCCGATCCCTACTTCGCCCGCGTCGCGGCCGGGGTCGGCAAGGCGCTGAACGGGGTCGGCCTGCAGCTGGTGCTGCTCACCGTGCCCGCGACGGAGAACTACCAGGCCCCGGTGGTCCGGTACCTCGACGGCGGGCACGTCGACGGCGCGCTGGTCATCGGGATGCACGGCCGGCGCCCGCTCGATCTGGGCTGGCTCGGCATCCCGGTGGTGTTCGGCGGCCGGCCGGTCTGCGGCCGGGAGCCCGGCCGGTTCTCCTACGTCGACGTCGACAACCGGGGTGGTGCCCGGCGGGCCACCCAGCGCTTCCTCGACGCGGGACGGCGGACCGTGGCGACCATCGCCGGCCCGCAGGACATGACGGCCGGGGTGGACCGGCTGCTCGGCTACCGGCAGGCGGTGGCGGGCGCCGGCCACGGCGACCGGGGGCTGGTGGTGTTCGGGGACTTCGGGCAGGCGTCCGGTGAGCACGCCACCGCGCGCCTGCTGGACCGGAGACCGAACGTCGACGCCATCTTCGCCGCGTCGGACATGATGGCGGTGGGCGCGATGCGGGCGTTGCGCCGCGCGGGGCGGCGGGTGCCCGGCGACGTGGCGGTGATCGGGTTCGACGACCTGCCGATCGGGCGGCGCACGGATCCGCCGCTGACGACGGTGCGGCAGCCGATCGAGGAGATGGGCGCCCGGATGACGGCCGAGTTGCTGGCGATGCTCGGTGGCTCGGGCGGCCCCCGCTGCGCGGTGCTGGACACCGAGCTGGTCACGCGCATCTCGGGATGACTCCTGTTGTGTTAGCGCTAACAATGGCGCCGCGGCGGGATCCGCGGTGCCCGAAGGAGGATTCGTGACCACTCGAGTCAACCCGGTGCGGGCCGTCCTGGTCCTGGCCGTGCTGGTGGCGGCCGCCCTGGCCGGGGCGATACCGGCGGCCGCGGCGACGACGTCGCTCACGAGCGCGGCGTCCGGGCGGTGCCTGGCCGTGGCGGGCGGCGTCGACACCCCGGGCACGGCGCTGGAGATCCGGGACTGCACCGGCCAGGCGAGCCAGGCGTTCGAATTCACCGGCGCCGGCGAGTTGCGGGCGCTGAACGGGACGCGGTGCGTGGACGCCTACGGCAACCAGACGGCGCCGGGAACGGCGGTGATCATCTGGTCCTGCACCGGTGGGGCGAACCAGCAGTGGCGGCAGAACGCCGACGGAACGATCACCGGCGTCCAGTCCGGGCTGTGCCTCGACGTGAACGGCGCCGGGACGGCCAACGGCACCGCGGTCATCCTGTGGACGTGCCACGGCCAGAGCAACCAGCGGTGGACCACCGGGACCTCGGTGCCCACCGGCGCCGGGCCGTGCGACATCTACGCGTCGGGTGGTACGCCGTGCGTCGCCGCGCACAGCACGGTCCGCGCGCTGTACCGGACCTACACCGGCAAGCTGTACCAGGTCCGGCGCGCGTCCGACAACGGGACCCGCGACATCGGCGTCCTGGCGGCGGGCGGTGCCGCGGACGCCGCGGCCCAGGATTCCTTCTGCGGCGGCACTTCCTGCGTCATCACGGTGGTCTACGACCAGTCCGGGCGGGGGAACGACCTGTGGTACCAGGGGTCGAGCGTCGTTCCGGGCTCCAGCCAGAGCAGCCCGGCGAAGGCGACCACCGAGTCGCTCACGGTCGGCGGCAGCAAGGCCTATTCGCTGTACATCAACCCGGGCAACAGCTACTGGCGCGACGGTCACCTGACCGGCGTGCCCACCGGCAGCGCGCCCGAGGGCATGTACATGGTGACCAGCGGAACCCACGTCAACAGCGGCTGCTGCTTCGACTACGGCAACAGCGAAACGACCCGCAAGGCCGACGCGGCCGGGGCCATGGACGCGCTCAACTTCGGCAAGCAGTGCTGGTTCGGCGGCTGCTCCGGAACCGGTCCGTGGGTGCAGGCCGACCTCGAGTGGGGGCTCTACCCCGGCGGCAGCCAGACGTGGAACCCGAACCAGCGGGCGTTCGGCAGCAAGTTCGTCACGGCGGTGCTGAAGAACAACGGAACGTCCCGGTTCGCCATCAAGGGCAGCGACGCGCAATCGGGCGGCCTCACGACGCTGTGGGACGGCGGGCTCCCGAGCGGGTACAGCCCGATGAAGAAGCAGGGAGCGATCGTGCTGGGCAGCGGCGGCGACTGCTGCAAGCCGGGCGGCGGCGCCAATCTCAGCGCGGGGACGTTCTACGAAGGGGCGATGGTCGCGGGGTACCCGTCCGACGCGACGGAGAACGCGGTGCAGGCGAACATCGTCGCGGCCGGTTATCGCTGAGACCACCTTCCGGGGAGAACCGAACGCCCGAGCCGTGGTGGACGGCTCGGGCGTTCGGCTTTTGTCGCTGTGGCAGCACGGCCTCGATTGGTTGCGGTCGGCCTGCCGGCCCCGCCACGGGAGTCGGTCGCCGGCGGCGGTGGGCAGCACGTGCTCAAATCCACCCGGGGTTGATTCGGGCCCGGTCAGATTGCGTTGTGGCAGGTGATCCCGGAGTTGCCGAACGCCCGAGCCGTCCTGTCGGCTCGGGCGTTCGGCTGGTCTCCGGACGGATCAGACGCGACTCCAGCGCTGGTTCGGCTGGCCGTTGCAACTCCACAGGATCGCGTGGGTCCCGTTGGCCGTCGCCGCCCCTTCGGCGTCCAGGCACAGTCCGGAATGGACGTTGCGGAGCGAACCGTCCGAACCGAACGTCCACTTCTGGTTGTCCTGCCCGCTGCACGGCCAGCTGATCACCCTGGTGCCGTTGACCGTGCCCTGGTGGTCGGCGTCGAGGCACTTGTCGCCGAACACGCGGACCTCGCCGTTCGGCCAGGTGGTCCACAGCTGGTTCGCCGCGGTTTGGCAGTCCCAGATCAGCGTGCCCGCGCCGGCGGCCGTCGAGGCGTTGTCGACGTCGAGGCAGCGGCCGGAACCCGCGCCGCGCAGCCGGGACGTCGTCGCCGCCAGCGGGGAACCGCCGGACACCCGGTACGCCGCGACGCCGTGCGCGGGCACGCTCGCGCTGATCGGGCCGCCGGTCGAGGACGTCGCGCCCGTCCACAGGTCCGTCAAGGTGAACGCCGTGCCGGACAGCCCGATCTGCGCCGCCGTCGTGCTCACCGTGGTCGTTCCGCCGCCGCGGTTGAGCAGCCCGACCGCGACCGAGCCGTCGGCCAGCGGCTTGGCGAAGACCTCGACGTCGCCGTCGTCGCGGACCCGGCGGCCGCCGGCGCCGAGCCGGTCCTGGTCGACCGCCAGCAGCCGCGGGTTCCTCAGCACCGCGCTGATGTCGGCCGACATCGTGCGGATGTCGTTGCCCGCCATCAGCGGCGCGGCCATGAGGGCCCACAGGGCGAAGTGGGCGCGGGACTCGGTCAGCGACAACCCGGGCCGCCCGACCACGAGCATGTCCGGGTCGTTCCAGTGCCCCGGCCCGGCCTGCGCGGCCAGCGGGGCGGTGACGTCGAGGACGTTGCCCACGCCCATCGGGTAGCTGTTGGTGTTGCCGTTCTGCCAGATGTCGAGCAGGTCCTCGGTGGTGCGCCAGAGGTCGGCGACCTGGCCCCAGTCGTACTTGTCGCCGGTGATGGCGTGGTAGCTGTTGGGGTTGATGCTGTAGACGATCGGACGCCCGGTGGCGCGCAACGCGTCGCGCATCACCGTGAACCGGGCGACCTGCTCGTCGCGGGTGCCGGCGGGGGAGCACCAGTCGTACTTGAGGTAGTCCACGCCCCAGGACGCGAACGTGCCGGCGTCCTGGACCTCGTGCCCCGCGCTGCCGGTGGACCCGGGGTAGGTGCCGGTGCGCTGGGCGCACGTGCGGTCGGTCGGCACCTGGTAGATGCCGAACTTCAGGCCCCGGCTGTGGATGTAGTCGCCCAGGGCCTTCATCCCGCTGGGGAACTTCGACGCGTTGGCGCGCAACGCGCCCTGGGAGTCGCGTTGCGGGTCGAACCAGCAGTCGTCGACGACGACGTACTGGTAGCCCGCGTCCTTCATCCCGGACGAAACCATCGCGTCGGCCGCCTGGCGGATCGCGGTTTCGGTGACGCCGCAGCCGAAGCTGTTCCAGCTGTTCCACCCCAGCGGCGGGGTGAGCGCCGGGCTGCCGGGTGCGGCCGCGGCGGCCGCCGGCGCGGTGGTCACGGCCAGTGCCGTGGCCGCGGCGGTGAGCAGGTGACGCAGTCGAACGGGCATCGTCGCCCCTTTCCGGGAGTCGTCAGGCCGCGAACTGCCACCAGTTCACGTTGAACAGGTAGCCGCTGCCGCCGGTGAACCGGAGGTACAGGTCGTGGGTGCCGGTGGCTCCGGTCACCGGGCAGGACACGCTCGTCCAGGTCTGCCAGCCACCCGTGCCGCCGACGGTGCAGGTGCCGGCCAGCGTGCCGCCGGTGCTGTCCAGCCGCAGCTCGATCCGCCCGCCGGCCGCCGCGGAGGCGACCCGCGCGGTGAAGGAGCGCGCACCGGTGCCGAAAGCGGCGCCCTTGACCTTGATCCAGTCCCCGTTCTCGAGGTAGCCGACGTTCATCCCGCCTTCGCTGGACGGCTCGGTCTCCACACCGGACTCCCAGGCGATCGTCTCCGCCTCTTGCCGCGTGTACGGGTTGAGCGTCCCGACCTGCGGCGCGCCGGTCGTGGTCATGTTGATCGTCGGGATGGAGCCGTCGGCGTTGTAGCTGAACTTCTCCACGGCCACCGAGCGCGTGTAGCCACCGCCGCCCGGCAGGGCGCCGTTGTGGTAGAAGAAGTAGGAGTTCCCGTTGAAGTCGATCACGCCCGGGTGGTTGGTGAAGCTGCTGCCCTGGGTGGGCATGACCGTCCCGCGGTAGGTCCACGGCCCGGTGGGGCCGGGCGCGGTCGAGTAGCCGATGAACTCGGAGCAGCACTGCGCCGCGAACACGTTGTAGTACAGGCCGTTGCGCTTGTAGACCCACGGGCCTTCCTCGAACAGCGTCGGCCGGCTGGTGTTGCCCGGGCGCGTGCCGAACCCGGCGGTGGTCAGGGGAATCTGCGTCGGGCTGCCCGAGTAGGAGATCATGTCGGGGTTGAGCCTGACGTACCACAGGTGCGGGTTTCCCCAGTACAGGTAGGCCTGCCCGTCGTCGTCGACGAACACCGTGGGATCGAACTCGCCGTTGGCGACGAGGGGGTGCCCGAGCGCGTCGCTGAACGGCCCGGTCGGGCTGGTCGACACGGCCACGCCGATGCCCATCGCGCCGGTCGCGCGGACCGTCATCGGGACGTACCAGTAGAACTTGCCGTTGCGGTAGATGGTCTGGCCCGCCCAGGCGTTGGCGCTCGCCCAGGTGAAGCTGGCCAGGTTCAACGGCGATCCGTGGTCGGTCCAGTTGACCATGTCCGCCGAGGACCAGACCCGCCACTCCTTCATGGTGAAGTACGTCGAGCCGTCTTCGTCGTGCCCGGTGTAGAGGTAGACGCGGCCGTTGTACACCAGCGGAGCCGGATCGGCGGTGTAGATCGTCTGGATGATGGGGTTGTCCGCGGCGGCGACGGCCGGGAACAGCCCGAGCGCGCACAGCAGCGCGACGACGAGGGTGAACGCCCGCCGGGGCTTGACGATCGCCGATGGCGAGGAAGCGACTTTCACGGGTGCTCCTTCGGTTGTGGTCACCGTTGCTCGCGCTCCGAGGCCAGGCGACGAGCAGTGTGGCACGGTGATGTTCACGCTCACAAGCATCCGCCGCACCGGCTGAAAGTTTCATCCCGCCCGATGCGGTGCACGCTGGGACTTCGCCGCAGTGCGCGGTTCGGCCTCCGATAATGCTTGACCTCCGGCCTCGCCCGAGCTTAGACAGATCGTGTTAGCGCTAACTCAATCCGGCTCCGAGGAGGCTTCCCGCCATGGCCGAGTTCAGCCGCCGCGTCATGCTGGGTCTGATCACCGTGAGCGGCGCGGCGACGGCCGGGCTCCTGCGCGGCGGGATCGCCGCGGCCACCGCCGGGCCGAGCAGCTACACGCCCACCTGGTCGTCGGTCGACCAGCACCCGCCCGCCGCGGAGTGGTTCCAGGACGCCAAGTTCGGCATCTACTTCCACTGGGGCGTCTTCAGCGTCCCCGCGTTCGGCAACGAGTGGTACCCGCGCAACATGTACATCAGCGGGTCCAGCGAGAACAACCACCACAAGGCCGTGTACGGCGATCCGTCGGCGTGGCCCTACCACAACTTCGTCAACGGGGCCCGCGACAAAGCCGGCAACTGGGTGCAGTTCGCGCCGAAGCTCAAGTCGGCGGGCGGGAACTTCGACCCGGCGGAGTGGGCGCAGCTGTTCGCCGACGCCGGCGCCAGGTTCGCCGGACCGGTCGCCGAGCACCACGACGGCTTCTCCATGTGGAACAGCGCCGTCAACGAATGGAACTCCGTCGCCAAGGGGCCGCGGCTGGACCTCGTGCGGCTGCACGCCGACGCGATCCGCGCCCGGGGCCTGAAGTTCATGGTGTCGCTGCACCACGCCTACCACTTCACCGGCTACTACGACCACGTGCCCGCGCAGTCGGACGCCAGTCTGCGCAAGCTCTACGGTCAGCTGGGTTCGGCGGCGGAGAACCAGCTCTGGTACGACAAGCTGGCCGAGGTGATCGACGGCTACCAGCCCGACCTGCTGTGGCAGGACTTCAACCTCTCCCGCGTCGACGAGTCTCGGAGACTCGACTTCCTGGCGTACTACTACAACAAGGCCGTCGCGTGGAACAAGGACGTCGTCGCGACCTACAAGGACGGGTTGGACAACCGCGGTGAGGTCTTCGACTTCGAGCGCGGCGGTCCGGGCGACATCCAGAACCCGTACTGGCTGACCGACGACAGCATCTCCAGCTCCAGCTGGTGCTACACGACCGGCATCGGCTACTACTCGATGAAGGCGATGCTGCATTCGCTCATCGACCGCGTCAGCAAGAACGGCACCATGCTGCTGAACATCGCGCCGATGGCCGACGGCACCATCCCGGCCGGCCAGCGGACGATCCTGCTCGGCATCGGCGACTACCTCGCCCGGTTCGGGGAGTCGGTCTACGCCACCCGCGCCTGGTCGGCCTACGGCGAAGGCCCGACGCAGATGGGCGGCGGCTCGTTCACGACGCCCCGCGAGGGCACCAACCGCGACATCCGGTTCACCCGCAGCAAGGACAACACCGTCCTCTACGCCACGGTCCTGGGCTGGCCGGGCGGCACGCTGGACATCACGACGCTCGGCTCGGGCCGGATCAACCTCGGCTCGCTGAAGTCCGTGCAGCTGCTCGGCGCCACCGCCGGGTCGTACACCGACCTGCCCGACCGCACCCAGGACGGCTCCGGGCTGCACATCCGGCTGCCGTCGACCGCGCCGTTCAGCGCCCCCGCGTACGTGGTGAGGCTGACGTTCTCCGGCCAGATCCCGGCCTTGGGCTCGGGGCCGGTCCCCACGAGCTGGGTCCGGATCGCGAACGTCACGACCGGCCTCGTGCTCGACAGCGGCGGGAACGTCGCGGCCGGATCGGTGCTCAAGCAGTGGTCCTACGACGGCTCGACCAACCTGCACTGGCAGCTGGTCGACCTGGGCACCGGCTACTACCGGATCGTCAACCGCACCAACGGCATGGTCGCCGACAGCGCCGGCCGCACCGGCAACGGCGTCAACGCCGTGCAGTCCGCGTGGACCGGGAGCGACAACCAGCAGTGGCGGCTCGCGGCGCTCGGCAACGGGCGCTACCAGATCGTCAACAAGGCCACCGGCACCGCGCTCGACGGCGCGGGCAGCACGACGGCCGGCTCGGCCGTGGTCCTGTGGGCCCCGAACGGCAGCACCAACAACCAGTGGACCGTCACCGCCGTCTGATCCCTTCGTCGGAAGCGAGAGCTGCCATGTTCCGAACCCTGCTGCGGATGGTGGTCGCCACCGTCGTCCTGGCCGCTGGGGTGGTGGCCGCCGCCGCGCCGGCCGAGGCCGCCACCTCGATCACGATCGACGGCGGGTCGGCCGGGCGCACGTTCGACGGCGTCGGCGCGGTCAGCGGCGGGGGCGGCAACAGCCGCCTGCTGATCGACTACCCCGAGCCCCAGCGCGGCCAGATCCTCGACTACCTCTTCAAGCCCGGCTACGGCGCCGCGCTGCAGATCCTCAAGGTGGAGATGGGCGGCGACACCAACTCGACCAGCGGGGCGGAACCCAGCCACGCGCACTTCCGCGGCGACCTCGACTGCAACCGCGGGTACGAGTGGTGGATCATGGAGCAGGCCAAGGCACGCAACCCCGGCATCAAGCTCGTCGGCCTGCCGTGGGGCGCGCCGGGCTGGATCGGCAACGGCACCTTCTTCTCCAACGACCTGACCGATTACTACCTTTCGTGGCTCGGGTGCGCGAAGCAGCACGGGCTCACCATCGACTACCTCACCAGCGTCCAGAACGAGAAGCAGTGGAGCGCGGACTGGACCGTGACGCTGCGCAACGCGCTCAACGCCAACGGGTACAGCGCGGTCAAGGTCATCTCCGGTGACTCGTGGCCGGGGGACTGGGGGCCCGCGAGCGCGATCTCGACGAACACGGCCTACCGCAACGCGACCGACGTCCTCAGCGCCCACTACACCTGCGGGTACCTCAGCGCGCAGACGTCGTGCAGCGTCCCCTCGAGCGTCACCGGCACCGGCAAGACGCTGTGGTCCAGCGAAAACGGCTCCCAGGACTACAACGACGGCGCCAAGCCGCTGGCCCGCGGCATCAACCGCGTCTACCTCGACGGCAAGATGACCGCCTACCTCAACTGGGACCTCATCGCCGCCACCACGCCGAACATCCCGTGGCCGACCGTGGGGCTGGTGCTGGCCAACCAGCCGTGGTCGGGCTACTACTCGGTCGGCAAGGACGCCTGGGCGCTGGCGCACACGACGCAGTTCACCGCGCCCGGCTGGAAGTACCTCGACACCTCCAGCGGCTACCTCGGCGGCAACCGCGCCAACGGCAGCTACGTCTCGCTGAGGTCACCGAGCACCGGTGACTACAGCACGGTCATCGAGACGATGGACGCGACTTCGGCCCAGACGCTGAACCTGAACGTCACGGGCGGGCTGTCCAACGGTCAGGTGCACGTGTGGGCGACCAACCTCAACTCGACCAACTCCGCGGACTTCTTCAGGCACACGGCCGACATCACGCCGTCCGGGGGAGCGTTCTCCCTGACCGCCCAGCCCGGCTACCTGTACACGATCACGACCACCACCGGACAGGGCAAGGGCACCGCGACCAGCCCGTCGCAGGGCTCGCTGAACCTGCCCTACAGCGACGACTTCGACGGGTACGCGACCGGCAAGGAAGCCAAGTACCTGATGGACATGGAGGGCGCCTTCGAGACGTCCGCCTGCGGCGCCGGCCGCGCGGGTACCTGTCTACGCCAGGCCGCGCCGCAGAAACCGATCCCCTGGAAGAAGTTCGTCGACCCTTACGCGTTGCTGGGCAACGTGGCCTGGAGCAACTACACGGTCAACGCGGACGTGCTGCTGGAGAAGTCCGGGTCGGTCCAGCTGCTCGGCCGGGTCGGCTCGCAGGACACCGGCAACCAGGGCGCGGTGAACGCGTACTACCTGCGGATCAGCGACAGCGGCGCGTGGTCGATCCAGCGCAACAACACCAGCCAGCAGGTCACGACGCTGCGCAGCGGCACGACGACCGCGCTGGGCACGAACCGCTGGCACAAGCTGGCGCTGGGCTTCTCCGGCAGCACCATCACCGCGTCCCTCGACGGTGCCGTGCTCGGCACGGTCACCGACAGCACCTTCCCGGCCGGGCAGGTCGGGATCGGCACGAGCACGGGGGAGACCGCCCAGTTCGACAACCTCGCCGTGACCGGCTCGGGCGGCGGGTCGACGTCGGTGCTGCGCAACACCGGGTCCGGGCGCTGCCTCGACGTCCCGAACGTGTCCCAGACCAACGGCACCCAGGTCGCGCTGTGGGACTGCAACGGCGGCGGCAACCAGCAGTGGACGCTCACCTCCGGGAAGCAGCTGCAGGTGTACGGCGCCAAGTGCCTCGACGCGGAGGGCGCGAGCACGACGGCCGGCACCCGGGCGATCATCTGGGACTGCACGGGCGGCACCAACCAGCAGTGGAACGCGAACGCCGACGGCACGATCACCGGTGTCCAATCAGGACTGTGCCTCGGCCCGAACGGCACCGCGAACAGCGCGCCGGTGACCCTGCAGGCCTGCACGAGCGGAGACGCCCAGAAGTGGGCCCGAAGCTGACAGTGTTCCGTCCGGACAAAGGAGTTCGATGAAAGCACGATGGAGAAGGACGCTGCAGACCACGGGAGCCGCGGTGGTGCTCGCCTCGGGTGTGCTGGCCGGCCCGGCCGCACCGGCGCAGGCCGCCACGCAAGGACCGTGTGACCTCTACGCCGCCGGCGGCACACCGTGCGTGGCCGCGCATTCCACCACGCGGGCGCTGTACGGCGCCTACAACGGCGCGCTCTACCAAGTCCGGCGAGCGTCGGACAACGCGACCCGGGACATCGGCGTCCTGAGCGCGGGCGGCGTCGCGAACGCGGCGACGCAGGATTCCTTCTGCGCCGGGACGACGTGCCTGATCACCGTCATCTACGACCAGTCCGGCCGCGGCAACCACCTCACGCAGGCCCCGCCGGGCGGGTTCTCCGGCCCGGCCGCCGGCGGGTACGACAACCTCGCCAACGCGGCGGCGGCCCCGATCACCGTCGGCGGGCAGAAGGCGTACGGAGTGTTCGTGGCTCCCGGTACCGGGTACCGGAACAACAACGCCACCGGCACGGCGACCGGTGACCAGCCCGAGGGCATGTACGCGATCTTCGACGGCACGCACTACAACGGCGGCTGCTGCTTCGACTACGGCAACGCCGAGCGCAACAGCCGGGACAACGGCAACGGCACGATGGAGGCCATCTACTTCGGCAACATCAAGGTCTGGGGCTACGGCGCCGGGAACGGCCCGTGGATCATGGCCGACCTCGAGAACGGCCTGTTCTCCGGGATCAACCAGCGCTACAACGCCAACGACCCCAGCATCAGCCACCGCTACCTGACCGCGATCATCAAGGGCGGCCCCAACCACTGGGCCATCCGCGGCGGCAACGCGCAGTCCGGCGGCCTGTCGACCTTCTACGACGGCGCTCGCCCCAACGTGTCCGGGTACAACCCGATGCGCAAGGAAGGCGCGATCATCCTCGGCACCGGTGGCGACAACAGCATCGGCTCCGCGGGCACCTTCTACGAAGGCGTGATGACTTCGGGCTATCCGTCCGACGCCACCGAAAACGCCGTGCAGGCCAACATCACCGCGGCCGGCTACGGCACCGGCGGCAGCGGCACCACCACCGGGCCGCTGCACGCGGTCGGCGCCGGCAAGTGCCTCGACGTCCCGGGGTCCACCACCACTCAGGGCACCCAGTTGCAGATCTACAGCTGCTCCGGCCAGGCGAACCAGACCTGGACCCGCACGTCGTCGAACCAGCTGACGGTGTCCGTCGGCGGACAGACGCTCTGCTTGGACGCTTCGGGCAACGGAACCAGTGCCGGGACGAAGGTGGTGACCTGGTCCTGCAACGGCGGGGCCAACCAGCAGTGGACCGTCAACTCCAACGGCACGGTCACCGGCGCGCAGTCCGGGCTGTGCCTGGACGTGACGAGCGCGTCGACCGCCAACGGCGCGCTGGTCGAGCTGTGGACCTGCAACGGCGGCAGCAACCAGCAGTGGACGCTGGGTTGAGCACCGTCGACGAAGGAAGGAGGTTGTGATGACCATCAGCCCGACCCGGCGGCGGGCCGCGCTCGCCGCCGCCGGCCTCACCGTGGCTTCCCTGGTGCTGGTGCCCGGCACCGCCGGCGCGGCGAGCACTCTCGGCGCCGCGGCGGCGCAGAGCGGCCGGTACTTCGGCGCCGCGATCTCCACGAGCCACCTCGGCGAAGCGGCCTACGTGAACACGTGGACGGCCGAGTTCAACGGCGTCACCCCGGAAAACGAGATGAAGTGGGCCACGGTCGAGCCGAACCGGAACCAGTTCAACTTCGGGCCGGGGGAGCAGATCGTCAGCCAGGGCCGGAGCAAGGGCATGAAGATCCGCGGGCACACGCTGGTGTGGCACGGGCAGCTCGCCGGGTGGGTGAGCGGCCTGGACGCGAGCAACCTGCGGTCGGCGATGCAGAACCACATCAGCCAGGTGGCCGGCCACTGGAAGGGCCAGCTCTACGCGTGGGACGTCGTCAACGAGGCGTTCGAGGAGAACGGCACCCGACGGCAGTCGGTGTTCCAGCAGAAGCTCGGGGACGGCTACATCGAGGACGCCTTCCGCGCGGCCCGCACGGCCGACCCGAACGCCAAGCTCTGCTACAACGACTACAACACCGACGGGGTCAACGCGAAGAGCACCGGGATCTACAACATGGTCCGGGACTTCAAGAGCCGCGGCGTGCCGATCGACTGCGTGGGCTTCCAGAGCCACCTGAGTTCGAGTTCGAACCTGAGCAGCTACCAGGCCAACCTGCAGCGCTTCGCCGACCTCGGGGTCGACGTGCAGATCACCGAGCTGGACGTCGGCGGCTCGGGTTCGGGTCAGGCCAACGTGTTCCGGCAGGTCACCCAGGCGTGCCTGGCGGTCTCCCGGTGCACGGGCATCACGGCCTGGGGCGTCACGGACAAGTACTCGTGGCGCTCGGGCGACACGCCGCTGCTGTTCGACGGCAACTACGGCAAGAAGCAGGCCTACACCGCCGTTCTCGACGCGCTCAACGGCGGCGGCGGAGGTGACGCCGCGCTGCGTGCGGTGGCCGCGAACCGCTGCCTGGATGTGCCGGGCTCGTCGACCACCGCCGGCACGGCACTGCAGATCTGGGACTGCAACGGCGGGGCGAACCAGCAGTGGACCCGGACGAGCGCCGGGGCGCTGACCGTCTACTCCGGAGGTACGCAGCGGTGCCTGGACACCGCCGGCGGCGGGACGGCCGCCGGTACCGCGGCGGTGATCGCGAACTGCACCGGCGGGACCGGCCAGAAGTGGACGTTCCCCGGCAACGGCACGATCACGAACGGCCAGTCGGGCCTGTGCCTGGACGTGACGGGTGCCGCGACCGCCAACGGGACCAAGGTGATCGTCTGGACCTGCAACGGCGGGGCGAACCAGCAGTGGACGGGGTCGGCGACCCGGACCTGAGGGAGAGGGGCTTGATCGCCTCGCGCACCACGGTGCGCGAGGCGCCCAGGCGGGCCCGACGGGTCAGTCGCCGGCGCGGAGTTCGGTGTTGAGGCGCTGGGCTTCGTGCAGCTGGTCTTCCAGGCTCACGATGCGGCACGCGGCGTCGATGGCGGTGCCCTCGTCGACCAGTTTTCGCACGCGGGCGGCCAGCCGCAGCTGCTGGCGTGAGTAGCGACGGTGCCCGCCGGCGGAGCGCTGCGGGGTGATCAGCCCGGCTTCGTCGAGGCTGCGCAGAAAACCTTGGGTGGTGCCGAGCATGTCCGCGGCCCGGCCCATGGTGTAAGCGGGGTACTGCTCGTCGTCGAACTTGTCGGCCGCGTCCGACGCGCCCGGTCCTGCTTGGTCAGGAATCATTCCACCTCCACAGCACGAAGGACCCCGGGTGCCGTGCACGGCACCCGGGGTCCTCAAAGGGTTGGGTTTCACCATTGTCAACCGGCGCGACCGCCGGCTTCCTGCACCCGCTTCCGGCCGACGGCCGGGTGTCGCGGGGATCGCTCATTCGTGACCGAGCACCACCTCCGAACTCGATGGGACTACGGCACCCGCGCGGCCCTGCTACCCGGCCGCCGCGGGCGATCCAATGATGCTCCCGTTCCCTTCTTTCCGGTGTTTTCCACTTACGGGGTACTGCAACTTCACTGGGTACTGCTACTTCACTTGCTGCTGCGCACGTCACCGCGGGAACCCTTCCACTGCTCGGTCCCAGCACGCTGACGCCGCTGGTCACTGCCCGGAGCCCCGTTCACTGATCGGCTCCGGGCACCTGACCGGTCCTGCCACTGCACTTGCACACAACAACTACGGGTACTGCTGATCTGCACGGGCGCACGAACTCCGCCCGGTCTTACCTCGCGGGTAGTTACGTCCTCTCCCGCGCCTGCTTGACGTTGTCTCTCTTGCTACGAGAAGAACAATACCCAGACTCGCCCGCGAATGTCTACTCCGGCTGGCATAGATTTTCTCGGGCGTGTCGGAGCGATGCGGACGAAGAGGGGTACGGCCGGCCGCGTCGCTGGTCAACCGGGTGATCGTGGGCGGAGATTCCGCCGCGGGAAGCGCTCGCCGTCGCGGCGAGGTCCTCTCAGCGGGCCGCGAGCACCCGGCGCACCTCGTCCGCGCCCAGCACCACGGGGGAGCGCAGCGAGCCGACCTCGCCGATCTCGATCTCGACCACGTCTCCCGGCCGCAGCCCCTGGTCGAGCCCCGGCACGACGGACGTGCCCGTCGACAGCACGGCGCCGTCGGGGAAGTCGTTGTCCCGCCACAGGTACTCGACCAGCCCGGCCGGTTCGCGGTTCAGCTGCGCGGTACTGGATTCGCCGTCGAACACCTCGTGCCCGTCGCGCAGGATGCGCATGCGGAGACCGAGCGACAGCGGGTCCGGCACCTCCCACGCCGGCCGCACCCGTGCCGACACCGCGCACGAACCGGTGTAGATCTTGGCCTGCGGGAGGTACAGCGGGTTCTCGCCCTCGATGCTGCGGGAGCTGACGTCGTCGACCACCACGTACCCGGCGATCTCCCCGGCCGCGGTCAGCAGCAGGCCGAGTTCCGGCTCCGGCACGTTGTTGGCGGAATCCGCGCGGACGGCGATCGGCTCGCCGTCGGTGACCACGCGCCACGCCGCGGACTTGAAGAACAGCTCCGGCCGCTCGGCGCGGTACACCCGGGCGTAGACGTCCTCGTCGGCGCTCTCCTCGCGGCGGGCCTCCTCGGACCGCAGGTAGGTCACCCCGGCGGCCCACACCTCCATCCGCCCGTCGACCGGTGGCAGCAGGCGCACCCCGGCCGTGGACACGGGCTCCCCGGCCGCCTCGGCCAGGTCGCGGATCTCGGCGACGGAGCGGCGCAGCAGGTCGCTCATCGACGCCACCGCGAGCGGCCGCAGCCGCTCCTCGGTGAGCAGCCCGACCCCGGTGGTGCCGGTTCCGTCGGCGTAGCGAACCAGGTGACTCAACCCGACCTCCTCGTCCGGTGTCGAACCTACCGCGAACCGGCGCCGGTCAGCCGAGCCGTTCGGCGAGCCACCGCGCGATGTCGGTCAGCAGATCCTCCTCGACGGGCCGGCGGAGCAGCTTGCGGTAGCCGAACACGGTGCCGGGGCCGTCGGTGCGCCGGAGGAGGTGGGTCAGGTCGGGAACCCGCCGGGGCTGCGCGCCGGGCACCAGGTTCGCGAGCACGTCGAGGTCCGCGGGATCGACCTGCCGTCCGGACGGCCGTAGTCGAGCGGGACCCGCACCTTCGCGCAGGTGAGCCGTGGATCCCGGGCCGTGCCCGGCGCCGCCGCCGGGCACGGCCCCCAGGTGAGGGCCGATGTCTCTTCGTCGTCCGCGCTGTCGCAGGCGGCCACCCCGAGAAGTGTCAGTGTGGTGCCCGCCGAAGCCGCGCCGAACCGGCGCCCCCGTGTCCTGCTCATGCTGCTCGCCCTCCGAATTTTCCGGCGGTGACAAGCCTTTCCGGCCCGCCCCGCGGTGACGGGCCGAAGTTGTCGGGAGCGGGACGGCGAAACGTCACCCCGGGGCGAGCAGGTGCGGTAGCTCTCCAGGGGGACAACGTGGACTTCCCGCCCGGCTCACAAGCGCGCCCGGTGGGCGGCCTCCGCGGCATCCGGGGGAGTGGTCGGGTAGACGTCGGTGTCGAAGAACCGGGCGAAGGGCAGGGTCGCCAGCGTCTCCGCGACGTGCGCCTCGTCGGCGGCGATGACCTCGAGGAACGTCGCCCGCCGGGCGGGGGAGACGTAGTGGGCGCCGATCCGCCCCTCCGCGCGCAGCACTTCCAGCTGTTTCTGCTCGTCCTCGCGCAACGCGGCGAATTCCGCGAAGTCGGTGTCCTCGCGGAGGGTGGCGAACACCATGAACGTCGGGGTGGGTGCCATGTGCTGTCCTTTCGGGGCCGCTGATGTCAGTCGATGACATCACCGTACCACGCCGATGTCATCGACTGACATCACTGAACGGCGGGTCCGGGTGCACGAAAGGGACCGCCTCCCCCGAGCCGGGGAAGACGGTCCGCTGCCGGGAACCGGAGCTCAGCCGCGCGCGGCGGCCACCGCGGCGACGGCCGGCTGGTCGGCCGGCGGCATCAGCTTCGGGTACTCCTTCTGGAACTTCTCGATCATCGTGGCGGTCGGGAGGATCCGGTTCGGGTTGGCCTGGCTCGTCGCCTGCTTCTCGCCCCAGGCGCCGGCGGCCTTGCGCTGGTCGGGGGTGCCGTGGCTGTGGTAGCAGTCGCCGATGGAGGCGTCCAGGTAGGTGACCTCCTGCTGGGTACGGGCGTTCCACGCGTAACCCTTGGCGTGGGCGACGAAGTAGCCGCCGTAGGCGTCGGGGCCCATCTCGGACGACTCGTTGCGCGGGTAGTTCTCGTGCGCGAAGTCGACCTGGTGGCCGTATTCGTGGCCGATCACGGACTCCACGGAGACGTCGTCGAACCCGAGGACGTTGACCGTGTCGAGCAGGCCGTCACCGAGCGCCACGCGCTTGCCGCCGAGGCTGTCGGCCGGGGCGGAGAACGCGTTGAGGGTGAGCAGCGGGTGGCGGCCGCCCTGCAGCGCGGGCACTTCGTAGAGCACCTTGGTGGCGAGCGCGGCGGCGGCCTTCACCTTCGCCGGCGCGAGGCCGAGGCTGAAGGTCTGCGCCATCTTCGCCTGGCTGCCGAGGTCGGTGCCCTTCCAGGCGACGAGCTGGATGTTCCAGCTCTCGATGTCCCAGAAGCCGCGCAGTCTCTCGATCGTGTCGGTGGCGCGCGGGGTGTACTGGCCGTCGGTGCCGAAGACCTGCGTGGTCTTGTCGGACGCGACGCCCTGGACGTAGAGCTGGCTCAGCCCCGACAGCGCGTTGAACGCCTGGTTCTCGAGCGGGGTGAGCTGGGCCGCGAGCTTGTCGGCGTAGGTCAGCAGCGATCCCTCGGTGCAGCCCGGGATCGGGCCCTGCGCGGCCCGGCGCTGGGGGCCGAAGTGCGGGATGGGCGAGTCGATGAGCCGGTCGACGCCGCGCAGGGCGTCCGCCGGCAGGCCGTTGTAGAGGTCGACGACGTACTGGTACAGCTGCGCGACGTCCTGCTCGACGGTGGTCGGCGCGGCCGCGGCCGCGTTCGCGGGTGCGGCCGTGGCGAGCACGAGCGCCGCCGCGGTACCCGCCGCCGCGAGTGTTCTGCCGAGGAATCCGGTCCGGTTGGTCAAGGCGATCCCCTCTTCGGTTTCGTTTCAAGATCACGAAGCACCGCCACAGTAGGGCGGTGATCGACGGTGGAACCGGCACCGGGACAGGAACCCCGGAATGGCTCACGCCTTTCGAAGGGTTTTCGCCGTGCGGACATCGGCCGAAAGTACTAGGTGTGACCGCGGCGGATGATCTGTCACCGTTTCCCGGAAAGATCGGATCGGCACACAACTTCGGGCCGGGTGGGACGTCTGAGGGGTCGTGAGAGTGATCCGTATCGCCGGGCTCGGGGTGGCAGCCCTGCTGCTGGCCGCCTGCAGTGGACCGACCGAGACCGTGGGGGTGGCGCAAGCGGCCGGAGCCGCCGGGGCGACCGGGACGGCGGCCGCGCCCGGGGTGCCGGCCGCGACGGTGGCGTTCGAGGGCGGGGACCAGCTGAACCCGAAGGACCCGATCGTCGTCAGGGCGTCGGCCGGCACGCTGCAGGCGGTCACGGTCACGAACCCGCAGACCGGCAACGCCGTCAAGGGCGGCCTCTCGCCGGACCGGACGACCTGGACCAGCGACGATCACCTCCGGTACGGCGCCACGTACCAGGTGGTCGCCACCGCGGTGAACCAGGCGGGCGCGGCGACCGAGCAGCGCGGTGAGGTGCACACGCTCAAGCCGGCCGGGGTCGCCACTCCGGCGCTCTTCCAGCCGGCGTCGGGCGATTTCGGCGTCGGCCTGATCATCGGCGTGAAGTTCGACCACGACATCGTCGACCGGGCCGCGGTGGAGAAGTCGTTCAAGGTGACGTCCTCGCCCGTCCAGGACGGCGGCTGGTACTGGGTGGGCAAGCGCGAAGTGCACTTCCGGCCCAAGGACTACTGGCAGGCCGGCTCGACGGTGAAGCTCGAGACCACGACCTTCGGCATGCCGACCGGGGGCGGCGTGTACGGCGGCCAGGACGTCTCGGCGACCTACCAGGTGCACGATTCCTGGGTCGCCAAGGCGGACGGCAAGACGCACCAGATCAAGGCGTTCCACAATGGACAGCTGGTGAAGACCGCGCCGATCAGCATGGGCAAGACCGCCGACACCCCGCCGCGCGGCCCGACGCCGACCTTCACCGGCACGCACACGGTGCTGTCGAAGGAGGACCACAAGATCATGGACTCCTGCAGCTACGGCGTGTGCGAGGGCGACCCGGGCTACTACAAGGCACCGGAGAACTGGAACGTCCGGATCTCCAACGACGGCGAATACCTGCACGAGAACCTGAAAACGGTCGGCGTGCAGGGCCGGGACAACGTCTCCAACGGCTGCCTCAACATGAACACCGAAAACGCCAAGTGGTTCTTCGACACGTTCAACGTCGGCGACGTCGTCGAGATCACGAATTCGGGCGGGCCGCAATTGTCCATCAACAACGGCCACGGCGATTGGGCGATCAGCTGGAGCGCCTGGCAGGCGGGCAGCGCACTGCGCGGCTGACGGGCTGCCGGCGGCGACCTCACCCGCCGGCGGTCACCGAGGACGGCTGAGAGCCCGGCGCCAGGAGTCCGTGACGGTGTGGCGTAGCTGCGCCGTGGCGACGGCCTCCGGGTCGAGCAGCCGTTGCAACGCGATCCCGCGGAGCTGGCCGACGACGGCGACGGCGACTTCGGCCGGGTCGGCGCCGGGGTCGATGGTGCCGTCGGCGATGCCCGCCTCGACATCCTCGCGCAGGTCGGCGCGGAAGGCCGCGTCGCGCTCGCGGAAGATCGACGCCAGCTCCGGCCGGGTGGCCGCTTCCGCCCACAGCAGCAGGAAAGCGCGGTTGAACACGCCGATCCGGCCGAGTTCGCCGACGTAGCCGTCGATCAGGCGCAGCAGGCGGTCGAGGCCGGGCGGGAGGTCCTCGAGGCCGGGGACGAACCCCGCCTGGGTGGCCCGCGCGAGCCGTTCGACCAGTGCCTGCTTGGCGCCGAAGTGATGGGTGACGATGCCCCGGCTGTAGCCGGCGCGTTCCCCGACCCTGGCGAGCGTCAGGGAGCGCACGCCGTGTTCGACGACCAGTTCGGCGGCGGCGGTCAGCAACGCCGCCTCGGCCTGGTCGCGGCGTTCCCGTTGGGTGCGGCGTGGGTTCGGCATGGCCCGAGCCTAGCAAAGAGACTTGCGTGTCGACCAACAAGTATGTGTACGGTGGGGGCACACCGACGTGGAGGCACCCGATGATCGAAATCGAAGACCGCGAACTCGACGCCCTGCTCGCCGACGACCCGGGCGGCCCGGTCGTGATGCTCAACCTGCTGCGGTTCCGGCCGGACGGCGGCCGCGAGAGCTACGGGCGCTACGCGGAAGCCCTCGGCCGCTCGATCAACACCCGCTACGGCCTGACCGTGGAGTACCTGGGCGACGGCGGACGCCCGCTGGTCGCCGAGGCCGGGCAGGCCTGGGACATGGTGGTCCTGGTCCGCTACCCGGACCGGCGGGCGTTCGCCGCCATGCTCCGCGACCCGGAGTACCAGGCGGTCTCGCACCTGCGCAGCGAAGCGCTGGTGGAGTCCGTCCTGCAGCCGACCACGCCGGTCGCGCTCCGATGACCGCGGTCTTCGTCCACGGCAACCCCGAGACGGCGGCGGTGTGGGAGCCGCTGCTGGCCGAGCTGGCCGCCGTCCGGTCCGATGTGGTCTGCCTGTCGCCGCCCGGCTTCGGCGCGCCGCTGCCCGCCGGGTTCGGCGCCACCCACGCGGACTACCGCGACTGGCTCGTCTCGGAGCTGACGGCGTTCGGCGAGCCGGTGGACCTCGTCGGCCACGACCTCGGTGGCGGGCACGTGGTGAACGTGGTGCTGAGCCGGCCGGACCTGGTCCGCAGCTGGGTGAGCGACGTGCTCGGGATCTACGACCCGGGGTACGAGTGGCACGAGCTGGCCCGCCGGTGGCAGACGCCGGGTGCCGGCGAGGCCGACGTCGCGGCGCGGTTCGGCGGAACGGCGGCGCAGCGCACGGCGGTGCTCGTGGAGCGGGGGATGGGCCGTCAGGTGGCCGCTCGCGTCGCGGCGGGCCAGGGCGAGGAGATGGGCCGCGCGGTGCTCACCCTGTACCGGTCGGCCGCCGAGGCGGGCGCGCCCGGTCTGGGGTTCGCGCTCGAGCGCGCGGCGGCCCGGCCGGGGCTGGCGATCCTGGCCACGGCGGACCACGTGGTCGGCACCGAGGAGCAGCGCCGCCGGGCCGCCGCCCGCGCGGGGGCCCGGGTGGCGGTGCTCGAGGGCTTGGGCCACTGGTGGATGACCGAGGACCCGGCGCGCGCCGCCGCCGTGCTGGCCGGCTTCTGGGCGACGGTCGGCTGAGGGCCGCGGTAGCGGGTCTCCGCTCGGTGTCCTTTGTGGACCCGACGCCCGGGTGAGCCCGGCACTTGACCGGGAGGCGTGGTTGTTACAGGCTGTGTGATGTTGACACGGGAAATGTTAAGAGGCGTATGAGCGAGGACCCCAGCACTCGTCGCGGGCCGGACCGGCGGCGGAAGGCCGTCGCCGATCGCGTGCTGTCCGCCGGCTCGGTGAGCGCCGCCGAGCTGGCGGAGCAGTTCGGCGTCAGCCTGATGACCATCCACCGCGACCTCGACGAGCTCGAGCGCCAGGGGATCGTGCGCAAGTACCGCGGCGGGGTCACCGCGCAGCCGTCCGGGGTCTTCGAGAGCAACGTCGCCTACCGCATGAAGTCCATGCGCCACGCCAAGGACGCCATCGCCGAGCGGGCCGCCGCGCTCGTCGAGCCCGGGATGGCGGTCATGCTCGACGACTCCACGACCGCGCTGGCGCTCGCGCGCCGGCTCGTCGGGATCACGCCGCTCACCGTGGTCACCAACTTCCTCGAGGCGATGAACCTGCTGGCCCGCGAGCGCGACATCCGCCTGATGGCCCTCGGCGGCGACTACGACCCGCTCCACGACTCCTTCCTCGGTGTGTCCTGCGTCGACGCGATCGAGTCGTTCCGGGTCGACCTCTGCTTCGTCTCCACCTCGGCGGTCTCGGCCGGGTTCGCCTACCACCAGGAACAGCACATCGTCTCGGTCAAGCGGGCCATGCTCGCCGCGGCCGGCCGGAACGTCCTGCTCCTCGACCACACCAAGCTCGGCCGGGTCGCGCTGCACCGGGTCGCGCCGCTGGAGGTGTTCGAGCGGGTCATCGTCGACGACGGCGCGGACGCGGAGGCGCTGCGCGAGCTGGACGAGCACAAGGTCGCCTACGAGGTCGCCCCCGCTTCTTGACACGTTTCAATACCGCTCTCTACTCTCCACATCACACTCTTCGGTGTGAACTTCACATCCGATCATTGACAGGTGATCGGAGCGGGATGACCGACGACCTCACCACGACGCCGGCCGTCCCTGTAGTCCTCGTGCTCGAGTCCGTCCGCGACCACAGGAGGCTGTCTTGACCACACCCATGTCGCGTCGCCGGGCACTGGGGCTCGGCGGCGCCGGGGCGGCGGCGGTGCTGCTGGGCACCGGTGCCTGGGACGCCGCCGGCGCGTTCGCCGCGCCCAAGGGCGGCGGCCTGTTCCCGCTCGGCGTCGCGTCCGGCGATCCGGCACCGGACGGTGTCGTGCTGTGGACGCGGCTCGCCGCCGACCCGTTCGCGGTGGACGGCAAGGGCGGCATGCCGGCCACCCCGGTGCGGGTCGAGTACGAGGTCGCGCTGGACGACCGCTTCCGGCACGTGGTGCGCCGCGGTTCGGTGGTCGCCACCCCGGAGCTGGGCCACTCGGTGCACCCGGAGATCCACGGCCTGGCCCCGGACCACGAGTACTTCTACCGGTTCCGCACCGGCGGGGAGATCTCGCCGGCCGGCCGCACGCGGACGATGCCGCCGGCGCTGTCCGACCCGCGCGAGCTGAACTTCGCGTTCGCGTCGTGCCAGGCGTGGCAGGACGGCTACTTCACCGCCTACGACCACATCGCGGCCGAGGACGTGGCCTTCGTCGTGCACCTGGGCGACTACATCTACGAGTCCGGGGTGGGCACGAACCGGCGCGGGGTGGTCACCGATCCCCGTTTCCACACCGAGGCGATGGACCTCGCGCGCTACCGGCTGCAGTACTCGCTGTACAAGACCGAGGCGCCGCTGCGGAACGCCCACGCGGCCCACCCGTTCATCACCACCTTCGACGACCACGAGGTGGAGGACAACTGGGCCGGCGACATCTCGAAGGTCGACACCGAACCGGACCAGGACCCGGCGGTCTTCCGGCAACGCCGGGCGGCGGCGTTCCAGGCCATGTACGAAAACCTGCCGCTGCGGCGCGCGCAGACGCCCGACGGCCCGGACATCCACATCTACCGCAGGCTGAACTACGGCCGCCTCGCGGACCTCACGATGGTCGACACCCGCCAGTACCGCGACGACCAGCCCTGCGGCGACGGCAACGGCACGAACTGCACCGAGCGCTTCGACGAGAACCGGACGATCCTCGGCGCGCGGCAGCGGAACTGGCTGTTCGACGGCTTCTCCCGCTCGAAGGCGCGGTGGCAGATCCTGGGCAACCAGGCCCCGATCGGCCAGACGGACCGGGATCCCGGTCCCGCGCTCGACGTCTGGTACGACCCCTGGGACGGCTACGTCGCCGACCGGAACCGGCTCCTGGCGGCGGTCCAGGACCGCGGGGTGCGCAACCTGGTGGTCATCACGGGCGACCGGCACCAGAACTACGCGTGGGACCTGAAGCGCGACTACGCCGACCCGGCGTCCCCGACGGTGGCGTCGGAGTTCGTCGGGACGTCGATCACCAGCGGCGGCGACGGCGCGGACACCACCCCCGAGGCGCAGGGGTTCCTCGCCGCCAACCCGCACCTGAAGTTCATCAACACGCAGCGCGGCTACGTGCGGGTGAACGTGAACCGGCAGCGCTGGCGGAGCGATTTCCGGGTGCTGCCGTACGTGCAGACGCCCGGAGCGCCGGTCTCCACCCGCGCGAGCTTCGTGGTCGAGGACCGGGTCCCCGGCGTGCAGCCTGCTTGATACGTTTCAAAACCACCTGCGTCAACGACGACGAGGAGCTCCCATGACATCCGGTGAAGCGATCGGCACCCGCTCCGTCGAGGACGGCGGCACGATCAGCCGGCAACAGTGGCGGTGGTCCGTGCTCGCGGGCATGGCCTCCTACCTGGACGCCGGATCGATCGTCGCCCTCGGCGCCGGGCTGGCGCTGTTCCAGAGCCACCTGGGCCTGTCGGACGGCGCGGTGGGCGCGCTCGCCGCGATCGGCCCCAACGCGATCGGCTGCGCCATCGGGGCGTTCGCCGGCGGGCGGCTCGGCGACAAGCTGGGCCGGAAACGGATCTACAAGTACGACCTGCTCGTCTACGCGGCCGGCATCCTCTGCATCGCGCTGGCGGTCAACGCGCCGATGCTGTTCATCGGCACCTTCGTCGTGGGCGTCGCGGTGGGCGCGGACGTGCCGACGTCACTGGCGCTGGTCGGCGAGTTCTCGCCGGCCAAGGCACGCGGCAAACTCGTGGGCTTCACGCAGGTCGCGTGGAACCTGGGCCCGGTGGTCGTGCTGCTGCTGTCGCTGGCGCTCACGCCGCTGGACCTGCTGGGCGCGCGGATCGTGTTCCTGCACCTGTTCGTCGTCGCGCTGGTGACGTGGGCGCTGCGGCGCGGGCTGTCCGAGTCGGCGCGGTGGACCTCGGCTTCGTCCACAAAGGACGTGAAGTACCAGCTGAAGGCACTGTTCTCCGGTGCCCACCTCAAAGCCCTGTTGTTCACCGCGATCGTCTACGTGTTCTGGAACATCGCGGCGGGCACCGGCGGCATCTTCACGCCGTACGTCATCAAGACCCTCAACGCGGGCAGCCAGGCGGCCGGCGTCGCCCTGTCCTGCGCCGGGTTCGTGATCGGCATCGGCGTGACGACGCTGGTGTTCATGAAGTTCGCCGACCGCAGCCACCGCACGCGCAAATGGATGTGGGGCGTCGGCGCGGTGATGCAGGTGGTGGCCTACGGCATCTACGTCGTGCTGCCGTTCACCATCCCGGTGATCATCGCGAACATCGTGCTGTTCGGGGTCGGCTGCTCGCTCGCCGGCGAGGCGTTCTACAAGGTGTGGAGCCAGGAGCTGTTCCCGACGATGCTGCGCGGCACGGCGCAGGGCTTCACCTTCGGCGTCGCGCGGACGCTGCTGGGCGTGTGGAGCTTCTTCCTGCCGACGCTGGCCAGCGGCGGGTTCACCCTCGCCGGCGGCCTGCTCACGCTGTTCCTGGTGATCAGCGGCGCGACCGGGTTCTTCTTCATGCCCGACACCTCGGGCAAGTCGCTGGAACAGATCGAAGCCGAGCGCACGTCCGCATGAGCTCCGACGAGCTGCTGACCCGGTTCGCCGAGCCCGGTCCCGAGTTCTCCCCGCTGCCGATCTGGTGGTGGAGCGGCGGCCGGGTCACGGCGGACCGGCTGCGGTGGCAGCTGGAACAGCTGGTGTCCCAGGGCGTCCGGCAGGCCGTGGTGATGTGCCTGGCGCCCACCGGGCCGATGTTCGGCTCGGTGGCCGACGACCCGCCGTTCCTGAGTCCACAGTGGATCGAGCTGCTGGACGGCGCGTGCGCGGACGCCGCCGAGCTGGGCTTCCGGCTGTGGATGTACGACCAGATCGGGTTCTCCGGGGCGAACTTCCAGGGCCGCCTCACCGCGGCCCGCCCGGAGTTCGCCGGGCTGGCCCTGCACCGCGAACCCGACGGCACGGTCGGGTACCGCGTCAGCGGCTTCGACTACTTCGGCGAAGCGGCCTGCGCGGCCCTGCTCGACCAGGTGCACGGTGAGCTGGAACGGCACGTCGGCCGCTGGTTCGGGACCGTGATCCCCGGGTTCTTCCAGGACGAGCTGCCGCCGCTGCCGACGTGGGGGCCCGACTTCGCCGACACCTTCGCCGCGCACTACGGCTATGACCTGACCCCGCGGCTGTCCGCGCTCTACGAGGGTGCCGACGCCGGGTCCGCCCGCGTCCGCCGGGACTACCAGGCCCACCGGGCCCGGCTCGCCCGCCGCGCGTTCTTCGACCCCCTGGCCGGGTGGTTCGCCGAGCGCGGGCTGATCTGCGGGTTCGACCAGGCCAGCCCGGCCCGCGAGGGCGACCCGGTCGGCGGGGTGCGGACCTACGGCGACTACCTCGGCACGCACTCGGGCTACGGCGCGCCGGGCAGCGACCACTGGGGTGACGCGAAGGTGCACAGCTCGCTCGCCCACGCGCACGGGCACCCGCGCACCTGGATCGAGGCGTTCCACTCCTCCGGCTGGGGCGGCACGCTCGAGGAGACCTACGACTGGCTGGCGCCGTTCCTGCGCCGCGGCGCCACGCTCTACGACCCCCACGCGGTCTACTACTCGACCGCGGGCGGGTGGTGGGAGTGGGCGCCGCCGTCGACGTGCTGGCGCCAGCCGTACTGGCCGTCCTACCACCGGTTTTCCGGCGCGGTGAGCCGGTTGTGCTCGGTGCTCGGCACCGGCACGCACGAATGCGACGTCGTGCTGCTGTCGCCGACCAGCACCGCACAGGCCTACCTGACGCCGGACGGTCCCTTGCCCCCGGCCGAGCGCGCGGCCGCCGCCTTCCACGCGCTCAACGGCGTCGGGACGTGGTTCGCCGAGGAACGCGGCGTGCTGGAGCGGGCCGGGATCGACCACGACGCGCTCGACGAGGCCACCGTCGCGTCGGGAACCGTGACCGCCGAGGGACTGCGGATCGGCGCGGAGACCTACCGCGCGGTGGTCCTGCCCGAGGTCGAGGTGCTGCTCCCCGCGGCGGCGGCCCGGCTCGCCGAGTTCGCCGCCGCCGGTGGGACAGTGGTCCGCGTCGGCGGCGCGGCCGTCGAAGGCGCGATCGCGGTCGCGGCGCCGGACGACGTGCCCGCGCTGCTCCCGCGCCCCCGGATCACCGCCGACGTCCCGTTCCTGCTGCGCCGCCACGGCGACCGGCACGTCCTGCTGCTCACCGCGCACGACGAGCGCACCGGCACCCGCGCGCCGATCGTCGACCTCGACCGGGAGGCCTGGACGGACAAGGGATTCCCGTGGGACGAGTACTGGCGGCAGCTGCACGGGACCGGGTACGAGTTCGTGCCGCCCGGCGACCGGGTCGCCCGCGTCCGCGGGGTCACCGGGCGGGCCCAGCGGTGGGACCCGCGCACCGGGGACCGCACGGACGTCCCCGTCGTGGCCGGCGAAGTGGAAGTCGCCTTCACCGACGGTCCCGTCACGCTGCTCGTCTTCGGCGACGACCTGCCCGAGCCCACCCGCACGCCGCCCGGGCCCGTCGTCGGCGAGGTCGCCGTCGACGGCTGGCGCGCGGTCGCCGAGTCCACACTGGACAACCGGCACGGCGACCTCGCCGACCCGGCCCGCACCGGGGTACTGCCGCTCGAAGTCTGGCGGTTCGGGGACGCACTGGCCGGGTACGGCGTGTTCGCGGAGGTCCGGGACGCGACCGGGTGGCGGCCCGCCACCTGGTCGTTGTCCCGCGGCATCCGGGACGACCCGGGCCACGGGGAAACGCTGGGCCCCAAGGGGTACGTGCCCGAGGAGTTCCTCGACTGGCGGCACGTCCGGGCGGGGGAGACGGTCGCGGTCCGGACACACCTGCCGTTGCCCGATCGTGCCGGGTTGTTCCTCGCGGTGGGGGCGAGCGCGGCACGGCGAGTGGTCGTCGACGGCGCGGAACTTCCCGTCGACGGCCCCGGGTACCAGTCGTTCAGCCCGCTCCCGGCCGGCCGGACGGTACGCGTGGAGATCGAGTTCACCGCCGAGCAGGACGGCCCGCTGCGGGCGTCGTTCGCCGTCGTCGCCGACCCGGCGGCCTACCGCCGGCCGGAATGGCTCGCCGGCGGCGAGATCAGCCGCACCTTCGACGTCGGCGAGCTGCCCGGCGAGGCGATCGTGCAGGTCGCCGGCGAGGAGGCCTGCCGGGTGCTGGTGAACGGCACCGAGGTGGGCCGCCAGGGCGACTTCAACCCCTACCCGGGCTTCCGCGAGATCCGCATCCATCCCTATGACCTGCGTGAACACCTTCGGCCGGGCGAGAACACGCTCACGCTCGTCACGTCCGGACCGGTGGCCGTCGACTCGGCCGATCCGCGGCTGGTCAGCGGCCCGGACTGGGGCGAGGTACGCCGTACGCACAAGCGCGACCCGCGCTTCCTGTGCCTGTACCCGCGGCCGCACCCGCTGCCCGGTGCGCACTGGCTCGAACCCGCGGCGGCTCCCGGCGACGTCGTCGTGCCCGTCATCCCCGACGTCGAACCGGCCGGCGAGCGCACGGAGACGCTGACCTTCCCGGCCCCGCTCGGCGCGGTGGCGCTGCGGATCCCGACCGGCCTCGAGGTGGTCGTGCGGGTGGGAGAGAGCGATCTCGAACCGGTCGACCAGCGTGTCCGCTTTCCCGAGCCGCTGCCGGCGGGAACCCCGGTCCGGCTGCGGTTCCGCGCGGTCGACGGCCGCCGCGGCGGCGCCCTGCTCGATGCCGGGATCGAGGTCGAGACCGGCGAAGCGCCGGTCGAACTGCGCAGCTGGGAGGACCTCGGACTGCGCGCGCTGGGCGGCCTGGTCCGGTACCGCACGACGATCGAAGCCCGGCCCGGGCGCGTCGTGCTCGACCTCGGCGAGGTCCGCGGCACCGCGGACGTCGTGGTGAACGGGCACCTGGTGGACCGGCTGGTCTGGGGACCGTGGCGGGCCGAGATCACCGGCGCGCTCCGGCCGGGGGCCAACGAACTGGAGGTCGTCGTCCGCGGCACCCTCGCCGGGTACCTCGACGACGCGTCACCCACGTCGGCCGTGGCCGCCGGACAGGTCCGCACCGGCCTGTTCGGTCCGGTGCGGCTGGTGCAGCACGAGAAGGAGAGCGACCGTTGACCGTCACCGCCGTCCGGTTCGAGCACCTGGAGACCGCACTCGGCATCGGCACCGGCACGCCACGGCTGTCGTGGCAGGTGCGCACCGACGACCCCGCCTGGAGCCAGACCGCCTACGAGGTCGAGCTGGACGGTGCGCGCACGGTCCGTGTCGCCTCGGCCGAGCAGGTGCTGGTGCCGTGGCCGTTCGACCCGCTGCCGTCGCGGACCCGCGCGACCGTGCGGGTGCGCGTCGAGCCGGGCGGCGAGTGGTCGGCGCCCGCGACGGTGGAAACCGGGCTGCTGCGCCCGGAGGACTGGTCCGCGAAGTTCGTCAGCCCGCGCACGATCGGCGGCATCGGGCAGCGCGCGCCGATCCTCACCCGGTCCGTCGCCCTGCGGCCCGGCATCGTCTCGGCCCGGCTGTACGCGACGGCGCACGGCGTCTACACCGCGACGATCAACGGCACCCGCGTCGGCGACGAGGTCCTGGCTCCCGGGTGGACGAGCTATGCGCACCGGCTGCGCTACCGGACCCACGACGTGACGTCGCTGCTGCGCGAGGGGACCAACGACCTGGAAGTGCTGCTCGGCAACGGCTGGTACCGCGGCCGGCTCGGCTGGACCGGCCGGCGCGCGCTCTACGGCGACCGGCTCGCGCTGCTGGCGCAGCTGGAGGTCGCCTACGCCGACGGCTCGACCGAGGTCGTCGGCACCGACGAGCGGTGGTCGGCCCGCGAGAGCCGGATCGTCGCCGACGACCTCTACGACGGGCAGCACACGGATCTGACGGCCGATCCGTCCACTGTGGACGAGGTGGAGGTGGTGGCCGCGGACTTCGGCCGCCTGGTCGCCCCGGAGGGCCCGCCGGTGCGGGTGACCGAGGTGGTGCCGGCGGTGCGGGTCTGGTCGTCGCCGTCGGGCAGGACACTTGCCGACTTCGGGCAGAACGTCGTCGGCTGGGTGCGGCTGCGCGTGCGCGGCGCGCGGGAAGTCACCGTGCGGCACGCCGAAGTGCTGGAGCACGGCGAGCTGGGCGTGCGCCCGCTGCGGTCGGCGAAGGCGACCGACACCTACGTCCTGCCCGGCTCGGGGGAGACCGTGCTGGAGCCGAGCCTGACGTTCCACGGCTTCCGGTACGCCGAAGTGTCCGGAGTGGACGATCTGCGGGCCGCCGACCTCGAGGCCGTGGTGGTGCACAGCGATCTGCGGCGCACCGGCTGGTTCGCCTGCTCGGACCCGGACCTGGAGAAGTTCCACGAGAACGTCGTGTGGGGCATGCGCGGCAACTTCCTCGACGTGCCGACCGACTGCCCGCAGCGCGACGAGCGGCTCGGCTGGACCGGCGACATCCAGGTCTTCTCGCCGACCGCGAGCTTTCTCTACGACAGCGCCGGGTTCCTGCGCTCGTGGCTGGCCGACCTCGCCGCCGACCAGCGCCCGGACGGCGCCGTTCCGTTCGTGGTCCCGGACGTGCTGCCCGGCGACGACCCGGCGGCGACCGCGTGGGGCGACGCGGCGGTCGTCGTGCCGTGGGTGCTCTACCAGCGGTTCGGCGATGCGGAGGTGCTGGACCGGCAGTTCGCCAGCATGCGCGGGTGGGTCGACAAGATCGCTTCGCTGACCACGGACGGCGTCTGGGCCGGCGGGTTCCAGTTCGGCGACTGGCTCGACCCGGCCGCGCCCCCGGACAACCCGTTCGCCGCGAAGGCCGACCCGGACGTGGTCGCGACGGCGTACCTCGCGCGGTCCGCGGAGCTCGTGGCCGCCGCCGCGGACGTGCTGGGCCGGGACGGTTCGGCGTACCGCGAGCTGGCCGAACGGACGCGGGCGGCGTTCGCGCGGGAGTACGTGACGGGCTCGGGCCGGGTGCTCTCGGACGCGCCGACCGGCTACGCGCAGGCCATCGAGTGGGCACTGCTGCCGACGCCGGAGCAGCGGTCCGTGGCCGGCCGGCGGTTGGCCGACCTGGTGCGCGTCAACGGTTTCCGCATCGCCACCGGCTTCGTCGGCACTCCGCTGATCACCGACGCGCTGACGAACGCCGGCTACCCGGAGCTGGCGTACCGGCTGCTGCTGGAGCGTGGGTGCCCGTCGTGGCTGTACCCGGTGACGATGGGGGCGACGACGGTCTGGGAGCGCTGGGACAGCATGCTCCCGGACGGCACGATCAACCCGGGCGAGATGACGTCGTTCAACCACTACGCCCTGGGCGCGGTGGCCGACTGGCTGCACCGCACGGTGGCCGGGCTGGCGCCGTCGGCGCCGGGGTACCGCGAACTGACCGTGCGCCCGATCCCGGACGCCGCGCTCACGCACGCTTCGGCCCGGCACGTGACGCCCTACGGCGAGGCCTCGGTGTCCTGGCGGCGGCACGACGGGCAGTTCACTTTGGACGTCGTGGTCCCGCCCGGGGTGACGGCGAAGGTGCACGTCCAGGGGCAAGCGCTCGTCGAAGTCCGGCACGGCAGGCACAGCTGGACGGTGCCCGACCCGTGTCTCGCCCAGCCGCCCGTGCGGACCGTGCGTGACCTCATCGGCTCCCCGAAGTGGGCGGACGCGGTGGCTTTGCTGGTCTCGCACGGGATCGCCGACGACGCGGCGGACGCCGCCGCGCGGGCCGGGCGCCACCTCGACCGGCCGGCGGCCGAACTGGCCGGTGCGCTGGCCATGAAGACGCTGTCGGCCGCCGCGGCCGCCACGCGGGCGCTGGAAAAACTCCTGGAGTGAGCCAGGGGTGGTGCATGCTGGGCGGTGTGAACATTCCTGATGGCGCACGGCGCAACCCCGAGCTTCGGCGTGGCGCGATGCGGCGGCAGGTCGCCGAGGCCGGGTTCGTGCGGGTCGACACGCTGGCCGAGCACTACGGCGTGAGCATCATGACCGTCCACCGCGACCTCGACGAGCTGGAGCGGCTCGGTTTCCTGCACAAGGTGCGCGGGGGCGCGACCAGCGCGCCGACCACCACGTTCCACGGCGACCTCGAACACCGCATGCAGGCGCAGGTCGAGGCGAAACTGGCCATCGCGCGGGAGGCCGTGCGCACCGAGGTCCGGCCCGGCCAGGTCATCGCCCTCGACGACAGCACGACGTCGCTCGTGCTCGCCCGGCTGCTGCCCGAGAAGGCGCCGCTCACCGTCGTCACGCACTTCCAGCCGGTGATCCGGGCCCTCGCCGCCCAGCCGGGCATCGAGCTGATCGGGCTCGGCGGCCGGTACGACGCCGCCTACGACTCGTTCCTCGGCCAGGCCACCGCGGACGCCGCCGCCGGCCTGCGCTACGACCTGCTGTTCCTCTCGACGACCGCGGTGTCCGACGGCGTCTGCTACATCCAGTCGCTCGACACGGTGATCACCCGCCGGGCGCTGATCGCGTCCGCCGCCCGCAGCGTGGCGCTCATCGACCACACCAAGTTCGACCGGCGCGCGCTGCACCGGCTGGTCCGGCTGGCCGACCTGCACCGGGTGGTCGTGGACGACGCGACCCCGGAGCAGGTGGTCCGGCGGGAGCGGGCGCGGGGCGCCACGATCGACCGCGCTTGAGAACTTGTGTGAAGTTCGGCAGCTCCTGAATCGTTCCGGGCCAGGAAAATGAGCTGCCGAATCAAGATCAATGTTAAGAGTTGCGAAGTTGCGGGCGAGGCGTTTCTAATGTCGCCGTGGCAGCCAACGAAGTCGCTATCTGCGTCGACGCCGGCACGACCGTCATCAAGACCGTGGTGTTCGACATGGACGGCCGCGAACTCGCGGTCACCCGGCGGGACACCACCGTGCGCCACCCGAGCCGGGAACGCTGCGAGCAGGACATGCTCGAGGTGTGGGACGCGGTCGTCGCGACCGTCGGCGAGGCGGTCGCGCGGGTCGCGCGCCCGGTGCGGCTGCTCGCGGTCACCGCGCAGGGCGACGGCGCCTGGCTCGTCGGCCCCGACGGCCGGCCGGCCGGACCCGCGGTCCTGTGGAACGACGGCCGGGCCACCGGCGTCGTCCGGGACTGGCGCGCCGACGGGACCCTCGAGCGCGCGTACCGGATCAACGGCTCGCTCACCAACGCCGGCCTGCCCAACGCGATCCTCCGGTCCCTGAACCACGACGAACCCGGCACCGTCCTGACCTGCGGCGGCTGGCTGTTCTTCAAGCTGACCGGTGTCCTCGGCATCGAGAAGTCCGAGGCGTCCGCGCCCTGGCTCGACATCCACCGGGGCACCTACTCCACCGAGCTCACGGACCTGTACGGCATCGACCCGGCGGTGCTGCCGCCCCTGCTCACCGAGCAGGTCCAGCCGCTCACCGCGACCGAGCTGGGCCTGCCGGCCGGCACGCCGGTCGTCCTCGCCCCGTACGACATCGTGACGACCGCGTTCGGCGCCGGCGCCACGGCCGTCGGCCGGGCGACCTGCATCCTCGGCACGACACTGTGCACGGAAATGCTGGTGGCGGCGCCGGACACGACGGGCGAGCCGTCCGGCCTGACGCTGGACTTCGGCACGCCCGGCCTGCTCATGCGGTCGTTCCCCACGCTCGCCGGCACCGGCGTCGTCGACTGGCTCGTCGACCTGCTGGGGCTCGCCGACCACGACGAGGTGACCACGCTGGCCGCGCAGGCCCCGCCCGGCGCGGACGGGCTGCGCGTCTGGCCGTACCTGTCGCCGGCGGGGGAGCGGGCGCCGTTCCTCGACCCGGCGGCGAGCGGGTTCGTCGGCGGCGTGTTGTTCGGCCACGGCCGCACGCACCTCGCCCGCGCGGTCCTGGAGGGCCTCGCCCACGTCATCCGCGACTGCCTCGACGCGGCGCCGGGCCGGCCGGTCGAGCTGGGACTGTGCGGCGGTGGCGCGGCGAGCCCCCTGTGGTGCCGGTTGATCGCCGACATCACCGGCGTGCCCGCGGTGTCCACAGAGGACTCCCAGGTCGGGGCGAAGGGCGCGCAGGTGTTCGCGCTGACGGCCCTCGGCGACTACCCGGACCTGGCGGCCGCGGCGAGCGCGCTGGTCCGCCCCGCGGCCCGCTACGAACCGGAAGCCGCCACGCGCGAGGTGTACGAGCAGGCGCACGCGGAGTTCCTGGAAACCCGCGCGCTGGCGGCGACCCGATGGGATCGCTGGCGATGAGCGAACCGGTGTGGATCGGCGTCGACCTCGGCACGCAGAGCGTCCGCGCACTGGCGGTCGACAGCGCGGGGGAGACCGTCGCGTCCGCTCGCCGTCCGCTGCGCGGCAGCCGGTCCGGGAACCGGCACGAGCAGGACCCCGGCGACTGGTGGGCCCGGACCGCGGAAGCGCTTTCGGCGCTGGACCTGGGCGGTCGTGAGGTCGGTGCGGTCGCCGTCTGCGCCACCTCGGGCACCGTGCTGCTCACCGGACCCGACGGTGCGCCGCGCACCCCCGGCCTCATGTACGACGACACCCGGGCCGGCGCGTTCGCCGTGGCCGCCCAAGAAGCCGGCGAAGTGCTGTGGAGCAGGCTCGGGTACCGGATGCAGCCGGCGTGGGCACTGCCGAAGCTGTTGTGGTGGCGGCAGGAAGGGCTGCTCGGCCCGGACGTGCGGCTCGCGCACCAGCCGGACGTGGTGGCCGCCGCGCTCGTCGGGCACCCGGTCGCGAGCGACGCCGGCCACGCGCTCAAGACCGGGTACGACCTCATCGGCGACCGGTGGCCGGCGGACATCCTGTCCGCTTTGGACATCCCGGACGAGGTGCTGCCGGCGGTGGTGCGGCCGGGGACGGTGCTCGGCGAGGTGTGCGCGGACGCCGCGTCCTCGACCGGGATCCCGGCGGGCACCCCGGTGGTCGCGGGCATGACCGACGGCTGCGCGGCGCAGCTCGCCGCCGGCGCGCTCGACGTCGGCGAGTGGAACTCGGTGCTCGGCACCACGCTGGCGCTCAAGGGGGTCAGCACGACGCTGCCGCACGACCCGACCGGCGCGGTGTACTCGCACCGCGCGCCGCACGGGGACCTGTGGCTGCCGGGCGGCGCGTCCAGCACGGGCGCGGGCGCGATCAGGGTGCTGTTCCCGGATGCCGACCTCGCCGGGCTGACGGCCGCCGCCGCCCGGGTCCGCGATGTGCCGCTGTGCTACCCCCTGGCCGGGCCCGGTGAGCGCTTCCCTTTCGTGGCGCCGGAAGCGCGCGGCTTTCTCGGCGACGGTCCCTTGGCGGTGTCCGGCGACCCGGCGCGGGTGTTCGCCGCGGTGTGCACCGGCGTCGCACACCTGGAGCGGCTGTCGTTCGAGCTGCTCGCGTCGGCCGGCGCGGACGTCGGCGGCCCGGTGACGTTCACCGGCGGTGGGGCCCGCAACGAATGGTGGAACCAGCTGCGGTGCGACGTGCTCGGCGTGCCCGTGCGGCTGCCGGTGAACCCGGAACCCGCGCTGGGCATGGCCGTGCTGGCGGCGGGCGCGCTGTCCGGCGACATCCCCGCCGCGGCGAAGCGCCTAGTGCGGGTGCGCCGCACACTCGAACCGGACAGGAAGCGGCACGACGAGCTGACGCCCGCTTACCACGCGTTCGTCGCGGCGCTCGCCGACCGCGGCTGGTGGAAGGAATGACTGTGGCGGAACCGATTCTCCTGGCCGGCGACCGGTTCGTGCTGAACCGGCTGCTGGCGGCCGAACTGGCACCCGGCGCGTGGGACGTGCGAACCCTGGAACTCCCGTGGCCGCACGTGCCGTTCGGCAAGGTCGCGGAAGTCGACGAAGCGTCCGATGTGGAGTCCGAGCTGATCGAGGCGCTGCGCGGCGTCCGGGTGTGCCTGACGCAGATGGCGCCGCTGACCCGCCGCGTGCTCGAGGCGTCTCCGGACCTGGAGCTGTTCGCGGTGTCCCGCGGCGGGCCGGTGAACGCGAACCTCGCCGAGGCCACCGCGCACGGGGTGGCGGTGACGTTCGCGCCGGGGCGCAACGCGGAGTCCACCGCCGAACACACGATCGCCGTGATGCTGGCCGCGATGCGCCGGATTCCCTTGGCGCACAACAGTGTCGTGGCGGGCCGGTGGGAGAGCGGCATGTACGCCTACGCGGAGACGGGCCTGGAAATCGCGGGCAGCACCGTCGGCCTGGTCGGCGCGGGCGCGATCGGCAGCCGGGTGGCGGCCGTGCTCGAGGCGATGGGCGCGACCGTCCTGATCTCGGATCCCTACGCGGACGTCGAGTCGGTCCCGCTCGACGAACTGCTGTCCCGGTCCGCGGTCGTTTCGCTCCACGCCCGGCTGACCGCGGACACCCGCGGGATGATCGGCGAGCGCGAGCTGGCGCTGATGCCGCCGGGGTCGGTGCTGGTGAACTGCGCGCGGGGTGGACTGCTGGACTACGACGCCCTGGCGAAAGCGCTGACGGGCGGCCACCTCTTCGCCGCCGCGCTCGACGTCTACGACCAGGAGCCGTTGCCGGCCGACCACCCGCTGCGGAGCGCGCCGAACGTGGTCATGACGCCCCACCTCGCGGGCGCGAGCCGGGCGGTGGCCGCACGCGCGGCCCGGATGGTGGGCGTCGAAGCGGCCCGGTGGCTGGCGGGCGAGCCGCCGCTGCACTGCGCGAACCCGGAGGTGGTGCGGACATGACCCGGCTGCTGCTCGCCCGGCACGGCGAGACGGTGTGGCACGCGGAAAACCGCTACGCCGGCGGGCGCAGCGATCCGGCGCTGACCGATCGCGGGCGGCGGCAGGCCGCGCGGCTCGCCGAGACGACCGTGTCGGTGGGGGTCGACACGGTCGTCAGCTCGCCGCAGCGGCGGGCCGTCGCCACGGCGACGCCCGCCGCCGAAGCGCTGGGCGTGCCGCTGGAACTGCGGGACGGCCTGCGCGAGGTCGATTTCGGCGAGCTGGAGACCCACACGCTCGCCGAGATGGACCCCGAGGCGGTCCGGCGCTTCCGCGACGACCCCGAGGCCAACGCCTTCCCCGGCGCCGAACCACTGGCCGACGCCGCCGCCCGGGGCGCCGCGGCGCTGCGCGAACTCGACGGGCAGCACCGCGGCACCGTGCTCGTCGTCGCCCACAGCACGCTCCTGCGGGTCACGCTCTGCGTGCTCCTCGGCCTGCCGCTCAAGCACTACCGGCGGATCTTCCCGGCGCTGGACAACGTCGCGCTCACCGAGATCCGGTTGCCCGCCGACCCGGCCGGGCCGGCCGCCCTCGTCTCGCTCAACCGTGCGCACTGACGCGTACTCGAAAGGAATCGCCATGCGTCGACTCGCCGTTCTCGTCGCAACTCTCGCGCTGGTCGTGTCCGCGTGCTCGGCCGGCACGGGCGGTGGCGGCACGGGCAACGCCAAGATCGCGTTTCTCATGCCGGACATCGCCTCGACGCGGTACGAGCTGTACGACAGCCCGCTGTTCAAGGCGAAGGTGAAGCAGTTGTGCGCGGACTGCGAGGTGCTCTACCAGAACGCGAACGCCGACGCGTCCCGCCAGCAGCAGCAGGCGAACTCGGCTCTCGCGCAGGGCGTCAAGGCGATCGTGATCGACCCGGTCGACTCGACGGCCGCCGCGAGCATCGTCAACACCGCGCGGTCCCAGGGCGTGCCCGTCATCGCCTACGACCGGCCCATCCCGGGGACCCCGGCCGACTACTACATCTCCTTCGACAACGAGAAGATCGGCAAGTCCATCGGTGAGGACCTGGTCAAGCACCTGAAGGAAACCGGGGCGACGGGCGGCATCCTCGAAGTCAACGGATCGCCGACCGACGCGGCCGCGGGGCTGATCAAGAAGGGCATCCACTCGGCGGTCGACACCAGCGGCTTCGAGCTGCTCGCCGAGTACGACACGCCGGACTGGCAGCCGGCCAAGGCCCAGGACTGGGTGTCCGGCCAGATCACCCGGTTCGGCGGCCGCATCGCGGGTGTGGTGGCCGCCAACGACGGCACCGGCGGTGGCGCGATCGCGGCGTTCAAGGCCGCCGGGGTCACGCCGGTGCCGCCGGTGACCGGCAACGACTTCGAGGTCGCGGCCGCCCAGCGGATCGTGGCCGGCCTGCAGTACAACACGATCTCCAAGCCCATCAAGATCGTCGCGGAGGCCGCGGCCGAGGTCGCCTACCAGTTCGTGAAGGGGGAGAAGCCGGCCGGCAGGACGACGCTGTTCGACACCCCGTCGCAGCTGTTCGACCCGACGGTGGTGACGCTGGCCAACCTTCCCGGCGTGCTGGCCAAGTCCGACCAGATCAAGCCGTCCGAGGTGTGCACCGGCGAGTACGCGGCGGCGTGCAAGCAGCACGGGATCGCGTGATGAAGACCGATACCGCGGTCCTGTCGCTGCGCGGGATCAGCAAGAACTTCGGCGCGGTCGCCGCGCTGACCGACGTCGACCTCGACGTGTCCGCCGGTCAGGTGGTCGCGATCGTGGGCGACAACGGCGCCGGCAAGTCCACTTTGGTCAAGGTGCTGGCCGGCGTGCACCGCCCGGACACGGGCACGATCACCTTCGCCGGCCGCGCGGCGACGATCGACAGCCCGGCGGCCGCGCACGCGCTCGGCATCGCCACGGTGTTCCAGGACCTCGCGCTGTGCGAGAACCTCAACGTGGTCGAGAACCTGTTCCTCGGCCGGGAGATCCGCCGGAGCCGGCTGGACGAGGTCGCCATGGAGACCCGGTCGTGGGAGCTGCTGCGGCAGCTGTCGGCGAAGATCCCGACGGTGCGGATCCCGGTCGCGTCCCTGTCCGGCGGGCAGCGCCAGACGGTCGCGATCGCCCGTTCGCTGCTGGGCGACCCGAAGATCATCATCCTGGACGAGCCGACGGCCGCACTCGGCGTCGAGCAGACGGCCGAGGTGCTGAACCTGATCGAGCGGCTGCGGGAACGCGGCCTCGGCGTGCTCATGATCAGCCACAACATGGAGGACGTCCGCGCGGTCGCCGATCGCGTCGTGGTCCTGCGCCTCGGCCGCAACAACGGCGTCTTCGACGCGGCCGAAGTGTCCACAGAGGACCTGGTGGCCGCGATCACGGGCGCGGCGGACAACGTCGCGACGCGCCGGGAACGCGAAAGGAACAACCGATGACGCGGACGAAGGCCGCCCCCGCGCTGGACCTCCTCGACGAGCGGCTGCGCCACGGTGAAGGGCTCAAGCCCGCGCTCGGCGCCATCGCCGACCGGATCCGGTCCGGGGACCTCGGCGCGCTGCCGATCGTCGTCGGGCTGGTGGTGATCTGGACCGTCTTCCAGCTCCTCAACCCGGTCTTCCTGTCGAGCGCCAACCTGGTGAACCTGCTGATGGAGAGCGTCTCGGTCGGCATCATCGCGCTCGGCATCGTCTGCGTGCTGCTCGTCGGGCAGATCGATCTCTCGGTCGGTTCGGTCAGCGGGCTGTCCGCCGCGCTCACCGCGGTCACGTTCGTGAGCGGCGGGTGGCCCGGCTGGCTGTCGATCCTGGCCGCGATCGCGGCCGGCGCGCTGATCGGCTGGGTCTACGCACAGCTGGTCACCCGGCTCGGGGTGCCCAGCTTCGTCGCGACCCTCGCCGGGCTGCTCGGGTTCCTCGGGCTGCAGCTGTGGCTGCTCGGCAGCAAGGGCGCCATCAACCTGCCGTTCGACTCCGGGCTGGTGCACTTCGCCCAGCTCGACTTCGTGCCGGCGTGGCTGTCGTACGTGCTGGTCGCCGTCGCCGCGGCGGCGATGTTCCTCACCGGGTACTCGCTGGCCCGGGCCCGCCGCGCGGCCGGGCTGTCCGGGCGGTCGACGCCCTTGCTGCTGGCCCGGAGCGTGGCCGTGTTGCTGGGGCTCGGCTTCGCGGTGTGGTACCTGAACCAGGCGCGCGGCGTGGGCTGGCTGTTCGTCTGCTTCGTGGGACTGGTGCTGGTCCTGCACTACGTGCTGACCCGCACGGCGTGGGGCCGGGCGGTGTTCGCGATCGGCGGCAACGTCGAGGCCGCCCGCCGGGCCGGCATCAACGTGAAACGCAGGTACGTCAGCGTGTTCATGCTGTGCAGTTCACTGGCGGCGCTGGGCGGCCTGATCGCGGCGGCCCGGCTCGCGGCGGCCAACCAGGCGAGCGGCGCGGGCGACGTCAACCTCAACGCGATCGCGGCGGCGGTCATCGGCGGCACCAGCCTGTTCGGCGGCCGGGGCAGCGCTTTCTCGGCCCTGCTGGGCGTCCTGGTGATCCAGTCCATCTCGAGCGGCCTGACCCTGCTCGACCTGGACTCGTCGTTCCGGTTCATGGTGACGGGGCTGGTCCTGGCGTTGGCGGTCGCGCTGGACTCGGTGGCCCGCCGGTCCCGAGCGGCGCACGGTCGCGCCTAGCGGCGCCGGACCTTTGATCCGGCCGGGTCGCAGGTGCTATACCGGCAGCTGCCCGGTGTCGCGAAGACGCGATGCCCCAAAGCGAGCGGAGTGGCTGGTGGCGAACCGTACTTTGCGCTCGGTCGTCGTGGTGGTGGCGATGACCCCGGTCCTGCTGGGGACCGCCACCGCGACGGCCGCTCCCGGCACTCCGCCAGGGCGGCGGCTCACGGTCGAGACCGTGTCGAACCCGCGGCCGGCGCTCGTCAGCGGGGGACAGGTCCTCGTCAGGGTCGTCCCGCCGGCGAAAACGCCGGTCGCCGTCAGCGCCAACGGCCACGATGTGACCTCGAGCTTCCGCGAGCAGCCGGACGGCAGCCTGCTGGGTCTGGTGACCGGCCTGCGGAACGGCGTCAACGACGTGAGTGCCAAGACGAGCGGACGCGGCCCGGACCAGCGGGCGAACCTGCGCGTCACCAACCACCCGATCACCGGGCCCGTCTTCTCCGGCTCGCAGCAGCTTCCGTTCTACTGCGAAACCCAGGCGTTCGGCCTGCCCGCGGCGCAGCAGCCGCTCTGCAGCGCGCCGACGCAGGTCAGCTACCAGTACCGGACCACCGCCGGGGCGTTCGCGCCGCTGGCGGACCCGGCGGCCCGGCCCGCGGACCTCGCGACGGCCACGGTCGGCGGGCGCGCGGTGCCTTACGTGGTCCGCGTCGAGCGCGGCACGATCGACCGCGCCGTCTACGAGCTGGCGGCGCTCTACGACGGCGCGCCGTCGCCCCTGGCGCCGGAGGCAGGGTGGAACGGGAAGCTGGTCTACACCTTCGGCGGCGGCTGCAACGCCGGCTACCACCAGGGCACCTCGACCGGCGGCGTCGTCAACGACCTGTTCCTGTCCCGGGGGTACGCGGTCGCGTCCTCGAGCCTGAACGTGCTCGACACCAACTGCAGCCCGATCATCTCGGCCGAGGCGGCGATGATGGTCAAGGAGCACTTCGTCGAGACCTACGGCCCGGTGACCCACACCATCGGCTGGGGTGGCTCGGGCGGGGCGATCCAGCAGTACGACATCGCGGAGAACTACCCCGGCATCGTCGACGGCATCATCCCCGGCGTCTCGTTCCCGGACCCGCTGAGCACGGGCGGCCCGGTGTCGGACTGCCGCTTGCTGGAGCGGTACTTCGCCGGACTGGGTGCGTCGTTCACCGCGGCGCAGAAGCAGGCCGTCGCGGGCTTCGGCAGCTACGACACCTGCGTCTCCTGGGACAAGACCTTCGCCAGCCGGGCCACCGCGACCGGCAGCTGCAACGCGGCCATCCCGGTCGCGGCGCGGTGGGACCCGGTCACCAACCCGCGCGGGGTGAAGTGCAACTCCAACGAGCAGCTGGTCAACCAGCTCGGCCGGGACCCCAGGACCGGGTTCGTGCGCAGTCCGCTGGACACCACGGGCGTGCAGTACGGCCTGGCCGCGCTGAAGGCCGGGACGATCACCGCGGCGCAGTTCGCGGACCTCAACGCCGCCATCGGCGGCCTCGACTACACCGGAACACCCGTGCCGCAACGGATCGAGGCCGATCCGAAGGCGCTGGAGACGGTGTACGCCGAGGACATCGTGAACTCCGCGTCGCAGGGGTTGCGGGAAACGCCGATCATCGACCAGCGGACCGACCTCGACTTCGCCGGGTTCGGCAACGACATCCACACCACCGAGTGGTCCTACGTGATGCGGCAACGGCTGCTGCGGGCCAACGGCACCGCGGCCAACCAGGTCATCATCGAAAACCACCCCACCGCGGCCGAAGCGGCGGCGGCCAGTGCCTACGAGCTCGACGCGATGGACCGCTGGCTGACCGCGATCGAGGCCGACGGCTCGCCCCGCAGCCACCGGCAGAAGGTGCTGGCGAACCGGCCGGCCGACCTCGGCGACGGGTGCTACCTCTCGGCGGCGTCCCGGATCACCGAGAAGCTGACGTACCCGGCGAGCGGCCAGTGCGGCGCGCAGTACCCGGTGGCGGCCGACACCCGGCTGGTCGCGGGGGAGGACCTGGCCCTCGACGTGCTGAAGTGCCGGTTGAAGCCGCTGGACTTCCGCGACTACCCGGTCACCTTCACCGCGGCGGACCGGAAGCGGCTGCGGGAGACGTTCCCCGGCGGCGTGTGCGACTACCGCCGTCCCGGCGTCGGGCAGCGCGCCCCGATCGGAACGTGGCTGAGCTACGGCGACGAACGGACCGGCACCACCCCGCCGACGAAGCCGCGGTGACGCGCTGGCGCTGAACGCGGCGGTCAGATGCTCCGGTGGGTGCTGACCGCCGCTCGGAGTTCGGCCAGCTTCGGGGCGAGTGCGGCGTCGACCGCGAGCGGGTCGCGGGCGTTCAGCTCCTGCATCGCGCGGCGGTCGGCGTGCTGGGTGTCGATGTCGATCCGGCGTTCCTCGAGCGCGGCCACGATCTCCGCGACCACTTCGCCGACGGGCCGCAGCCCGTACCCCAGGTCCGCGCCCGCCCGGGTCGTCGTCATCATCGGCGTGTCGACCGGGCCGGGGTAGACCGAGGCGACGTGGATGCCACTGCCGTGCAGCTCGCGTCGCAGGGCTTCGCCGAAGCGCATGAGACCGGCCTTGGTGGCCGCGTACGTCGCGTAGAACGGCGTGCCGACCAGGCCCGCGGCCGAGGAGATCCCGACCAGGGCGGCGTTTCCGTGCGCCGCGCCCGCGGCACGGAGGTGCGGCAGTGCCGCCCGGGTCGTGAGGACGGGGGCCAGCAGGTTCAGGGCGACCATGGCCCGGATGTCCGCCACGTCGATGTCCTCGAGGGGCGCCGCCCGGACGTTGCCCGCGTTGTTGATCAGGACGTCGAGCCCGCCAAGCGCTTCGGCCGCTTCCGCGACCACGCGGTCCGGCTCGCCGTCGGCGGTGAGGTCGGCGGTGATCGGGTGCGCGGTGCCGCCGCGCTCGGCGACCAGCGCCGCCGTTTCGGCCAGCGGCCCGGCCCGGCGTCCGGCGAGTGCCAGCGCGCCCCGCCGGGACGCCAGTTCCAGGGCCAGGGCGCGGCCGATGCCGCTGCCGGCCCCGGTGATCAGGGTGCGGCGTTCCCGCAGGTCGAGCGGGGGAGGGCTCATCTTTGACACAGCTGTCATGAATGGAACGTAACTCATCTTTGATGACCCTGTCAAAGATGGGCTATGCTGGGACCGTGGCGGGCAAGCGGCAGTTCGACGAGCGGCGCACCCTCGAGCTGGCGAGGGACATCTTCTGGGCGAAGGGGTACGGCGCGACGTCCATCCAGGACATCGCGAACGCCTCGGGCGTCCTGCGCGGTTCGCTCTACAACGCCTACCAGGACAAGGAAACCCTGTTCCTGCAGGTGTTCGAGGACTACGCCCGCGACTTCCTCGCCGAGGCGGCCCGCGTGCTCGCCCATCCCGGCGTCGACCGCGCCCTGCGGGACTTCTTCGGCTTCACCATCACGTCCATGACCACCGGCGAACCGCACCGCGGGTGCCTGACGACCAAGACGGCGATCGACTCCCGGGCCGAGGGCGAGCGGATCCAGGCCGCGTTGCGGGGCCTGCTCGACGGTCTGGAGGGGCTCGTCCGGGACCGGCTCGAGTCCGAAGAGGACCGGCTCGCCCTCCCCGCGGCCGAGGCGGCGCGGGTGCTGGTCACCATGACCCGGGGCATCGTCGTGATGGAACGCGTTTACCAGGACCCGGAGCGGCTCAGGGCCACCGCCGACTCGCTGGTCGACGTGGTGCTCGCCGGTCAGCGGCGGGCCGTGCCGAACCGGCGCCGGTAGGCGGCGGGGCTGATCGACAGCTTCCGGGCGAAGACCCGGCGCAGGCTTTCGTAGCCGGGGAACCCGGCGAGGGCCGCGGCCTGCGTCGCGGTGTGCCCCTGGTCGAGCAGCGCCCTGGCCAGGTCGAACCGGATGCTCTCGACGTAGCGGGCCGGTGTCGTGGACAGCTCGTCGTGGAAGAGCCGGGTGAGGTGCCGCGTGCTCACGTTGAGGTGCTTGGCGAGCTCGCCGGGTGAGTGGTCCCCGCCCGGGTCCGCCGTCACCCGGTCGGTGATCGTGCGCAGCGCCGGCGAGCGGGGCGCGGATCCCCGCAGCGGCGCCGAAAACTGCGACTGCCCGCCCGCCCGCTGCATGTACACCACCAGGGCGCGGGCGACGTCGCGCGCCAGGTCGGGCCCGTGGTCCTCTTCGACCAGCGCGAGCGCGAGGTCGATGCCGGCCGTCACTCCCGCCGAGGTGTAGGTGGTGCCGTCGCGGACGTAGATCGCGTCGGGCTCGACGCGGCAGGTCGGGCACCGGGCGGCGAGCTCGTGCGCCACCTGCCAGTGCGTGGTCGCGCGCTTGCCGTCGAGCAGCCCCGCGGCGGCCAGGACGAACGCCCCGGTGCAGATCGACGCGACCCGGCCGGCCGCCGCGGCCGGGATCCGCGCGGCGTCCGCCAGGTCACCGGGAACGCGCGTGCGCGGGTAGATGTCGGATCCGGCCACCAGGAACGTGTCGTGCGCGGGCCGCGCGGCGACGGCACCGTCGACCGCGATCCGGACGCCGAGGCTCGACGTGACGTCCGCACCGGTCGGCGACAGCAGCGCGATCCGGTAGCCGGCACCGAACCGGTTGGCCTCCTTGAACACCTCCGCGGGTCCCGCGAGGTCCAGCAACGTCACCCCGTCGTAGACGAGGAACGCGACGCGATGAGCAGGCATCGTTCATTGTTAGCACGCCGTCCTGTCCGGATTTAAGGGGTTCCTGTCCGGACGGAGGCGGCGCCGGCCGCCGCCGCGCGAGCAGCATGGAAGCATGTCCGAAGTCATTGCGGGGCTGGAGATCCCCGGCACCGCCGCGGTCGCCGAGGCGACCCGGCACATCCGGGAGACGACCAGTCCGCTCCTCTACCACCACTCCCGGCGGGTCTTCCTGTTCGGCCTGATGCACGCGCGCAGGCTCGGCGTGGAACCCGACCCGGAGCTGCTGTACGTCGCCGCGATGTTCCACGACGCCGGCCTCCTGACGCCGTTTTCCGACGCCGAGCAGCGCTTCGAAGTCGACGGCGCCGACCACGCGCGCGCGTTCCTCCTCGACCGCGGTTTCCCCGCCGCCGCGGCCGAGACCGTCTGGACGGCGATCGCGCTGCACACCACACCCGGCATCCCGCAGCGGATGGCGCCGGAGATCGCGACCACGTACTTGGGTGTCCTGACCGACGTGCTCGGGTTCGGCCTGGACGACCTGGACCGCGACCAGCTGGCCGAGATCGTCGCCGCCCACCCGCGGGGGAACTTCAAGGACGACTTCCTGCGCACCACGGTCGACGGCCTGAAGAACCGGCCCGACACCACGAACGGCACCGTGAACTCCGACTACCTCGAACACTTCGTCCCGGGCTTCCGGCGCACGACGACGGTCGAGCGCATCACCGGATCGCCGTGGCCGAGCTGAGATCGCGAAAGCTCGTTCACCCACGTGACGGCGCGGCGGAGCGGAGCCACCCAGGTAGACCGGCGAGCGGCCCTGGCCCGGAGCCGTGACCCTCACGCGCACTGGCTCCGGCCGGGACAGCTGCGCAGGAACCGGACCACCGGCGCTTCCGGGATGACCTGGTCCACGCCCGGCAAGCCCTTCGGCCAGTCGATCGAGACGGCGACCGACGAGGAGTTGTCGCGGTAGTTCGTCTCCGCCAGCGTCCGGTCGCTGTTGACCGTGTTGACCAGGTCGTACTTCCCTGCGGGCACGTGGGTGATGTCCAGCCACTGGAAGTCGACGTCGAACTTGTAGTCGTCGCCGGAGCCGACCGAAATGCCCTCGACCACGTCGAGCGCCGCCGGCTCGTGGTGGCGGCAGTTGTTGGCGCGCAGGCGATCCGCGAGCTCGGCGTCGGCTCCGGTGTCCCCCGGCACGTGGGCCAGCCCGCCGGCGTCGGCCACGGGGTAGCGGTCGCCGAGGCAGAAGCCGTTCTTCCGGTCGGTGACGACCGTCCTGCCCTGCGGGGAAACCAGCGCGAACTTCTCGAAGTTCATCAGGTGCCAGTGCTGGTGGGCGAGTGCGGGCTCGTAGTAGGTGTACGCGCGGGTGGCGCGTTGCGCGGAAGCGTAGTCACCCGGGATCGAGTCGCCGGCGCGCAATGCCTGGCGCACGGTCATCTTCTCCTGCTTCGCGTCGTCGCGGCGCCCGTACAGCAGCAGCGGTCCGTCGCCGACGTTCTCCTCGGAACTGGTGAAGCGCAACCGGACCGCTTTCGCCACGGCGGCCGGGACGCAGCGGCCGTTGGGGGCTGCGGGGTCGATCACCGGGCAGACGTCCCACGCCCCGCACTGCGCGAGGTCGGCGGAAAAGCCGCCGGTGCAGCCCGGCGGGACCTGGCGCAAGTTCGGGAGCAGCAGGTCGGGGGCCGCGTCGGCGCGCGGTGCCGACGCGGGAGCCGCGGCGAGGATCGCCGCCAGCACCAGGGCCGCGTACTTCTTGGACAAGGGGTCACCTTCCTCGGGGTTCCGGCTCGCGTGCGTCACACGATGGGCTGAGCCGGGTCGCTTGCGGACGTCGAATCAGTAGCGTGCGGGCGAACTGCCGCCGTCGAAAAGGAAAAGCATGCCGACCACCGCCGGTTTCCGGGCCACCGCCGAGAGTTCTCCCGAGGTCGTGCTCGCGGCCGTCGGGGGCGCGACCCTGGTCTGCGGGACCCGCCCCGAACTCATCAAGCTGGCGCCGCTGATGCGCTTGTTCGGCGACGAGTGCTCGATCGTCTACACCGGACAGCACTACGACGGGCCGCTCTACTCGCGCATCCGCGCGGATCTCCCGCCGTCGGACCGCTTTCTCGAGCTCGGTGTCGGCGGCGGCCGCCGCGGCGACCAGCTGGGCCGGACGATCAGCGCGGTCGACGAAATCCTCGCGACCCACCCGGGCCGGGTGGTGCTCGTGCAGGGCGACACGACGTCCGCGCTCGCCGGCGCGCTGGCGGCCAACGCGCACGGGCTCCCGCTGGTGCACGTCGAAGCCGGGCTGCGCAGCCACGACCGGGCGATGCCCGAAGAGCACAACCGGGTCCTGATCGACCACCTGGCCGACCTCTGCTGCGCGCCGACCGACCTCAACCGCCGCAACCTGCTCGCCGAAAACGTGCCCGCCGAACGGATCGCCGTCACCGGCAACACCGTCGTCGAAGCACTGGAGGCCGCCCTCCCGCCGGCCGGCGAGCGCGCGGACGTCCTCGCCGCGCACGGGCTGACGCGCGACCGGTACGTCCTGGCCACGATCCACCGGCCGGAGAACGTCGACGACCGGGCGCGGCTCGCGGTGATCCTCGGCGAGCTGGGCCGCCTGCCGCTGCCGGTCGTGTTCCCGCTGCACCCCCGCACGGCCAAGAACGTCGAGCGGTTCGGGCTGGGCGGGCTCCTGGCGCCGCTCGCCGTGCTGGAACCCCAGGCGTACCCGGCGTTCCTCGCGCTCGCCGCGGAAGCCGCCGTGCTCGTGTCCGATTCCGGGGGCATCCAGGAGGAAGCGAGTGTCCTCAAGCGACCGGTGGTCGTCGTGCGGCGCAGCACCGAGCGGCCCGAGATCGCGGGGACCTTCGGCGTGCGGGTGCCCGCCGGGCCGCGGATCGGCGAGGAAACCGCGCGGTGGCTGGACGACGTGGCCGGCCACCGCGAGCGGCTCCGGTACCTGGAGTCGCCCTACGGTGACGGGTCCGCCTCGGCGCGGATCGTGGCCGCGCTCGGCTCGCTCGTTCACCGGGCGGGCTCCGCGATCGCGGGTTGATCCCGGCCGGCGGGGATGCGGTCGGTGACGTCGTTCGCGAGCGCGACGCTCGAGTTCCAGCTCGTCACTTCCGGGTACACGTGCGCGGTCGTCGCCAGCAGCAGGTTCGTGCCCTCGACGACCACGCCCGGACGCTGCGCGAGGTAGCCCAGCGGGTACACGGGTTCGACGAACGGCGCCTTGAACACCCGCACCGCCGCGATGTCGTCCGGGTCCAGCTCCGGGTACAGCTCCCGCAGCTGGGCCGACCACCGCGCCGCGATCGCGGCGTCGTCGTCGAGGTACAGCTGCGAGTCGCGGTCGGTGTAGCGCATCACGTAGGCGAGGTGGTGGCCGCCGTTGGCTTCGGTGCCGGCCAGCTCGGACATCGCGACCACGCCGTCGAACTCGGTGCCCGAGTGCAGCACCGGCGTCCAGTAGTGCTCGGTGAGCGCCCGGTGCAGGAAGAACACGCCGGTCACCACGCCCTGGTAGGGCAGGTCGGTCCGGGGGAGCCGGGCGGCGAGGGCGTCGTCGGAAACGCGCCGCAGCAAGGGAAGCGGCACGGTCGACACGACGTGGTCCGCGCCGAGCACCTCGCCGCCGGTCAGGGTGAGGATCGCGCTCTCGCCCGCGCTGTGCAGCCGCCGGACCGGCGCCGACGTGCGCACGGTTCCCCCGGCCCGCTCGATCGACGCCCGCAGCGCGTCGATGACGGTCTTGTAGCCGCCCGCCGGGTAGCCGCGGGTGGCCACGTTGCGCTCCCGGCCGAGGCGCTGCCACAGGTAGAGGGCGGGCACGTCGCCGAAGGACGGACCGAACTTCGAGCCGAACATCGGCGCGAAGAGCCGCTCCCACACGACGTCGCCGTAGAGCCCGCGCAGCCAGTCTTCGGTGCGCAGGTTGTCGAGGTCGCGTCCCCGGCCCAACCGCCGCAGCAGCACCGAAACCACGCCGAAGCGCACCCGGTCGCGCGGCCGCAGAGCCGAAAACCGCAGCAGGTCGAGCGCGGAGTTGAACGGGTGCCTGCGGCCGTCGACGACCATGCCCATCGTGGTTTCCCGCCACCGCACGGCATCCCGCAGGCCCAGTTCGCCGAGCAGGCCGAGCAGGGCGTCGTCGGTGGGCATGACGCAGTGGTAGAACCGCTCCACCCAATGGTCGCCGTGGCGGAAGAACGTGCCGAGGCCGCCGAGCTGGTCGCCGGCTTCGAGCAAGGTCACCTGCGCGCCGCGGCGGGCGAGGCGGTGGGCGGCGGCGAGGCCGCAGATGCCGCCGCCGATCACGGCGACGTGCGGGGCGGTGGTCGTGTCGGACACCGGGGGCATCACAGCTTCCGGAAGGGCGCCGGGCTCAGCCGGTCGCGGGCGAGGAGTTTCAGGTACTGCGCCATGGTGCGGCGCAGCTTCAGTTTGCTCGGCCCTCGCTTGCGGTCGTACTGCAGGGCCAGTGGAACCTCGGCGATCACCGGGCGGCAATGGCGGAGCTTGAGCAGCAGCTCCACCATGCAGGCGAAACCCTGCTCCTCGATGAGCCGCTCGCCCCAGTGCGTCCAGGCCCGGGTCAGCAGGGAGGCCCGGTAGGCGCGGTAGCCGCTGGTGAAGTCCCGGACCCCCTCGACGTCGAGCGCGCGGTGGAACAGCTTGGCCGCGCCGCGCGAGAGCAGCCGGCGCCCGAGCGGGGCGGTCCGGTCGTCGCCCCCGGGGACGAACCGCGAGCAGATGGCGACGTCCGCGCCGCCGGCGATTTCCGCTTGCAGCGCCCGGATCAGCACCGGGTCGTGCGTGTCGTCGGCGTCCATCACGACGACGGCGTCGTCGGGCCCGGCTTCCTCCAGCGCCGCACGGAGGCCGGACAGCACGGCCCGGCCGAGCCCGAGGTTCACCGCGTGGCGCACGACGCGCACGTCGAGCCCGCCGCACCCCGACTCGGCCACCGCCGCCGTGGCGTCGGCGGACCCGTCGTCGACGACCCAGACGGTGATCCGCTCGGTGCGGGCCACTTCGGCCAGCCGCCGCAGCAACGGCGGCAACGACGCTTCTTCGTTGAACGCGGGCAGCACGACGTGCGCCCGTCCGCCGTTCGCCTTCGCGGCGGGTTCCGGTTCCGCCAAGGTGGCCAGAGTCGATTCTTCGCGCACCACGTTCCCTTTGTTCGATCCGGTTGTCACTCGACCGGCATCGCTCCCCGAGCGGTCGACGGGACGTATTCGGCTATGTTGTTGGGTTTCTTTAGCGGCCTGAAAAGTCCCCCGAAAGGATGGGCGTCATCGGAACTACACACTGTTTCCGTCAATCACCGGTTCGGGGTTTCCGCACTGCCCGAACGGGTGGGTATCCGGGTGGGAACATGAGGGAATGGCCGGCACCGACCACCGTTTCGACCGAGGCAGACACCAGTGACTGAACTGAGAGACGCGGTCTTCGCCGAAGCGCTGCCGCTGCAACGCCGCGTCCGGCCGCGCACCCGGCCGCGCATCCGCCCGAAAAAGGTGCGGGCGCGGTCCCGTCCGTTGCTGACCCGGGTCAACGCCGTGGCGTCGCTGCTGGTCGCCGTCGACGTCGCCGCCTGGACCACCGCGGTGCTGCGGACCGGGCCCGGCCCGGCGGGCGCGGCGGTGACCGCCGTCGCGCTGCTGCTGGCCCGCACGGCCGGGCGGGTGCACCGCCGCCGGCTGTGGCTTTCGTGGCTGCAGGACCTCCCGCGCTCGGTCACCGCCACCGCGCTGGCGTTCGCGCTCGTCACCGGGGCCGGACTGGTGTCCGGGATGGACGGTGCGGCCACCGCGCGGCTGCAGGAGGTCGTCCTGGTCTTCGCGGTGCTCGGCGAGGCGGTCCGCCCGCTGGTCTTCGCCTTCGGCCGGTGGGGCCGCCGCCGGCTGCGCCGGTGCGATCGCGCGGTCGTCGTCGGCTCCGGCCGGATCGGTGCCGAACTGGTCCGCACCATGCTCGAACACCCCGAGTTCGGGCTGCTGCCGGTCGGTCTCGCGGCGTCCGGGCCGGCACCGGCCGGCCTGCCGGTCGAGCCGATCGGCGACGACCTCGCCGAGGCCATCACCCGGCTGCGCGCGGGCACGGTGGTCCTGGCGCCCGCCGGCGACGGCGAGGGGGACGGCGCGATCGTCGACGCCGCCATCGGCGCCCACCGGCTCGGGTGCGTGACACTGGTGCTGCCGCACCTGTTCGAGCTCTGCTCCGACGGGCCGGGCGTCGACCGGCTCCGCAGCTACCCGCTGGTGTGGCTGGGCGGCGCGCCGACCCGGCGGCCGGGCTGGTGGGTCAAGCGCGTCGTCGAGACGGCGCTGGCCGCGGTCGCGCTGGTGGTCCTCGCGCCGGTGATCGCCTGCTGCGCGCTGGCCGTCGCGCTGGAAAGCGGCTTCCCGGTGTTCTTCCGCCAGGTGCGGGTCGGCATGGACGGGCGGACTTTCCTGCTCTACAAGCTCCGCAGCGTCCGGCCGTCCGAAGTGGACGATTCACAGGTGCGCTGGTCGGTGGCGGGCGACAGCCGGGTCGGCCCGGTCGGGCGGTTCCTGCGCCGCAGCTCCCTGGACGAGCTCCCGCAGCTGTGGAACGTCGTGCGCGGCGACATGGCGCTGGTCGGCCCGCGCCCGGAGCGGCCGGTGTTCGTGCACGAGTTCTCCGCCGTGCACGACCTCTACTGGGCGCGGCACCGGGTACCGACCGGGCTGACCGGCCTGGCCCAGGTGCACGGCCTGCGCGGGGACACCTCCATCGCGGACCGGGCGCGCTACGACAACTACTACATCGCGAACTGGTCGCTGTGGCTGGACGTGAAGATCGTCATCCTGACCGTGGGAGAGCTGCTGTGCCGAAGGCAACGCTGATGCGCCGATTCCGGGCCGCCGCGGCCCTGCTGGTCCTGGTGGCGGGCAGCCTCCCCGGGTGCGCGGCGAGCTCGGCGCAGGAGACGTCGGTGCCGCCGCCGAAACCGCTGGCGCCGTGCGCGTGGTGGTACGGGATCGGCCAGCCGCCGACGGCCAAGGAGATCGAGCTGGCCGCCAAGCGCTACCAGGTCGTCGTGCTCAACGCCGACCAGGGCGCGGCGATGCGCCGGCTGCACGAGCTGAACCCGCGGGTGAAGGTGCTGGTGTACAAGGACTTGTCGAGCACCCGCAACTACCCGGGCGCGGTCGACGGCGGCCGGGACGCGCCCTTCCTGCCCAGCGGCATCGGGTACGTCGCCGCGCAGGACAACCACCCGGACTGGTTCGCGCTGGACGACCGCGGCCGCCGCATCGAGTGGCAGGGTTACCCGAAGCACTGGCAGATGACGGTCTGGGACCCCGCCTACCAGCAGGCCTGGACGGACGCCGTCGTCGCGGAGACGACCCGCGAGGGCTGGGACGGCGTGCTGGCGGACAACGACTTCAACTCGCTGAGCCACTATTCGCCCGCGGTGCTCGCCGGAACGGCGAACGTGGCGGAGACCGATCGCAAGCTGCGCGACGGCCTCGACGCGTTCCTGTCCAAAGTGGGCGATGCCTTCACCAAGGCGGGAAAACTGCTGGTGCCCAACGTGTCCGAGACGCACCTGGTGCCGGGGCGGTGGACCGCGCACTCGCGCTTCGGCGGCGCGATGGAGGAGAACTTCGGCTTCCGCGAGGACGGCGGCACCGGCGGCCTGCTGACGTTCCGCGGCAACGAGTTCCAGGAGCTGCGCGCCCAGGCGGCGCTGGGGGAGTCGTTGCTGCTGCTGGTGACCCGGACGAGGAACGCGCAGCAGGAGCGGGCCGGCTACGCGAGCGCCGCCCTGCTGGCCGGGCCCCGCACGTGCTGGACCCGCGCGACCACCGACGACTACCGCGACCCGGAGTGGTCGTCGTTGCAGGACAGCGGGCTGGGCGAAGCGGTGGACGCGGCAGGACGGCTGCCGAACGGCGTGTGGACCCGGACGTACACGAACGGCTGGGTCGCGGTCAACACGACGGCGCAGACGCAGACGGTGACGCCGCCGGAGGGGTTGGCCGAGCCGGGCACCCCGGCGGCATCGGTCGCCGAGCCGCCGGAGCCGATTTCGCTGGAGGCCGCGGACGGGCTGGTGCTGGTCCGGCCGGCGAAGCCCGCGCGGGCGGTGGGGTGTGCGGGGGTGGGTTCGGGGCCGTTGATGCGGGCTTGCCGGTAGGCCGCTCACTCCGCGCTCTCCGCCAGGGTCCGCACGGGCTTCGGCAGATGGCGCGGCAGACCCGCTTCCCGCCGGCAGATCACGCCCGATCGGCCGCCGGCGTCCTCGTCCTGGCCCGGACCAGCCGTTCATACAGAGCCAGATGCCGCCGTGCACAAGCTTCCGGGTGGTAGAGCGTCCGGGCGCGCTCGGCCAGGCGCCGCCCGATCCGGCCCGGGTCCGGCTCGGCGAACAACGCCCGGAGCCCGTCGGCGAGCGCCGCGATGTCGCCCGGCGGTACCAGGAACGCGCGGTCACCCACCATCTCGGGGACCCCGCCGACCGCCGTGGCCAGCACCGGCTTCCCGGCGGCCATCGCCTCGGCCACCACGAGCGGCTGCTGCTCCATCGACGACGGCAGCACGAGCGCGTCCGCGGCGGCCAGCAGCGCGGGGACGTCCGGCCGGAAACCGAGGAACTCCACGCGCCCGGCGAGGGACTGCGCGGCCCGTTCCGCCTTGGCGCGCTGCGGGCCGTCGCCGACGACGGTCAGCCGGGCGTCCGGCGGCAGCACGCCGGGGCGGGCCAACGCCGCCAGCAGGTCGAGGATTCCCTTGCGCTCCACCAGAAGCCCGGCGAAGACGAGGTGCCGCACCGGCCCGTGCGGCGGGACGGGCCGGGCCGGCTCGACGCAGTTGCCGACCTGCACCACCCGCGTCGCCGGCACTTTCAGGCGGTGCCGCAGGAACTCGCCCATCGCCTCGGCGGGCACGATCGTCCGGTCGAGCACCCGCGCGACGACGGCGTCGGCCGCGAGCACGGTCCGCGTGTACGGCGACGGCCCGGCCGCGCGGGAGTCGCCGCGGAACCACGGTTCGCCGACGTCGTCGGGTACGCCGTGGTAGGTCTGCACAAGCGCACCACCGCCGCGAAGACCGGCGATCACCAGCCCGGCGCGCCGGTCCTGGGCGTGCACGACGTCGGGCCGCCACGCCCGGATCGCCGCGCGCGCCCGTCTCGCCGCGCCGAGGTCTTCCTTGCCCGCCACCCGAAGGCAGTGGTGGAGACCGTCGATCAGGTCGGCACCACGGGCCGGCGGCGGCCCGAAGACGCGCACTTCGGTGCCTCCGCGAGCGAGGGTGGCGGCCAGCCGGACGGTGACGTCGACCGGGCCGCCCCGGTCTTGGGTGAGCAGGTACGCGATCCGGGTCACGAGGCACGCTCCGCTGCGGTGAGTTTCTCCACGAGGACGGCGATCTGGTCGGTCATGCGGCCGCGGTCGAAGGACAGCTCCACCCGGCGGCGCCCGCGTTCCCCTTCGCGGGCCGCCGACGCCGGGTCCGCCAAGCGAGCGGCGACGGCGTCGGCGAGGCCGCCGAGGTCCCCCGGCGGCAGCACCGCGCCCGCGTCGGCGACGCTCTGGCGCACGCCGCCGACGTCGAAGGCCACCACCGGCCGCGCGCACGCCATCGCCTCCAGCGGCACCAGGGCCATCCCTTCCGCGCGGGACGGCAGGACCACCACGTCCGCGGCGGTGTACCAGGCCGCGGGCTCGTCGGTGTGCCCTGCCCACCGCACCGACGAGTACGGGTACCGAGGCCGCCACGAGGCGCCCATCGGCCCCTCGCCGGCGAGCACGAGGTGGGCGTCCGGGACGCGCCGCAGCACCGCGGACCACGCCGCCAGCAGCTGGTCCTGGCCCTTGAGTTCGGCGAGCCGTCCCACGCAGACGGCCAGCGGGACGTGCTCCGCCACGCCGAGCCGGCGTCGCGCCGCGGCGCGGTCGGCGGGGAAGAACCGGGTCGTGTCGACGCCGTTGCAGACGACTTCCGCCGGGGCCGTCACCCCGGCGGCCCGGCCGGCGGCGAGCTCGTCGTCGCTCACGCACACGACGAGGTCGGTCCACCGCGAGGCGAAGCGCTCCCACGCCGTGGTCGCGGGCCGCAACGAGCCGTTCGCGGTCTCGAAGGACCACAGGTGCGGCTGGAAGACCGTCGGACGGGTACCCCGCAGGGCCAGCCGCCCGGCCAGGCCGGCCTTCGAGCTGTGCAGGTGCACGACGTCCGGCGCCAGTTCGGTCAGGAGCCGGCGAAGCCGGAGCGTCTCGGTGCTCGTGGCCGGACCGGGGGACCGGCCCGCGGGCCAGCCGCGGACGTCGACACCGTGGTCCCGCGCGCGTTCGGGCAGCTCGCCGGACGGCGGGCAGACCACCGTCACCGCCCAGCCGCGATCCCGTTGCGCCACCGCGAGGTCCAGCACGACCGCGGCGACCCCGGCCGTCACCGGCTGGGAGACGTGCACGACCCTCACCGGAGGCGCAGTTCCGCGATGGCGGTGCGCTGCAAGAGAAGCGTCGCGCCGACATAGCCGGCGACGAAGACGACGGCTTGCGTGACGGCACCCGGCCAGGAGGCCGCGTAGGGAAGCACGAGCGCGGGGAGAGCCGCGGCGACGCAGGCGAGCAGGACGCGCACGCCCATCCCGGCCAGTGGCAGCCGTACCCCGGCCCCGGCCAGCACGCGCCAGGCGATCGGCACCACCAGCCACGCTGCGGCGAGCTGGACGGCGGCGACGGCTTCGATCCCGGCGCGGGTGCACAGCGCGAGCCCGGCCGCCAGCAGCACGAGGTGCGCCGTCTCGAGCGCCAGGTACCGCCGGACGTGCCCGGTCGCCTTCACCGCCTGGTACCAGATCTGCAGAAGACAGATACCCACGCCGTAACCGGACAGCAGCACGAGCGGGCCGGTCGCGGCGGCCCACCGGTCGCCCAGCAGCACGACGCGGTCGGCGAGGACGGCGAGCCCCGCGTACAGCCCGCCGGTGACCACGAGCACCGCCCGGGTGAACCGGACGACGGCCGGGGTCAGCGGCCGGCCTTCGCGCCGCAAGCGCGTGAACACCGGGAACGCGACGGCGCCGAGCACCACCGCCACCATGATGTAGGGCACCCAGGCCAGCCGGTAGGCCAGCGAGTAGACGCCCACCGCGGCCGGCCCGAGGGCGTGGCCCACCGCCAGGTAGTCGAGGTTGACCAGCAACGCGCCCACGACCGCTGCCGGGCCCACCACCGCCACCCAGCGCAGGGCTTCCCGGGCCGCGCCCGCGTCCCAGCACGGGCGCACCCCGCCGCGTACCAGCACGCCCAGCACCGGCTGCGCTACGGCCGTGGCCAGCAGGCCGAGCACCAGGGAGACCGGACCGGTGCCGCAGACGGCGAGCACGACCGTCAGCGCGGCGCCGAGCACCGCGCCGCCGCCGTCGGGCAGCAGCCGGCGGCGGAAGTCGAGTTCCCGGTGCATCAGGCCCAGCTGGACGCCACCCGCGGCCGAGAACGGCAGGCCGAGCGCGGCCAGCCGGACGAGGCCGGCGGCGTCCGGGGTGCCGAGCAGGGCGGTGAGCGGGCCGGCGGCGGCCACCAGCCCGACGGTCAGGAACAGCCCGGCGCCGACGCTCAGCGTCAGCACCGTGCCGGCCATCCGGCGCGGGTCCCGCGCGGTGCGGCCGATGACGTCGTAGACGCCGATCGACTGCACCACCTGGCCGAGGTTGACCAGCGCCACGGCCAGGGCCACGGCGCCGAGCTGGCCCTCGGTCAGCACGGCGGCCAGCACCAGCGTGACCAGCATCTGGCCGCTCTTGCTGACGAGGTTGACCGCGCCGAGCCACAGCGATCCCCGGACCGCGCGGGTCCCGAGCGTCATCCGGCCACCACCGGCCGGGCGGCCCGCGTCCGCGTGGACCGGAAGACCAGCAGGCACCACGCGACGACGACCGCCACACCGTCCACGGTGACCGCCGCCCGCGGCCCGAACGCCGAGACCACCGCGGAGTCCACTGTGTACAGATGGGCGAAGGGCACGGCCAGCGCGAGCGCCGCGGCCACCACGAGTTTCTCGCGTTGCCAACAGAGCGCGACCAGCGCGGGTACGGCGAGCAGGACGTCGCCGGGCTGGTGCACCACGCAGACCACGACGGCCAGGCACGTCAGCAGGTCGGCGACCGGCGACTCGCCCTCCCGGTCGAGCCGCCGGACCAGCCGGATGCTCGTCGCCAGCACCACGGCCAGCACCACCAGCTCGATGCCGGCGGGGGCCCAGCCGGTGACGCGGAACAGCACCGCGGCGACGTCGATCCGTTGCGCGGTGGGGGAATCCACCGCGCCGTAGTCGGTGGCGCGGGCGTGGGCGAGGTTCGCGGCGACGACGTCGAGGAACGGTCCGACCCCGCCGCCGCGCACCACGAGCAGCAGCACGACCGGCAGGCTCGCGGCGGCCGCGATGGCGGTGCCGGTGAGCGCCACCCGCCGCGAACCGCGGGCGAACAGCAGGACGGCCAACGGAAACCCGTACTGCGGCTTCAGCCACGCGATCGCCAGCGCGACCGCGGCCCACCCCGGCCGGTCGCGCCGGGCCAGCAGAGCGCCCGCCGCGCCGAGCGCGATCAGCGGGTTGACCTGGCCGACGTAGAGCTGGGCCTTACCGACCTGGCTGGTCACCAGCAGCGCCGCGACCACGGCCGTGGTGACCGCGAAGGGCGCGAACCGCCGGACCGCGTGGGCCGCCAGCGCCGCGAGCGCGACGAGCAGCAGCAGCGAGCACACCGAGAACGCGATCGCGCCGGCCCGGTAGCCCAGGAGCGCGAACGGCGCGTGCAGCAGCAGGTGGTAGGGCTGGTAGAGGTTGAAGTCCTGGCGCACCGGCCAGTGCGCGAACATCGCGGCCGGGTCGTAGGGGTTGCCGCCGCCGAGGAACTCGCGGATCGGGAAGTACAGGGCATCGCGGAAGTCCTGGAGCCGTTCTTCGGGCCGGTTGCCCCACGTCGGCAGCGGGACCTCCCACGAGGGCGTGAGCGCGTGCCAAGCGCTCACCCCGCCGGCGAGCACCGCGACGACGAACACCGTGCGCTGCCGCGGGGTCATGCCAGGACCACCGCCACGAGCACGGCGTCCGCGGGCAGCACGCTCACGGCGGCGGTCAGCTCTTCCTGGCGGCGGCCGGCGGTCACGGCCACCACGGACACGCCGTCGTTTTCGCCCTCCGGCAGGCCGGCCGCCAGTTTCGCCGCGGTCTCGGCGAGTTCGGGGCGCACGGGCAGCACCCGGACGGGACGGCCGCCCGCGTCGCCGAGCACGGCCAGCCGGTCGGCGACCGCGGGGTCGTCCGCGCGCAGGACGGCGACCGGGCGGTGGATCCCCGCCGCGGCCAGCGCCCGGCGCACGGGACGCGGGCCGCCGCCCGGGGCCAGCCTGCGGAGCGCCGCGGTCGCGAGCCCGGCCGCGACCGCGCCGACCAGCGCCAGCCCGAGCACCAGCGGCGTGTCCGGCGCCACCGCGACGACCTCGGGCCGCGGGTCCAGCGTCCGCAGCTTCCCGGCCGGGGCCAGCAGGTCCGCGTCGATCATCGCCTTGCCCAGCGCGGTGGCCGCGGCGCCGGCCCGCTCCGCCGTGGCCGCCCGCACCGACAGGCGCGCGAGCCCGGACGCCGGGACCAGCTCGACGGACACGTGCCCGCCGAGTTCGTCGGGGGAGTAGCCCGACACCGGGGCCGCCGCCTTCAGCACCGACGGGCTGCGGGCCAGCTCGACCAAGGCGGGCAAGGTCAGCGAGACGACTTCGCCGTACTGCGCGGCGTCGGCCGCCGGGGTGGCCAGCAGGCTCACGCGGCCCTGGTACTCCTCGCCGCGCGCCAGCCCGATGACGAGCACGAGCGCCCCGGCCAGCAGGGCGACGGCCACGCTCAGCGCGGCCGTGCGGGGCACGAAATCCTTCACCGGACACCTCGGAGCAGTTCGTCGTAGGACTTCATCAACGGGTGCGGGTCGTACTCCCGCCGGATGGTGCGCAGGCCCGCGGCGGCCGCGGATTCGCGCGCGGCTGCGTCGAAGAGCAACGTGGTCAGTGCGGCGGCCGTCGCGGCCGGATCGCCCGGCGGCACCACCAGCCCGCCGCCGTCCGCCAGGACTTCGCCGACCCCGCCCACGTCCGTCGCGACCACCGGGCGACCGGCCGCCAAGGACTCCAGCACCGCCAGCGGCAGGCCTTCCCAGTCGCTGGTGAGGACGGTGACGTCGGCGGCCGCGAGCAGGTCGGCGACGTCGGTGCGGGTGCCGAGGAACTCGACCCGGCGCCCCAGCGCTTCGGCCCGGCCGGCGAGCTCGCCGCGCAGGCTGCCGTCGCCGGCCAGCCACAGCACCGCGTCGCCGTCGACCGCCGCCCAGGCGTCGAGGAGGACGTCGTGGCGCTTCTGCGGTTCGAGACGGGCGAGGCAGAGCGCGACCGGCGTCCGCGCCGGGACGCCGAGCGACGCGCGCACCTCGGCGCGGCCGAACACCGGCGGCCGCGCGAACACGGCGTTGCGGATCACCACGGGATCGGGAAGACCGGCGCCGGTCAGCTGGCCGGCCGTCGCCGGAGACACCGCGACGACGTGACGGGACGTGCGCCGCAGGATCCGGGCGGCGGCCGGGACGTCCTCGTCGGCGACGCCGTGGAAGACGGTCACCACCGGCCGCCGGGTGGCGAGCCGGGCGACCAGGCTCGCGCCGACGTTGTGCGCGAGCACGACGTCGGGCCGGAACCGCGTCACCGCGCGGCGGACCGCCCACGCCGCCTTCAGCACGCCCGTCTTGCTGCGGCGCGCGAGCGGGACACCGAATACCGGCGTGCCCGCCGCCGCGAGTTCGCGGGCGCGAAAGCCGCCGCCACCGGCGACCGCGGACTCCCAGCCGTAGTCCCCGCCGTGGGCCACCATCCCGGCCACGAGCGTCTCGGCCCCGCCGGCGCCCAGCTCACTGATGACGTGCAGCACCCGCATCGGTGCTCCCCCTTCCTTCCCGGCGAAGCCGGAGTTCGGCCGCGACGGCGAACGCGGCCATCGACCACAGCGGCAGGTAGTACTGCTCGGACAGGAACGTCGAGGTGACCAGCACCGCGAGCAGGGCCGCCTGGATCGCGACGGCTTCCGTCCGCCGCGGGCCCGGGCCCGCCCGCCGGACGGTGCGCTCGCTCGCCACCGCGGCGACGCCGATGACCCCGGCGAACAGCGCGAACCCGGGCAGGCCGAGTTCGGCGGCGACTTCGAGGTACATGTTGTGCGCCACCGGGGTCTGCTCGTCGACCTCGGCGTTGTGCGACTCGGCGGCGTAGTGCTCGCGGAAGCCGCCCGGACCGACGCCGAGCACCGGGTGCGCGGTCACCATCCGGGCCGCCGCCTGCCAGCGCAGCTCCCGGGTGTCCACATTGGACGCGGCGATGAAGCTCTTCTCCTGCGCCGCGCGGGCCAGGTGCGGACCGGCGACCAGGAGCGTCCCCAGGCCCAGCGCGACGACCGCGGCGGCCGTCGCGGCGACCAGCCGCCACGGCAGCACCCGGCGGGCGAGCAGCCAGCCGGCCGCGGCGGCCAGACCGAGCGCGCCGCCGCGCGAGAACGTCGCCGCGGCGCCCGCCACCAGGATCACGCCCGCGGTCGCCGTCGCGAAGGTCCGGGTGCGGACGGCCACGAGCAGGGGAACGGCCGCGACGAGGAAGTACGCCAGGTCGTTGGGATCCGGCTGGGGTCCGCTCGCCCGGGCCTGCCCGTCGGCGACCAGGCTGACCAGCGCACCGGCACCGGCGACGGTGGCCCCCGCGGCCGCGGCCAGCAGCAGCCACCGGAGCGGCACCTCCCGGCCCGCGACGTCCGCGAGCACGGCGGTGACCACCAGGAACGGCAGCCAGCGCACGGTGTACTCGGCGGTGAACGGGCCCGCGGAGTGCCACGCCGCCGTCGCGGCCAGCACCACGGCGAGCAGCGCGAGCACGGCGTGCAGCGGTGCCGGCCGGGGGAACCTCCGCTGCCGGGCGCGCACCGCGAGCCAGACCGCCGTCAGCAAGGCCGGGGCGAGCTTGCCGAGCTGGGGCTGCACGGCCGTCAGGTAGCCCTCGACCGGGGCCAGCGCGACGGTCGCGCAGGCGAGCACCGGCAGCAGCACCGGTGCCCGGGTGCCGGCGAACGTGGTCATCTGCCGGCGTCCAGCCGCGTGACCGGGCGGGTACGCCGCACCTCGGACCGCCGGACGTACTCGCCGGTGCCGACGACGTCGAAGTGCTCGCGCAGCGCGGCGAGCACCCAGCCGAGCCAGGCCACCTTCCGCGGCCCCGGGGTCGCCATGCCGGGGAAGAACTCCATGCCGGGCGCCTCGGTGCCGCCGAGGACGTCCGTGGGGTGGAGCAGGAGGGAGGGCGCGACCCCGCGGGCTAGGCAGAGCCGCAGCGCCGTCCGGAAGTACGCGCGGGCCAGCCGCGGCGACACCTCGTGCAGCTGCAGCAGGTACGAGCCGTGGATGGGCGTGCGCAGCAGCGGCATCGTCGTCACCGGCAGCTCCACCAGCGCGCTGCTCCCGCACGTCCGCCAGCGGTAGGCGTGCACCGGCGCCAGCACGCGCGAGAAGCCGCCGAAGAGCTCGCCGAGGCCCTCGCCGCCGGCGCCCGCACGCACGGTCCGGTTGTGGTAGGCGCGGGCCAGCGGGCCGATCCAGGTGGGCAGCGTGCTGGCGTCGTAGGCGTAACCGCGTTCGGCGAGCAGCTCGACCAGGTCCCGCGTGACGCTGTAGCCGGGGCCGCGGAACCCGGTGGGCCGGGGCACGCCGGCGGCGACGATCGCCTCCTCGGTCCGGCTCAGCTCGTCTTCGAGCCGGTCGCGGGAGTACCGGTGCAGCCAGGGTTCGTGGCCGAAGGAGTGGTTCGCCACCTCGTGCCCCGCGGCGGCGATCGCGGCGACCGCCTTGGCGCCGTCTTCGCGGACCGCGTCCGCGCCGACCACGAAGAACGTGAGCCGCTGCCCCCCCAGGACGTCGAGCAGCCGGGGGACCGCGGTACCGAGGTAACTCGGGTGGTCCCGCCAGGCGGGGTCGCCGTGGGTCTTGAGGTAGGCCCAGAGGTTGTCGAGGTCGATCGACACGCTGGCGAGGGGCCGCGTGGTCACGCGGCCTCCCGGACGACGGCGGTGGCGGCGGTCCGGGACCGCGCGCCGAGCAGCAGCACGCCGGTCACGACCACGGCGAGGCCCGCGGCGATCCACGGCCCGTGCCCGTCGGCGACGCGGTCGCCGAGGACGGTGAGGCCGGAGACCGAAGCGAGCACGATCGTGGTGGCGTCCGCCGTCGCCACGACGAGGGGCGCCCGGCCGCGCTGGAGGGCCACCGCCATCGACGCCTGCCCGAGCACCGCGGCGACCAGCATCAGCCAGGTCAGCGGGTGGCCCGGCAGCGCGGAAAGGTCGAGGTGGGCCAGCGCGCGGCTGGCGACCGCCACGACGGCGAACGCGACGCCGGACAGCACCGCGGCGGGCCGGAACGTGGCCGCCCAGCCCGCGAAGACCATGGCGAGCCCGATCCCGGCCACCACGGCGGCGAGCGTGGCCACGCCCGCCGCCGGGAGGTCCGCGGCGACGGAGGCCGACGACGAGCCGGCGAGGACGACGAGCCCCGCGGCCAGCAGCAGGAGCGTCAGTGCTTCCCCCGCGCGGATCTCCCAGCCCAGCACGACCACGCCGAACACCGTGGCCAGGCCGATCGCCGACGACGAAGCCGTCTGGACGAGGTACAGCGGCAGCGACGCACGGGCGGCGAACGCGAGCGCGAAACCGCCGGCCTGACCGGCGAAACCGAGCAGGTACAGCGGGTCGGCGGTCAGCCGGGCCAGCAGTCCCAGCCCGGCCCCGCGCCGGTCGCCCGCCCTCCGGGCGGCGACGCTCTGCGCGACGATGCCCACCGCGTAGAGCACCGCCGACGCGGCGAGCACTGCGTAATCCATCGCGCACTGAGTCCTTCGGTCGGGAGCAACGCGAAGCTTAGGAAAAGCACCGGCGTTTCCCGTTCGGAGGACTGAATTGCCGAGTGGGTGACGGAATGGCGTGTGATCGGCTTTCGGAGTTACCCGGGAGCGTGATGCGTTCGAAGAATTCCGTCGCGATGGCACGGTGCGTGACGGAATTCCGGGAAACCGGCGCGGGGAAACGGGTTCCGCCTCCGGAAAACGCGCATTCGCGGTCCGGCAGGTGCACCTTTTCGGGTTAGGGGAATGGCGGTCGGCCGTTCGCGCGTGTCACCCGATCGGAGGTCCGGCTGGACACGGCCGATCGCGGTTCACGCGGGGGTTTCGGCGGTGGCGGTCAAGACCGCGCGGCCGAGGGTGTGGCCCGCCATCGTGAAGCCGAGCACCGCCGGCGTGGCGTCGGCCGGGACGCCGATCGAGCCGACGTCCAGCGCGTGCACCACGACGAAGTAGCGGTGCGGTCCGTGCCCGGCGGGCGGCGCCGCGCCGAGGTAGCGGGCCACGCGCGCGTCGTTGGGCAGCTGGAACGCGCCCTCGGGGAGGCCGGCGCCGGTGTCGTCGCCGGCGCCCTCGGGGACTTCGGTGACCGTGCCCGGGATGTCGGCGACCGCCCAGTGCCAGAACCCGGAGCCGGTGGGGGCGTCGGGGTCGTAGACGGTGACGGCGTAGCTCCTGGTGCCGTCCGGCGCGCCGCTCCAGGACAGCTGCGGGGAGAGGTCCTTGCCGCCCGGGACTCCCGAAGACCACTGCTCGAGCGACCAGGCGCCGCCGTCGGCGACCGAGGTGCTGGTGAGGGTGAAAGCGGCTGCTTCGGGGAGGCGGGCGAACGGGTCGTTGCGGGTCATCTGTGGTTCCTTCCGGTCGAGCCTTCATCGATGATCGTACAGATAATCGATTATCTTCCGCAACATCTACACTGCCGGTCATGGCCCAGATGCTGTCGGAGCAGGTCTACGCCCACCTGCGGGACGCGATCATGCGCGGGGACTACGCCCCGGGCGAGGCGCTCAAGCCCCAGGACCTCGCCCGGGAGCAGGGCGTGAGCCTGGCCGTCGTGCGCGAGGCGCTCGTGCGGGTGGTCGGCGAAGGCCTGGCCGACCGGCTGCCCAACCGCGGCTTCGCCGTTCCGGCGTTCTCCGACCGGCGCTGGCAGGAGATCACCGAGGCGCGCCGGACCGTCGAGCCCGTCGTGCTGCGCCTTTCCGTCGAACGCGGCGACGTCGACTGGGAAGCCCGCGTCCGCGCCGCGCACCACCGCCTGGCCCGCACGGAGCCGTACGCGCCCGGCGAAGGCGAGTACTACAGCGCCGCGTGGTCCGAAGCGCACCGCGCCTTCCACCGCACCCTGCTGGAGGGGTGCGGCAACGCCGTCCTACTCGACACCTTCGACCGGATGTGGGCCGCGAGCGAGCTGGCCCGCCGGTGGTCCTCGCGGCGCACGCCCGGGCGGGACGCCGTCGCCGAGCACCGCGGCCTGGAGGAGGCGGCCCTGAACCGCGACGCCGACACCGCGGCGGAGCGGCTCGTCCGGCACCTCACCCTGACCGCGGCCGCCCTCGAGGGCTGAGGCGGGAACCCGGTTCGCCGCGGTGTTTCCCGCCGGCCGGAACCAGGTCTCGCGCCCGGCGGCCGAGCGGTCCTCGTTCTGGCGTGTCCGGCCCCGGCTGCTCCGACCAGGGGTACGGCCGTGTCAGACTGCCGGGCGATGCTCACCCCAGCCGATCTCGCCGACCTGCTCGAATGCGAACACCGCAGCGTCCTGAACCAGGCGTCGGCCGCGGGCCTGCCGGGTGCGCCGCGGCCCGTCGCCGACCCCGCCGCCGGCCGGCGCGGGCGTGCCGCCGCCCACGCGATGCTCGCCCGCCTGCGCGGGGAAGGCCACGACGTCTTCGAGATCGACACCACCGACCGCGTCGCCGCCGCCGAGACCACCGCGGCGGCCTTGTGGTCGGGCGCGGCGGTGATCCACCGGGCCGTCCTCCACGACGAGGACTTCTCCGGCGTGGCGGACTTCCTGATCCAGGACGGCGAAGGCCGCTACGAGGTCTACGACGCCGAACCGGCCCGGCAGGCGAAGCCCGCCGCGGTGGTCCGGCTGGTCGCGTTCGCCGACGCGTTGCGCCGGGCCGGGTGGCCGACCGGTCCGCACGTGCACCTGCGCCTGGGCGACGGCGGCACGCGGACGCTCCGGGTCGACGACTTCCGGCCCCTGGTGGACCGCCTGCGAACCCGGTTGCGCGGCCGCGCGCCGGAGTTGCCGACGCCGTTGTGGGCCGACGAACGCCCGGCCTGCGCGGGCTGCGGGTACGCCCGCCACTGCGCGTCGGCCCGCGAAGCCGACCGTGACCTGCTGCTCGTGGCCGGGATGCGCGGTGACCAGCGCCGCAAGCTGGCCGCCGCCGGGCTGGGGTCGATCGACGCGCTGGCGGCCGCGACGCCGGCCGACCGGCCGCGGGACCTGTCCGCGACGGCGTTCACCGCCCTGCGCGCGCAGGCCGCGCTCCAGGTGCGGCAGGACGCCACCGGTGCGGTCAGCTACGAGGTCGTCGACCCCGACGCCCTGGCCGCGCTGCCGGTACCCGCACCGGGCGACGTCTTCGCCGATCTCGCGGGCGACCCGCACGCGCTGGCCGGCGAAGGGCTGGAATTCCTCTTCGGTGCGCTCACCCCGGGCGGCGAGCAGCGGTTCACGCCGTTCTGGGCGCATAGCCGCGCCCAGGAGAAGCGCGCCTTCGAGGAGTTCGTGGACTTCGCCGCCGCGCGGGTCGCCGAGCACCCCGGCTCGCACGTCTACCACTACGGGCCGTACGAGGTGACCGCGATCAAGCGGCTCGCCGCCGTGCACGGGACCCGCGAGGAGACCGTCGACCAGCTGCTGCGCGGCGGCGCGCTGGTGGACCTGCACACCGTGGTCCGCAAGGCGCTGCGGGTCTCGCAGCGGTCGTACTCGATCCGGCACCTCGAGCCGCTCTACCGGCCCGGGACGCGCGAGGGCGACGTGAAGACCGCGCTGTCGGACGTCGAGGCCTACGAGGAGTACCTGCTGCTCGCCCGGTCCGCCGAGCCGGGCCGCGCGGAGGAGATCCTGCGCGGCATCGCCGGGGACAGCGAAGAGGACTGCGTCTCGGCGCTGCGGTTGTTCGAGTTCCTGCACCAGGTTCGGGCCGAGTCCGGCATCGAGCTCGCGGCCGCGGCGGAGGAGTCGCCCGAGGACGCCTTGCTGCGCCAGGCCGAGGAGGACGTCGCCGCCGAGCGCCGGGCCGAACGCGCCGCGCGGCTGGCCGCGCTGGTCGACCCGCTGCTCGACGGGCTGCCGGACGACCCGGGCGAGTTCACCGGCGACGAGCGGGCCCGGGCGCTGCTGGCGGCCGCCGTCGGCTACCACCGCCGTGAGACGAACCCCGCGTGGTGGGAGTACTTCCGCCAGCTCGCCGCCCCGCTCGGCGACCTCGAAGTCGACACCTCGTGCACCGTCCCGGTGTCCCTGGAAGCGGGGGAGTGGGTCCCGCCCGCCGGGCGCGTCCGCACCGCGAAGCGGACCCTGGTCGTGGCGTGCGACCCGGACCGGCCGCACCCGTTCGCACCCGGCGACGAGGTGCGGCTGCGCTACGCCGGGATCACCCGCGACGCCAAGGTCGCGGCCGCGTCGGCGGTGGAGCTGACGCTGGAGGAGAGCTGCCCGCCGGACGCCACCACCGCCGACCGGCCGTCCGCGGTGCTGCCGGGCAGCCCGGTGCGGCCCTCGCCCAAGGACGAGGCGGTCGCCGACCTCGCGCAGCTGGTCGTCGACGCCCTCCCGGCGCTGCCGCGGCACCCCGGCGTCGACCTGCTCCGGCGGACCCCGCCGCGGCTGCGTGGCGGAGCTTTGCCCGAGCCCGGCGCGGATCTGGTCGCCACCGTGATCGAGGCGGTCGAAGCCCTCGACGGCTCGACGCTCGCGGTCCAGGGGCCGCCCGGAGCGGGCAAGACGTATCTGGCCGGGAAGCTGATCGCGCGGCTCGTGCGGGCCGGGCGGACCGTCGCCGTCACCTCGACCAGCCACAAGGCCGTGGAGAACGTGCTGAGCGCGGCGAAGAAGAGCGCGCCGGAGCTGCCGTGCGCCAAGCGCGCGAAGCGGACGCCGGACCCGGCCGCGCCGTGGGAGCAGCCGAAGAGCAACCCCGCGCTGGTGAAGTGGCGGGAGGAGCACGGCACCGGGCACCTGGTCGGCGGCACGGCGTGGACGTTCGCCAACGCCGCGATCCGCGAAGAGCCGTTCGACCTGCTGATCATCGACGAGGCGGGCCAGTTCGCACTGGCCGACGCGCTGGCGGTGTCGATGTGCGCGAAGAACCTGCTGCTGCTGGGCGACCCGCAGCAGCTCCCGCAGGTGGTGCAGGGGACGCACCCGGCGGGCGCGGAGGCGTCGGCGCTGGGCCACCTGATCGGCGAGGCCGACATCATGCCGGCGGAGCTGGGCTACTTCCTCGACGAGACGCGCCGCATGCACCCGGCGGTGTGCGAGCCGGTGTCGAAGCTGTCGTACGCCGGCCGCCTGCGCGCCCACCCGTCGGCGGCCGAGCGCGCCCTCGCGGACGTCCCGGCCGGACTGTACGTGGCCGAGGTCGACCACCACGGCAACACGACCCGTTCGGTGGAGGAAGCCGCGGCGGTGGTCGACATCGTGGCTTCGCTGACCGGTCGCGTGTGGACGGACCACGGCGCCGGCCGGCCGCTGGCCGACACGGACATCGTCGTGGTGGCCCCGTACAACCTGCAGGCGCGCACGGTGACGCGAGCGCTGGCGGACGCCGGGTTCCCGGGTGTGCGGGTCGGCACGGTGGATCGCTTCCAGGGCCAGGAGGCCCCGGTGGTGATCACGACGATGACGTCGTCCTCGGCGGTCGACCTGCCCCGCGGGCTGGACTTCCTGTTGTCCCGCAACCGGTTGAACGTCGCGTTGTCGCGGGCGCAGGTGCTGGCGGTGCTGGTGTGCTCGGCCAAGCTGGTGGAGGCGGACATCCGCACGGTGGAGCAGATGCGGCTGGTGGCGGGCATGATCGGCTTGCTGGGCGAAGCCCGGCCCTGGCCGCCGGTCACGGCCACAGCTCGGCCGCTGGCCGGCGAGGGCGGAACCGCCGGAGGTACTCGGTCGGGAAGCCCTCAACCGCCCGGTTGCTGATTCGCGAGATCCGGACATACCGCGGAAACCGCCGGGCAGCCCGGCACCCCGGCGTCCCAGCGGCGTCCCACGGGGTGGCCGTTCCCGCTGGTCCGCCGGGGTGGGACTGTCCCACCGTCCCGTTCTCGCCGGTGACCGGCGACCGGCGGGGTGAACTGCTGCCAGCCTCCTCGCCATGCAAAGACTCGCTCTGGCCGTCGCGGCGCTGCTGGTGCTCCCCGCCGCCGCCGCGACCGCGGCCGAACCCGCCGCCGAACCCGTTGCCGTGTGCGGGCACACCAGCTCCCAGCCCACCCTGGCCCAAGGGGCCACCGGCGCCGCCGTCGCCGAAGCCCAGTGCGAACTCAACCTCGCCACCAAGGCCGGCCGGTACTCGCCCATCGGCGCGGACGGCTCCTTCGGGCCCGCGACCGACGCCCGCGTGCGCGTGTTCCAGAAGTGCGCCGCCCTGAGCGTCGACGGCCGGATCGGGCCCAACACCTGGGCCGCGCTGAACTCGTGGGCCGCGCGGCCGCGCAAGTGTGCCACGCAGGGCACCGCCGGCACCGCGCAGAGCGTCGTGTGCGGCCACTCCACCGCTCGCCCGACCCTGCAGAGCGGTTCCACCGGCACCGACGTCAAGGAACTCCAGTGCCGGCTGAACCTCGCGATGGAGCCGGGCCACTACCCGCCGCTGACGATCGACGGGCAGTTCGGGGACGGCACCCGCACCCGGGTGATCCAGTTCCAGCACTGCGTCAACGCCAGTGCCGACGGCGTCGCCGGGCCCACCACGTGGGCGAAGGTCAGCGACTGGTCGAGCCGCAACACCTACTGCGTGCCGCCGAAGCCCGCCGGGCACCCGATCGACGGCGTCGACACCGCGAAGTACCAGCACCCCGGCGGCGCGCCGATCGACTGGGGCGCGGTGAAGGCGTCCGGCGTCGAGTTCGCGACCGTCAAGGCGACCCGCGGCCTCAACGTCACCGACGACTACCTCGCCACGGACCTGCCCGCCGCCCGCAACGCGGGCCTGGCGGTGGGGCCGTACCACTTCTACACGGGCACGGCGGCCGGTACCGGCGGCGCGCAGGCGGACCGGTTCATCGCCGCCGTCAAGGCCACCGGGTACACCGGCAAGCGCGCCGGCGACCTGCCGCCCGTGTTCGACCTGGAGTGGAAGGACGACGGCTCCGGCGGCTGTCCGCCCTACGTCACCGTCGCCGACGCCAAGGCGTGGCTGGACAAGGTCCAGACGGCGTTCGGCCGGACCCCGATCATCTACACCCAGAAGTCGTTCCTGGACGCGTGCCTGGGCGGCACCACGGCGCTGTCCGCCTACCCGATGCAGCTCGCGGACTACCGGCAGTCCGTCACGCAGCCGGCGCTGCCCACCGGGTCGAAGACCTGGCTGATGTGGCAGTACACCGACGCCGCCGTCCCCGACGGCATCCCCGCGCCGGCCACCGGCGACGTCTTCAACGGCACGCAGGCCGACCTCGACCAGCTCGCCAACCGCTGAATCCCCGCTAGGAAAGGACGAGAATGACCCTCCCCCTCAGCCGCCGCACGGTGCTCCGCGGCGCGGTGGTGCTCGGCGCGACCGCGGCGGTCAGCCCGCTGCTGCTGACCGGCACCGCCCAGGCGTACCCGTGGTCGCGCACCCTCGTGCAGGGCAACACGGGCGCCGACGTCACCGAACTCCAGATCCGCGTCGCCGGGTGGGCGGCCGACCGGGCCAGCCAGACCCGGGTCTCGATCGACGGCGAATTCGGCCCCGGCACGGCGGCGGCGGTCCGCAGATTCCAGACCGCCTACGGCCTCGGCGCGGACGCCCAGGTCGGCCCGGCCACGCAGGCCGCGCTCAACGCGCTGGAGCAGAGCGACGGGTCCACCGCGCACTTCAACTTCAGCGAGTTCACCGACCGCGAAAGCGGCACGTTCAACGGCGGCAAGGTCAGCGCGGCCACCGCCAAGGAGAACGCCCGGCGCTGCATGTACAAGCTGGAGGCGCTGCGCAAGAAGCTCGGGAACACGCCGATCACGGTGAACTCCGGGTTCCGCAGCATCGCGCACAACGCCGAGATCGGCGGCGCCAGCGACAGCATGCACCTGTACGGCACCGCCGCCGACCTGAACGTGCCGGGCGTGTCGAACAAGACCGTCTACCAGAAGGCCGAGACCTGCGGGTTCTCCGGCCTGGAGACCTACAACACCGACCACCAGCACGTCGACAGCCGAGCCGACCTCGGCCGCTCGTGGTGGTGGGAGAACGGCACGGTCTGATCCGGCGGCTGGGGGTCTGACGCCGGAAACCCCGCTGTGCCGGGGGTTTCCGGCGTCAGCGTGCCGCGAAGCCCGCGCCGTCCGGGCCCGCTCCCAGGGGGCCGCCCCTCGCGGAGGGCGCGGGCTTCGCCCTTTCCGGTGCTCAGTGCGGCGGCGGTTGCAGGGCCGCCGAGCAGGACGGCCAGTCGTGGAAGTCCCGGCGCGCGCTCCACAGGCGGTGTGCCGCGTCGATGTTCCAGGCCGGGTCGAAGGCCTGGCGCGGCGTCCCGCCCAGGTCCAGCAGGCGGGCGTCGGAAATCTGGAAGATCCCCCAGTTCCGGCTGCCGTTGGTGTTCGGCAGCACCCACAGCGGGTCGAGGAACGAGGCGCAGCGGGCGATCGCGACGGCGGTGTCCGGCGCCTCGGTGAACACGGCCCGGATCCGCTGTTCCACCATGGCGGGCGACCAGCCCGCCAGGCTGGTCCGGTGGTCGTAGAGCGCGGTCTTGGTGGCGTCGTCGACCACGCCGCGGGCGGGCAGGCCGGCCAGCACCTGGAACGCGGTGACCCGGCGCAGCGTCTCCGGGCCGAACGAGCCGTCGACCGACAGCCTGCCCTGGGCCGAGACCAGCAGGTTCTGCACCTCGGTGACGCACTCGTCGTGCTGGCCCATGCTCACCGGCGGCCGGCAGGCGGCGGAGAACAGCACCCGGTCGGCGTACCGGCCGGGCGGCGACCCGGACCCGTCGGCGGTGAACCAGAACAGCCCGCCCGCCAGCAGGACGACGGCCGCGATGGCCACCGGGACGTACCAGCGCCGGCGTGGCCGCGGCGACCGGTCCGCCGCGGGTTCCACCGGCACCTCCTCGACTCGGCCGGCGTCGGCGAGGGCCCAGAGCTGGTGCAGCTCACGCAGTTCGTCGGCGGACGCGCCGCAGACCTTGGCGAACGAATGGACGACGCGGTAGTCGGCGGGGACGCTCTTGCCGGAGCAGTACCGGTGCAGGCTGGAGCCGCTGGCGCCGGCCAGCCTGCCGAGCCGTTCGTAGCCCTGGCCGCTGCGGTCCTTCAACATGCGCAGGTAGGCGGCGAACTTGTCCGTGTGCACTGTCACGGTGACGGGAACACCTCGCTCGGGCCAGCGGATGACGGACGGAAGTTAACACCGTCCCGCCGGTTGCCGGGCGGAAACTGGCGGATTGCTCCACTCGGCGCACCGGGCCGCCGGTCACGACCGGGCGGGGACGGACAGTTCGCGGATCAGTTCCGCCGGCACCGTGACGTCGTCGAACCACCGGCCGCCGAACGGGCGGGGGATCGGCAGGATCTGGTCGCTGGAATAGGCGAGGATCTTCCGGTTGTAAGCGCGCATTTCCGCGCGCAGTTCCGGTGGGAACCGGCCGTCCAGCGAAAAGGCGTGGTCCATCTCCGCCAGCAGCCGCTTGGTCTGGTCGATGGTCTTCAGCACCGCTTCGCAGAACACCCGGGACAACACGCCGTGCTCGCCCTTGATCGTCACCAGCCGCTCGATCGCCTCGTACGAAACGTCCTGGATGTCCCGACGGCTCAGCCATTCGGTCTCGTAGTTCAGCCGGCGGTACCAGAGCGGTTCGACCATCGCCCGCCGGTGCTGTTCCAGGGTGCGGTGGTGGATGCGGTAACCGTGCTTTTCCGGCTGCTCGAAGAACCGGCAGCCGGGGTCCAGGAACGGCACCATGGGACAGATCAGCGGCAGCACGGCCGACCCCGCCGTCCCGGCGAACCTGCGGATCAGGCGCTCCGAGTAGGCGACCGTGTCGCGCACGGACCGGGCGTCCTGGTAGGGCATGCCGATGAAGAACCAGATCATCACGCCCTTGATGCCGGCGTCCAGCGCGCGGGGGATCCAGTCCTCCATCTCGGCCATCGTGTAGGTGCCGCGGCCGGCCGCCTTGCTGATCTTCGGGTCGTGCGATTCCGGCGAGAGCATGATGTACGAGTCCGTCGACGCGCCCATCTTCGCCAGCGTGTCCGCGGGCGTCAGGGTGAACTGCTCGAAGGACACGCTCTGGTACCCGACCTCGCGGACGGCGTCGAGGTAGCTGTGCATCCTCGTCTTGCCTTCCGAATAGCACTGGAGGGCGTAGATGGAGGTGTACTTGGCCGCCTCGCCCATCGTCTTGAGCTCTTCGACGATGAGGTCGTGGTCCTTGCGCACCAGGGTCTTGTCGACCTCCATGATGTTGCGGTAGGCGAAGCGGGAGCCGCCGCACCAGCCGCAGTCGTGGGCGCACCCCGTGTTCGGCAGCGTCATGATCAGCTTGCTGGACAACGGGGTCACCGGCGTCGACTGGTAGTACGACCAGTCGTTCCGGACGTTGTTGTAGTCCGTGGCGGGTTTGTGGCTGAACCCCGTGGCGGCGACCCGGTCGCGTTCCTTGTAGAGGAGGTTGGGGATCGACGCGAAGTCCCGGTCGCCGCGGACGACGGCCTCGACCAGCCGCGTGACCGGCTCGAGGGTGTCATAGCCCTGGACGACGACGTCGACCTGCGGGTACTCGACGAGCTCCCGCGCGAAGTAGGTCGCCGAGATGCCCCCGAAGACGATCAGCGCCTCCGGGTGGATCCGCTTCACCACCGCGGCCAGCTCGATCGCGCCGTGGCACTGGGTCATCCAGTGCAGGTCGAACCCGATGACCGGCGCTTCCAGCCGCCCGATGAGCCGCTCGACGTCGAGGTCCGGGTACCGCAGCATCAGCGAGGCGATGTTGACTATCCGGCAGTCGAGGTCGTGGTCGGCCAGCCGCTGCTTGATCGAAAACCAGCCGATGGGGTACATCTCGTAGACGGACGTGACGTTGACGCTGTCGCTGTCGCTCAGGTAGGCGAACAGCATGTCGTCGCGGTCCCGGAAGTCGTAGACGCTGGGCGCGTGCAGCAGGAACATGTCCGCGGTGAGCTTCAAGGGGGCATCCAGACTCTTCGTGGGCGGGTACGGCAACGGTCAGGCCGCCGGCATCGGTTTCGCTTCGCCGCCGACCGCGGCGGGCGGCAGCAACCGGTAGATCTGCCCCATCCCGCCGATCACCCCGTCCAGGCGGGCCAGCGCCGCGTACTGCGGGTCGCGCCGCAGGATCGCGTCGACCTCCCGGAGCCGCCACATCGGCGTGCGGGGGAAGAGGTGGTGGACGAGGTGGAAGCCCTCGCCGTCCTTCTCCCCGAGCAGGAAGCGGCTCACCAGGCCGTAAACCCGGTTCCAGGTCATGAAGATGTCGACCTTCCGCGCGGTCTCGATCAGCGGGTAGTGCTCCATGAGCTCGGCCACGGCGCCGATCCAGACCTGCGTCGTGATCAGCGGCACGATCCAGAGCACCAGCAGCCACGGCCACCAGCCGCCGAGCACCGCCCACGCCAGCACCGCGGCGAGGACGACGATCCGCAGCCGCAGTTCCGCCGCCTGCTCGCCCTTCGTGACGATCCGGTGCCGCAGCAGGTAGAGCACGTAGGAGGCGGTGGCCTGCGGGCTCAGCATCGTCCACAGGTACCGGCGCAGCGCGGGCTGGCTGAGGTTGTCGCCGCACAGCCCGTTGTCCTGGTACTGCCGGTAGTCGGGATCGCGGTCCGGGTCGCCGAGACTGCCGTGGTGCTCGCCGAGGTGCGAGGCGCGGTAGCCGGTGAAGCTCTGCAGGACCGGGTAGCCGCCGAACACCGCCCCGACGACGTCGCCGACGCGGTGGTTCGCCATGAACGCGCGGTGGGTGGCCATGTGCAGGACCCCGGCGAGGGCCCGCTGCCGGCCGCCGATGAAGAAGACGGCGACGACATAGACGGGAATCGACGCCCACAGCGGCCAGTGCTCGTACGCGAGCACCGACGCCGCGCACCACGCCGCGATCCACGCCCAGTGCTCGATCACCTCGAGCGGCCCGTGCCAGTTGTCCAGCCGCGCCGCCACGCGCACCGCCGCGACGATGTCCGGCGAAAACTTGTACCGTTCAATGCGAAAAGTACTGGACACAGTCGTTTCCCTCCATACTCGTCACTTCGCCCGGCTCACCGACGACATGGTGAATCCCCCGACCCGCAGCGGTGGCATCGCGCAGCGCGTGAAGTCGTCGCTCCATTCGCGGGGCAGCGTCCGGTCCTCGGTCGCGCCGACTTCGAGCAGGCGGTCGAGCATGCCGACCGGCGATTCGTTGAACCGGAAGTTGTTCACCGCCCCGGCGACCTCGCCGTTTTCGACGAGGTACACGCCGTCCCGGGTCAAGCCGGTCAGCAGCAGCGTCCGTGGGTCGACCTTGCGGATGTACCACAGGCAGGTCAGCAGCAGCCCGCGTTTCGTGGCCGCGATCATGGCGTCCAGCGACGGCGGCGAGTCGCCGTCGCCGGTCAGCACCAGGTTGTCCACGGCCGGGGTCACCGGCAGCCCCGCGAGCGCGGCCGAATACCGGCTGGACCGCAGCGCGGACAGGACACCCGCCGAGATCCACGGGACGCGCCCGGCAGGCAGCCCGTTGTCGAACACCGAGGAGTCCGGCTCGGAGCCGTGGCCCACCACGAACGGCCGGCACTCGAGGCCCGGGTGCCCGGGGTCGCTGAACAGCGTGATCGGCAGGGCCGCGAGCCGCTCGCCGATCCGCGTCCCGCCACCGGGCCTGCCGAACACCGTCCGGCCTTCCGCGGCCGCCCGCAGCCCGGCCGACCAGTACAGGTGGACCATCAGATCGGCGACGGCCGTCGGCGGCAGCACCGTCTCGTACCGCCCGGCGGGCAGCTCGAGCTGCCGCGACTGCCACGACAGCCGCCGCGCGAGCGAGGCGTCCAGCGACGCGATGTCCACGTCCGAGAAGTCCCGGGTCGTCGCCCCGGCCCACGCCGAGCGGGTCAGGTCCGGTGACTTCGCGTTCAGCTCCAGCCGTCCGGTTGGCTGGTCGTGGCGCACCCGCAGCCCGGCCGACGTCCCCAGGAACGTCGAAGTGACCTGGTGCTCGGCGAACCCGTACAAGGTGCGGCCGGCTGCGGCGGCCGCGCTCAGCGTGGCGCCCAGCTCGGCCGCGAACCGCCGCAGCACGCCCACTTCGGTGCCGGCCGGCGGATCGTCCCAGGACGCCGGAGCCGGGCCCGCCGGCAGCTCACCGGCGTCTTCGGCGGCCGGCGCGGCCGAAGCGGTCTTGACCGCCTCGCGGACGACGTCCCCGACCTCGGCCGGGTGGACGTCCGACCGCGTGACCGTCCCGACCCCGCACGTGCCGTCCGGACGCCGGTCGAGCGCGATCACCTTGAGGCCGCGGGAGGTGGTGACGCCGTTGGTCGTCAACGTGTTCCCCGCCCAGCGCAGGTTCGCCGCGGAGTGCTCCTCGGCGATGGCGACGAGGTCGCCGCCGCGCGGTCCGGCCGCGAGCGCCAGCTCGACGGTGTCCTGCGGGGAAGCCGGCATCTCAGTCCTGCCCTTCCCGCGCGGTGTTCAGGACCCGCACCCCGGCGAAGCACGCGGCCGGCGTGCCGTGGCTGACCGGGGCGAGCTGCCCCGGCTGTCCCTTGCCGCAGTTGAACTCCCCGGCCAGGACGTGGGTCCGCGGACCGCCGAGGGCCGCCAGCGAGTTCCAGAAGTCCGTCGTCGTCGCCTGGTAGGCCACGTCCTTGAGCTGACCGGCCAGCCGCCCGTGGCGGATCCGGTGGAACCGCTGGCCGGTGAACTGGAAGTTGTACCGCTGCATGTCGATGGACCAGGACCGGTCGCCGACGACGTAGATGCCGTCCTCGACCCCGGCGATCAGCCCGGCGACGTCCGGGCCGTCCGGCGCGGGCCGCAGCGACACGTTGGGCATCCGCGCCAGCGGCATGTGGCCGGGGGAGCAGGCGAACGCGCACCCGGTGGACCGGCCGAACCCGCCGAGCCGGGCCGTCCGGCGGTCGAGCTGGTAGCCGGTGAACACGCCGTCGACGATCAGGTCCCACGACTGGGCGGCCACGCCCTCGTCGTCCCAGCCGACGGTGGCCAGGCCGTGCGCCACCGTCCGGTCCGCGGTGACCTGCATGAGCTCCGAGCCGTAGCGCAGGGAGCCGAGCTTGTCGGGCGTGGCGAAGCTGGTGCCCGCGTAGGCGGCCTCGTAGCCGAGCGCGCGGTCGAGCTCGGTGGCGTGGCCGACCGACTCGTGGATGGTCAGCCACAGGTTGGTCGCGTCGATGACGAGGTCGTAGTCGCCGGCCGTCACCGACGGCGCGTGCACCCGCTCGGCGAGCAGGTCCGGGAGCTCGGCGAGCTCGCCTGGGAAGTCCCAGCCGGTGCCGGTCAGGTACTCCCAGCCCCGGCCGGCCGGCGGGGCCAGCGTGCTCAGGTCGTCGAACCCCGCCGCCGTGACGGCGACCGCGGTGAGCTGCGGGAAGAGGCGAACCCGTTGCTGGGTCGCGGAAGTCGCCCCGTCGCTGTAGAACGTGCACTCCTTGACCTGGTGCAGGCCGGCGTTCACGTGCGAGACGACGGACCGGCCCAGCAGGCCGGCACTCCACTGCGCGAGCAGGTCGATCTTGTCCTTCGCGGGGACCGTGAACGGGTCGACGTCGTAGGCCGAAACCCAGGTCACGTCGCCGTGGGCGGGCTCGGGAGCGAGCTCGATGCGCTCGGTGTTCATCGCGGCGGCGACCCGGGCGAGCTCGACGGCCTTGCGCGCCGTTTCCCGCGCGGCCGCCGGGGTCAGGTCCACCGTCCCGGCGAAGCCCCACGTCCCGTCGACGACCACCCGCACGGCGAGGCCGGCGTCGTCGGTGTCCGAAAAGGACTGAAGCCGGGCGTCCGACAGCCGCAGCCGCTGGCCGCGCGTGCGGGCCACCCGGAAATCGGCGTGCCCGGCGCCGGCCGCGCGGGCCTCGGCCAGTGCCGCGTCCGCGAGGTCGTGCAGCGGCAGCGCGGCGAACCCGGGGTCGACGGCGTGCGTCATCGCACGCCCGTCGTCCGGGCGAGGCCGGCGCACACCGCGGCGAGGACGTCCTGGCGGGCGGTGTTCACGAAGAAGTGGCCGCCGGGGAAGCCGGACACGTCGACCGGGCCCGAAACCACCTCAGCCCACGTCCGCCGCAACCGGTCCGGGTCGGGCACTTCGTCGGTTCCGTAGTACAGGTGCAGCGGGCAGTCCAGCGGCGGGGCCGCCGGATCCACGCGGTAGCTGTCCTGGACGTCGAGATCCGCGCGCAGCACCGGCAGCAGCAGATCCATCAGCTGGTCGTTGTCCAGTGCTTCCGGCGGGATCAAGCCGAACTCGGCGATTTCGGCCCGCAACGCGGTGTCGCCGAGGTCCCGGGTCTTCGGCGCGGACGAGATCACCCGCGGCGCGGCGCACCCGGAGACGATGAGGAGCGCCGGCCGGTGTCCCCGGGCCGCGAGACTCCGGCCCACCTCGAACGCCAGCAGACCGCCGAGGCTGTGGCCGAACAACGCGATCTCGGCGTCGAGCAACGGTTCCATCGCCTGGACGAGCTCGCCGAGCAAGGTGGTGAAGTCGGTCTCGGCCGGTTCCGTGAAGCGGCTGCCCCGGCCCGCGAGGCGGGGCGCGACGACGTCGGTCCCGGGAATCCGGCCCGCCCAGTCGCGGTAGAGGTTTTCGCCGCCCCCGGCGTAGGGGAAGCAGAAGAGGCGACGCGGTTGCGTGAGCGGCCGGCGGAACGTGGTGTACGTCAGCCGAGCCGAGCCGGTCACCTTTTCCCCGCTACGCAAGCGAATCCACTCGATGTCCGACGAACTCGCCGATGCGGTCCAGTGCCCGGGGGAGCGAGGTGCGGCCGAGGCCGAGGCGGAACCGGTTGTCCGCCATGTCGAAAACGCTGTCCGGCAGGAGGAGCACGCTCCGCTCGCGGGCCAGGTCGCGCACGAAGTCCTCGACGGGGACCGGCAGCAGCAGCCGCGGGAAGGCGAGCATGCCGGCGCGGGGCGGTTCCCACGCGAAGGCGGCACTGTGCTGCCCGAAGAACGAGTCCGCGTGCGCGAGGTTCTCGCGGATGATCCGCCTGCTGCGGGCGACCAGGTGGTCGCGGGCCCGCAGCGCGATGAGGGACAGGATTTCCGACGGCGCGGAGGCGCACACCGTCGTGTAGTCCTTGACGGCCCGGGTGGCCGCCAGCAGGGCCTGGTTGCGGGTGGCCAGCCAGCCGATCCGCAGGCCCGCCAGGCCGTAGGCCTTCGACATCACGCCCACGCTGACGGCGCGCTCGTCCAGGTCGCACGCCGCCGGGAGCGTCGCACCGGGGTCGAACTCCAGATGGCGGTACACCTCGTCGGAAACGACGACGGCACCGGCTTCGGCGCAAAGGGCGAGCAGGGCCTCGAACTCCGCGCGGGCCGGCAGCGCGCCCGTCGGGTTGTGCGGGAAGTTGACGAACACCGCGCGGGTGGCCGGCCGCAGCGCGCGGCGGACGGCGTCGAGGTCGAGGTGCCAGCCCCGGCCGGGGTCCAGCGGCACCGGCGTGACCGAGGCGCCGAGTGCGGGCGCGATGCGGTGCACGGACTCGAAGGCGGGCGCGACGACGACCGCGTGGTCGCCCGGGCCCAGGAGGGCGTTCGTGAGGAGGAACAACGCCTCGGCCGCGCCGCCGCCGCAGACCGTGACGCCGCCGGGACCGGTTTCGGTGTATTCACCCGCGATCGCCTCCCGCAGCAACGGGTGCCCGGTGGTTTCGGTGTAGCCGAGTTCGAGTCCTTCCCACAGGGCAAGGGATTCGGCGTCGGCGAGGTCGAGCAGCTCGCGCAGGGTACAGCCGTCGACGTCCGAGGCGCAGGCCACGTAGTCGACGTCGAACTCGTGCTGCCCGAAGAAGTTCTCGATCTTGGAGCGGTCGGGGATCACCGGGTGCCTGCCTCCTCGCGGACCGCCGAAGCCGGCTCGGCGCGGTCGTCTTCGGGGGCCCGCAGGGCCCGGTGGTCGGTTTTCCCGCTGCTGGTGGTCGGAATCGCCGTCACGCGGTGGATGCGCGTGGGCACCATGTAGGCCGGCAGCCGGCCGGCCAGCCGGCGGCGCAGGTCGAGGACGTCGCAGTGCGGATCGGCGACGAAGGCCGCGAGGTGCGTGCCCACGACGTCGTGCGTGTCCAGCCGGACCGCCACGCGGCCGTGGCCGGCCAGCTCGGCGAGGACGCACTCCACTTCGTCCAGTTCCACCCGGTTGCCGCGGATCTTCACCTGGCGGTCCAGGCGACCGGCGTGGACCAGCAGGCCGTCGGCCCGGCGCCGGACCACGTCACCGGTGGCGTAGCGCGATCCCCGGTCGAGGAAGCGTTCGGCCGTGAGGTCCGGCCGGCCCAGGTAGCCCAGGGCGACGCCCGGCCCGCCGATGACCAGTTCGCCGGATTCGCCGTGCTCGCCCGGCAGTGGCCGCAGTTCCAGCACGGCCCCGTTGACCGCGGTCCCGATCGGCAGGTCGGCTTCGGGGTCGTCGGGCGGCAGCGGCAGGCACGCGTGCGCGGTCGCGTAGATCGTGGTTTCGGTGGGGCCGTACAGGTTCCACACCTGCTCGACGTGCGCGACCCGGGCGACGAGCGAGCGGCGCAAGCGCTCTCCGGCGAGCAGCAGGACGGTGTCCGGCGGCAGGTCAAGGCCGTTGCGGAGGAGGTGTTCCAGTACGGTCGGCGTGGTCTGCAGGAAGGTGCGTGTTTTCAGCAGTGTTCCCAGTTCGTTCGCCAGTATCTGCAGTTCGGTGGCGACGACCAGCTTCCCGCCGGTCGACCAGGGCGCGAAGATCTCGAAGACCGACACGTCGAAGGCGAACGAGGACAAGGCGACGAACACCGAGTCCCGGGTCATGCCGATCAGCGGGACGACGGAGGCGACCAGCCCGGCCGCGGCCGCGGACCGGACCTCGACGCCCTTGGGCGCACCGGTCGAGCCGGAGGTGAAGATGACGTAGGCGGCGCCGGGCCACGGGCGGGGACGCGGGGCATCCGGCGTGGCGCTGCGGGCCCCGAGCAGTTCCGGCGTGGTGAGGTCGACGCACGGGACGCCGTCCGGCGTGCCGGCCTCGGTGTCCACCGCCAGCACCGCCCTGACCTGCGCATCTTTCAGTACGGTGGCCCGCCGCGGCGCGGGCCAGCCGGGGTCGACCGGGACGTAGGTGGCCCCGCTCCACAGGACGGCCAGGATCGCCACCGGCCCACCGGCCCGCCTGCTCGCCAGCACCCCGACCCGATCGCCGGGCGCGACACCCAGTGCCCCGAGCCGCCGGGCCAGCGCCGACGCCGCGGCGACGACCTCGGCGTAGGTCCACACCCCGCCGCTGTCCTGGACGGCGACGCGTTCGGGCGCTTCGCGGGCGCGCTCCAGCACCATAGTCGCGAGTGGGTCGGGGCTCGGGAGCCCGGTGGTGGCGTGGTCGTGCTCGCCGTCCGGCACTGAGGGCTCCTTCCGCGGCGCATCGAGTGGGTGCGCCTGTGACCTGCGGCCGGCAGCTGGGCGGGCTGTGCGGTGATCTCGGCGATTCCGGCTTTTGTCGCGGGCTTCGGTCGTCCCGGGCTGGTCGGGGCTCGGGAGCCCGGTGGTGGCGTGGTCGTGCTCGCCGTCCGGCACTGAGGTCTCCTTTCCGCGACGCCTCGAGCGGATGCGCCGGCGACCTCGGCGAGCGCACCGCCGGCGCGGTCGACGATTCCGGCTTTTCCCGCCTAGTCCCGCAGGAAAACCGCTATTCGGACATTTCGCCGGGCGTGGCGAATTCCTTTGCTATCAGTGGTTTTCGACGGCGGGGGATTGCCGCGAATTCCAGTGCGCGGTGAACTTCGCAATCGTCGGGTGTTCCAGCAGCGTGCGGACATCGGTCTTGATGGCCAGCTTCTGGTCCAGCAGCCGGGCGAGGTCCATGAGCAGCAGCGAATGGCCGCCGAGGTCGAAGAAGTCCGTGTCGACGTCCGCTTCGGGGATCCCCAGCAATTCCGCCCAGATCCGGGAGATCTCCTGCTCGCGCACCAGCACCGTTGGTGCCCCCCAACGTGTTCCCCAGTTGATCATTCCGTTTCAGCGTACGCGTGATCCGCCGCGTGACGCAAGGCACTCGATCGGCGCAATCGCACTCTCGTGTGGTAGCACCGGAAATCGGCCGGATCGATCTCTTCCCCTCGGCCGTGGGGGTCGGTTACGCTGCGATCAGATTGGCCTGGTTGCGCAGCGTCACTGCCCACGCCGATCAACTGGGAGCCGGCGGAATACGCCTGGGAGGTAGTGCTTGTGGAACCCGATTCGGAAACGGACTCGGTTGCGACCAGCGTGAAACAGGTCATCATCTCGGTGCTCGACCTGCCGATGGACGTGGCCGAACTCGGCGACGACCTTTCGCTGTATTCGAACTCGATCGGCCTGGATTCCCTGACGCTGCTGCACATAATCACCAAGCTCGAAGAGCGGATCCCCTGCAAAATCGACGACCAGGCGATGATGTTCGCGCAGCTGGTCGACGTCGGCAGCCTGGTGCGGCTGGTGAGCACGCACGTCGACGCCGGGACGGCCGCGCGGGGGGCGGAAAAGTGACCGTACAGCCCGAAACGAGCACCGAAGCGGACCCGGAACTCCGGCCCGGGGAGGTGCCTTCACACTGGTACAACGTCATCGCCGACCTGGTCGGGTACGTGCCGGAGGAGCGTGCGCCCGCCCGGCAGCACAGCGGCCCGGCCCTGCGCCCGCAGCTCCCGCTGTCGATCTACCGGCAGAGCGTCAGCCGCGAGCCGTTCGTGGCGATCCCGGCCGAAGTGCGCGCCCAGTACGAAAGGTGGCGGCCGACGCCGCTGATCCGCGCTCGGGGGCTCGAACAGCAGCTGCGCACCCCGGCGCGCATCTACTACAAGTACGAGGGCGCCAGCCTTTCGGGCAGCCACAAGCTCAACACGGCGGTGGCGCAGGCCTACTACTACAAGCAAGCCGGCGTCGAGGAGCTCGTCACCGCGACCGGCGCGGGCCAATGGGGCACGGCCCTTTCCATGGCCTGCACCATGTTCGGTCTCAAGTGCACCGCGTTCATGGTGCGGTGCAGCCACGACCAGAAGCCCCAGCGCCGCCGGCTCGTCGAGCTCAACGGCGGCCGGGTGATCCCCAGTCCCAGCACGGCCACCAAGGCGGGCGCGGCGATCCTCGCCGCCGATCCCGACTGCCCGGGCAGCCTGTCGATCGCGAGTTCCGAAGCCCACGAGTACGCGACGGAGTCCGAGAACGCCCGCTATTGCGCGGGCAGCGGGGACAACCACGTGCTGCTCCACCAGACCGTGATCGGCCAGGAGGCGCTGGCGCAGCTGCGGGACGTCGGCGACCACCCGGACGTGGTCGTCGGCGCCCTGGGCGCGGGCAGCAACTTCGCCGGGATCGCGATGCCGTTCTTCCGCCACTCGAAGCTCACCGGGCGCGCGACGGAACTGGTCGCGGTCGAGCCGAAGGCGTGTCCCAAGCTGACGCGCGGCATCTACACGTGGGACCACCACGACGCGCTGGGCAACACCCCGATGTCCAAAATGTACACTCTCGGCCACACGTTCGTCCCGTCCGCCATCCACGCCGGCGGCCTGCGCTACCACGGCGCGGCCCCGGTGGTGAGCTGGATGTACCACGAGCGGCTGATCTCCGCTGTCGCGTATGGACAGAAGTCGGTCTTCGACGCGGCCGCCGAGTTCGTCCGCGCGGAGCAGGTGATCCCCGCGCCGGAGTCGGCGCACGCGATCCGGTACGTGATCGACCGCGCCGTCGAGGCGCGCGAGACCGGCACGCCGGAGACGATCCTGTTCAACCTCAGCGGGCACGGCCTGCTGGACCTGAGCGCCTACGAGCAGTGGGCGGACGGGCTGCTCGACGACGACCCGGCCGCGGAGGCCGACATCGTCCGGGCGCAGGCCGAACTGTCCGCGCGAGCGGTGGAGCGGTGACGTCCGCGCTGAGCGTCGCCCGTGGCGAGCCGGCGCCGGCCGTGGAGCACGTCCTGCACCGGTACGAGCACTGGGTGGCCGGGACTCCCGAGGCCCGCTGCGTGGTGGACGGACCGCGGTCGTGGAGCTATGCCGAACTCGACGGCTTGGCGCGCCGGATCGAAGGCGTGCTCTCCGCCGGGTTGCGGCCCGGCGACACCGTCGCGGTCTGCCTCGACCGGTCCGCCACGCTCGTCGCGATCGCCGTCGCCGTGGCGCGGCTCGGCGCGGTGTACCTGCCCCTCGGGCCACGCGTGGGCGCCGGACGCCTCGACGACCTGCTCGGCCGGGTGCGCACCGCCGTCGTCATCGGCCCGCCGGAGCTCGTCGCGGGCCGAGGCCGCGCACGGCGGCTGGAGGTGCCAGCCGACGGCGCCAACGCCGTGGCCGAAGTGACCGCGGCCTTCCTCGACCCGCCGCCCGGCGCGGTGGCGGCTCCGGCCGGGACGTTCTACAGCGTGCTCACGTCGGGTTCCTCGGGAACGCCGAAGGCCGTGGCCGTGGGCGGTGCGGCGCTCGCCAACGCCGTGAGCTACTACAACGAGACCGCGGACGTGGTCCCCGGTGACCTGCTGAGCCTGCTCGTCGCCGCGCAGTTCGACCCGCACATCTCGGAGCTGTGGTGCGGGCTGAGCTCCGGCGCGGCGCTCGCGGTCGCCCCGGACGAGGTCCGGTACGACCCGGAAGCGCTCATGCGGTGGCTGCGGCAGGCGGAGGTCGAGGTGGCCCACGTCGCCACCCCGGTCGCCGAGCGGGTGCTGTCCCGGCCGTGGCCGCCGGGTCTGCGGTTGCGCTGCCTGTACATCGGCGGGGAACGCCTGCGCCGGCGGCCGTCGCCGGAGGTCACCGCGAAGGTCTGCAACGTCTACGGGCCGGCGGAGGCGATCATCACCACCGGAGCCGTCATCGAACCCAGGGCCGACGGCAGCGCTCCGCCCATCGGCAGGCCGGTTCCCGGCGTGGACGTGTGCGTCGTCGGCCAGGACGGCCGGTTGGTGGCCCGCGGCGAGGCGGGCGAGCTCCTCATCGGCGGCGCGTGCCTGTCGGAGGGCTACCTCGACGAGGAACTGACCCGCGAACGGTTCGTCGCCGGGCCGGCGGGTTCGGGGCTCGGGCGGGTCTACCGCAGCGGCGACAAGGTCCGCATGCGCACCGACGACGTCCTGGAGTACCTGGGGCGCCTCGACTCCCAGGTCAAGATCAGCGGCGTCCGGATCGAGCCCGCCGAGGTCGAGGCCGTGCTCGAAAAGGATCCCGGGGTGAACCGCGCGGTCGTGGTGGTCCGGGAGCACGCCGGCGGGGCGCCGACCCTCGCCGCGTTCGTCCGGGCTTCGGGCAGCCGGCTGGACGTCGACGCTCTGCTGGCCGCGGCGCGGTCGCACCTGCCGGAGCAGGCGATCCCGGGTGAGGTGCACCTGGTCGCCAAGTTTCCCTTGAACGCCAACGGAAAAGTCGACACCGCCGCGCTGTTCGCCGGTGCCGAGGCGGCCGAGCCGGCGGAGGCGCCGGCCGGGATCGCCGAGCGGCTCGCGGCGATCTGGCGGGAACTCCTCGACGTCGACGAGGTCGACAGCGGCTCCAACCTGTTCGAGCTGGGCGGGAACAGCATGGACGCGTTCAAGCTGGCCACCCTCGTCAAGGAGACCTTCGGGGTGCACATCCCGATGAAATCCGTCATGACGCTGAGAACGCTGGGGCGCCTGGCGGCGGCGATCGACGCGGAGCAGGCGGCCGCCCGCCTGCCGGCTTCCGGGGAGCACCACGGGACCTGGTAGCGGACAACGAGTTCGGAAACGGCGCGGCTGCGCGTGGACACTGGGGAGTCCGACAGCGGATGACGGAGACGACAGGCACGAGTACCCGGGTGGACGGCATCCACCTGGCGGGAATCGGCACGTTCGTGCCGGACGCGGTGAGCGTCCGGTCGGCCGCGCGGCGCGGGCTCGTGGACGAGGAGACCTCGGCCCGGTCCGGCATCAGCGGCGTCGCGGTCGCCGGTGACCTGCCGGCGACGGAGATGGCCGTGCGGGCGGGCGCGGAGGCGATCAAGAACAGCGGCCTCGCCGGTGCCGACATCCGCCTGCTGCTCTACGCGGGCGTCTGGCACCAGGGCCCGGACGGCTGGGGCCCGCAGTACTTCGTGCAGCGGGAACTGCTGGGCGACGACGTGCTCGCGGTCGAGGTCCGGCAGGGCTGCAACGGGTTCTTCACCGCGCTGGAGCTCGCGGTGCCGTACCTGGCGGCCGCGCCGGAGGGCACGGCCGCGCTGATCGTGGCGAGCGACAACTTCGGCACCCCGCTGATCGACCGGTGGCAGCTCGGCGACGGCCTGGCCTACCTCGGCGACGGTGCGAGCGCGGTCACCGTCAGCCGCGCCCCGGGCCCGGTGCAGCTGCGGTCGCTCTGCTCGGCGAGCTATTCCGAAATGGAGGGTGCGCACCGGTCCGGGCTGCCGTTGTTCCCGCCCGGTGTCACGGTCGGCACCTCGGTCGACTTCCGGTCGCGCGCCGAGAGCTTCCGCGACGCGGCGATCTCCGGTGGCTGGTGGATGCGCTTCCTCGCGGGTCACAACGCACGCATCACGCAGTGCGCGAACCGCGCGCTCGAGGAAGCGGGCGTGGCGCGCGCGGACGTCAAGTACGTGCTGACCCACGGAATGCCGCGCCAGTCGGCCATCTCGTACCTGCGGTTGCTCGGCTTCCCCTTCGAACGGTCCACTTGGGACTTCGCCCGCACGATCGGGCACCTCGGTGCCAGCGACCACTTCGTCGCGCTGCACCACCTGCTGACCGAGGGGGCGCTCGGCGCGGGCGATCACGTGCTGCTGAGCGGGTATTCCCCCGGGCTGACCTACAAGTCGGCGGTGCTGCGGATCACCGCCGACGCGCCGGCGACGGCGTGAGGGGGTGACGCGGTGCACTTCGAGCTCACCGGCGAGCAGCGGGACCTCGTCGCCAGGCTGCGGGACAGCGGCCCCCTGCTGTCCACTCCGGACCGGGAGGCCGGCGGCCGGAGCGCGTGGGAGACGGCGGCGAAGCTGGGCGTGACCGGGCTGTGCCTGCCGGAAGAACACGGTGGCGGCGGCCTGGGCGCGCTCGACACCGCCTTGTCCTTCGAAGCGCTGGCTCAGGGAGGGGCGGATCCCGGTCTGCTGTTCGGACTGGCCGCGCACCTGCTGGCCTGCGGCATCGTGCTCGCCGAGCACGCACACGGCGACGTGCGGGCCGACCTGGTCGCCGGGCTGTGCAGCGGCGCGGTGGTCGCCGGCAACGCGATGACCGAGGCGCAGGCCGGCTCGGACACCAGCCGGATCGCCACCACCGCCGTGGCGGACGGCGACTCGTACCTGATCGACGGCACGAAGTCCTTCGTGAGCAACGCCGGTCTCGCGGACGTCTACGTGACGTACGCGATGACGACCCCCGGTGGAGGGCACCTCGGCATGTCGGCGTTCGCGGTACCCGCGAACCTGCCCGGCGTCCGGGTCGCGGAGCCGCTGGAGAAGCTGGGCCTCACGGGGTGCGCGGCCGCCGTCGTCGAGTTCACCGGCTGCCGGGTTCCCCGCGACCACCTGCTCGGCGCGGAGAACGCGGGCAGCGGCGTGTTCGCGAAGTCGATGGTCTGGGAACGGGCGTGCCTGCCGGCGATCTTCGTCGGGGTCATGGACCACCAGTTGCGACGCTGCGTCGACCACGTGCGCGGCCGGCGGCAGTTCGGCCGGCGGCTCGGCGACTTCCAGGCGGTGTCGCACCGCATCGCCGTGATGAAACAGCGGCTGGAGAGCAGCCGGCTGCTGATGTACCGCGCCTGCTGGCTCATCGACCGGGACGACCCGGGTGCCGGAGCCGCCGCGGCGCTCGCGAAGGCCGCCGTGGCGGAGGCGGCCGTCGACAACGGTGTGGACGCGGTGAAGGTCTTCGGCGCCCGCGGCTACCTGGCCGCGGACGGTATCGGGCAGCAGCTGCTGGACGCCCTGCCGTTGCACATCTTCTCGGGCACCACCGACATCCAGCGCGAGCTCGTCGTGAAGGGCCTCGGGATCTGACATGACCGACAACCTGCAGGACCTGCTGGTGGCCGCCGCCGCGCGGTGGCCCGACGCCGTGGCGGTCAAGACGCCGGAGGAGAAGGTGACGTACGGCGAGCTCGACCGGCGAGCCGATCTCTTCGCGGGCGCGCTGAGCGCCGCCGGCGTGCGTCGCGGCGACCGGGTGGTGCTCTGGAGGCCGAAGTCCGCGGACGTGATCGCGGTGATGCAGGCCGCCCTGCGGATCGGAGCCGCGTACGTCCCGGTCGATCCGCTCGCGCCCCCGGACCGCGTCCGCCGGATCGTCGACGACGCCGGGGCCCGGGTGCTGTGCGCGCCGCGTGCGGTCGCGGCCGGTGAACCGGCGTTCCACGGCGTGGCGTGCGTCGACCTGGATTCGCGGTCGGTGGGCGCCCCGACTCCGCCGGCGCCGGTGCGCTCGGCCTCCGGAGACCTCGCGTACCTGCTCTACACGTCAGGTTCGCGCGGTGTCCCCAAGGGCGTGTGCATCAGCCACGGCAACGCGCTGGCGTTCATCAGGTGGTTCGCCGGGGAGCTCCGGGCGGATCGGCAGGATGTCTTCGCCAACCACGCGCCGTTCTCGTTCGACCTGTCCGTATTGGACATCTACGTGGCGATGGCGGCCGGCGCGACCGTCGCCATCGTGCCGCCCGACGCGGCGTACACGCCGAAGCGCCTGGTCGACTTCCTCCACCAGGAGAACATCACCGTCTGGTACTCCGTGCCGTCCGTGCTCATGCTGATGCAGGGCGACGGCGAGCTGGCGAGCGGGCCGGCCCCGAAAGCCCTGCGGGCCGTGCTGTTCGCCGGCGAGCCGTTCCCCATCGCGTACGTGCGCGAACTGGCCGGGTGGACCACGGCTCGGCTGCTCAACCTGTACGGCCCGACCGAGACGAACGTGTGCACCTACCGGCAGGTCCGGGCGGCGGACCTGGAGCGCGAGGTGCCCGTGCCGATCGGCGAGGCGTGCTGCGGCAACCGCGTCTGGGCCCGGCGTCCGGACGGGACGGTGGCCCGCCCCGGCGAGGAGGGCGAGCTGGTGGTCGACGGGCCGACCGTCTTCCAGGGTTATTGGGGCCGGGCGAAGCAAGAAGGCCCGTACGCCACCGGCGATCGCGTCCGCGTGTGCGATGACGGCTCCTTCGACTACCTCGGCCGCGGCGACGACGTCGTGAAGATCCGCGGCAACCGCATCGACCTCGGGGACGTCGCCACCGCGCTGCACAGCCACCCCGGCGTGGCGGACGTCGCCGTGGTCGCGGTGGGAGACGGGCTGGAGCGGCGGCTCGTGGCGTTCGTCGTCCGGCGCCCGGAGACGGCCTTCGGCCAGATTTCCCTGCGGCGCCACCTGGCCGGCCGCGTTCCGCCGTACCTGATCCCGCAGGACCTCCGGTTCGTGCCGGAGCTGCCGCGGACCGCCCGAGGAAAGATCGCCACCGGCACGCTGCGAGCGCGGGCCGCCGAGAAGGAAGGCACCCATGGATACGCCCCGTGAGCCCGACCAGGTCGCGACCCGGCTGCTGTCCTTCATCCGCACCAGTTTCCTGGCGGGCGACCCCGAAGGCGAGCTGGGCGTCGACACGCCGCTGCTGGAGTTCGGCATCCTGAATTCGCTCAACACCGCCGAGATGATCGCCTTCATCCACGAGGAGTTCGGCGTCAGCCTGGCGTTCGACGAAGTCACCGCCACCACGTTCAAGACCGTCGCGAGTCTGAGTTCCCTGGTGAGCGCGCGGACGACGGTGGACTCGACGCGCCGGTGACGGGGGAGCAGCAGATGGCGATGGTGCCCGATGGCGCAGGCCAGGACGTCCTGTCCTTCGTCCAGGAGCTGGGCCGCCGCGGGGTGCGGTTCCGCCTGGAAGGCGGCCGGCTCACCTCGGCCGGTCCCGGCCGGCCGACGCCGGCCGAAGCCGCGTTCGTCCGGCGGAACAAGGCCGAGATCATCGCGCACCTGCTGGCCCAGTCGCCGGGGATCGGCACGGCCGATGCCGAAAGCGGTGCGCCGGCGCCGTTGAGCTACCAGCAGGAGCGGCTGTGGCTGCTCGACGAGATCGCCGAACGGTCCGAGGAGTACAACTCGGTCACGGTGGTGCGCATCCGCGGGGACGTGGACTCCGGACGGCTCTGTGCGGCGCTGCGTCGCGTGGTCGCCGAGAACGACGTCCTGCGCACGGTCTACCGGATGGCGGGGGACGCGACCGGCCAGCTCGTCCTGGACACCGAGCTGGCGATCGGCCACGAGGAAGCGGACACGGCCGAGGACGCACTGGCGAGGGCGCGGGCGGCCCAGCTGGCCGAGGCGGGCCACCGCTTCGACCTCGGCGGGGAGATCCCGGTGCGGTGCCGGCTGATCACCGGCCCCGGTGTGTCCTATGTGGTCCTGAACATCCACCACATCGCGTGCGACGGCTGGTCGATGCCGCTGGTCTGGCGGCAGCTCCGCCGGTTCTACGAAACGCCGGACGCGAGTCCCGCGGACGCCGGCTGTTCCTATGTGGACTACGCGCGCTGGCAGCGCCGGGTGCTGACCGGGGACGTCCTGGACACGCTGGCGGATCGCTGGCGGGAGCGCCTGGACGGCGCGCCGCTGGTGCACGGCCTGCCGGTGGACGGCAGCCGCGACGCGCCGAGCCAGGTCGCCGGCGTCCTCGTCCGGCGGCCCGTCGCCGGGGACACCTACGACAGTTTCGTGAAGAACTGCGTGGCCGCCGGGGCGAACGAGTTCGCCGGGCTGCACACCGCCCTCGCGATCCTCGTCGCGATCGTCAGCGGCCGGGAAGAGACGATCATCGGCAGCCCGATCGCGAACCGCGAGCTGCCGGACATCCAGGACACCATCGGCTTCTTCGTCAACATGATCGCGGTGCGGTCCGCGGTCCGGCCGGAGCGGACGTTCGGCGAGGTGCTCGCCGCCGAGCTGGCCGAGATCGAATTCGGCTACGCCTTCCAGCAGGTGCCCTTCGAACGGGTCGTGGAAGCGGTGGCCGGGGAGCGCACCGACCGGTCGCCCCTCTTCCAGATCGTCCTGGCCCTGCAGAACTTCGGCGCGGCCGGGCCGAGCCTGCCCGGGGTGGCGGTCGACGTCCTGCCGGACGTCCAGCAGCGCAGCCGGTTCGACCTGGAGGTCTTCGTCTCGGGCGAGGCGGGCCGGGACCGGGAGATCCTCTGGGTCTACGACGGCAGCCTCTTCGAACAGGAGACCGTCGAGCGGTGGGCGGGCTGGCTCGCGCGGATCATCGAGGTCGTCTCCGGCGGCATCGGCGTTTCCGTCGCGGACCTGAGGACGTCGCTGACCGGCGGGGCGGTCCACACCGAAAACCCCGGGACGGCCGACGAGATCGACGTCCTCGAACGGATCCAGGCGGTCGCGGCCGAGGAGCCGGGCCGGATCGCCGTGAGCGACGGTACCCGGCACCTGAGCTACGGCGAACTCGCGCGACGGGCCGGTGAGCTCGGCGCGGCGCTCGCTGGGAAGTACGGGCCGGGCGGCGTGTTCGCCCTCGAACTGCCGCGGTCGGTCGAGCTGGTGCAGGCGATCGCGGCCGTCATGGCGATCGGTGGCTCGTACCTCGTCGTCGACCCCGAGGACGGCGCGGCCCGGCGGGCCGCGGTGCTCGAGGCCGCCAAGCCGCACTGCCTGCTGACCGTGCTCGACGTGCGGACCCTGGCCGCGGACGACGCCGGCCCGCGGGTGCCGGCGGCCGGGGACGCCGATCTCTACTACGTGTTCACGTCGGGCTCGACCGGGCGGCCCAAAGGCGTGCGGGTCACCTACGGGAACCTGCGCGCGTACCTGGGCGGGGTGATCGGCAGGCTGGGGCTGCCCGCGGGCGCGCGGTACTGCTGGCAGTCGAGCGTGACGACCGACTTCGGCAACACGGTCCTGTTCGGCGCGCTCGCCACCGGCGGGCGGCTGGACATCGCGGCCCGGGACGACGTCCTCGACGGCGCCGCCCTGCGCGGCTTCCTGCGCCGGCACGGCACCGACGTCCTGAAGATCACCCCGACCCACCTGGAGGCCCTGCTCGAGACGCACCCCGTCACCGAGCTGCTGCCCGGCAAGGTCCTGGTGCTCGGGGGAGAGGCGGCCTCGCCCGCGGTGATCCGGGCGCTGCGGGACGTACCGGCCTCGGTCGCGGTGTACAACCACTACGGGCCGTCGGAGACCACGGTCGGGGTCTTCGTCGCGGACGTGCACGACCCGCCGGACACCCGCGCGCTGCCGATCGGGCGGCCGCTGCCGGCGGTCGGCTACGCGATCGAGACGGCGGACGGTGCCCCGGCGCCCTTCGGTACGGCGGGCGAACTGGTGATCCGGGGCGCCCAGGTCGCCGCCGGTTACCTCGGCGAGGCGGCGGGCGGATTCTTCACCGGGCCGGACGGACGCGGTTACCGGACGGGGGACTGGGTCCGGCAGCGCAACGACGGCGGGCTGGTGTTCCTCGGCAGGCGGGACAGCCAGGTGAAGGTCCGCGGGTACCGCGTCGAACTCGGCGAGGTGAAGGCCGCGCTGGAGGCCGCGGAGGGCGTGGGCCGGGCCGAGGTCCTGCTCACCGGCGACCGGATGGTGGCGTTCGTCCAGCCGGACGACTCGGCGCGGGCGACCCCGGAGATCGACGCCGCCGCGATCGTCGAGCAGTGGCGGGAGGTCTACGACTTCGCCTACGCCGAGCGCGTGACCGGGGACATCGAGTTCAACGTGTCCGGCTGGGTCAGCTCCTACACCGGCGAAAAGCTGCCCGAAGACCAGATGCGCCACTGGCTTTCCAACGTGCTGGAACGGATTTCCGCCCTCGAACCGAAGAGCGTCCTGGAGATCGGCTGCGGACTCGGCATCATCGCCTACCCGCTGAGCCGCCGCGTCGACAGCTACCTTGCCTGCGACTTCTCCCCGCAGATCATCGCGAGGAACACCGAGAACGCCCGGAAGATCGAGACCGGTCCGCTGTCGTTCTTCACCTGCGAGGCGATCGACATCGACCGGCACGTCGACCGCATCCGCGCGGCCGGCGTCGACACCGTGGTCGTCAACTCGGTCGTCCAGTACTTCCCGGACCTGGACTACCTGGAAGCCGTGCTGGACAAGGTGCTCGCCGTCGAAAGCGTGCGTCACGTCTTCGTCGGGGACGTCCGCAACTACGACCTGCTGGACGAGTTCAGCTTGTCCATAGTGGACTCGCGGGATCCGCGAAGCGATGCCCTCGAACGGCTGCAGGCCGCGCAGGCCCACGCCGGGCAGGTCGGCGAACTCCTGATCTCCGACGGGTACTGGAGCGGCTTCGCCGCGCGGCGCGACAGCGTGGCCGGCGTGAGCGTCCTGCCCCGGGTCGGTCCCGTGGCCAACGAACTGTTCGATTTCCGCTACGACGTCGTCCTGACCAAGGAGCCCGGCCGGCTGCACCGGCCGGAGGTCGTCGAGGAGCGCCACGGCGACCTCGGCGAGTCCGACGGGCTGTGGCAGGCGCTCGCCGGCGGCGAGGTCGACACGGTCGTCGTCCGGGGCGTCCGCAACCCGCGGACCGCGGGCCACTGCGACCGGCTCCGCAAGGCGAAGGCGGGCCTGGTGGCACCGGGACCGGCCGAGCCGGACCAGGCCTTCGACCGGCTCCGGACGACCGCGGCCGCGTACGGGCTGCGGACCAGCGCGCACTACGCGCGGGACGACAGCGGGTCGGTCAGCGAGCTCGACGTCGTGCTCTTCCGGCCCGGCGCCGCGGAGTACGCCGACAGCGCGGCCGTCGCCAGCCGGTCCGAGCGGCGGAGCACGCCCCTGAGCAGCACCCCCACCGCGAGCGAGCCGGACGGCGGGCCGGCCTCCCGCGCCGCCGCGGCAGCGGTCGAACCGCTCCCCGCGCACCTGCGCCCGGACCGGATCGTCGTGGTGCCGGCGTTCCCCCTTTCCCGGACCGGGAAGCTCGACCACCACGCCCTGCGCTCGCTCGCGGCCCGGCAGGAGACGGCCGGTGCGCTCGGCGAACTCGTCGGCGAGACGGAGGCCACGCTGGCGGGGATCCTGCGGGAACTGCTCGGCACGACCGCGCGGATCGACCGCGAGAGCGACTTCTTCGCGATCGGCGGGCACTCCCTGCTGGCGGCCCGCTACGTGCACGCCGTCAACCGGGCGTTCGGCCGGGAGCTGCGCGCGAAGTCCGTTTTCGACCGGCCGCGGCTGCGCGACTTCGCCGAGCTCGTCGAGTCGAGCCGGGACGAGACCGGCCGTCCCGTCGCGCCCGGCGGTGCGTTCGCCGGTGAACTGCCGATTTCCCCGCTGCAGCAACGGTTCTGGACGATCGCGAAGGCGTCGGGCCCGTCGACGCTCTACAACACGACGCTGCTGCTCGAGCTGACGGGTCCGCTGGTCGTCACCGCGCTCCGGACGGCGTTCGAACAGGTCGTCGCGCACCACGGGGTGCTGCGGAGCCATTTCCGCGAAGAGGACGGCACGGTCTTCCTCCGGCTGCGCGACAGCATGGACTTCACGCTGTCGCAGATGGAGATCCCCGGTCTGACCCGGGAGCGCGCCGAGCGCATCCTCATGGAGCGGATCAACCGCCCCTTCGAGCTCGAAACCGGGCCGCTCGTCGAGGCCGCCCTCGTCACCGCGTCGCCCGGCACCCACTACCTGATGGTGTGCATCCACCACATCATCACCGACGGCGCGTCCGAAGCCGTCCTCATCGAAGACCTGCGGAACTGCTACGAGGCCGTCCTGCGGGGCCGCGCGCCGCGCTGGCGCGACGACGGCGCCACCTTCTTCAGGTACCTGGCCGGGACCGAGTGGCCCGGGCCCGAAAGCCTGGAGTTCTGGGCGAGGCAGCTGGTGGGCGCGCCCGTGCGGCACTCGCTGCCGCTGGACGGCGAGCGCTCGGCTCGCACCGCCCACGACGGCGAATCCCTGCGCTCGGAGCTGTCCGCGGCGACCACGGACGCCCTCACCGAACTCGCGCGGCGGCACGGGACCACCGTGTTCGTGGTGTTCAACGCCCTCGCCGGCCTGTTCTTCTCGTTCCTGTCCGGTGAGGACGACGTCGTCATCGGGGCCCCCTTCGACTGCCGGGAGACCGAGGCCGACAGCGCGGCGATGGGCATGTACGTCAACACGGTGCCGATCCGGCACCGCATCGACTGGACGAAGTCCTTCGACTCCCTCGTCGCCGCGGAGTGGGCGTTCTTCCGGGACGCGTTCGCGCACCGGCACGTCCCGTTCGACCGGCTCGTCGAGCACGTCAACCCGGAACGCGTCTCGGGCATGAACCCGATCTTCCAGATCATGCTGGCCCTCCAGCCGGAAGGGCCGAGCGAGTTCGCGTTCCACGACTGCCGGGCCCGGCCGATCAAGGCGGCGACGGTCGAGTCGAAGTTCGACCTGCTGCTCAACTCGCGGGTGACCGACGGCAGGCTGGTGATCTTCTGGGAGTACCACAAGAACCTGTTCTCGGCGCACCGCATCGAAGGCATGGCGAAGCTCTTCGCGTCCTTCGTCGAGACCGCGGTGGGCAACCCCGCGGTGCCGCTGGAGCGGCTCGAATTCGGCACCGACGCCGGCGGCGCGGTGCTGAGCGGCCCGGAGGTACCCCTGACGGACCGCAGCTACCTCGACGCCTTCGCGCGCAGGGCGGCCGCTCGGCCGGACCACCCCGCGGTCCGCGGCGCCGACGACTACCGCGGACTGGACGCACGATCGGCCGCACTGGCCGCCCTCCTCCGGGAAAAGGGCGTCGGCAAGGGCGACCTGGTGGCCGTCTGCCTCACGCGGTCCGCCGAGTTCCTCGTGACGATGCTGGCCGTCAACAAGCTCGGCGCGGCGTACGTGCCGATGGATTCGGAGTACCTGCGGCTGAACGCCCCGGCGCTCCTGCGCGAACACCACATCGGCTTCGCCGTCACCGAAGACGGCGGGCTGCCCGCCGATCCGGGTGACGTCGTCGTCGTGCGCCGGCGCGAGATCCCGGCAACCGGCACGCCGTCGGCCGGGCCACGGGTGGCGGTCGGGCACGACGACCCGTGCTACGTGATCTTCACCTCCGGCTCGACGGGCCGGCCGAAGGGCGTGGCCGTCAGCCACGGGGCGGTGCTGAACTACCTGGCGCACTGCACCGCGACCTACCTCGGGCCGCGGCCACAGGTCGCGGTGGTGGCCAGTCCGCAGTCCTTCGACGCGACCGTCACCACGACGCTCTTCGCGCTGACCGCCGGCCTGACCCTGGAACTGGTGGACGAAGGCCGGGAAATCGGTGGTCTCCAGCGGGTGCTCGGGCGGCAGCGCGGCGCCCGGCTGCTGCTGAAGCTGACGCCGTCGCACCTGGTCGCGCTGGCGAACGTCGGGGCCACCCGGCAGCCCTCGGACGCCCGGCACGTCTTCGTCATCGGGGGCGAGGACCTGAGCGCCGCCGTCGTCGCGCCCTGGTTCACGGCGTTCGGGGAAAGCAGCTTCTTCAACGAGTACGGCCCGACGGAGGCGACCGTCGGGTGCGTCGTGCACCAGGTGGCGGAGCGCGACACCCGGCGAGGCTCGGTGCCGATCGGCACCCCGATCTGCAACACCACGGTAGCCGTGCTGCACCGGGGGATGGTCTGCGTGCCGCACCAGCGCGGCGAAATCGTCGTCACCGGTGCCTCGCTCGCGTCCGGCTACCTCGGCAGCCAAGGCGAGAGCGGGTTCCGGGCGGTACCGGCGCTGGGCGGTGCACCGGGTTACTACACCGGCGATGTCGCCTCGTTCGCCGGGACCGGGTTCCGCTACCACGGCCGCCGCGACGACGACATCAAGATCCGGGGGTTCCGGATCAGCCTGGCCGAGGTCGAGGCGGCGATCGCCGGCGTCGACGAGGTCCTCGCCTGTGCCTGCGCGGTGTCCGAGGACGGCAGGCGGCTGTGCGCGTACATCGTGCCCGCCACGCCGATGCCGCGGACCCCGGAGCGCGAGGCGGAGCTGCGCACCACCCTGCGGCGCACCCTGCCGAGCTACATGGTGCCGGACGTCATCACCCTGCTCGACGAGCTGCCGCTGACCGCCAACGGCAAGGTCGACGTGCGGAAGCTGACGACCCCGCCGGAGCCGGCGGCCGAGCCGGGCACCGGTACCGGGCCGAGCGACGTCCTGGGCCGGCTGTCCGCGATCTGGCAGCAGGTCCTCGGCGCGGCCCGCGAGCTGCCGACGGATGCCTCGTTCTTCTCCCTCGGCGGGAATTCGCTGCTGGTGACGCTGCTGCTGATGCGCGTGAACGAGGAGTTCGAGGCCGGCGTCACGCTCGACATGCTCTACCGCCACGTGACGCTCGACGAGCAGTGCGCGCTGATCACGCCCGATTCGGCCGCGGTGCCCGCACCGGACGTCGTCCCGGCGGCGAACGAGCGCGGCGAGGTCAAGCTGACCGACGCGCAACGGCGGTTCCTCTTCCTGGAAAAGCTGGGCACCGGGGCGGACCACGCGATTTCGCTCTGCTTCCACATCGAGGCGGGCATCGATGTCGGCCACCTCCGCTCCGCCGTCATCGCGGTGCTGGACCGGCACCCGATTCTCAAGTCCCAGATCTCGGAATCGTCCGGGTTCCCGGTGCTCGTGCCGGGCGAGGCGATCGCGAGCGGCGACTGCGTGGAAATCGTCCGGTGCCACGACCGCGACGATTCGCTCGCGCGGATCCTGGCGCGGCGGGACAGCGCGGTCAACGTCTTCCGCGGGCCGCTGAGCCGGACGTTCATCCACCGCCTGCCGGACGGTTCCGCCGACCTGCAGATCGCCGTGCACCACATCGTCTTCGACGGCTGGTCGGAGAAGGTGGTCCTGACGGACCTGACCCGGTGCTACGCGGAGATCGTGGCCACCGGGACGGCCGAACCCGGCCCGGCTGTCCCGTTCGGACAGTACGCGGCCGGGATGTCCAGTGAGAGCGCGAAGGCCAACACGGAGTGGTGGATCGAAACCCTGGCGGGAATCCCGGGCGGGCACGGTCTGCCCCGAGCCGGGGCCGAGAGCCCCGCCGGTGAACCGGCCGGTGTCGTCCACCGCGTGCTCGAAGGCGAACTCCTCGACCGGCTGGGCGAAACGTGCCGCCGGTTCGGGGTCACGCAGTTCAACGTCGTCCACAGTGCACTCGCCCTCGCCGTCTGCGCGATGAGCTCCGAACCGGAGGTCGTCGTCGGGGTTCCCGTCACCAACCGGCTCGACGCGACCTACCGCGAGACCGTCGGCCTGTTCATGGAAACCCTGCCGATGCGGACGACCGCGGGCGGCGGCGCCTCGACGTTCGCCGAAATCGTGCGCGACAACCACCTGCGGATCTCCGACGCCCTCACCCGGACCGACTTCCGGGTGGAAGAAGTGGTGAACGCCCGCGCTTCCCACCGGGACGGCCGGGGCCGTGCTCTCTATGAGATCATGCTTTCCTACCACGACGAAGGCGGCAGTGTCCTCGACTTCGCCGGTGTGCCGGCGAAGCGGATCCTGCTCCCGACCCGGGAGCCGAAACTCGACCTGATCGTCGATGTCAAAATGGTGGAGGGGCGGCTGCACACCTACTGGGAATACGACAAGTCGGCGTTGTCGCCCGCCACCGTGCACGATCTCGTCGACGATTTCGGCCGGTGGCTCGCGTGGGGTCTGACGCGACCGGACCAGCCCGTCCGAGCAATGAGGGAAGCGTGAAGAAATATCCGGTGCCCGATCCGGGCATTCCCGACAACCGTTCCGCGGCGCGGTACCTGCTGTGGCTGTGCCGCCGGCAATGGCAGTCGGTGGCGTCGGGTGCGTGGTGGGGCGTGCTGTGGATGGTTTCGCTCTCCCTGATGCCCGCCGTGTTGGGCCAGGCCATCGGATCCGGTATCGCGCACAAGGACGCCGGCGAACTGCTCCGCTGGACCATGCTGGCGCTGCTGCTGACGGCGTTCACCATCGGCGCCGGGCTGTGCCGGCACCGCAGCGCGATGGCCAACGTCTACGCCGCCGAATACCGGACGGTCCAGGTGGTGACCCGGCACGTCGTCAAGCTCGGCGCGACGCTGCCGAAGGTGGTGGCCGGCGGTGAGGTCGCGACCATCGGCAGTTCCGACATCATGTCGATCAGCGGCGGCTTCCAGAACCTCTCGATCACCGTCGGCGCGGTGGGGGCCATCTGCGTGGTGGGCGTGATCATGTTCAGCGTTTCCCTTCCGCTGGGCCTGACCGTCTTCCTCGGCACCGCGGTCCTGATGGCCACGACCGCCTACCTCACGAAGGTCCTGCACCGGCGGCAATCCGGCTACCGGAGCACGCAGTCCCAGCTGACGGCGATGGCCGTCGACATCACCGCGGGCCTGCGGGTGCTGCGCGGCATCGGCGGCGAACGGTCCTTCGGGCGGCGCTACCGCGAGAAGTCGCAGAGCCTGCGCACGGCCGGGGAGCAGGTGGCCCGCGTCCAGTCGTGGTTCGACTCCATGCAGGTGCTCGCGCCCAAGGTGTTCGCGACCGTGGTCACCTGGCTCGCGGCGACGTTCGTGATCAAGGACGAGCTGTCCGTCGGCGACATGATCACCTTCTACGGCTACGCCACCTTCCTCACCCTCCCGCTTTCGGTGCTGGGGCAGGCGGCGAACGCGATGACGGGCGCGTACGTGGCGGCCGGGAAGGTCGCCGGTTTCCTGCGGCTGGCACCCGAGTTCCCCATGGTGCCCGCCGATCCGCCACCCGCGGCGACGGCCGCCACCGCGCGGCTCACCGACGGCCGGTCGAAGCTGAGCGTGCCGCGGACCGGCCTGCTCGGGGTCGTCTGCGCGGACGCGGCCGACGCGGACGGCCTCGCGCGGCGGCTGACCCGGTTCACCGACTCGGGCAGCCCGGCGCTCGGGGGCGTGCCCTTGGCGGAGCTGCCGCTGCCGTGGCTGCGCAAGCGCATCGTGCTCGCGCGCAACGAGGACACGCTCTTCGGCGGCCCGCTCGCCCGCGAGCTCACCCCGCCCGGCCGCGAGGCCGATCTGGCCAAGGCCATCCACGCCAGCGCCGCCGTCGACATCATCAGCGGTCTGGACGACGGCCTGGAGACCGTGCTCGAGAACGGGGCGAAGAACCTCTCGACCGGCCAGCAGCAGCGGCTCCGGCTCGCCCGCGTCCTGGCCGCCGACCCGGAGACGCTGGTCGTGGTGGAACCGACGAGCGCCGTGGACGCCTTGACCGAGGCGCGGATCGCCGAGCGGCTCGCCGAGCACCGCCGGGGCCGCTCCACGGTGGTCTTCACCTCGAGCGCTTTGGTGCTGGACCACACCGACCGGGTCTGCATGGTGGAGGACGGCGTGGTCACCGCCGTGGGCACCCACCGCGAACTGCTCGCCGGCTGCCCGGCCTACCGGTCCGTCGTCGACCGCGGCGGGGAGTGAGCCACGGTGTCCGTCAAGATCCTCCCCATCGCCGACCCGAAGTCGGCCCGCCGGTACGCGCTGAAGGCGCTGCGGAGCCACCCGCGGCTGCTCGCCGGCGCGATCGGGATGAACGCGGCCGCGGCCGCGACCGCGCTGGTCGGCCCCCGTCTGCTCGGCGACCTCGTGCAGACGGTGGTGGCCGGGACGACCGTCGCGCACGTGACCGGGATCGCCTTGGCGCTGCTGGCTTTCGTCGTGCTGGAGGCCCTGCTCATCCGCGGCGCGACCGTGCAGGGCGGCAAGCTCAGCCAGGCCGTGCTGGCCGAGGTGCGCGAAGAGTTCGTCGAGCGCGTCCTCGCCGTGCCGCTGTCGACCGCCGAAGCCGCCGGGTCGGGTGACCTCATTTCCCGGGCCTCCCGCGACATCGACTCGATGGGACGAGCGGCGCAGTACGCGCTGCCGGCGATCGTGACCGCCGTCCTCACGGTCTCGCTGACCGTCGTCGGCATGCTCGTGGCCTCGCCGGGGCTGGCGCTGGTCATGCTTGTCGCGGTGCCCCCGGTCGTGCTGGCCACCCGCTGGTACGTGCGCCGCTCGACCGCCGCCTACCTCGCCTACAACGCGGCCGCGGCCGACGTGACCGAGCAGCTGGCGGCGTCGACGGCCGGCGCGGCGACGATCGAGGCGCTGGGCCTGCAGGACCGGCGGATCGAGGCGGGCGACGCGTCCGTCAAGGGCACGTACGACGCCGACATCGGGACGCTGCGGCTGCGCACGGTCTTCCTGCCGTCCGTCGAGTTCGGCTACCGGCTGCCGACCATCGCCGCGCTGCTGCTGGGCAGCTACTTCTACGTCAACGACTGGGCCGACCTGGGGGTCGTGACCGCGGTCGTGCTGTACACGCAGCAGATCGCCCAGCCCCTCGCCCAGGCGCGGGACTGGCTCTACACGGTGCAGACGAGCCTGGTGTCGCTGGCGCGGCTGATCGGCGTGGCGGAGGTGCCGCCGGACCGCGAGGTCCGGGCGCACGCGGCCGACGAGCGAACGCCGGACGGCGAACGGAACCTCGTCGTCGACAAGGTGACCTTCGCCTACGACGACGGCCCGGACGTGCTGCACGGCGTCGACCTCACCGTCAGGCAGGGGGAACGCCTGGCGATCGTCGGCTCGTCCGGGGCGGGCAAGTCCACCCTCGGCAGGCTGATGGCGGGGATCCACCGCCCCGGCTCCGGCTCGGTGCGGCTCGGCGGTACATCGCTGATCGAGCTGCCCCTCGACGAGCTGCGCGGCCGGGTGGCCCTGGTGAGCCACGAGCAGTACGTCCTGGGCGGCACGCTGCGGGAGAACCTGGAACTGGCGGCGAGACCCGGCAGCGCTCCCGACGACGAGGCGATCTGGGCGGCGCTCGACGCCGTCGACGCGAAGGAGTGGGTGAAGGCGCTGCCGGAGGGGCTGGACACCGTCGTGGGCGCCGGCGGCACCGGCCTGAGCCCGGCGCAGTCGCAGCAGCTGGCCATCGCCCGGCTCGTCATCGCGGACCCGGAGGTCCTCGTCCTGGACGAGGCGACGTCGGTGCTCGACCCGACGTCGGCGCGGCACCTGGAGCGGTCGCTCAACGCACTGGTGGCCGGCCGGACGGTGATCGCGATCGCGCACCGGCTGCACACCGCCTTCGACGCCGACCGCGTCGCCGTCGTCGAGGACGGCCGGGTGGTGGAGCTCGGCTCGCACGCCGAGCTGATCGAAACGGGGGGTGCCTACGCACGGCTCTGGTCGTCCTGGCACGGCGCGCCCGCCGACGGGCAAGAACTAGCAGGGAAGGCACGCGATGCTGATAGTTCCCTATACCCGGGGAGCCGCTAGCCCGGTCCGGGTGGCGGCGGCTTGCGAGGGGCGGACCGGCTTCGCCTTCCTCGTCGACGAGCGGGACGGGCGGATCGCGCCCGCCGTGCCGATGCTGCGCGAGCTGGCGCCGGTCGTGGCGCACCACGGGGACCTGCCGCGGGTGCTGGAGCAGCTCGCACCGCTCGAGCCGCACGGTGTCGTCACGTTCTCCGACTCGACGATGGAGTTCGCGGCGGCCATCGCCGAAGCCCTCGGTCTTCCCTACAACAGCCGGGAAACGTGCGCGGTGCTCCGGAGCAAGCTGAAGCAGCGCCGGTGCCTGAACGCCGCCGACGTCGGCAACGTCCGCACCTTCGGCTTCGCCCTCGAGCGGCGGGAAACCGTTGCGCTGCCGGCCGATGTCCCGTTTCCCGCCGTGGTCAAGCCGGACGTGGGTGCCGCCAGCAAGGACGCCGTGTTCGTCGCGTCGAGGGACGAGCTGACCGCACGGCTGGCCGAGCTCACGCCCGGCGTCGCCTACGTGGCGGAGGAATACCTCCCCGGCGCCCCACTGTACGAAGTGGACTGGCTGGCCGACTACCTCTCGGTGGAAAGCGTCGTTTCCGGCGGCGCGATCCGGCACCTCGGGATGAGCGCGCGGCTGCCGCCGGCACCGCCGTTCCGGGAAGGCGGGGTCGTCTTCCCGGTGCTCCCCGGCGGCGAGACCGCGGCCGCGGTCACGGACCTGGCGGAACGCGCCGTCAAGGCGGTCGGGATCACGATCGGCCTGGTGCACACCGAGATCAAGATGACGCCCGGTGGGCCGCAGGTCATCGAGGTGAACGGACGGCTGGGCGGTGCGCTGGAGCGGCTGGTCCCGCGGGCGACGGGTGCCGACCCGGTCCGCCTCGCCGTGGACACCGCGCTGGGCGACCCGCTGTCCGGCGGGTTCGGCGCGCCGGGCCGGCTGGCCATGGTGGTCTGGGTGCAGCCGCCGGTGGGCGCCACCGCCGTGGCCGAAGCGCCGCCGATCCGCGAACTGCGTGCCCTTCCCGGGGTGTTCGGCGTGGACCGCGTGCGCAAGGACGAGCTCGATTGGCGGACCGGCTCACTGGGGCGGGTCTTCGACATCTGGCTCGACGGCGCGTCCCTGGCGGAGCTCGGGGAGCGCTACCGCACCGTCGCCGGCGTTCTCGACGACGGCATCAAGTGGAGGTAGGAACCAGCAACCGGACGGCGGAACAAGGAAAGTGAGGAGCGCACCATGGTGGACTGCCTGATAGTCGGGCACAACGACGGCCATTTCCCGACCCACGTCGAAATGGTGGAACGCATGGGCACGGACTCGGGTGCCTTCCGGGACCTCGCCCTGAGCTACGTGCAGTGGGACGGCACGCCCATGCGGGCGCTCGACATCTTCAACCGGCTGGAGGTGCCGGACGCCCGCGGCGACACGCGGCGCTACCACAACTTCGAGTTCCTCTGGCCGACGATCACCTACCTCGGCTCGTTCCTGAGCCGGCACGGCCTGTCGTTCGACTACGTCAACCTCTTCCAGGAGGAGAAAGAGGAGTTCAAGCAGAAACTCGCCGAGAAGCCGCTCGCCGTGGCGGTGACGACGACGCTGTACGTCACCCCGACCCCGGTCATGGAGGTCGTGCGGTTCGTCCGCGAGCACTCGCCGGAGACGACCGTCGTCGTCGGCGGGCCGTTCGTCCAGAACTACGGCAAGCAGCTGTCCAAGAAGGACCTCAACGCGCTGTTCACGCTGCTCGGCGCGGACGTCTACGTGGACAGCAACGAAGGCGAGCTGGCGCTGGGCCGGGTGCTGACGGCCCTGCGCGAGGGCAGGCAGCCGCGCGGGGTGCCGAACGTGATCTACCGGGACGGCGGCGAATTCGTCTTCAACCCCAAGGAGTTCGAGTCGAACCCGCTCGACGAGAACATGGTCGACTACGGCCGGTTCTCCTCGCTCGGCAACTTCGTCTCGCTGCGCATCTCGAAGTCGTGCCCGTACTCCTGCGCGTTCTGCGGGTTCCCCGCGCGCGCCGGCAAGTACGTGTACCTCTCGCCGAAACAGGTCGAAGCCGAGCTGGACCGGATCCGGGAGCACGAGTCGGTGACGAACCTGACCTTCATCGACGACACCTGCAACGTCCCGAAAGGACGTTTCAAGAAGATCCTGCGCATGATGATCGACAAGAAGTACGACTTCCGGTGGAACTGCTTCTACCGCAGCGACCACGGCGACCAGGAGGTCATCGATCTGATGGCGGAAGCCGGCTGCGAAGGGGTTTTCCTCGGCGTCGAGTCCGGTTCGGACCGGATGCTGGAGGCGATGAACAAGACCGCGCGGCGGGCCGACTACCTCCGGGCCATCCCGGCGCTGAAGAAGAACGGGATCGTCACCCACGCGAACCTGATCGTCGGCTTCCCCGGCGAGACCGAGGAGACCGTGGCCGAAACGCGTGGCCTGCTGGAGGAAGCCCGGCCGGACTTCTTCCGCGCGCAGCTGTGGTACGCGGACCCGATCACGCCGGTCTGGGAGCGCCGCGAGGAGCTGGGCATCGAAGGGTCGATGTTCACCTGGTCGCACAAGACGATGGACGCCGACACGGCGATCGGCATCGTGGACGACCTCTTCGCGACGGTGCGGGACCCGCACTGGTTGCCGCAGACGGGTTTCGAGCTGTGGAGCGTCTTCTACCTGATGCGCCGCGGGATGAACCTGGAGCAGGTCAAGCGCGTGGTCGGCTCGTTCAACGACGCCGTGGCCGAGAACATCGGGCGCAGCAAGCCCGCCGAGATCAGCGAGGGCGCGCTGGCGAAGCTGCGCGAGGCCTACCGGTTCACGCCGGCGGCGTGAGCCGGCCCCTTGACAACGGCGGCACCGCTCGCCGAACATCGATCTTCTGGGGGTAGTTCACGATGGACACTGGGGAAAGCTGGTTCGTCGTCCGCAACGACGAAGACCAGTACTCGATCTGGCCCGCGGACCGGGAACCGCCCGCGGGGTGGGAGCGGGTCGGCGAGCCCGCGCCGCGATCCGCCTGCCTGGACCGGATCGGCCTGCTGTGGACGGACATGCGGCCGGTGAGCCTGCGCACCGCCATGGCGCACGGCGCCTGAACCGCCCCGCGTCGCGGACATCAGACCACGAAGGAGCCGCTATGCCCGGACCGAAGGTCTCGGTCGATTCCGAATGCCCGGTCAGCGCCTACAACGAATGGGACCCGCTGGAAGAGGTGATCGTCGGCATCGTCGACGGCGCGCGCTTCCCGCCGTGGCACGTCGAAGTCGGCGCGCCGCTGTCCCCGCAGCAGCGGGCGGTGTTCCGGGAACGCGCCGGACAGCCGTTCCCCGCCGGGGAAATCGCGGCCGCGCGCGACGAGCTCGACCAGCTCGTCGCCATCCTGGAAGGCGAAGGGGTCACCGTCCGCAGACCCGAACCCCGCGACCACAGCCGGAGTTACGGGGCGCCGGGCTGGACGAGCACCGGCCTGTACGACGCGATGCCGCGGGACCTGCTGCTGGTGGTCGGCGACGACGTCATCGAGGCGCCGATGGCCTGGCGGTCGCGCCACCACGCGGCGTCGGCGTACCGGCCGCTGCTCAAGGAGTACTTCCGGCGCGGTGCCCGGTGGAGTTCGCCGCCCAAGCCCGAGCTGTCCGACGAGCTGTACGTCGACGGCTGGACCGACCAGCCCGAAGGCGAGCCGTTCCGCTCGGTGATCACCGAATTCGAGCCCACGTTCGACGCGGCCGACTTCATCCGGTGCGGCCGCGACATCTTCGCCCAGCGCAGCCACGTCACCAACGCGATGGGCATCGAGTGGGTGCGTCGGCACCTGGGGGACGCCTACCAGGTCCACGAGCTCGAACTGGCCGACGACCACCCGATGCACATCGACGCGAGCGTGATGCCGCTGGCGCCGGGCAAGCTGCTGATCCACCCCGACCGGGTGCCGGAGGTGCCGAAGATCTTCAAGGACTGGGAAGTGCGCACGGCGCCGCGACCGGTGATCCCGGACGGGCACCCGCTGTACATGACCAGCAAGTGGATCAACATGAACGTGCTCATGATCGACGAGGACCGCATGCTGGTGGAGGCGCAGGACGAGCCGATGCGCCGCTTCGCCGAGGACTGGGGGATGACCGCGATCCCGTGCCCCTTCCGGTCTTTCAACAGCTTCGGCGGGTCCTTCCACTGCGCGACCGTGGACGTGCGGCGGCGCGGCAGCCTGTGTTCCTATTTCTGAGCGGAGAGGGTGACTGGTGAAGATCTGGAGAAACACCCCGAAGGACTCGATCCTCGTCGGAATAAGCCTGACGCAGTTCGCGGTGACGTTCGCGCTGGCGAGCACCTGGAACGCGGCCCCGCTCCCGGTCGAGGTCGGGGGCGGGGTGCTGCTCACCTTGATGATGACCTACAACATCATCGTCGTGTCGCACCTCTTCACGCACGTCCCGTGGTTCCGCAGCGACCGGCTCAACGCCGTGGTGTCGCTGGTCAACTCCGTCAACATCGGCCAGTCCGTGCAGGCCTACCAGCTGAGCCACGTCCGCAACCACCACCGCTTCAACAACGACCGGCAGGACGCCGACGGCCGCACCCGCGACACGTCGTCCACCTACCGCCGCGGCAAGAACGGGCAGCACGAGCCGCTGCTGCCGTACGCACTCGGCGGAGCGGTGGACTCGGTCGTCGGCCGGGCCAAGGACGTGGCTTCCACGGTCCGGTTCTGGAAGGTCGGTCCCCGCGAGGAGTCGCTGCTGTCACTGGCTTCGCGCCGGGAGCAGCGGCGGACCCGGGAGCTGCGCCAGGTCCGGGCCGACCGCGCCGCGCACTGCCTGTCCCTGGCCGCGTTCGCCGTCATCTCCTGGCAGTGGACGCTCCTGTGCTATCTGCCCGCGTTCTTCTTGGCGCTGGCTCTGGTCAACGTGCAGAACTACTACCGGCACTACGGCGCGAACCCCGAGGACCGCGCGTCCGACTCGGTGAGCTACTACAACCGCTTCTACAACTTCATCGCGTTCAACGACGGGTACCACCAGGAACACCACCTCAGCCCCGGTACGCACTGGTCGCAGATGCCGAAGGTCAACGAACGGAACCGGGAGAAGCTGGCCGCGCGGCCCCGCGTCGTCAGCCCGGTTCCCGCGATCCTCGGGTTCCTCGACCGCAAGCGCCCGCTGCTGCACGAATCCGAAGTGGAGCGCGCCGGATGACGCCCGCCCCCGGCGTGCACCGCCTGATCGAAGCCCAGGCCGCGGCGACCCCGGACGCCGTCGCGGTGGTCTGGGACGGCGGCACGCTCACCTTCCGCGAACTCGACGTGCGGGCCAACCGGCTCGCCCACCTGCTCGCGGCCGGCGGGGTGGGGCCGGAGCGGCTGGTCGGGGTGGCCATGGAGCCGTCGGCGGAGGTGCTGGTCGCGATGCTGGCGGTGTGGAAGGCCGGCGGTGTCTACGTGCCCATCGACCAGTCACTGCCCCGCGCCGCCGCCGAGGCGATGATCGCCGATGCCGGGATCACCCTGCTGGTCCGGAATGAACGGTCCACAGTAGACCCCGATGGGCTGCCGGTCGTCGACCTGGCCGGGACCGATCCGGCCGACGGGCCCACCACCGCCCCGGCGGTCGCGGTCCACCCGGCCAACCTCGCCTACTGCATCTTCACCTCCGGCTCCACCGGCAAGCCCAAACCGGTCGCCGTCGCGCACGCCAGCTTCGCCAACCACGGCGCGTCCCTGCGCGACCAGCTGAAGCTCGGGCCCGAGGACCGGGTGCTCCAGTCGACCGCGATCGCCTTCGACGCCGCACTGGAGGAGATCCTGCCCGCGTGGCTCGCCGGCGCCGCGGTCGTCATGCCCGACCGGAGCCGGTTCACCAGCATCGAGTTCACCGAGCTGATCGAGCGGCTCGGCGTGACGATGGTCAGCCTCCCCAGCGCCTACTGGCACCAGTGGGTGGACGACCTGACCGCCGGGCTGGTCCGCCTGCCGGCTTCCCTGCGCGTGGTGTTCATCGGCGGGGACAAGATCCTGGTCGAGAAGCTGGCCGCCTGGTTCCGGCTGCCCGGTGCGGAGCGGATCGACTGGGTCTCCGACTACGGGCCGACCGAGACCACCATCAGCGTGGCACTGCACCGCCCCGGGGCCGAGGTGGCGGACCCGGACCTCGACGGCTACGCGCTGGTGCCGATCGGCCGCCCGTTCGCCGGCGCGGTGTTCCACATCCTCGACGACGACCTGCGGCCGGTGCCGGACGGCCTGCCGGGCGACATCTGGATCGGCGGGCCGGTGCTGTCCCGCGGCTACCACGCTTCCCCCGCGGTCACCGCCGAGCGGTTCCGGCCCGATCCGTTCGGCGATCCCGGTGCGCGCATGTACCGCACCGGCGACCGCGGCAGCAGGCTGGCCGACGGCACCCTGGTGTTCCTCGGCCGGTCCGACCGCCAGGTCAAGGTCCGCGGGCACCGCGTCGAGCCGGGCCAGGTGGAAAGCGCCATCCACCACTGCGCCGGCGTCAAGGACGCGGTGGTCGTCGCCGTCGAGGACCCGCCCTTCGGCTCGCGGCTCGTCGCCTACGTCGAGGCCGGGGACGCGGTGTCGGAAGCGGCGATCCGGGCCGACCTCGCGGGGCGGCTGCCCGAGGCCATGGTGCCGCAGGCGATCGTGCTGCTGGACCGCATCCCCCGGTCGCCGTTGAACGGCAAGGTGGCGCGCGCCCAGCTCCCGCCGGTCGCGGCGACCCGCGCCCGCGGCACCGGCACCGCCGGGATGACGACGCTGGAGCGGGTCCTGGTGTCCCTCGCCGGTGACGTGTTCGACGGCGCGCCCACCCGCCGTGACGAGGACTTCTTCGCGGCCGGCGGCGACTCGCTGCGCGCGTTGCAGCTGCTCAGCCGGGTCGCCGAGGTGACCGGCGTGGCGCTGACGTTCGCGCAGCTGCGGGCGGCGCCGACCGTCGCCGGGCTCGCGGAACTGGTGAAGCGGGAGCACGGCCGCGCCGCGTCGGCGGGCGCGGTCGGGCCGTCGGGTGCCCGCGGCGACCGGCGTCCCGCGTCGCGGGGCCAGCGGGCGCTGTGGTTCCTGGACCAGGTGCACCGCGGTGCGCCGCTCTACGCGATCCCGGTCGGCTACCGCGTCCGTGGCCCGTTCGACCTCGACCGCGTGGACGCGGCGCTGACCGCGATCGCCGGCCGCCACGAGGCGCTGCGCACGGTGTTCGAAACCCAGGACGGCGAGCTGTGGCAGCGCGTCCGGCCGGCGGGCCCGGTCCGGACCACGGTGACCGACGTCGCCGACCTCGCCGAGGCGGCCCGCCTGGCCGGGGAGGACGCGGCGCGGCCGTTCGACCTGGCGGCCGGCCCGCTGCTGCGGTCGGCCTGTTTCCGCGTCGGAGCGGACGAGTGCCTGTGGCTGCTCAACGTGCACCACGCGGTGTTCGACGCCTGGTCGCTGGCCGTCTTCTGGCGTGAGTTCGCGCTGCTCTACAGCGGCGGCTCGCTGCCCGGGCCGGCGGTTCAGCTCGGCGACTACCACGCGTGGCAGGAGCGGTGGCTGCAGAGCGCCGAAGCGGACGAGCAGCGTGCCTACTGGAAGGCCCGGCTGGCCGGTGATCTGCCACCCCTCGACCTCGGCTCCCGCGCCGCGGACGGAGGTGTCGGCACCGCCGGGTTCGCCATCGCACTGCCCACCGGCGCCGTCGACCCGGCCGCGGTCGACCGCGTGGCCCGCGCCTGCGGGACGACGACCGTCACGGTGCTGCTCGCGGCTTTCTTCGCGGCCCTGCACCGGACCGGCGGCGCGGACGACCTGGTGGTCGGCGTGCCGGTGGCCTGCCGCAACCGGCCGGGCACCGAGGACCTGATCGGCTACCTGGTCAACACCGTCGCGCTGCGGGTGCGGTGCACCGAGGGCATGCGGTTCGGCGAGCTGGTCGCGAGGGTCGACGAGGCGTTGTCGGAGGCGCTGAGCCACCAGGAGCTGCCGTTCGTCGACGTCGTCGAGAGCGTGGCGCGCGCGGGTCAGCGGGGCGGTGCCAACCCGCTGTTCGACGCGATGTTCGCGCTGCAGTCCACCCCGGTGGACGGTGGGGCGATCGACGGGCTGGACATCGTCGAGCAGTTCGTCCACTCGGGCACGGCGAAGGTGGCTCTGACGTGGAGCATGCGGCAGGACGCCACCGGATTCGCGGGTGAAGTCGAGTACGCGGCCGACCGGTTCGACGAAGCTTCGGCGCAGCGCTGGCAGGAGGGCTTGCTGGCGTTGCTCGGCGCGGCACTGGCCGATCCCGGCGCCGTGGTCGGCGAGTTGCCGCTGTCCGCCGGCGAGCAGGTCGCTTCGGGAGGCTCGTGAGGGGGGATAACGCACAAGTCCCGAAAAAGGTTGCCCTACCGGCTCAGCGGAACGTTCCGGCCTCCTCGCACGCGGGGGCCGGTCCTAGATTCCCCCTACAACCCAAAAGGGGGAAGAAAACCATGCCCATTGGCAGATTCACGCGGCCGGCATCCGTGCTGGCCGCCGCACTTCTCATCACCGGGCTGGGCGCCGCGCCGGCGCTGGCCGACTCGGGCCCGAACCTCAAGGTCAGCGTCGTCGCCCAGCAGGGTCACTGGCTCCTGGGCGAGTACGTCGGGCTCGACGTGACCGTGAGCAACATCGGCGACTCCGTCGTCTTCGGCGCCTTCGGGACCGCCTACTCGGAGTCCGGCACGGACTTCTGGGTCGACCAGCACCAGTGGGGCGACCTCGACGACAGCGGCGGCGGCGCCACCATCGCGCAGGGGGAGACCCGGACCCTCCACCTCACCGGGCAGCTCGGGTCGACGTACCGCGGCGACTCCGTCGTGCACGTCGAGGTGTACGGCGCGGGCGACACCGACTACAGCGACAACGTCCAGCGGGTCACCGTGCCGCTCGCGACCGGCACCGAACGGGTCGCCGGCGTGCTGTACGGGGACACCAACGGCGACGGCAAGCCGTCGCCCGGGGAAGCGCTGGCCGGGGCCCGCGTGCGCTTCTTCGGCGTCGGCACGACGCTCGAGATGTACACCACCACCGACGCGACCGGCCACTTCGCCTACGACGGCCTCCCGCTGACCCGGACCGCCTACCTGAGCTTCGACCAGCTGCCCGGCGGCTGGGTCGCCCCGGCCCTGCCGGACCTGCGGCTCGACGGCCGGGGCGCCTACACGGCGTTGGAGGTCGCGGCCACCCGTCCGCTGTCCGACGTGCTGCACGAGACCCTCACGCTGGACAAGACGAGTTACGCCGGCGGTGACACCGGCAAGGCGACGGTCACGCTGACCAACTCCGGCACCAAGCCGCTGACCGGCCTGTTCCTCACCTGCGACGCGGGCGGCTTCGGCTCGGAGCTGACGGTGACCGACGACCAGTGGGGCGCGTTCGGCTACCAGCGCCGCGAGGGCACGCTCGCCGCGGGACAGCGGATCGTGCTGACGGCGACGGGCAAGGTGCCCGACAAGGCGGCCTACACCGGCGTCACCGGGCTCGACTGCACCGCCCAGGACGGCCACACCGGTGGTGCGCCCTACGTTTCCGTCACCGCGAAGGTGCCCGGCAAGGTCGCCGACTCCCGGGGCCAGGTCTGGCTCGACAAGAACGGCAACAACGCGCCGGACGCCGGCGAGGGAATGGCGTTCCGGAACCTGGTGCTGCTCGAAGACGGGAACATCCGCGCGTACGCCCGGACCGACGCGAACGGCTACGCGACGTTCAAGGGCGTGCCGGTCGGCAACTACCAGCTGCGGGTGCTCGGCCCGTGGAAGGCGGCCCCGGACAACGGTGAGCTGAACGTCGCCGCACCGCCCTACAGCGGCGGTGAGTGGGTCATGCAGTTCGTCGCCGGCTGATCGGCGGCGGTGTCCGGGCGGTGCGAGCCGCCCGGAC
>NZ_JBFANX010000019.1:0-206188 GCF_040675005.1 Amycolatopsis sp. NPDC049691
GCCCGCCCCCCCACACCCGGGTGGGTAGAAAAAGACTGGTACTAACCCTTGAACACCCCCCCCCACGGCGTGGCGACCACCCTGATCGGAGAGGCCAGTCATGTCATCGCTCGACGAGCGCACCAGCGCCGAGCCCGAATCACCCGCCGGGACGCGGGGCCGGGCGTGGATCTCCTACCTGGCCATGGTGGTCGTCCCGGTCGTGATCGCGTTCTTCCTGCTGCGCACCAGCCCGGACGGCGGCGCGACGGCGACCGGGCACGCGGGTGGCGCGCCCGATCCGGTGGCCAAGCTGCTGTTCGCCCTGCCGGTGATCTTCCTGGCCTGCCGGCTGCTCTCGGCGCTCGCGAAGCGGCTCGCGCAGCCGACGGTGATCGGCGAGATCTTCGCGGGCATCCTGCTCGGGCCGTCGTTCCTCGGCTGGCTGTGGCCGGCGGCCTACCACTGGATCTTCCCCGACTCCCTGGCCCCGACGATCAACACGTTCGCCCAGATCGGCCTGGTCATCTTCATGTTCCTGGTCGGCTACGAGCTCGACGTCGAGCTGGTCCGCCGCCGCAGCAAGGCCGCGGTGCTGGTGAGCCACGTGAGCGTCGCGATCCCGTTCCTGTCCGGCGTGCTGCTCGCGTTCGTCCTGCACCCCACGCTCGGCGCCGGCGTCGACCGGTTGCCGTTCTCGCTGTTCCTCGCGATTTCGATGAGCATCACCGCGTTCCCCGTGCTGGCGCGGATCATCACCGACCGCGGGATGACGAAGCTGCCGATCGCCGCGCTGGCCCTGAGCTGCGCCGCCGTCGACGACATCACGGCGTGGTGCCTGCTCGCGCTCGTCGTCGCCATCGCCAGTGCCGGTTCCCTGGCCGCCACCGGCCTGACCATCGGGCTCACGATCGCGTTCTTCGCGCTGATGCTGTTCGTCGTACGGCCACTGCTGCGCCGGCTGTTCGCCCCGACCGACCACGGCCAGAAGGCGCTGCCGACGACGGCGGTGGTGTCCGTGCTGCTGGCCGGGTTGCTGCTCTCCGCGCTGGCCACCAACGCCATCGGCATCCACCCGATCTTCGGCGCGTTCCTCTTCGGCGCGGTGACGCCGCGCGGGTCGCTGCCGATCCGCCAGGCGACCGAGCAGATGCACGCGCTGACGGTGACCCTGCTGCTGCCGCTGTTCTTCGTCTACACCGGACTCCGCACCAAGTTCGACCTGATCGGCGCCGACCCCACGCTGTGGCTGTGGTGCGCGCTGATCGTCGTCGTGGCGATGCTGGGCAAGTGGGGCGGGAGCCTGGCCGCGGCGCGGCTGTCCGGGATCGGCAGGCGGGACGCGTGGTCGCTGGGCGCGTTGATGAACTGCCGGGGGCTGACCGAGCTGGCGGTGCTGAACATCGGGCTCGACCTCAAGGTGATCAGCCCGACGATGTTCGCGATGCTCGTGGTGATGACCCTGGTGACCACGGTGGCCACCTCGCCCGCGCTTTCGCTGATCGAGCGGTACCGGCGCCGGCGCGTTCCCGCCGCGTAGGAACGGTCATGAGCGACATCACCTTCCTGCCCTACCCGGCCTACGGGCACATGACACCGGCGCTGCCGGTGGTCGCCGAACTGGTCCGCCGCGGCCACCGGGTCACCTGCTTCACCTCCGGTGAGTTCGCGGACCGGGTCGCCGCGACCGGTGCCCGCGCCGCGGACTACGGCTGCGACCTGTCCACCGCGCAGCCGGACATCACCGACGCCGACGAAGCCGCGCGGGCGCCGCTCGACCTGCTCGAACAGAGCATGGCCGTGCTGCCCGCCGTGGAACGCCTGCCCGCACCGGACCTGCTCGTCTACGACACGACGCTGTGGGCGCCGGGCCGGCTGCTGGCCCGGAAGGCGAACCTGCCCACCGTGCAGCTGTCGGCCACGGCCGCGTCGAACGAGCACTTCTCGCTCACCAAGGAGAACCAGACCTTCGGCGAGCCGGTCGACCCGGCGCACCCGGCGATCGCCCGGTTCGTCACGCGGCTCGGCGAGCACCTGGCCGGGCACGGCCTCGGAGCGCTGACGCTGGCGGAGTTCTTCACCGGCGGCGACGAGTTCACGCTGGTGTTCCTGCCGCGGGCGTTCCAGCCGGCCGGGCAGACCTTCGACGACCGGTTCGCCTTCGTCGGGCCGTCGGTCGGCGGCTCCGCCGGTTCGTGGACGCCGCCCGCCGACGGGCGGCCGGTCGTGCTGATCACGCTGGGCACGACCGTCAACGACCGCCCGGAGTTCTTCCGCACCTGCGCCGAGGCGTTCGCGGGCCTGCCGTGGCAGGTGGTGCTCACCCTCGGGAAGCGAGTGGACCCGGCCGCACTCGGGCCGCTTCCGGCCAATGTGGAGGCCCACCGCTGGGTCGCCCACCCCGACGTCCTTCCGCACTGCTCGGTGTTCCTCTGCCAGGGCGGGATGGGCAGCCTGATGGAGGCGCTGTACTTCGGCGTCCCCGTGATCGCCGTGCCGCACCACCCGGAGCAGCACATCAACGCCCGGCAGATCCGGCGCCTCGGCCTCGGGGTGTCCCTGGACAAGGAGACGGTGACCGCCGCGGGCATCCGGGACGCGGTGCTCGCCGTCGACCGCGACGACGCCGTGCGCCGGCGCGTCGACCTGATGCGGCGCGAGGTGCACGCCGCCGGCGGGGCGGTCCGCGCCGCCGCCGAAATCGAGGCGCGGGTCGCGCCGCTGGCCGGAGGGAGCCGGAAGTGACCGAGCCGTTTTCGCTGCCCGTCAAGCGCAGCTGCCCGTTCGACCCGCCCGACGAGTACCGGACGCGGCCGCCGGTCGGTCCGCTCGCGTTCGAGGCCAGTCCCGGGCCGGCCACGGGCTGGCTGGTGACCAGGCTGTCCGACGTCCGCGCGGTGCTGTCCGACGCCCGGTTCAGCCACCGCAACGACCTCGTCGCGCTCGCCGTGCCGCCGCCGTTCCCGATGGACACCTACGAACCGGAGCCGGCCGCGCCCGGCGCGTTCCCGAAGATGGACGGCGCCGACCACGCGCGGTACCGGAAGCTGATCGCGAAGTACTTCACCGTGCGGCGCACCCGCGAGCTGGTCCCGGCCGCCGAACGCATCGCCGGCGGGCTGCTCGACGCGATGGCCGCGCACGGGACGGAAGCCGAGCTGGTCACCGCCTACGCCGAGCCGCTGGCGACCCGGCTGATGTGCGAGCTGGTCGGCGTGCCGGAGTCCGACCGCGAAGAGCTGCTGCACCACCTGAACGTCGTGGCCCGCATGCGGTACACCCTGGACGAGCTGATCGCCGCGATCACCGTCGTCGGCGGCACCCTGGAACGGCTCGTCGACGCGGCCTTCGACGACCCCGGCGAGGACATGCTCGGCGAGCTGGCGAGCACCGGCGAACTCGACCGGCCCGAGCTGGTCAACCTCGCGTGGGCGCTCGTCGGCGGCGGCTTCGACACCACGACGAACATGCTGGCGCTGGGCACTTTCGCGCTGTTCGAGCACCGTGCGCAGCTGGCGCGGGTGCAAGCCGATCCGGCGTTGTGGCCCAACGCCGTCGAGGAGCTGCTGCGCTACCTGACGGTCTCGCACCTGGGTGCGAGCCGGGCGGCGCTGGCGGACGTCGAGCTGGGGGAGCACGTGATCCGCGAAGGCGAGACGGTGGTCGTCGCGCTCCCCGTGGCCAACCGCGACCCCGAGCGCTTCCCGGACCCCGACCGGCTCGACCTCGGCCGCGTGACCCAGGGCCACGTCGCGTTCGGCCACGGCGTGCACCAGTGCATCGGCCAGCACCTGGCCCGGTTCACCATGCAGGTGGGTTTCCGGGCGCTGTTCGAGCGGTTCCCCGAGCTGCGGCCGGCGGTGCCGGCGGACCAGGTGCCGCTGCGCGACGACATGCTCCACTACGGCGTGCACGCCCTCCCCGTCACCTGGGCGCGCTGAAGTCCTTTAGGCACCGCACTAGACCTCACCTGTCCGTCGTGGACAGCGTTGCCGCGCCCGTGGTGCCGTGGACGTCGAGCCGCCGTCACAGGAAGGAAGCCGCCCGCCGATGGAGCGTGAGATGACGGGTTTTGCGAGCACTCCGGGCGAACCGGTCGCCGTGGTCGGGCTGTCCTGCCGCTTTCCGGGCGCGGACGGTCCCGACGCGTTCTGGCGGCTGCTGACCGATGGCCGCAGCGCGATCACCGAGGTGCCCGCCGACCGGTGGGACGCCGGGGAAACCGGGGTACGGCACGGCGGGTTCCTCGACGCGGTCGACCGGTTCGACGCCGCGTTCTTCGGCATCTCGCCGCGCGAGGCCGCCGCGATGGACCCGCAGCAGCGCCTGGTGCTGGAACTGGCGTGGGAAGCGCTGGAACACGCCGGGATCGTGCCCGCCACCCTCGGCGGGAGCGCCGCCGGCGTGTTCGTCGGCGCGATGTGGGACGACTACGCCGCACTCGTGCACGCGAGCGACGCGCGGGCGATCGGCCACCACACCATCACCGGGGTCCACCGCAGCCTGCTCGGCAACCGCGTCTCCCACTTCCTCGGCGCGCACGGCCCGAGCTTCACCGTCGACTCCGGACAGTCGTCCTCGCTCGTCGCCGTCCACCTGGCGGTGCAGAGCCTGCGCCGCGGCGAGTGCCCGGTCGCTCTCGCCGGCGGGGTCAACCTGATCTTCGCGCCGGGCAACGCCGTCACCACGGCGAAGTTCGGCGGGCTTTCGCCGGACGGGCGGTGCTTCACGTTCGACGCCCGCGCCAACGGGTTCGTGCGCGGCGAGGGCGGCGGCCTCGTCGTCCTCAAACTGCTGGCGCGGGCGCAGGCCGACAGCGACGAGATCCTCGGCGTCATCCGCGGTACCGCCGTCACCAACGACGGCGCCGGCGAGGGGCTCACCGTCCCGGACGCCGACGCGCAGGCCGCCGCGGTCCGGAGTGCCCATGCCGACGCCGGGATCGAGCCGTCGGTCGTGGGGTACGTCGAGCTGCACGGGACCGGCACGAAGGTCGGCGACCCGATCGAAGCGGCCGCGCTGGGCCGGGTCTTCGCCGCCGGGCGGGCCGAGCCGCTGCCGGTCGGCTCGGTCAAGACGAACATCGGCCACCTGGAAGGCGCGGCGGGGATCGCCGGGCTGCTCAAGACCGTCCTCGCGGTGCGGCACGCCGCGCTGCCCGCGAGCCTCAACTTCACGACACCGAACCCGGCGATCCCACTCGACGAGCTGAACCTGCGCGTGGTGACCGAGCCCGCGGACTGGGCCGGCCGCCGGATCGCCGGGGTCAGCTCGTTCGGGATGGGCGGGACCAACGCCCACGTCGTCCTCGAAGCGGCCGATCCGACCCCACCCCGTGCGGCGCCGGACACGGCCGCGCCCTGGCTGCTCTCGGCCCGCACCGCCGCGGCGCTGCGGGCGCAGGCGGGCCGCCTGCTGTCGCATGTGGACGAACACCCGGAACTGTCCTCTGTGGACATAGGCTGGACGCTGGCGAACCGGCGCACGGCGTTCGAGCACCGCGCGGTCGCCGACGGCCGCGAAGGGCTGCGCGCGGTCGCCGACGGACTGGGCGTCACGCAGGGCGTGGCGGCGACGAGCGACGGCCGCGTGGCCTTCGTCTTCCCCGGCCAGGGCGGGCAGTGGGCCGGGATGGCCGCCGAGCTGCTCGACGCCTCGCCGGTGTTCGCCGCGCGGCTGGCCGAGTGCGCCGCCGCGCTGGCACCGCACCTCGACTGGGACGTCGTCGACGTCCTGCGCCGGGGGACGCCCTCGCTCGAGCGCACCGACGTGCTGCAGCCGGTGTTCTGGTCGGTCGCGGTGTCTCTGGCCGCCGAGTGGCGAGCGCGCGGGGTCGAGCCCGCGGCGGTGCTCGGGCACAGCCAGGGCGAGCTGGCGGCCGCCGTCGTCGCGGACGCGCTGTCGCTGGAAGACGCGGCGCGGATCGTCGCGCTCCGGGCCAAGCTGCTCGCCGGCCGGATGGCGGGCCACGGCGGCATGCTGTCGGTCGACCTGCCGGTCGACGCCGTGACCGAGCTGCTCACCGCGTACGCCGGCCGGCTGTCGGTCGGCGCGGTCAACGGCCCGGCCACCACGGCGGTCTCCGGCGACCTCGACGCCCTCGACGAGCTGCAGGCCGAGCTGACCGCACGGGAAGTGCGCACCCGCCGGATCGCGATCGCCTACGCTTCGCACTCCGCGCAGGCCGAGCCGCTGAAGGACGAGCTGCTGCGGCTGATCGCCGGGATCCGGCCGCGGGCGTCGGCGATCCCGTTCTACTCGTCGACCGCGGGCGGCCGGCTCGCCACCGAACACCTCGACGCGGACCACTGGTTCGCGAACCTGCGGCAGCCGGTGCTGTTCGACCCGGCCGTGCGCGCGGCGCTGGACGCGGGCATCGGCGTGTTCGCCGAAGTCAGCCCCCACCCGGTGCTGGTCGCCGGGGTGGTGGCGACGGCGGCCGACCACGACCGCCCGGCCGCGGCGGTGGGCACGCTCCGCCGCGGCGAAGGCGGCCCGGCCCGGTTCGCGAAGTCGGTCGCCGAGCTGTGGACCCGAGGCGGCGCCGTCGCCTGGACGTTCCCCGGCGCGCACCCGGTGGACCTGCCGACGTACGCCTTCCAGCGCGAGCGCTTCTGGCTCGGCAGCACCGAACTCGACAGCACCGAAACCGTCGGTACCCCCCGATACACTGGAGACCGGGGGGCGGAGGCCCGCCCCCAGCCCACCCAGGACCTCCTCGAGACCGTCCGCGCCCACACGGCGCTGGTCCTCGGCCACCCCGGCCCGCAGGCGATCGACCCCACGGCGTCGTTCAAGGACCTCGGCTTCGACTCGATCACCGGCGTCGAGCTGTGCGAGCGCCTGTCCGCCGAGACGGGCCGCAAGGTCCCGGTCACCGCGGTGTTCGACCATCCGACCCCGGCCCGTCTCGCCGCGATGCTGGCCGGGACGACCGACGCCGACCAGACACAGGTGACCGGCGGAGACGAGCCGATCGCCATCGTCGCGATGAGCTGCCGCTACCCGGGTGGCGTGCGCTCGGCCGACGACCTGTGGGACCTCGTCAAGAACGGCCGCGACGTCATCGGCGGCCTCCCCACCGACCGCGGCTGGGACCTCGACGCGCTCTACGACCCCGACCCCGGCCACCAGGGCACGTCCTACGCGCGCCACGGCGGCTTCCTCGCCGACGTCGCCGAATTCGACGCGGACTTCTTCGGCATCTCGCCGCGCGAAGCCCTGGCGATGGACCCCCAGCAGCGGCTGCTCCTGGAAACCGCGTGGGAGGCGTTCGAGCACGCCGGCATCGACCCGGCCTCCCTGAAGGGCAGCCGCACCGGCGTCTACGTCGGCGCCACGAACTCCGAGTACGGCCCGCGGCTGGCCGAAGGCGGCGAAGGCGGGCACCTGCTCACCGGCACGACCGGCAGCGTCGCCTCCGGCCGGATCGCCTACGTCCTCGGCCTGGAAGGTCCGGCGCTGACCGTCGACACCGCGTGCTCCTCCTCGCTGGTCGCGCTGCACCTCGCCGTGCGCGCGCTGCGGGCGGGGGAGTGCACGCTCGCGCTGGCGGGCGGCGCGGCCGTGCTGGCCGGTCCCGGGATGCTCGTCGAGTTCAGCCGCCAGCGCGGCCTTTCCCGCGACGGCCGCTGCCGCGCGTTCTCGGCCGACGCCGACGGCACCGGCTGGGCCGAGGGCGCCGGTGTCGTGGTCGTGGAACGGCTCTCCGACGCCCGCCGCAACGGCCACCCGGTGCTCGCCGTCGTGCGCGGCACGGCGGTCAACTCCGACGGCGCGTCCAACGGCCTCACCGCCCCGAACGGCCCGTCCCAGCAACGCGTGATCCGCGCCGCGCTGGCCGACGCCGGCCTGGCACCGTCCGAAGTGGACGTCGTCGAGGCGCACGGCACCGGCACGCCGCTGGGCGACCCGATCGAAGCCCAGGCACTCATCGCCACCTACGGCCAGGACCGCGAACGGCCGCTGCTGCTCGGCTCGCTGAAGTCGAACCTCGGGCACACCCAGGCCGCCGCCGGCATCGGCGGCGTGATCAAGGTGGTGCAGGCACTGCGCCACGGCGTCGTCCCGCGCACCCTGCACGCCGGCGAGCCGAGCCCCCGGATCGACTGGTCCGCGGGCGCGGTGACCCTGGCCGCGGCGGAGCAGCCGTGGCCGGAGACCGGCGCACCCCGCCGGGCCGGCGTGTCCTCCTTCGGCATCAGCGGGACCAACGCGCACGTGATCGTCGAGCAGGTCCCCGAACCCGAGCCGGTCCCCGTCGTCGAGGATTCCCTGGGCGTGTGGGTGCTATCCGGCCGTTCCGAAGCCGCGGTCGCGGACCGGGCGACGGCGTTGGCGGAGACCGAGCACGGCGTCGCCGACGTCGGCTGGTCCCTCGCGGCGACGCGGACCGCGTTCGAGCACCGGGCCGCGGTGGTCGGCGAACGCGGCGAGCTGCTGACCGGCCTGCGCGAGATCGCCGCGGGGACTCCGGGCGCGTCGGTGGTCACCGGCGTCGCCGGTCCGGTCGGACGCACGGTCTTCGTCTTCCCGGGCCAGGGTGCGCAGTGGGCCGGCATGGCCGCCGGCCTGCTCGGCGAGTCACCGGTTTTCGCGGAACGGTTCGCCGAGTGCGAGGCAGCCTTGGAGTCCTTTGTGGATTTCTCCCTGCGGGACGCGGACCTGGATCGGGTCGACGTCGTGCAGCCGCTGTCGTGGGCGGTGATGGTGTCGCTGGCCGCGCTCTGGCAGTCCTACGGTGTCACGCCGGACGCGGTCGTCGGCCACTCCCAGGGCGAGATCGCCGCGGCCGTGGTCGCCGGTGGACTGTCCCTCGAGGACGGTGCCCGGGTGGTCGCCCTGCGCAGCAAGGCGATCGCGGCCGGACTGGCCGGCCAGGGCGGCATGGCGTCGATCGCGGCGGACGCCGAGCGGGTCGAAGCCCTGCTGGACGACCGGATCTCCATCGCGGCGTTCAACAGCCCGTCCTCGACGGTCGTGGCCGGAGACCCCACCGCGCTGCAGGACCTGGTCGCCCGCTGTGAAAGCGAGGGCCTCCGCGCCCGGCTGATCCCCGTGGACTACGCGTCCCACTCTGCGCACGTGGAAGCGATCGAAGCCGAGCTGCGTGAAGTGCTGGCCCCGATCCGGCCGCGCACCGGGGAAATCCCGTTCTACTCGACCGTGACGGCCGAACCCGTCGACACCGCGACGCTCGACGCCGGGTACTGGTACCGCAACCTGCGGCAGCCGGTGCTGTTCCACGAGACCGCCGACGTGCTCGCCGAGCGCGGCCACCGGTTCTTCGTCGAGGTCAGCCCGCACCCGGTCCTCGGCGGCGCGCTCCAGGACACCCTGGACGCGGCCGTCGTCGGGACGCTGCGCCGCAACGAGGGCGGCCTCCGCCGGTTCCTGCTGTCGGCCGCCCAGCTGTGGGCGCACGGTCACGACGTCGACTGGTCGGCCCACCACCCCCCGCGGCGCACGGTGAGCCTGCCCACCTATCCCTTCCAGCGGCAGCGGTTCTGGCTCGAGCCGGCGGCCGAACCCGACGGCGACAGCGGGTTCTGGACGGCGCTCGACGAGGACACGTTCGGCCTCGCCGAAGACACGCCGTGGCGCGACGCACGCCTCGCGTTGACCCGCTGGCGACGCCAAGCCGATCTGGACAGCCGGCGCCACCGCATCGCCTGGCGTGCGCTGCCCGAGCCGGCCGCCGCCCCGCTCACCGGCACCTGGCTCGTCGTCACCTCTGCTCCCGGCGCGCTCGACGGACTCGGCGCCGACGTCGTCGAGGTGCTCGCCACCGACGACCGCGCGGCCCTCGCCGAACGGCTGACCGGCCTGACCCCCGACGGCGTGCTCGCCCTGCCCGCGCCCGGCGACGACCCGGTCGGCGCGGTCACCCGCGCGACCGTCCTGGTCCAGGCACTCGGTGACGCCGGCATCGACGCACCCCTGTGGTGCCTGACCAGCGGCGCGGTCGCCCCGCTCGACACCGACCCGGCGCCGAAGCCGGAGCAGGCCGCGGTCTGGGGCTTCGGGCGCGTCGCCGCGCTGGAGCACCCCGGCCGCTGGGGCGGGCTCGTCGACCTGCCCGGGACGTGGGACGCCGAAACGCTCGCGCGGCTGGCCGCCGTGCTCGCCGGCCCCGAAGACCAGGTCGCCATCCGGCCGTCCGGCGTCTTCGCCCGCCGCCTGGTCCCGGCCGCCCTGCGGGGCAGGGCACCGGCCCGGACCTGGGAGACGCGCGGCACGGCGCTGGTCACCGGTGGCACCGGCGCGCTGGGCAGGCACCTCGCCCGGTGGCTCGTCGCCCGCGGCGCCGAGCACGTCGTCCTGACCGGCCGCCGCGGCGCCGACGCCCCCGGCGTGGCCGGACTGCGGGCGGAGCTGGGTACCCGGCTGAGCGTCGTGGCCTGCGACGTCGCCGACCGCGACGCCGTCCGCGAACTCCTCGAAGGCATCGACGATCTCCGCACGGTCGTGCACGCGGCGGGCGTCGGCACCCTCGCCGCGATCGCCGACACCGGCCCGGACGCGATCGCCGACGTCCTGCGGGCCAAGGTGCTCGGCGCGCGGCACCTCGACGACCTGCTCGGCGACCGCGAACTGGACGCGTTCGTGCTGTTCTCCTCGATCTCCGGGGTCTGGGGCGTCGCCGACCACGCCGCCTACGCCGCGTCGAACGCCTACCTCGACGCCTTCGCCCTGCGCCGCCGGGCGCTCGGCCGGACCGCGCTGTCGGTGGCCTGGGGCCCGTGGGCCGGCGGCGGCATGATCGCCGAAAGCCTGCACGACGTCCTCGCGCGCCGAGGTGTCCCGGTCATCGAGCCCGAGCCCGCCCTCGCGGGCCTCGGCCAGGCGCTCGACCACGACGAGGCGTTCGTCGCGCTGGCCGAGATCGACTGGCCGGTGTTCGCCGAGGTCTTCACCGCCGTCCGGCCGAGCCCGCTGCTCGCCGAGCGGCCCGGAGCGCAAGCCCACGAAGAACCCGCCGCGGCGTCCGACTGGCTCGCGGGCCATTCCGGACCCGAGCGGGAAAAGCTGGTGTCCACTGTGGTCCGGCAGCAGGTCGCGGCCGCGCTCGGGCACGCGAGCCCGGAGGCCGTCGACGTCCGACGCGCGTTCAAGGACCTCGGTTTCGACTCGCTCACCGCCGTCGAGCTGCGCAACCGGCTGACCGCGGTGACCGGGCTGAAGCTGCCGAGCACGTTGGTCTTCGACCACCCCACGGTCGCGAAGCTGACCGAGTTCCTGCTGGGCGAAGTGACGCCGGAGTCCACAGTGGACGCCGGGCCGGTCGAGGACGACCCGATCGCGATCGTCGCGATGGGCTGCCGCTTCCCCGGCGGGGTCACCTCCCCCGAAGAGCTGTGGACGCTGCTGTCCGACGGCGTCGACGCGATCTCCGGCCTGCCCGCCGACCGCGGCTGGGACGTCGGCTCGCTCTACGACGCCGACGCGAGCCGGCCGGGCACCACCTACGTCCGCCACGGCGGGTTCCTCGACGGCGCCACCCGGTTCGACCCGGCGTTCTTCGGGATTTCCCCGCGGGAAGCGCTGGCCATGGACCCGCAGCAGCGGCTGCTCCTGGAGGTCTGCTGGGAGGTGTTCGAGCGCGCGGGGATCGACCCGGCCACGCTCCACGGCACCCCGGCCGGCGTGTTCGTCGGCCTGACCGACCAGGCCTACGGCTCGGGCGGCGGCTCCGAGGGGGAGGACTACCTGGTCACCGGCGCGGTGTCGAGCGTCGCTTCCGGCCGGATCGCCTACGTCCTCGGCTTGGAGGGCCCGGCCGTCACGGTCGACACGGCGTGCTCGTCGTCGCTGGTCGCGCTGCACCTCGCGGCGCAGTCGCTGCGGGCGGGGGAGTGCTCGATGGCGCTGGCCGGCGCGTCGATGGTGATGTCGACGCCGAGCCAGTTCCTCGGCTTCAGCCGCCAGCGCGGCCTCGCGCCCGACGGCCGCTGCAAGCCGTTCTCCGCTTCCGCGGACGGGTTCGCCCTCGCCGAGGGTGTCGGTGTCCTGCTGGTCGAGCGCCTGTCCGACGCGCGCCGCCGCGGGCACCCCGTGCTCGCGGTCCTGCGCGGGTCGGCGGTCAACTCCGACGGCGCGTCGAACGGCCTGACCGCCCCCAACGGCGGGTCCCAGCAGCGGGTGATCCGCGCCGCCTTGGCCAAGGCCGGGCTCCGGCCGTCCGAAGTGGACGTCGTGGAGGCGCACGGGACCGGCACCCCGCTGGGCGACCCCATCGAAGCGCAGGCGCTGATCGCCGCGTACGGGCCCGAGCGCGAACGGCCGTTGCTGGTCGGCTCGCTGAAGGCGAACCTCGGGCACACCCAGACCGCGTCCGGGGTCGCCGGGGTGATCAAGGTCGTCGAGGCGATGCGCCACGGCGTGCTGCCGCGGACGCTGCACCTCGACGAGCCGACCGCGGAGGTGGACTGGTCGGCCGGGGTGGTCGAGCTGACGGCCGAGGACCGGCCGTGGCCGGAAACCGGCGCCCCGCGCCGCGCGGGCATCTCGGCGTTCGGCATCAGCGGCACCAACGCGCACGTGATCCTGGAACAGGCACCGGAAGAGCCCCCGGTGGACGCACTGCCGGACACCGTGGGCACCTGGGTGCTGTCGGCCCGGTCGGAAGCCGCCGTCCGCGAGCAGGCGGCGGCGCTGGCGGAGACCGGGCACGGCGTCGCCGAGGTCGGGTGGTCCCTGGTGCACACCCGGCCGGCCTTCGAGTACCGGGCCGCGGTCGTCGGCGATCGGGACGAGCTCCTGGCCGGGCTGCGCGAGCTGGCCGCCGGCGGTCCCGTCACCACCAGGACCGCGGGGGAGACCGTGTTCGTCTTCCCGGGTCAGGGCGCGCAGTGGGCGGGAATGGCGACCGGGTTGCTCGACGAGTCACCGGTCTTCGCCGAGCGGATCGCGGAGTGCGCGGCCGCGTTGGCCCCGTACGTGGACTGGTCCTTGACGGAGGTCCTGGGCGACGCGGCGGCCCTGGACCGGGTCGATGTCGTGCAACCGGCGTCGTGGGCGGTGATGGTCTCGCTCGCGGCGCTCTGGCGGGCGCACGGGGTCGAGCCCGACGCGGTCGTCGGGCATTCCCAGGGCGAGATCGCCGCCGCCGTGGTCGCGGGTGGACTGTCGCTCGAGGACGGTGCGAGGGTGGTCGCCCTGCGCAGCAAGGCGATCGCGGCCGGCCTCGCCGGCCGGGGCGGGATGGCGTGGATCGCCGCCCCGGAAGCCGAGATCACCCCGCTGCTGGAACCGTACGACGGCCGGATCTCCCTCGCCGCGGTGAACGGGCCCGGTTCGGTCGTCGTCTCCGGCGAAGCCGAGGCCATCGAGGCGCTGCTCGCGGCCGCCGGCGAGCTGCGGGTCCGCCGCATCCCGGTGGACTACGCCTCCCACTCGGCCGCGGTCGAGGCGATCGAGGCCGAGCTGCGTGAAGTCCTCGCCGCGATCCGGCCCCGGTCGTCGTCGATCACGTACCTCTCCGGCGTCACCGGCTCGCCGATCGACACGGCCACGCTGGACGCCGGGTACTGGTACCGCAACCTGCGCCGGCCCGTCCGGTTCCACGACGCCACGAAGGCGCTCGTCGAAGCCGGGCACCGGTTCTTCGTCGAGGTCAGCCCGCACCCGGTGCTCGGCGCGGGCATCGAGGAAACCCTCGACGAGGCCACGGACGCGGCCGCCGTCGTCGGGACCCTGCGGCGCAACGCGGGGGATCTCCGGCGGTTCCTGACCTCCCTGGCCCAGCTGTGGGCGCACGGCCACGACGTCGACTGGTCGGTCCGCTACCCGGTCAAGCGCACGGTCCCGTTGCCGACCTATCCCTTCCAGCGGCGGCGGTTCTGGCTCGAACCGCGGTCGGCGACACCGGTCGTCCGGTCCGCTGTGGACGATCTGCGGTACGACGTCCGGTGGAGCCCCGTGGCCACGCCGCGGGCGACGAGCCTCGACGCCGGCTGGCTCGCCGTGGTCCCCGCCGGGCTGGCCGCGCGGGAGCTGCTCGGTCCGGACGTCCGCGTGCTCGAAGTGTCCACTGAGGACCGGTCCGGGCTGGCGGTTCTCCTGGCCGCCGAAGCGCCGCCGACCGGCGTCGTTTCCTTTCTGGCGCTCGACGACGACCCGTATCCCGACCACCCGGTGCTCCCCGCCGGGCTCGCCGCCAACGTCGTGCTCACCCAGGCGCTGGCCGACGCGGGCGTCACCGCCCCGCTGTGGTTCGCCACCCGCGGCGCGGTCTCGGTCGACCCGGGCGAGCCGCTGGTCAATCCCACCCAGGCCATGGCGTGGGGCCTCGGCGGCATCCTCGGGCTCGACCAGCCCGATCGCTGGGGCGGCCTCGTCGACCTGCCCCCGGTGGCGGACGCCACGACGGCCGGCCGGCTCGCGGCCGTGCTCACCGGCCACGACGGCGAAGACCAGGTCGCCTTGCGGCCGTCCGGGCTGTTCGCCCGCCGGCTCGTCCGCGCGGCGGCGGCCCCGCCCGCCGGGACGCGCTGGCGGCCGCGCGGCACCGCGCTCGTCACCGGCGGCACGGGCGCGCTCGGCGGGCACGTCGCCCGCTGGCTGGCCGCGGGCGGCGTCGAGCACGTGGTGCTCACGAGCCGCCGAGGCGAGCACGCGCCGGGCGCCGCGGAGCTGACCGGTGAACTGTCCGCGCTCGGGGCCAAGGTGACCGTCGCCGCCTGCGACGTCGCGGACCGCGAGGCGCTGCGCGAGCTGCTCGCTGACCTGCCGCCGATCAACGCCGTCGTCCACACCGCGGGCGCGGTCGACGTCGAACGGCCGCTCACGGCCGTGACCCTGGCCGACATCGCGCACCTGGCCGAGGCGAAGGTGCGGGGCGCGCAGAATCTTGACGAGCTGTGCGACGACCTCGACGCGTTCGTCCTGTTCTCTTCCGGCGCGGGCGTCTGGGGCAACGCGGGCCAAGCGGGTTACGCAGCCGCGAACGCGTACCTCGACGCCCTCGCGCACCAGCGGCGCGACCGCGGCCTGCCCGCGACGTCGATCGCCTGGGGCGCCTGGGCCGGCGGCGGCATGGTCGACGAGAGCGTCGGCGCGCAGCTGGACCGGCGCGGGGTGCCGATGATGCGGCCCGAACTGGCGGTCACCGCGATCCAGCCGTCGGTCGACACCGGGAGCCCGGCGAGCGTCGTCGCCGACATCGACTGGGTCAAGTTCACCCCGCTCTACACCGCGGCGCGGCCGCGTCCGCTGCTGCGTGAACTGCCCGAAGCACAGCAAGAGTCCCCTGTGGACAGTGGCGGCGAACTGGCGACGCGGCTGCGCGCGGTGTCGGATAGCGAACGCGACCGAGTGGTGCTCGATCTGGTCCGCGGCGAGGTCGCCACGGTGCTCGGGTTCCCCGGCCGGGACGCCGTCCGGCCCACGCAGACGCTGAAGGAACTCGGGTTCGACTCCCTGACCGCGCTCGACCTGCGCAACCGGCTCGGGGCGGCGACCGGCCTGAAGCTGCCCGCGACGCTGGTCTTCGACTACCCGACCCCGGCCGCCGTCGCGAAACACCTGCTCGCCGGGCTCGTCGTCGAAGAGACAGCCACCGATGAGCTGGACCGGATCGAGGCCGCGCTGGCGGCCCTTCCGGCCGAACTGGTCACCGCGCGGCTGCGGAAGCTGCTGTGGAAGTGGGACGAAGCCGGCGAAGCCGAGGACGAAGACCTCGAACTCGACACGGCGACCGACGACGAGATGTTCGCGGCGATCGACCGAGAACTCGGAATCTCTTGACGTGACCGGACAACAGGAGCCGACGCAGATGCGCAACGAGGACAAGCTCCGTGACTACCTCAAGCGGGTCACGGCCGATCTGAAGCTGGCCAACCGGCGCCTGCACGACGTCACCGAGCGCCGCGCCGAGCCGATCGCCGTGGTGTCGATGAGCTGCCGCTTCCCGGGCGGGGTCGCCACCCCCGAACAGCTGTGGGACCTCCTCGCCGACGGCCGGGACGCCGTTTCGCCGTGGCCCGCCGACCGGGGCTGGGACCCGGACCTCTACGACCCCGACCCCGAGCGCGTCGGCCGCAGCTACGTCCGCGACGGCTGCTTCCTGACCGACGCCGCCCAGTTCGACCCCGCGTTCTTCGGCATCTCGCCGCGCGAAGCCACCGCGATGGACCCGCAGCAGCGGCTCCTGCTGGAGACCACCTGGGAAGCCTTCGAGCGGGCGAAGCTCGACGCGACGGCCCTGCGCGGCAGCAAGACCGGCGTGTTCGTCGGCGCCAGCAACCAGGGCTACGCGGGCGGCCTGGTCACCGCGCCCGAGGGCCTGGAAGGACTGCTGCTCACCGGTGGCTCGGCCGCCGTGCTGTCCGGCCGGCTCGCCTACACCTTCGGGCTCGAGGGCCCGGCCGTCACCGTCGACACGATGTGCTCGTCGTCGCTGGTCGCGCTGCATCTCGCGGTCACCGCGCTGCGGGGCGACGAATGCTCGATGGCACTGGCGTGCGGTGCGACCGTGATGGCCAACCCGCGCAACTTCATCGAGTTCAGCCGCCAGCGCGGCCTCTCCGCCGATGGCCGCTGCCGGGCGTTCTCCGCCGACGCCGACGGCACGGGCTGGGGCGAGGGCGTCGGCGTCGTGCTGCTGGAACGGCTGTCCGACGCGCGCAGGCACGGCCACCCGGTGCTCGCGGTCATCCGTGGCACGGCGATCAACCAGGACGGCGCGTCGAACGGGCTGACCGCCCCCAACGGGCTGTCCCAGCAGCGCGTGATCGAGGCGGCCCTGGCCAACGCGCGGCTGGCGCCGGAGCAGGTCGACGTCGTCGAGGCGCACGGCACCGGCACCAAGCTGGGCGACCCGATCGAGGCGCAGGCGCTGCAGGCGACCTACGGCCGCGACCGCTCGCGGCCGCTGCTCCTGGGCACGGTGAAGTCCAACATCGGCCACACCCAGGCGGCCTCCGGGCTCGCCGGGGTGGTCAAGATGGTCCTGGCCCTGCGCGCCGGCGTCCTGCCGAAGACGCTGTTCGTCGGCGAGCCGACCCCGCACGTCGACTGGACCGCGGGCGCGGTCTCCCTGCTGACCGAACACCAGGAGTGGCCCGAGACGGGTGCGCCGCGCCGGGCGGGGGTGTCCTCGTTCGGCGGCAGCGGCACCAACGCGCACGTCGTGCTGGAGGGCGTCACCGAAGAAGCCCCGGACGGCGAAGAATCCACTGTGGACACCGCGGTGTGGGTGCTGTCCGGCCGGTCCGAAGCCGCGCTGAAGGCCCGTGCGGCGGAACTGGCGTCGCTGCCGGACGCGAACATCGCCGACGTCGGCTGGTCCCTGGCCCACACGCGCTCGGCGTTCGAGCACCGCGCCGCGGTGGTCGGCCGGGATCTGCCCGAGCTGCTCGCGGGTGTTCGCGAGATCGCCGAATCCGGTACGGCCGCGGGCATCGGCGGCGAAGCCCAAGCCGTGGGCGGCACGGTGCTGGTCTTCCCCGGCCAGGGTGCCCAATGGGCCGGGATGGCCGTCGACCTGCTCGGGGAGTCCCCGGTGTTCGCCGCGCGGATGGCCGAGTGCGACGCCGCCCTGTCGTCCTTCGTGGACTGGAAGCTGACCGACGTCCTGGGTGACGCGGCGGCGCTGGAGCGGGTCGACGTCGTCCAGCCGGTTTCGTGGGCGGTCATGGTGTCGCTCGCCGCGCTGTGGGCGGCGCACGGCGTCACGCCGGACGCCGTCGTCGGGCACTCCCAGGGCGAGATCGCGGCCGCCGTCGTCGCGGGCGCGCTGTCGCTGTCCGACGGCGCCAAGGTCGTCGCGCTGCGCAGCAGGCTGATCGCCGCCCGGCTGGCCGGCCTGGGCGCGATGGCGTCGATCGCCGCGCCGGAAGCGCGGGTCGAAGCGCTGCTCGCGGACGGGGTGTCCATCGCGGCCGTCAACGGACCCGCGTCCGTGGTGATCTCCGGCGAGGTCGCCGCCGTCGAGGAACTCCTCGCCCGCGCCGAAGCCGGAGGCTTGCGCGTGCGCCGGATCCCGGTCGACTACGCGTCGCACTCCGCCGTCGTCGAGGTCCTGGAATCCGAGCTGCTCGAAGCACTGGCCGGGCTCGAACCCCGCGCCCCGCAGCTCACGTTCGTCTCCAGCGTCACCGGCGAGACCGCGTCGGCACTCGACGCCGCCTACTGGTACCGGAACCTGCGGCAGCGCGTGCGCTTCCAGGACGCGACCCGGACGCTCCTCGCCGAGGGACACCGGTTCTTCGTCGAGTGCAGCCCGCACCCCGTGCTCGGCGGCGGCATCCAGGAGACCGTCGACGAGGTGCTCGACGCGGGCGCGGCGGCCGTCGCCGGCACCCTGCGTCGCGGCGAAGGCGGCCTGACCCGGTTCCTGACGTCGGTGGCCCATCTGTGGGCGCAGGGTCACGACGTCGACTGGACGGCCGTCCACCCGCGGGGGCGTCCGGTCGCTTTGCCGACATATCCCTTCCAGCGGCAGCGCTACTGGCTGGAGATCCCGGTCGGGACCGCCCCGGCGGACGACGGGTTCTGGAGCGCCGTCGAAGACGGTGTACTCACCGAGGAGCTGGGCGTCACCGCCGAAACGCCCTGGCAGGAGGCACTGCCCGCGCTGGCGGACTGGCGCCGGCGCCGCACCGAGCTGTCCACTGTGGACGACTGGCGGTACCGCATCACCTGGCACCCGGTCGCCGAACCGGCCCCGGCGTTGGCCGGCACCTGGCTGGTCGTCAACGCGCCCGACGTCTGCCTGGACGCCCTGGAGAAGGCGGGCGCGCGGGTCCGCACGCTGCGCGTCGACGAGTCCGACGACCGCGTGTCGCTCGCCGAGCGCCTGCGCGGCGAGACCGGCGTCGCGGGCGTGCTGTCGCTGCTCGCCTTCGACGAGCGCGAGCACCCCACGCACCCGGTGCTGTCCCGGGGGCTGGCGGCGAACCTCGTGCTCTCCCAAGCCCTCGGCGACGCGGGCCTCACCGCGCCGCTCTGGCTCGCGACGCGGGGGTCAGCCGTCGTCGTGCCCGGCGACGCACTGCCGCACCCGGGCCAGGCCACGACCTGGGGCCTCGGCCGGGTCCTCGCGCTCGAACACCCCGACCGCTGGGGCGGGCTGGTCGACCTGCCGGAGACCCTGGACGAACCGGCCGCCACGCGGCTCTGCGCCGTCCTCACCGGGATCGGCGACGAAGACCAGCTGGCCGTCCGCGAGTCCGGGGTCCACCAGCGTCGCCTGCGTCGCGCGCCGGTCGAGGGCACCGCCCCCGAGTGGCGGACGAGCGGCACCGCACTGATCACCGGGGGCACCGGCGGGCTCGGCGCGCACGTCGCCCGCTGGCTCGCCGGCCGCGGAGCCGAGCACCTGGTGCTCACCAGCCGCCGTGGCCCCGACGCGCCCGGAGCCGCTGAGCTGCGCGAAGAACTCGAGGCGCTGGGCGTCGAAGTGACCATCGCCGCCTGCGACGTCGCCGACCGCGAGGCACTGTCTTCGCTGGTCGATGGCCTTACGGCGATCCGCACGGTCATCCACACCGCCGGCGTCGGCCTCCTCGCCCCCTTGGCCGAGACCACCTTGCCCGAGTTCGAGGAGGGCGCCCGCGCCAAGCTCGCCGGCGCGCGAAACCTCGACGCCCTCTTCGCCGAAGCCGACCTCGACGCCTTCGTCTTGTACTCCTCGGTCGCGGGCGTGTGGGGCAGTGGTGATCACGGCGCGTACGCCGCCGCGAACGCCTTCGTCGACGCGCTCGCCGAGAGCCGCCGCGCCCGCGGGCTGGCCGGAACCTCGGTCGCCTGGGGCATCTGGGCCGGCGACGGCATGGTCTCCGACGTCGTCGCCGACCAGCTCAAGTGGCGCGGCATCCCGTTCATGGCCCCGGCACCCGCCCTGCTCGGGCTCGGCCAGGTCCTCGACCACGGCGAGCCGTTCCTCGCCGTCGCCGACATCGACTGGGAGCGGTTCGTCCCGGTCTTCACCGCCGCCCGCCCGCGTCCGCTGCTGTCCGAAGTGCCCGAGGTCGCGGCCGTGCTGGCCGCCGGTTCCGAAGTCACCGAAGAGCAGACCGGCGCGGCGGGTGCGTTGCGCGCCAAGCTGTCCGCGCTGTCCGAAGCGGACCAGGACCGCGAACTCCTCGGGCTGGTCCGCAAGCACGCGGCTGCCGTCCTCGGCTACGCGGCGCCGGAGGACGTCGACGCGTCGCGGGCGTTCCGCGAGCTGGGCTTCGACTCGCTGACCGCCATCGACCTGCGCAACCGGCTCACCGCGGCGACCGGCCTCAAGCTGTCCGCCACCCTGGTCTTCGACTACCCGAACGCGACGACCCTCGCCCGGCACGTCCGCACCGAGGTGCTCGGCGCCCCGGCTCCCGCGGCGGTCGCGCCGGCGGTCGCGGCCGACGAGCCCTTGGCCATCGTCGGCATGAGCTGCCGGTTCGCCGGCGGCGTCGGCAGCCCGCAGCAGCTGTGGGAACTGATGCTGGCCGAGGCCGACGCCATCGGCGAGTTCCCCGGCGACCGCGGCTGGCAGCCCGGCTCGCTCTACGACCCCGACCCCGACCGCGCCGGCCACAGCTACACCCGCGCGGGCGGATTCCTCTACGACGCGGCCGAGTTCGACCCGGGCTTCTTCGGCATCAGCCCGCGCGAAGCCCTCGCGATGGACCCGCAGCAGCGCGTCGTCATGGAAGCCGCGTGGGAGGCCTTCGAAGACGCCGGGCTCGACCAGGCCGCCGTCCGCGGCAGCCGCACCGGCGTGTTCGTCGGCGCCAGCGGCCACGACTACGGGCCGCGGCTCCAGGAGGTCCCCGAAGGCGTCGAAGGACACCTGGTCACCGGCGGCACCGGCAGTGTCACCTCCGGCCGCGTCGCCTACACCTTCGGGCTCGAAGGCCCGGCGGTCACGATCGACACCGGCTGCTCGTCCTCGCTCGTCGCCCTGCACCTGGCCGGCCAGGCACTGCGGTCGGGGGAGTGCGACCTCGCGCTGGCCGGCGGCGTCGCGGTGATGTCGACGCCGGCGCCGTTCGTCGCGTTCAGCCGCCAGCGCGCGCTGGCCGCCGACGGCCGCAGCAAGCCGTTCTCCGCCGACGCCGACGGCATGGGCCTGGCCGAGGGCGTCGGCATGCTGCTCGTCGAGCGGCTGTCCGACGCCCGGCGCAGGGGGCACCGCGTCCTGGCCGTCGTCCGCGGCACCGCGACCAACCAGGACGGCGCGTCCAACGGCCTCACGGCGCCGAACGGCCCGTCGCAGCAGCGCGTGATCCTCTCCGCACTGGCCGCGGCCGGACTCGAACCGTCCGATGTGGACGCCGTCGAGGCGCACGGCACCGGCACCACCCTCGGCGACCCGATCGAAGCGCAGGCACTGCAGGCGACCTACGGCCGTGACCGCTCACGGCCGCTGTGGCTCGGCTCGGTGAAGTCGAACATCGGGCACAGCCAGGCGGCCGCCGGCGCGGCCGGTGTCATCAAGATGGTGCTGGCGATGCGCCACGGCCTGCTGCCGCGGTCGCTGCACTCGGAACGCCCGTCGCCGCACGTCGACTGGTCCGCCGGTGCCCTCGAACTGCTCACGTCGGCGACGCCGTGGCCGGACAAGCCGGGTCCGCGCCGCGTCGGCGTGTCCTCGTTCGGCGTCGGTGGCACCAACGCGCACGTCGTCCTCGAACACGACCCGGTTCCCGAACCCGTCATCGAGCGGGAGCGGGTCTCCGGCCCGGTGCCGTGGCTGGTTTCGGCGCGGTCCGCGGCCGGTTTGCCCGCACAGGCGGAGAAACTGGCGGCGTTCGCGGGCGACGCGGACATCGCCGACGTCGGCTGGTCCCTCGCCTCGACGCGGACCGCGTTCGAGCACCGGGCCGTCGTGCTCGGCGACGACCGCTCGGACCTGCTCACCGGCCTGCGCGCGCTCGCCACCGGGACGCCGAGCGCGTCGGTGGTCACGGGCGTGGCGGGCGCGGCCGGGCGCACGGTCTTCGTGTTCCCGGGCCAGGGTGCGCAGTGGGCCGGGATGGCCGTGGAGCTGCTCGACTCGTCGCCGGTGTTCGCCGACCGGTTCGCGGAGTGCGCGGCGGCGCTGGAGTCCTTTGTCGACTGGTCACCGTTCGACGCCCTGCGCGAATCCGCGCTGGACCGCGTCGACGTCGTGCAGCCGCTGTCGTGGGCGGTGATGGTTTCGCTGGCCGCGTTGTGGCAGGCGCACGGGGTCACGCCGGACGCCGTGGTGGGGCACTCCCAGGGCGAGATCGCCGCGGCGGTCGTCGCGGGCGGACTGTCCCTTGTCGACGGTGCCCGGGTGGTCGCGTTGCGCAGCAAGGCGATCGCCGCCGGCCTGGCCGGCCAGGGCGGGATGGCGTCGATCGCCCTCGACGCCGGACACGTCGAGAAACTGCTGGACGAGTGGGCCGGCCGGATCTCGATCGCGGCGTTCAACAGCCCGTCGTCGACCGTCGTGTGCGGGGACCCGGCCGCGTTGGACGAACTGCTCGCCCAGTGCCAGGCCGACGGCGTCCGGTCCCGGTTGATCCCGGTGGACTACGCCTCGCACTCGGCGCACGTGGAGGCGATCGAAGAAGAACTGAGAGACGTGCTCGCCGCGGTCGCCCCGCGCACCGGCGACGTCCCGTTCCACTCGACGGTGTCGGCCGGGCCGATCGACACCGCGACGCTGGACGCCGGCTACTGGTACCGCAACCTGCGCCAGCCCGTGTTGTTCGCGCAGACCGTCGAGGCGCTCGAGAACGCGGTGTTCGTCGAGGTCAGCCCGCACCCGGTCGTCTCGTCCGCGATCGCCGAAGCCGTGCCCGGCGCGATCACCGTCGGCACGCTGCGGCGCGACGAGGGCGGCCTGGCGCGGTTCCGCACGTCAATGGCCGAGCTGCACGTCCGCGGCGTCGACGTCGACTGGGCGCCGGTGTTCCCCGGTGCCCGCCCGATCCCGCTGCCGACCTACGCCTTCCAGCACCAGCGGTACTGGCTGGACGCCCCGGCCCGCGGTCAGCGGCCCAGTGGGTCCCCGGTGGACGACTGGCGGTACCGGGTCGAGTGGATCCCGCTCGCCGTCGCGCCCGGATCGGTCGTCGCCGACTGGCTGGTGGTCGCCCCGGCCGGGTCCGACGCCCGGGACCTCGCCGACGGGCTCGGCGCGCGCCTGCTGGAACTGCCGTCCGATGTGGACCGTGCGCGGTGTGCCGAGCTGCTGCGTGCGGCGGGCCCGTGCGAAGGCGTGCTGTCGCTCCTGGCCACCGACGGCCTCGAAGCGAACCTGACGCTGCTGCACGCCCTCGGCGACGCCGGGCTCGACGCGCCGCTCTGGTGCGCCACGAGCGGCGCGGTCAGCACCGGCGCGACCGACCCGATCCGCGCCACCGACCAGGCGCTGACCTGGGGGTTCGGGCGGATCGCGGCGATGGAGTACCCGCAGCGCTTCGGCGGCCTCGTCGACCTCCCGGCCGATCTCGACGCCCGTGCCGTCGCCCGCCTCGCCGCCGTGCTCGGGGCACCGGGTCCCGAGGACCAGGTCGCCGTCCGCGCTTCCGGGGTCTTCGGCCGCCGGTTCGTCCGCGCGGAACCGGCTCGCGGCGACCAGCCGTGGCGGGTGTCCGGAACGGTGCTGCTCACCGGCGGCACCGGGGGCATCGGCGCGCACCTGGCCCGCTGGCTCGCCCGCGCCGGCGCCGAGCGGCTGGTCCTGACCAGCCGGCACGGCCGGGACGTTCCCGAGCTGACCGCCGAACTGGCCGACCTCGGCACCGAGCTGACGGTCGTGGCCTGCGACGTCGCCGACCGCGCCCAGCTGGCCGAGCTCCTCGGCGAGCTGCCGGACCTCACCGCGGTGGTGCACGCCGCCGCCGTGCTCGACGACGGCGTCATCGACGGCCTCACCCCGGACCGGATCACCCGCGTGCTGCGGCCCAAGGCCGAAGCCGCGCGGCACCTGCACGAGCTGACCGCGGACCGCGAGCTGGCGGCGTTCGTCCTGTTCTCCTCGCTGGCGGGCACGCTCGGCGGGCCGGGGCAGGCGAGCTACGCGGCGGCCAACACCTACCTCGACGCGCTCGCCCGCGAGCGTCGGGCGGCGGGCCTGCCCGCGACGTCGGTGGCGTGGGGCGCGTGGCGCGGTGGCCGCGGCGAGGGCCTGGCCGAGCAGGGGCTCCCCGCGATGGATCCGGAACCGGCGCTGCTCGCCCTTCAGCAGGCCCTGGCCGACGACGAAACCGTGCTGGCCGTCGCCGACATCCGCTGGGACCGCTACCGCAAGACCCTCGCGCAGGGGCGGCCGAGTGCCGCGTTGCTGGGCATTTCCGAAGCGGGCGCGCCGGAAGCCGCCGAAACCGGCTGGGACCGGCGCCTGACCGGGCTCGACGTCGCCGAACAGCACCGGCTGGTCCTGGAGCTGATCCAGGCCCAGGCCGCGGTGGCGCTCGGCTATCCGTCGCCGGAGGCCATCGAGCCCGATCGCGCCTTCCGCGACCTCGGCTTCGACTCGCTCACCGCCGTCGACCTGCGCAACCGGCTCGGCGAAGCGACCGGCCTGCGGCTGCCCGTCACGTTGGTCTTCGACCACCCGACCGCCGTCGCGCTCGCCGAACACGTCCGGCGCGAACTGGCCGGCGACCCGGCGACCGAGACCGCGGCTCCGGTCGTGGCGAACACCGACGAGCCGATCGCGATCGTCGCGATGTCCTGCCGCTACCCCGGCGGCGTCGCCGATCCCGACGACCTCTGGCGGCTCGTCGCCGACGGGGTCGACGCGGTCGGCGAGTTCCCCGCCGACCGCGGCTGGGACCTCGACCGGCGCTACGACCCGGACCCGGACAAGCCGGGCACGTTCTACACCCGCGGCGGCGGTTTTCTGCACGACGCGGCGGACTTCGATCCGGCGTTCTTCGGGATCGCGCCCCGCGAGGCACCCGCGATCGACCCGCAGCAGCGGCTGCTGCTGGAGACGTCGTGGGAGGCCGTCGAACGCGCCGGCATCGACCCTTCGGCGTTGCGCGGCAGCCGGACCGGCGTGTTCGTCGGCTCCAACTACCACGACTACGGCGGCCGGCTGCGGCACGCGCCCGGCGAATTCGAAGGCCACCTGGCGACCGGCAGCGCGGGCAGCGTCGCGTCCGGCCGGATCGCCTACACCTTCGGCCTGGAAGGCCCGGCGGTCACGGTCGACACGGCGTGCTCGTCGTCGCTGGTGGCCCTGCACTGGGCGGTCAAGGCGCTGCGCTCGGGCGAGTGCGACCTCGCGCTCGCCGGCGGCGTCACGGTGATCTCCTCGGTCGACACGTTCGTCGAGTTCAGCAGGCAGCGCGCGCTGTCGCCGGACGGCCGGTGCCGCGCGTTCTCCGCGGACGCCGACGGCGCCGGCTGGGCCGAGGGCGTCGGCATGGTGCTGGTGGAACGGCTGTCCGACGCCCGGCGGCGCGGGCACCCCGTGCTCGCCGTGGTACGCGGCTCCGCGGTCAACCAGGACGGCGCGTCCAACGGCATGACCGCGCCGAGCGGGCCCGCGCAGCAGCGCGTCATCCGCGCCGCGCTGGCCGACGCCGCCCTGACACCGTCCGAAGTGGACGCCGTCGAAGCGCACGGCACCGGCACCACCCTGGGCGACCCGATCGAGGCGCAGGCGCTCATCGCGACCTACGGCCAGGACCGCGACCGGCCGCTGTGGCTCGGCTCGGTGAAGTCCAACATCGGGCACACGCAGGCCGCGTCCGGCATCGCCGGCGTCATCAAGATGGTGCAGGCGCTTCGGCACGGCGTCCTGCCGCGCACGCTGCACGCCGAGACGCCGTCGCCGCACATCGACTGGTCCTCGGGGCGGGTGCGGTTGCTGTCCGAGCCGGTCGAGTGGGCGGCGAACGGCCACCCGCGGCGCGCGGCGGTGTCGTCGTTCGGGGTCAGCGGCACCAACGTGCACACGATCCTCGAAGAGGCCCCCGCCGCGGACGAGCCGGCGGAACCTGTTACTTCGCGGCGGTTCACCGCCTGGCCGGTGTCGGCTCGGTCCGAAGCCGCGTTGCGCGGTCAGGCCCGGCGGCTGCTGGCGTTCACCGAGTCCGAAGTGGACTCGAACGCCGTCGCCCGCTCCCTGGCCGCTCGGGCGAAGTTCGGGCACCGCGCGGTGATCGTCGGTGAAACCCTCGGCGAACTGCGTGACGGATTGGCCGCGGATCGGCTCAGTGTGCGCACCGCGCGTGGCGGCCGGACGGCGTTCCTGTTCACCGGCCAGGGCTCGCAGCGGCTCGGCATGGGCCACGAGCTGTACGAGCGGTTCCCGGTCTTCGCCGACGCCTTCGACGCGGTGTGCGCCCACTTCGACCTGCCGCTGCGGGACGTCGTGTTCGGCGACGACGCGGCCCGGCTCGACCGCACGGGCTGCACCCAGCCCGCGCTGTTCGCCCTCGAAGTGGCGTTGTTCCGGCTCCTGGAGTCGTGGGACGTCCGCGCGGACTTCCTCGCCGGCCACTCGGTCGGCGAGCTGGCCGCCGCCCACGTCGCCGGGGTGCTTTCCCTGGCCGACGCGGCGAAACTGGTCGCCGCGCGCGGCCGGCTGATGGAGGCCCTGCCTTCGGACGGGGCCATGGTGGCGATCGCGGCCACCGAGGCCGAAGTCGCCCCGCTGCTCGACGAGCGCGTGTCGTTGGCCGCGGTGAACGGGCCGGCGGCCGTGGTGGTCTCGGGCGAAACCGACGCCGTCTTGGGCGTGCGGGAGCACTTTGCCGCGCTGGGCCGCAAGACCAAGCGCCTGGACGTCTCGCACGCGTTCCACTCGCCGCTCATGGACCCGATGCTCGCCGAGTTCGCCGACGTGGCCGCGAGCTTGACCTATGAGAAACCGCGGATCCCGGTCGTGGCGGCCGGTGACGTCACGACGCCGGAGTACTGGGTGCGGCACGTACGCGAGGCGGTCCGGTTCGCCGATGGCGTCGCCACGCTGGTCGCCGACGGCGTCACCCGGTTCGTCGAGCTGGGCCCGGACGCGGTGCTCGCCGCGCTCGTCCCGGACTGCGCCGGCGCCGCCGAGGTGAGCGTGGGATCGGTGCTGCGCAAGGGACACGACGAGGAGCGGTCGCTGCTGACCGCGCTCGCCGGGCTGCACACCGCGGGCGCCGACGTCGACTGGGCCGCCGTGCTCGGCGATGGCCCGCGCGTCGAACTGCCGACGTACGCGTTCCAGCGTGAGCGGTACTGGCTGGACGCTCCGGCCGCCCCCGGCGACGTCACCGGCGCCGGCCTCAGCGCGCCGGGACACCCGCTGCTCGGCGCGTCGGTCGCGCTGGCCGGGTCGGACGGCGTGCTGTTCACGAGCCTGCTGTCGGTGGCCGGCCACCCGCTGCTGGCGCAGCACGTCGTGCTCGGCAGTGTGCTGCTGCCCGGGACGGCGTTCATGGAACTGGCCGTACACGCGGCGGACCAGGTGGGCTGCGAACGCGTCGAGGAGCTGACCCTCGCGGCGCCGCTGGTGCTGCCGGAGACCGGCGGCGTCCGCCTGCAGGTCGCCGTCGGCGGGCCGGACCGCTTCGGCGGCCGGTCGATCGACATCTACTCCCGCGCCGACGGCGCCATGGAGGACGAGCCGTGGACGACGCACGCGAGCGGCACCCTCGCCGCGGCGCCCGCGCCGGCCGCCGGTGACCTCACCGGGACGTGGCCGCCGGCCGGCGCCGAGCCGATCGACCTCGACGGGCTCTACGACCGCATCGCGGCCAACGGGTTCGCCTACGGGCCCGCGTTCCAGGGGCTGCGGCGGGCGTGGCGCGCCGGCGAGGAGATCTTCGCCGAGGTCGGCCTGCCCGAGCCGGAAGCGGCCGAGGCCGGCCGCTTCGGCCTGCACCCGGCGCTGCTGGACGCCGCTCTGCACACCGTCGCGCTGCGCGACGAAAGCCGGGCCGTCCTGCCGTTCGCTTGGGCGGGCGTGACGCTGCACGCGGGAGGCGCGTCGGCGCTGCGGGTGCGGGTCACCGGGCAGGGCGAGGACACGGTCGCGCTGGCGGTGGCCGATCAGGACGGGCTGCCGGTGGCCACGATCAGCTCGCTGACGCTGCGGCCGGTTTCGGCCGAGCAGCTCGACGTCGCCCGGTCGGCGTACCACGAATCGCTGTTCCGCGTGGGCTGGGTGATGGCCCCGATCACGCCGGTGAGCCACTCGGCGGCCGAACGCTGGGCGGTCGTCGGGTCCGACGTCGGCGTCCGGGTCACCAAGGCACTGGGCACCGCGGGCGTCCCGGTCGAGTCGTACCCGGACTTCGACGCGCTCGAGGCCGCCGTGGTGGCGGGTACCCCGGTGCCCGAGGTGGTCGTGGTGACCAGCGGCCCGCACGAGGACGAGGACGTCACGCGCGCGGTCCGGACCGCCACCCACGGCGCGCTGGAGCAGGTGCAGGAGTGGCTGGCGAGCGACCTGTTCGCCGGCTCGCGGCTGGTGTTCGTGACGAAGGGCGCGATCGCTACGCGGGTCGGCGAGGGCATCACGGACCTCGCGACGGCGGCCGTCGTCGGCCTGGTCCGCTCGGCGCAGTCGGAGAACCCGGGCCGGTTCGTGCTGGTCGACCTCGACGACCGCGAAGTGTCGTACGCGGCGTTGCCGTCGGCCGTGGCGTGCGGCGAGCCGCACGTGGCGGTGCGGATCGGCGCGATCCAGGTGCCGCGCCTCGCCCGCGTCCCGGCGACGAGCCCGGCGCCGGTCGCGGCGTGGGACCCGGAGGGCACGGTGCTGATCACCGGCGCGACCGGAACGCTCGGCACGCTGGTCGCCCGCCACCTGGTGGCGGCACGCGGCGCCCGCCGGCTGGTGCTGACGAGCAGGCGGGGCCCGGCGGCGGAAGGCGCCGCCGAGCTGGTCGCGGAGCTGACGGCGTGGGGCGCGGACGTGACGATGGCCGCGTGCGACGTCGCCGACCGGGATTCCCTGGCGGCGCTGCTGGCGGCGATCCCGGCCGAGCACCCGCTGACGGCGGTGGTGCACACGGCGGGCGTGCTCGACGACGGCGTGGTGTCGGCGCTGACGACGCGGCAGCTGGACACGGCGTTGCGCCCCAAGGTAGACGCGGCGTGGCACCTGCACGAGCTGACGGCGGGGATGAACCTGGCCGGGTTCGTGGTGTTCTCGTCGCTGGCGGGCACGTTCGGCGGCACGGGCCAGGCGAACTACGCGGCGGCGAACGCGTTTCTCGACGCGCTGGCGCACGTCCGCCGGGCCGAGGGCCTGCCGGCGTTGTCACTGGCGTGGGGGCTGTGGGCCGAGCGCAGCGGGATGACGGGCAAGCTGGGCGAGGCGGACCTGTCCCGGCTCGCGCGTGGCGGCGTCGAGCCGATGCCGTCGGACGAGGGCTTGGACCTGTTCGACGTGGCGTGCGCGTTGGACGAGGCGGTGCTGCTGCCGGTCCGGCTGGTGGTGGAGGCGATGCGCGACCGGGTGGGCGAGGACGCGATCCCGGTGATTCTGCGCAGCCTGATCCGCACGCCGGTCCGCCGCGCGGTGCGGGCGGCCGTGGCCGACCCGGTGGACAGCCTGACGCACAGGTTGGCGGGAATGTCCGAGGCGGAACGCGACGGGGCATTGCTGGAGCTGGTCCGCACGCACGCGGCAACGGTCCTGGGGTACGCGGGCCCGGACGCGATCGAGCCGGACCGCGGGTTCCTGGAGCTGGGCTTCGACTCGTTGAGCGCGGTGGAGCTGCGGAACCTGCTGGGAGCGGCCACGGGGTTGCGCTTGCCGGCGACGTTGCTGTTCGACTACCCGTCGACGACGGTGCTGGTGGAGTACCTGCGGGCCGAGCTGGTCCCGGACGTCCCGGCGGCGATCCTGCCGGCGTTGGCGGAGCTGGACCGGGTGGAGTTCGCGTTGCCGGAGCTGCTGGCGGACACCCAGGCGCGGGCAACGCTGGGAGCGCGGTTGCAGGAGCTGCTGTCCCGGGTGAACGGTGCGGGCCCTGTCACCGCGGTCGAGGAACGGCTGGAGACCGCGACGGACGACGAGATGTTCGCCCTGATCGACGAGCTCGACCTCGACTGACGCAAGGTATCCAGCCGGACGGCACGACTGGCCCCAGCCGGTTCTCGTGCCGTCCGGCCGGTCGAGTCCCGGCTGGCGGACCCGTACCTCTGCTGGCCGAGCCCGCTCGGCTGGCAGAGGTGCGCTCGGCCGATCGCACCGCCGCAAGCCTGCCCGGTTGACGCTTGCCAAGCCGGCCTGCCAAGCCCCACGGTTGCCAGGCCCACGCTTGCCAGGAGGAGGCCTGCCAAGCCGACCTCATGCCCCAGTTCCCGCCCCGCGGGCCACCCCAGCCCCAGACCAAACCCCACCCATCCCTGGGGGCTGACCCCGATCCAGCCTATCGCCCACCCCCGACGAACCGTCCGGAAAGCCGCCCCACGAGCCGCAGTTGTCCACAACCGCGCCGGCCTGGGGACAGCTCGGCCCGCGACCGCCAACTTTAGGGATTTGCGGGTCCCGCATGCGGTTCACTCGAGGCGACCACGCCGTGAACCCGGAGGTACCTGGTGGCACTGTCTGCCGAAAAGGGCAAGGACAAGGACAAGGTCGTCGAAGCGCTCCGGGCGTCCTTGCGGGACAACAAGCGGCTGCGCGAACAGAACGACCGGCTCGCCAAAGCCGCCACCGAACCCATCGCCATCGTCGCCATGGGCTGCCGCTTCCCGGGCGGTGTCACCGACCCCGACCAGCTCTGGGACCTCCTCAAGAACGGCACCGACGCCATCGGCGCCTTCCCCGCCGACCGCAACTGGACCGCCGAGGAACTCGCCGGCAGCAACACCGCCGAGGGCGGCTTCCTCGACCAAGCCGCCGACTTCGACCCCGGCTTCTTCGGCATCTCCCCGCGCGAAGCCCTCGCCATGGACCCGCAGCAACGCCTGCTGCTCGAAGTCGCCTGGGAGACCTTCGAACGCGCCGGGCTCGACCGGGACACCCTGAAAGCCGGCGACACCGGCGTTTTCATCGGCTGCAGCAACCAGGCCTACGGCTCCACCGACTTCGACACCCTCCCCGACGAAGTCCGCGGCCACCTGCTCACCGGCAGCGCCGTCTCGGTCGCCTCCGGGCGGCTCGCCTACACCTTCGGCCTCGAGGGCCCCACCGTCACCGTCGACACCGCCTGTTCGTCGTCGCTCGTCGCGCTGCACCTCGCCGTGCAGGCCCTGCGCGCGGGGGAGTGCTCGATGGCGCTCGCCGGCGGGGTCACCGTCATGGCCACGCCCGCCGTCTTCGTCGAATTCACCAGCCAGGGCGGGGTTTCCGCCTCCGGGCGGTGCCGGTCGTTCGCCGACACCGCCGACGGCACCGGCTGGGGCGAGGGCGCCGGCGTCCTGCTCGTCGAACGCCTTTCCGACGCGCGCAAGAACGGCCACCCGGTGCTCGCCGTCCTGCGCGGGTCCGCCGTCAACTCCGACGGCGCCTCCAACGGCCTCACCGCCCCCAACGGCCTTTCCCAGCAACGCGTCATCCGCGCCGCGCTCGCCAACGCGGGCCTCAATCCGTCCGAAGTGGACGCCGTCGAGGCGCACGGCACCGGCACGACCCTCGGCGACCCGATCGAGGCGCAGGCCCTCCTGGCCACCTACGGCCGCGACCGCGAACACCCCCTCCGGCTCGGCTCCATCAAGTCCAACATCGGCCACACCCAGGCCGCGGCCGGCGTGGCCGGGGTCTTGAAGATGGTCCTGGCCCTGCGCCACGCCGAACTGCCCCGCACGCTGCACGTCACCGAGCCGTCCACCCAGGTCGACTGGACGCGGGGATCGATCGAGCTGCTGACCGAGCACACACCGTGGCCCGAGACCGGCACGCCCCGGCGGGCCGGCGTCTCGTCGTTCGGCGTCGGCGGCACCAACGCCCACGTCGTCCTGGAAGCAGCCGAGCCCACGCCCGCGCAGGCCGAAGCGCCGCAAGGCCCGGCAACGTGGTTGCTGTCCGCCCGCACCGCCGAAGCCCTGCGTGCCCAGGCCGGCCTGCTCCGCAACGCCGGGAAAGCCGATCCGCACGACGTCGGCCTGACACTGGCTGCCCGCACCGCCTGGGAACACCGCGCCGCCGTCGTCGGCGAGACCGTCGAAGACCTCGTCCACGGCCTGGACGCGCTCGCGGACGCCACGCCGTCGGCCGAGGTGGTCCGGGGCGTCGCCGCGCCGCCGGGCAAGATCGCCTTCGTCTTCCCCGGCCAGGGTGCCCAGTGGGCCGGCATGGCCGTCGACCTCCTCGGGCAGTCCCCGGTGTTCGCCGCCCGCCTGGCCGAGTGCGAGGCGGCGCTGGAGTCCTATGTGGACTGGAAGCTGACCGACGTCCTGGGCGACGCCGAGGCCTTGGAGCGGGTCGACGTCGTCCAGCCGGCCTCCTGGGCCGTGATGGTGTCCCTCGCCGCGCTCTGGCAGTCGGCGGGCGTGCGGCCCGGCGCGGTCGTCGGGCACTCCCAGGGCGAGATCGCCGCAGCCGTCGTCGCGGGTGCACTGTCCCTTGAGGACGGTGCCCGCGTGGTCGCGCTCAGGAGCAAGCTCATCGCCGGGAGACTGGCGGGCAAGGGCGGCATGGCGTCGGTCGCGTTGCCGGAGACCGAAGTCCGGATCGACGGCCGGGTCAGCGTCGCGGCGGTCAACAGCCCCGGCTCGGTGGTGCTGTCCGGGGAGCCGGCCGCGCTCGACGAACTCGTCGAAACCTGCGTCGCCGAAGGCATCCGCGCCCGCCGCATCCCGGTCGACTACGCCTCGCACTCCGCGCACGTCGAGGCCATCGAGGACGACCTCCTCGAAGCGCTCGCCCCGATCACCCCGCGCGAAGCCACGATCCCGGTCTATTCCTCGGTGCTCGGCGACTGGGCCGGCGCCCTGGACGCCGGCTACTGGTACCGGAACCTCCGCCGGACGGTCCGGTTCGACACGGCCGTCCGCGGCCTCGCCGAAGCCGGGTACACGACGTTCGTCGAGGTCAGCGCCCACCCCGTGCTCGCCGCGGCCGTCCAGGAGACCCTCGACGAGCCCGTCGTCGTCGGGTCGCTGCGCCGGGGCGACGGCGGCCTGTCGCGCTTCCTGACGTCGCTGGCCGAGCTGTGGACGCGCGGCGCCGTCGTCGACTGGGCCGCGCTGTTCCCGGGCGCGCGGCTGGTGGACTTGCCCACTTACCCGTTCCAGCGCGAACGCTACTGGCTGACCCCGGCCCAAAAGGCAGCCGGAGCCGACAGCGACTTCTGGTCCGCTGTGGACAGTGGCGATGCCGAAGTGCTCGCCGGCTCCCTGGACGTCGACGCGGCGACGCTCACCGACGTCCTCCCCGCCCTCGCCCAGTACCGCAGGCGCCGCCGGGAACAGTCCGTCGTGGACAACTGGCGGTACCGGATCGCCTGGCGGCCCTCGACGCCGCCGGACGCGGACCTCACCGGCCGCTGGCTGGTCATCGCCCCCACCGGTCACCCCACCGGCGATCTCGTCGACGGGCTGGCCGCACACGGCGCCGAGCCGGTCCTGCTGACCGTGGAGCCCGGCACCCCGCTGCCGGAGCTGCCCACCGAAGGCGTCACCGGCGTCCTGTCCTTGCTCGCCTTCGCCGAGGACGGCCTCTACGCCACCATCGAGCTGGTCCGGGCGGTGGACGCGGTGCCGCTGTGGCTGCTGACCCGCGGTGCCGTGTCCACCGGCCGCTCCGACCGCCTGACCTCCCCGGACCAGGCGCAGGTCTGGGGACTGGGCCGGGTCGTGGCGCTGGAGCACCCGGACCGCTGGGGCGGCCTGGTCGACCTGCCCGAAACCCTCGACGAGCGCGCGCTCGGCCGCCTGGCCCGGGTACTCGCCGACCAGAACGAAGACCAGGTCGCGATCCGCGCGTCCGGGGTGCTGGTCCGCCGCCTGGTCCCGGCCCCGGCCGGCCCGCCGCGAGGGGAGTGGCGGACCGGCGGGACCGCGCTGGTCACCGGCGGCACCGGCGCGCTCGGCGCGCACGTGGCCCGCTGGCTGGCCGAGGCCGGCGCCGAGCACCTCGTCCTGACCAGCCGCCGTGGCCCGGACGCGGACGGCGCCACCGAATTGCGTGACGAGCTGACCGCGCTCGGCGTCGAGGTGACCGTCGCCGCGTGCGACGTCGCCGACCGCGCCGCCCTGGCCGCCCTGCTGGCCGAGGTCGAACCCCGCGTCGTCGTGCACGCGGCCGGGGTGGGCCGCTCGGCCGCGCTGGCCGATCTCGACCGCGGCGAGGTCGCCGAGACGCTGCGCGCGAAGGTCGACGGCGCGCGGAACCTCGACGAACTCCTGCCGGACGTCGACGCGTTCGTGCTGTTCTCCTCCAACGCCGGCGTCTGGGGCGGCGGCGGCCAGGCCGCGTACGCCGCCGCCAACGCCCACCTCGACGCCCTCGCGCAGCACCGCCGCGACCGCGGCCGGGCCGCGACGTCCGTGGCGTGGGGCGCGTGGGCCGGGCCGGGCATGACCGGCGACGGCTCCGGCGAGCAGCTGCGCCGCCGCGGCGTCCGCGCGATGGACCCCGCGCTCGCCCTCACGGCGCTGCGGCAGGCTCTCGAAGCCGACGAGACCTTCCTGTCCGTCGCGGACATGGACTGGGCGCGGTTCGCCCCCGCCTTCACCGCCGCCCGCCCACGGCCGCTGCTCGACGAGCTGCCCGAGGTCCGCCGGGTCGTCGAGGAGCCCGGCACGCCGGATTCATCCGCCAAGCACTACCTTTCCGGGCTGGGCGAGGCCGCGCGGGCCGAGGCGCTGCTCGACCTCGTCCGCGCCGAAACCGCCGCCGTGCTGGGCTACCCCGGACCCGGCTCGATCGAGCCCGACCGGGCCTTCCGCGACCTCGGCGTCGACTCCCTGATCGCACTGGAGGTGCGCAACCGGCTCGTCGCGGCGACCGGGCTCAAGCTGCCCGCCGTCGTGCTGTTCGACCACCCGGACCCGCGGCGGCTCGCCGCACGGCTGGGGCACGAGCTGATCGACGCCGGCCCCGTGGCGGCCGAGCGGCTCGTGTCCCGGGTGGACACCGACGACCCGATCGCCATCGTGTCGATGGCCTGCCGCCTCCCCGGGGACGTGCGGTCGCCGGAGGACCTGTGGACCCTGGTCGCGGCGGGCGCCGAAGGCCTGACCCCCTTCCCGGTCAACCGCGGCTGGGACCTCGGCGAGGTGAGCGGCGTGGGCGGGTTCGTCCACGACGCCGACGAGTTCGACGCCGCCTTCTTCGGCATCTCGCCCCGCGAAGCCCTGGCCATGGACCCGCAGCAGCGGCTGCTGCTGGAAAGCGCCTGGGAACTGTTCGAACGCGCCGGCGTCGACCCGCGCTCGCTGCGCGGCAGCGCCGCCGGGGTGTTCGTCGGCTGCGGCACCCAGGGCTACGCGACCGGCCACACCGAAGCGCCCGAAGAGGTCGAGGGACACCTGCTCACCGGGAACGCCGGGGCCGTCGTGTCCGGCCGGGTGTCCTACGTGCTCGGTCTCGAAGGCCCGGCGGTCACCGTGGACACGGCGTGCTCGTCGTCGCTGGTCGCGTTGCACTTGGCCGCGCAGTCGGTCCGGTCCGGCGAGTCGTCGATGGCGGTCGCGGGCGGCGTCACCGTGATGGCGACGCCGGGCGCGTTCCAGGAGTTCGGCAGGCAGGGCGGCCTGGCGGGCGACGGCCGGTGCAAGGCCTTCGCCGACTCGGCCGACGGCACCGGCTGGGGCGAGGGTGTCGCGCTGGTGCTGGTCGAGCGCCTCTCGGACGCGCGGCGGCTCGGCCACCCGGTGCTCGCGCTGCTGCGGGGATCGGCGATGAACCAGGACGGCGCCTCGAACGGCCTGAGCGCCCCGAACGGCCCGTCCCAGCAACGCGTGATCCGCGCGGCGCTGGCGAACGCGGGGCTCGCACCGTCCGATGTGGACGCCGTCGAAGCGCACGGCACGGGCACCAGCCTGGGCGACCCGATCGAGGCTCAGGCGCTGCTGGAAACCTACGGCCGCGACCGCGAGCACCCGCTGTGGCTCGGCTCGGTCAAGTCGAACCTGGGGCACACGCAGGCGGCCTCCGGCGTCGTCGGCGTGCTCAAGATGATCCTCTCCCTGCGCGGCGGGACACTGCCGAAGACCCTGCACGTCGACCGCCCGTCGACCCGGGTCGACTGGACCGCGGGCGAGGTCCGGCTGCTCACCGAGGCCCGGCCCTGGCCGTCCGGTGATCGGCCGCGCCGTGCCGGCGTGTCGTCGTTCGGGGTCAGCGGCACCAACGCCCACGTCATCATCGAGGAGCCGCCCGCGGTTCCCGCCGCCCACCGCGACCCGGAGCCCGGCGTGCTGCCGTGGGTCCTTTCCGGACGGACCGAGCAGGCGGTTCGCGACGCCGCGCACGGCCTCACGACCGTCGACGGCGACCCCTTGGACATCGCGTTCGCGCTGGCCGCGCGCACCCCATTCGAGTACCGGACCGTCGTGGTGGGGGAGGACTTCGGCCCGGCGCCGATCGTGCCGGCCGAGCCGGGGAAGACCGCTTTCCTGTTCTCCGGCCAGGGTTCGCAGCGCGTCGGAATGGGCGCGGAGCTGTACGAGCGGTTCCCGGTGTTCGCCGAGGCCTTCGACGCGGTGTGCGTGCACCTGGACGCCGAGCTGGACCGCCCGCTGCGCGAAGTCGTCTTCGGCGATGCGGAACTCCTCGACCGGACCGGCTACACCCAGCCCGCGTTGTTCGCCGTCGAGGTGGCGTTGTTCCGGCTGCTGGAGTCCTGGGGCGTGCTCCCGGACCACGTGGCCGGGCACTCGATCGGCGAGCCGGCCGCGGCGCACGTCGCCGGTGTGCTGTCCCTCGAAGACGCGTGCCGGCTGGTGGCCGCGCGCGCGGGTCTGATGCAGGCGCTCCCCGCAGGAGGGGCGATGCTGGCCGTCCAGGCCACCGAGGACGAGGTCACCGCGCTGCTGGGCGACGGCGTGAGCGTGGCCGCGGTGAACGGGCCCGAAGCCGTGGTGGTCTCGGGTGACGTCGACGCGGTCGAACGGCACTTCGCGGAACTGGGCCGGAAAGTCCGCCGCCTGACCGTCTCGCACGCGTTCCACTCGGCGGCGATGGACCCGATGCTGGCGGAGTTCGCGCGCGTGGCCGGTGGGCTGACCTACACCGCGCCGAAGATCCCGTTCGTGTCCACTGTGTCCGGTCGCGTCGCCGGGGACGAACTGCTCACCCCGGAGTACTGGGTCCGCCAGGTCCGCGAAACCGTCCGCTTCGCCGACGCCACCGAGACCCTCGCCGGACTCGGCGTCACACGCGCGCTCGAACTCGGGCCGGACGGCGTGCTCTCGGCACTGGCCCCCTTCCCCTCGGTGCCGGTGCTGCGCAAGGACCGCGCCGAGTACCGGAGCCTCCTCACGGCGCTGGCCGACGCGCACACGCGCGGCCACACCGTCGACTGGACCGCGGTCCTGCGCGCGGCCCACCCCGGGCACGTCGCTCGTCCTGTCGCCCTGCCGACCTACCCGTTCCAGCGCACGCGCTTCTGGCTGGAAACCCGGTCGACGCACCGGTCGGCCCCGGTCGGCGAGTACGAGATCGCCTGGCAACCCGTCGCCGACCCCGGCGAGGGAACCCTGTCCGGACGGTGGCTCGCGGTGGTCCCGGCCGGCACGGACCTGCGCCTTTGCGACGAAGTTCTCGAAGTCACCCCCGACGACGACCTCGCCGGGCACCTGCGCGGCCGGGACCTCGCCGGTGTCGTGTCCGCTTTGGACGTTCACGGTCAGCTCGCGCTGGTCCAGGCCCTCGGCGACGCGGGGATCGACGCGCCGCTGTGGTGCGTCACCCGAGGCGCGGTCGCCGCGGCCGAGGGCGACGTGCCGGACCCGGCGCAGGCGATGGTCTGGGGCCTCGGCCGGACCGTCGCGCTGGAGCACCCGCACCGCTGGGGCGGTCTCGTCGACCTGCCCGCCGACGTCGACGAATCCGTGCTCGCCCGCCTGCACGCGATCCTCGCCGGCGCGACCGGCGAAGACGAAATCGCCCTCCGCGGAACCGCGGTGCTGGCCCGGCGGCTGACCCGCCGCACGGCGCACCCGGTGACGCCGTGGCAGCCGAGCGGCACCGTCCTGGTCACCGGCGGCACCGGCGCGCTCGGCCGGCACGTCGCCCGCTGGCTGGCCGGCGCGGGCGCCGAGCACCTCGTCCTGATCAGCCGCCGCGGCCCCGACGCACCCGGTGCCACCGAGCTGCGCGAAGAGCTGACCGCCCTCGGTGCCCGGGTCGACGTCCTGGCCTGCGACGCCACCGACCGCGCGGCGCTCGCCGCGACCCTCGACACCGTCGGCGAGCTGACCGCCGTCGTGCACACCGCCGGTGTGCTGGCCGACGGCGTGCTCGAAGCGCTCACCCCGGCGCGGCTCGCCGAGGTCGTCGACGCCAAGGCCGTGGCCGCGCAGAACCTGCACGACCTGACCGTCGGGCACCCCCTGGCCGCGTTCGTCCTGTTCTCCTCCTGCGCGGGCACCTTCGGCGCGGCGGGGCAGGGCAACTACGCCGCCGCGAACGCCTTCCTCGACGCGCTCGCCGAGCAGCGCCGGGCCCAGGGCCTGGTGGCGACGTCGGTCGCCTGGGGACCGTGGGCCGACGGTGGGATGGCCACGGCGGCGGCCGCGGAGGAGCACCTCGGCCGCACCGGGCTCGTCCCGCTGCGGCCCGACCGGGCGATCACCGCGCTGCGGGCCGCGGTCGAGAGCGGCGGCACGACCGTCACCCTCGCCGACATCGACTGGGACGTGTTCGCGGCCGCGCTCACCGCGCACCGCCCGAGCCCCCTGCTCGCCGGCCTCCCCGAAGTCCGGCCCGTGGTGGCCACGGATTCCCTCAAGGACAAGCTCGCCACCACCGCGGACGCGGAGAAGCTGCTGCTCAAGGTGGTGCGCGAGCAGGTGGCGTTCGCGCTCGGCCACCGTTCGGCCGACGACGTCCCGGCCGGGCGGACCTTCAAGGAGCTGGGGTTCGACTCGCTGACCGCGGTGGAGCTGCGCAACCGCCTCGACACCGCGACCGGGCTGCGGCTGCCGGCGACCCTCGCGTTCGACTACCCGACCGCGACCGCACTGGCGGGGTACCTCCGCGCGGAACTGCTGGGCGCGGTCGACGAAGCACCGGTGGCACTGGCCCAGGACGCCGACGAGCCGATCGCCATCGTCGGGATGAGCTGCCGCTTCCCCGGCGGGGTGCGCAACCCGGACGAACTCTGGGCCCTGCTGGCCGAGGGCCGCGACGCCGTGACGGAGTTCCCGGCCGACCGCGGCTGGGACACCGCCGCGCTCTACGACCCCGACCCCGACCACGCCGGGACGACGTACGTCCGCGAAGGCGGGTTCCTGGCCGGCGCCGACCGGTTCGACGCCGAGTTCTTCGGGATCTCGCCGCGCGAGGCGCTGGCCATGGACCCGCAGCAACGGCTGCTCCTGGAAGCGTCCTGGGAGGCCCTGGAGCAGGCGGGCATCGACCCGCAGTCGGTGCGGGGCGCGCCGGTCGGGGTGTTCGCGGGGACCAACGGGCAGGACTACACCGCGGCCCTGCACTTCGGCGAGGAGAGCGTCGACGGCTACCTCGCCACCGGCAGCGCCGGCAGTGTCCTTTCCGGACGGATCGCCTACGAGCTCGGCCTCGAAGGCCCGGCGATGACGGTCGACACGGCGTGTTCGTCGTCGCTGGTCGCCCTGCACCTGGCCGCCCAGTCGCTGCGGGCGGGCGAATGCTCGCTCGCGCTGGCCGGCGGGGTGACGATCATGTCCACCCCCGGCCTGTTCGTGGAGTTCAGCCGCCAGCGCGGGCTGGCTCGGGACGGGCGGTGCAAGGCCTTCTCCGACGACGCCGACGGCACCGGCTGGGGCGAGGGCGTCGGCGTCGTGCTCGTCGAACGGCTCTCCGACGCACGCCGCCACGGCCACCCGGTGCTGGCGGTCGTCCGGGGCTCGGCGGTCAACCAGGACGGCGCGTCCAACGGGCTCACCGCACCGAACGGTCCATCGCAGCAACGAGTGATCCGGGCGGCGCTGGCGAACGCGGGCCTGGAACCGTCCGATGTGGACGCCGTCGAGGCGCACGGCACCGGCACGACCCTGGGTGACCCGATCGAGGCGCAGGCGCTGCTGGCGACGTACGGCCGGGACCGCGCCACGCCGTTGTGGCTGGGGTCGATCAAGTCGAACGTCGGGCACACGCAGGCCGCGGCGGGGGTCGCCGGCGTGATCAAGATGGTGCTGGCCCTCCGGCACGGCGTGCTGCCGGCGACGCTGCACGTCGGCGAGCCGTCGCGGCACGTCGACTGGGAAAGCGGCGCGGTGTCCCTGCTGACGGAGGCACGGCCGTGGCCGGACCGCGAAGGTCCGCGCCGTGCGGGCATCTCGTCGTTCGGGGTCAGCGGCACGAACGCGCACATCATCGTCGAGGAAGTTCCCGCTGAGCCGGCGCCGGTGGTGGACGTGGACGATTCCTCGACCGCGTGGGTGCTGTCGGGCCGTTCGGAAGCGGCGGTCCGGGACCGCGCGGCCGCGCTGGCCGAGGTGCCCGGCAGCGTCGCCGAGATCGCGTGGTCGCTGGTCAGCACTCGCTCGACCTTCGAACACCGTGCGGTCGTCCTGGCCGACCACCGCGACGGGGTGCGGCAGCTGGCCGCGGACGCGCCGGGGCCGTCCGTCGTCACGGGCACCGCCGGGGCCGCCGGCGAGACGGCGTTCGTCTTCCCCGGCCAGGGCGCGCAGTGGGCGGGCATGGCCGTCGGCCTGCTCGACGAGCCCGTCTTCGCCGCCCGGCTCGCCGAATGCGCCGCCGCGCTGGAACCGTACGTGGACTGGTCACTGACCGACGTCCTGGGTGACGCGGAGGCCCTGGAGCGGGTCGACGTGGTGCAGCCGGCGTCCTGGGCCGTGATGGTGTCGCTGGCCGCGCTGTGGCGCTCGGCCGGCGTCGAACCCGACGCCGTCGCCGGGCACTCGCAGGGCGAGATCGCGGCCGCGGTCGTCGCGGGTGGACTGTCTCTTGAGGACGGCGCGAAGGTCGTCGCGTTGCGCAGCAAGGCGATCGCCGCCGGGCTCGCGGGCCACGGTGGCATGGCTTCGGTCGCCCTCGACGCCGGACGCGTCGCGGACCTCCTGCCGGACGGGGTCGCGATTGCGGCCTACAACAGCCCGGCGTCGACGGTGGTGTGCGGCGACCCGGCCGCGCTGGACGAGCTGCTCGCCCACTGCGCGGACCAGGACGTCCGCGCCCGGCGCATCCCGGTCGACTACGCCTCCCACTCGGGCTACGTCGAGGGCATCCGCGAGGAGCTCCGCGGCGTCCTCGCGGACCTGCGGCCGCGCCCGGGCGACATCCCGTTCTACTCGGCGGTGACCGCCGAACCGGTCGACACCGCCACCCTCGACGGCGGCTACTGGTACCGGAACCTCCGGGAGCCGGTCCGCTTCCTCGACACGACCCGGGCGCTCATCGAGCGCGGGCACCGGTTCTTCGTGGAGGTCAGCGCGCACCCGGTGCTGCTCAGCGCGATCCAGGAGACTCTCGACGACACCCCCGGCGTCGTCGTCGGGACGCTGCGCCGCGGCGAAGGCGACCCGCGCCGCTTCCTGACCTCGGTCGCCGAGCTGTGGACGCAGGGGCACGCCGTCGACTGGGCGGCCTTCGTCCCGCGGACGCGCACGGTCGGCCTGCCCACGTACCCGTTCCAGCACCGGCGCTACTGGCCGAAGCCCGCACAGCCCGCGGCGCCGGCCGGCGACCCGCTCGACGAGCAGTTCTGGGCGGCGGTGGACCGCGAGGACGTGACGTCGCTCGCCGGTACCCTCGCGATCGCGCCGGAACCGCTCGGCGACGTCCTGCCCGCACTCGCGTCCTGGCGGCGCACCCGGGTCGAACAGTCCACTGTAGACAATTGGCGCTACCGGATCGTGTGGAAGCCTCTCGAAACACCGGAGCGGCCCCTCACCGGTACCTGGCTGGTCGTCATGCCGGAAGGCGGCGAGCACCCCTGGCTCGACGCGGCGCCGCGGATCTTCGAGACCGCCGTCCCGGTGACCGTCGGCGACACCGACCGGGCCACGCTCGGCAAGCGCCTGGTCGACCTCGCTCCGGTGGACGGCGTGCTTTCGCTGCTGGCGCTCGACCCGGCCGGGCAGCGCGGCGTCGCGAACACCCTGCTCCTGACCCAGGCACTCGGCGACGCCGGGAGCACCGCCCCGCTGTGGCTCGCCACGGCGGGCGCGGTCGCCACCGGCCGCGCCGACGCGGTCACCGACGCCGGGCAGGCCCAGGTCTGGGGCCTCGGCCGGGTCGTCGGCCTGGAACACGCCGACCGCTGGGGCGGCCTGGTCGACCTGCCCGCCACGACGGACGAGCGCGACCGGCGGCGGCTGGCCGGCGTCCTCGCCGCGGCGGGCGACGAGGACCAGGTCGCCGTCCGGCCGTCCGGGGTGCTCACCCGGCGCTTGGTGCCCGCTCCGCTCGGCGACGGTGCCCCGGCTCGCGACTGGCGGCCGTCTGGCACCGTGCTGATCACCGGCGGTACCGGCGGGGTCGGGGCCCACGTCGCCCGCTGGCTCGCCGGCCGCGGCGCGGCGCGCCTGGTCCTCACCAGCCGGCGCGGCGAAGCGGCGCCCGGCGCGGCCGAACTCCGTGACGAACTGGCCGGGCTCGGCACCGAAACCACGATCGCGGCCTGCGACGTCGCCGACCGCGAGGCCGTGCGGGCGCTGCTCGACGGCCTGGCCGAAGCGGGCACACCCGTCCGGGCCGTGTTCCACGCGGCCGGGATCGTCCAGGGCACCGCGCTGGACGACACCGAACTCGCCGAGTTCGCCGAGGTGGTGGCGGCCAAGGTCGACGGCGCCACGCACCTCGACGAACTCCTGGACGACGTCGACGCGTTCGTCCTGTTCTCCTCCAACGCCGGCGTCTGGGGCAGCGGCGGCCAGGGCGCCTACGCGGCGGGCAACGCCTTCCTCGACGCGCTCGCCCAGCGCCGCCGGGACCGCGGCCGCACCGCCACCTCGGTCGCGTGGGGCGCCTGGCAGGGCGCGGGCATGGCGGGCGACCACGACGCCGAAGAGCACCTGCGCCGCCGCGGCGTCGGCGCGATGCCGCCGGAGCGGGCGCTGCTCGCGCTGGGGCAGGCGCTCGACCGCGACGAGACCGTGCTCACCGTCGCCGACGTCGACTGGGACCGGTTCGTGCGGGGCTTCACCGCCGCGCGGCCGCGGCCGCTGCTGGACGACCTGCCCGCCGTCCGCCGGGCCCTCGAAACCCAGCGGGCGGAACCGGAGGCGACCCCGGAGTCGTTCACGAGCCGGCTGACCGGCCTGCCGCCGGTCGAGCAGGAGCGCGTGGTCCTCGACCACGTCCGCGACGCCATCGCCCGGGTCCTCGGGCACGCCGGCGCCGGCGAGGTCGACGCGCACCGGCCGTTCAAGGAAATCGGCTTCGACTCCCTGACCGCGGTGGAGCTGCGCAACCGCCTGCGCGCGGCGACCGGGCTGAAGCTGCCCGCCACCCTGGTCTTCGACCACCCGACGCCGGCGGCGCTGGCCGGGTTCCTGCTCGCGGCGCTGGTCGGCGAGGAAGTTTCGGTCCTCACCGAGCTCGACCGGATCGAGGCGCTGGTTTCAGGGGTTTCCCCAGAGGATGCCGCCTTTGGTCAAATCACCAGCCGCCTTCGGACCATGCTGGACAAGCTGGGGGAAGCGCGGGCGTCCGACGACGGCCGTCCCCGGGTCGCCCAGCAGCTCGAAGCCGCGACGGACGACGAAATTTTCGACTTCATCCACCGGGAGCTAGGCAGGTCGTGAGCTGCCCGCGCCCGGTGGACCGCACGAAAGACCACAAGGGCGAGGGCGCTGGTGAACGAAGAGAAGCTCCGGGACTACCTGAAGTGGGTCACGACCGACCTCGCCGAGACCCGGCAACGCCTCCAGGACCTCGAGGCGGGGGAGAAGGAGCCCATCGCGATCGTCGCGATGGGCTGCCGGTTCCCGGGTGGCGTGACCTCCCCGGAGGAGCTCTGGGACCTGGTCGAGAGCGGCGCCGACGCGATGACGCCGTTCCCGGCCGACCGCGGCTGGGACGCCGGCTCCGGCGACTACGCCCGCACGGGCGGGTTCGTCGACACCGCCACGACGTTCGACCCGGCGCTCTTCGGCATCAGCCCGCGTGAGGCCCTCGCCACCGACCCGCAGCAGCGCCTGCTGCTCGAGGTGTCGTGGGAGGTCTTCGAACGCGCGGGCATCGATCCCGGCTCGCTCGCCGGGACGTCCGCCGGTGTCTTCGTCGGCTCGACGCCGTCCGGGTACGGCGTGGGCAGCGACACCGACGAGGTCGCCGGTCACCTGCTCACCGGCAACGCCGGCAGCGTCCTGTCCGGACGGCTCGCCTACAGCTACGGCCTCGAAGGTCCCGCGGTCACCGTCGACACGGCGTGCTCGTCCGCGCTGGTCGCGCTGCACCTCGCCTGCCAGGCGCTGCGCAAGCGGGAGTGCTCGCTCGCCCTGGCCGGCGGCGCGACGATCATGTCGACCCCGGCGGTGTTCCTGGAGTTCGCCCGCCAGGGCGGCCTGGCCGGCGACGGCCGGTGCAAGCCGTTCGCCGAAGCCGCCGACGGCACCGGCTGGGGCGAGGGCGTCGGCCTGCTGCTGCTCGAGCGCCTCTCCGACGCGCGGCGCCGCGACCACCCGGTGCTCGCCGTGATCGAGGGATCGGCCGTCAACTCCGACGGCGCGTCCAACGGCCTGACCGCGCCGAACGGTCCCTCGCAGCAGCGGGTGATCCGCGCGGCGCTGACCGCCGCCGGGCTGTCGCCGTCCGATGTGGACGTCGTCGAAGCGCACGGCACCGGCACGACGCTGGGCGACCCGATCGAGGCGCAGGCGCTGCTGGCCACCTACGGGCAGCACCGCCCGGCGGACCGGCCGCTGCGCGTCGGCGCGGTGAAGTCGAACATCGGGCACACCCAGGCCGCCTCGGGCGCGGCCGGCGTCATCAAGATGGTCCTCGCCCTGCGGCACGGGCACCTCCCGCGGACCCTGCACCTGGACGAGCCGACGTCCCACGTGGACTGGTCGGCCGGGGCGGTCGAGCTGCTGGGCGAGCCGATGCCGTGGCCGGAGCGCGACGCGCCCCGCCGCGCCGGGGTGTCGGCGTTCGGCGTCAGCGGCACGAACGCCCACGTCCTGCTGGCGGAAGCGCCCGCGGCCGAAGAAGCCGACGAGCCGACGGCGGTGGAGGGACCGCTGCCGTTCCTGGTCTCCGCGCGCGGTGCGGCCGCCCTGCGCGAGCAGGCCGCGAGCGTCAAGTCCGTCGACGCCGGCTTGCCCGATCTCGCGTGGTCGCTGGCCACCGGCCGGGCGGCCCTGGACGACCGCGCGGTCGTGCTCGCCGAAGATCGCGACGAGCTGCAGCGCGGCCTCGACGCCCTCGCCGCGGACGACGTCGCGCCCGGCTTGGTGCGCGGCACGGTGTTGCCCGGGAAGCTGGCCTTCCTGTTCACCGGCCAGGGTTCCCAGCGCGCCGGCATGGGCGCGGAGCTGCACGCCCGGTACCCGGTCTTCGCCGCCGCCTTCGACGAGGTGTGCGCGGAGTTCGACCGCCACCTCGACCGTCCACTGCGGACGGTGATCGCGTCGGGCGAGCACCTGGACGAGACGGCGTACACGCAGCCCGCGCTGTTCGCGGTCGAGGTCGCGCTGTACCGGCTCGCCGAGTCCTGGGGCTACGTCCCGGACTACCTGCTCGGCCACTCGATCGGCGAACTGGTCGCCGCGCACGTCGCCGGGGTGCTGTCACTGGCCGACGCGTGCACGCTGGTCGCGGCCCGCGGCAGCCTGATGCAGGCGCTGCCCGCCGGCGGCGCGATGGTGGCCGTCCAGGCGGCCGAAGACGAGGTCGACCTGGCCGCCGGTCTCTCGATCGCGGCCGTCAACGCCCCCGGTTCGCTGGTCCTGTCCGGCGACGAGGACGCCGTGCTGGCCGCCGCCGGGCACTTCGCCGGGCTCGGCCGCAAGACCAAGCGCCTCGACGTCTCGCACGCGTTCCACTCCGCCCGCATGGACGGCATGCTCGCCGAGTTCCGGCAGGTCCTCGCCGGGCTCACCTTCCACCCGCCGAAGATCGCGGTGGTCTCCAACGTCACCGGCGCCCTCGCCGACCGCCTGACCTCGCCGGACTACTGGGTCGCGCACGTCCGCGAGGCCGTGCGGTTCGCCGACGGCATCGGCTGGCTGCACGACGCGGGCGTGACCGGGTTCCTCGAGCTGGGGCCCGACGGCGCGCTGGCCGCGCTCGCCCAGGAGTGCCTGCCCGACGGCGCCGCCGTCGCCGCCCTGCTGCGGCGCGACCGGCCGGAGCCGACGGCCGCGCTGACCGGCCTGGCCCGCCTGCACGTGGCCGGCCACGGACCCGACTGGTCGGCCGTCCTGCCCGGCGGCCGCCGGGTCGAGCTGCCGACGTACCGCTTCCAGCGGCAGCGTTACTGGCTGGAGCCGTCGCCCGCCACCGGAGCCGGCGACGACGCGTTCTGGTCCGCAGTGGACACCGGCACCCTCGCCGACGTGCTCAACCTGCCGGCCGACGCGGTCGGCGAACTGCTGCCCGCGTTGTCGGCCTACCGCGCCCAGCGGCAAGAGAAGTCCACTGTGGACGCCTGGCGGTACGGGATCGGCTGGACCCCGGTGTCGCCCGCGCCCGCCCCGCTCACCGGGACGTGGCTGGCCGTCGTGCCGGAGGACTTCACGTCACCGGTGCTCGACGCCCTGGTGAGCCGCGGCTTCGTGCCCGTCACGCCGGACCGGCTCCCCGAGCACGCCGACGGTGTCCTTTCCCTCTTGGCCCTGGACGGCGAGGCAGCCACGACCCTGCCGCGCACCATCGAGCTGGTCCGCCGCGCGGCCGCCCCCGTCTGGGTCGTCACGCAAGGCGCGGTCTCCACCGGGCAGTCCGACCCGCTGCGGGCCGCCGAGCAGGCGCCGCTGTGGGGCCTCGGCCGGGTCGCCGCGCTGGAGTACCCGCAGCTCTGGGGCGGTCTGGTCGACCTGCCCGCCGAGCTGGACGACCGCGCCCTCGACCGCCTGACCGCCGTCCTGGCCTCGGCCGAAGACCAGGTGGCGCTGCGCGCCTCCGGCGTCTTCGGCCGCCGGCTGCGGCGGATCACCGGCCCGGCCGCCGAGCCGTGGTCGCCCGCCGGCACTGTGCTGATCACCGGCGGCACCGGTGCGCTGGGCGCGGTCGTCGCGCGCACGCTCGCCGAGGACGGCGCCGGCCACCTCGTCCTGGCCGGCCGCCGCGGCCTCGACGCCCCGGGCGCGACGGAGCTGCGGGACGAGCTGACCGCGCTCGGCACCCGCGTGACCGTCGCCGCCTGCGACGTCTCCGACCGGGACGCCGTCGCGGGCCTGCTGGACACGCTGCCCGACCTCGACGCCGTCATCCACACCGCCGGCGTCCTCGACGACGCCGTGCTCGACGGCGTCACCGCCGAGCAGCTCGACACCGTGTTCCGGCCCAAGCTCACCGCGGCCCGGCACCTCGACGAGCTGACCCGCGACCGCGAGCTGTCGGCGTTCGTGCTGTTCTCGTCGTTCGCGGGCAGCCTCGGCGCGGTCGGGCAGGCCGCCTACGCCGCCGCGAACGCCGGGCTCGACGCGCTGGCCGAGCAGCGCCGCGCCGCCGGGCTCCCCGCCACCGCCGTGGCCTGGGGCCCGTGGGGCGGCAGCGGCATGGCGGCCGACGACCTGGTCGCCGACCGGATGCGCCGGGGCGGCGTGCCGCCGATGGCGCCGCGCCTGGCCGTCGCCGCGTTGCGCCGCGCGATCGCCGGCGGGGAGCCGAACCCGATCGTCGCCGACGTCGACTGGGCGAAGTTCGTGCCCGGGTTCACCACCACCCGTCCCAGCCCGCTGCTCGGCGACCTGCCCGAGGCGCGGGACGCGATGCGCACGCCCGACGAGCAGCCCCTCGCCGCGCGGCTCGCGAATCTGTCCACAGAGGACCAGAACGCGCTCCTGCTGGACGTCGTCCGCGCCCAGGCCGCCGCCGTGCTCGGGTACGCCGGGCCGGAGGCGGTCGAGCCCGGCCGGGCGTTCAAGGACCTCGGTGTCGACTCGCTGACCGCCGTCGAGCTGCGCAACGGCCTCGGTGCCGCGACCGGGCGCCCGCTGCCCGCGACGCTGGTGTTCGACTACCCGACGCCGGCCGCCGTCGCCGCCTACCTGTGCGAGGAGCCGGTCGGGACCGCGGCGGCGCCGGTCGTCACGCGGCCCGCCGTCGCCGAGGACGAGCCGCTCGCCATCGTGTCGATGGCCTGCCGCCTGCCCGGCGGCGTGCGGTCGCCCGAAGACCTGTGGGACCTCTTGGCCGGCGGCCGCGACGCCGTCACGACCTTTCCCGAAGACCGCGGCTGGCCCCTGGCCGACCTCTACCACCCCGACCGCGGCCACGACGGCACCAGTTACACCCGCCACGGCGGGTTCCTCGACGGCGTGGCCGACTTCGATCCCGGTTTCTTCGGGATCTCGCCGCGTGAGGCGCTCGCGATGGACCCGCAGCAGCGGCTGCTGCTGGAGACGTCGTGGGAGACCTTCGAGCGCGCGGGCATCGACCCGCTGTCGCTGCGCGGTACCCAGGTCGGTGTCTACATCGGAACCAACGGCCAGGACTACGCGGCGCTGCTGCGCGAGGCCGGCGAAGGCGGTTCGGAAGGCCACGCGGGGACCGGGAACGCGGGCTCGGTCGTCTCCGGCCGGATCTCCTACGTGCTCGGCCTGGAAGGTCCCGCCGTCACGGTCGACACGGCGTGTTCGTCGTCGCTCGTGGCGCTGCACTGGGCCGCGCAGTCGCTGCGCTCGGGCGAGTCCTCGATGGCGCTGGTCGGCGGCGTCACGGTGATGACGACGCCGGGCGCGTTCCTGGAGTTCAGCAAGCAGGGCGGGTTGGCCGAAGACGGCCGCTGCAAGGCTTTCGCCGACGGCGCGGACGGCACGGGCTGGGGCGAGGGCGTCGGCCTGCTGCTGGTGGAACGGCTGTCCGACGCGCGCCGCAACGGCCACCCCGTGCTCGCGCTGGTGCGCGGCTCCGCGGTGAATCAGGACGGCGCGTCGAACGGGCTCACCGCGCCGAACGGGCCGTCGCAGCAGCGGGTGATCCGCGCGGCGCTGGCGAACGCGGGACTGAGGCCGTCCGATGTGGACGCCGTCGAGGCGCACGGCACCGGCACGATCCTGGGCGACCCGATCGAGGCGCAGGCGCTCATCGCCGCCTACGGCCAGGACCGTCCGCGGCCGCTGTGGCTGGGTTCGCTGAAGTCCAACATCGGGCACACGCAGGCGGCCGCGGGTGTCGCGGGGATCATCAAGATGGTTCTCGCACTGGAGCACGGCCTGCTGCCGAAGACCCTGCACGTCGACCGGCCGTCGCGGCACATCGACTGGGCCGGCGGAGCGGTGTCGCTGCTGACCGAGGCACAGGCCTGGCCGGCCGATGGAGGTCCGCGGCGTGCGGGCGTGTCGTCGTTCGGGGTCAGCGGCACGAACGCCCACGTGATCCTCGAAGGGGTGCCCGCGGCCGAGTCGCCGGCGGTATCGAGCGGTCTGGTGCCGTGGGTGCTGTCCGGCCGGTCCGCGGCCGCGCTGCGGGACGCCGCCCGTGACCTGTTGCGACTGGGGGAACCCGACGTCGCGGACGTGGCCGCCGGCTTGGCCGGGCGCGCCGCCTTCGAACACCGGGCCGTCGTGCTCGGCGCGGACTTCGCCGAGCTGTCGACCGGCTTGGCGGCGCTGGCGGCCGGTGGGACGGCCGCGAACCTGGTCCAAGGCGCACAGACCGCCGGCAAGTCGGCGTTCCTGTTCTCGGGCCAGGGCTCGCAGCGCGCCGGGATGGGCGCGGAGCTGTACGAGCGCTTCCCGGTGTTCGCGGACGCCTTCGACGCCGTCTGCGCGCTGGTGGACGCGGCGCTGGACCGCCCGTTGCGGGAGGTCGTCTTCGGCGACGCTTCGCTGCTGGACGAGACCGGGTACACCCAGCCCGCGCTGTTCGCGGTCGAAGTGGCCCTGTTCCGGCTGCTGGAGTCGTGGGACGTCCGGCCGGACTACGTGGCGGGCCACTCGATCGGCGAGCTGGCGGCCGCGCACGTCGCCGGCGTGTTGTCCCTGGAGGACGCTTGCCGGTTGGTGTCGGCCCGGGCGCGCCTGATGCAGGCGCTGCCGCCCGGTGGTGCGATGCTGAGCGTGCAGGCCACCGAAGACGAGGTCGCCGCGGTCCTGGGCGAGGGCGTGGGTTTCGCGGCGGTCAACGGTCCACAAGCGATAGTGGTCTCGGGAGAGGCCGACGCTGTCGAGGCGGTCGAGCGGCACTTCGCCGGGCTGGGCCGCAAGGTCCGGCGGCTGGCGGTGTCGCACGCGTTCCACTCGGCGCTGATGGACCCGATGCTGGACGAGTTCGCGGCCGTCGCCGACCAGTTGACCTTCCACGCGCCGAAGATCCCGCTGGTGTCCACTGTGTCCGGTCGTGTGGCGGGCGACGAGATCCTCACGCCGGTGTACTGGGTGCGCCAGGTCCGCGAGCCGGTGCGGTTCGCCGACGCCGTCGGCACGCTGGCCGGGCTCGGCGTGACCGGCGGTGTCGAGCTGGGCCCCGACGGAGTGCTCTCGGCGCTGGCCGACTTCCCCGCGGTGCCGCTGCTGCGCAAGGGCCGGCCCGAGGAGCGGACGCTGCTCACCGCGCTGGCCCGCCTCCACGTCGCCGGCCGCGGGCCGGACTGGGCCGCGGTGGTGCCGCGGGCGCGGTTCGTCGTGCTGCCCACCTACCCGTTCCAGCGCGAGCGGTTCTGGCCGCGTGTCAAGGAAGCCGCACCCGCACCGGACGCCGGATTCTGGACGGCGCTCGAGCGCACCGATCTGACCGCGCTGTCGTCGACTTTGGATGCCACCGAACTGGCCAGCCTGGAAACGGCGTTGCCGGTGCTCGCCCGGTGGCACCGCGAGACGTCTACTGTGGACAACTGGCGGTACGCCGTGAACTGGCGCCCGCTGCCCGGGCCCGCCGGTGGAGCGCCGGGCACCTGGCTGCTGGTCCTCCCCGAGCACGGCGTCGAGCCGGAGTTCCTCGCCGCGCTGACCGCGGGCCTCGACTGCGTTCCGACGAACCTGGCCGACCTGCCCGAGGGCGACTTCGCGGGGGTGCTGTCCCTGCTGGCCTTCGACGAGCGTCCCCGGCCGGAAGGGATTGCGGCCGGGCTCGCGGCAACCTTGGAACTCGTCCAGGCGCTCGACGGTACGGCACCGCTGTGGTGCGTGACTTCTGGTGCGGTCTCAGTCGGCCGCGCCGACCCGGTCCGCAGCGCGATGCAGGCGGCGCTGTGGGGTTTCGGCCGCACGGCGGCGGTCGAGCACGCCGACCGCTGGGGCGGTCTGGTCGACCTGCCGGCGGTCCTCGACGACCGCGCGGTCGCCCGGCTCGCGGGCGTGCTCACCGGCACCGAAGACCAGGTCGCCATCCGCGACTCCGCCGTTTTCGCCGCGCGCCTGGACCGCGCGCCCGCCCATTCGCGACCGGCCGCGGCGGACCGCTCGTGGCGGCCGCGGGGCACCGTCCTCATCACCGGCGGCACCGGCGCACTGGGCGCCGAAGTCGCCCGCTGGCTGGCCCGATCCGGTGCCGGCCACCTGGTCCTCACCTCCCGCCGGGGCCTCGACGCCCCCGGTGCGCCCGAACTGCGCGACGAGCTGACCGCCCTCGGCGTCACCGTGACCATCTCGGCCTGCGACGTCACCGACCGCGCAGCCGTCGCCGACCTGGTCGGCGGCCTCGACGGGCTGCGGGCCGTCGTGCACGCCGCCGGGGTTGCCCAGGCCGCGCCCCTCGCCGATCTCAGCCCCGGCGAATTCGCCCGGTTCACCGCCGCCAAGCTCGCCGGTGCCGAGAACCTCGACGCCGTCCTCGGCGACCGCGAGCTGGACGCCTTCGTGCTCTTCTCCTCCATCGCGGGCGTCTGGGGCAGCGGCGGCCAGAGCGCCTACGCCGCCGCGAACGCCTACCTCGACGGCCTCGCCCACCGGCGCCGCGCGGCGGGCCTGGCCGCGACGTCGGTCGCGTGGGGTCCCTGGGCCGGCGGCGGCATGCTCGCCGACGAAGGCGCGGAAGACCACCTGCGCCGCCGCGGTCTCCGGCCCCTGGCGCCCGATCTGGCGCTCACTGCCCTGCGGCAGGCTCTCGACGCCGGCGACATCGCGGTGACCGTGGCCGACGTCGACTGGGCGCGGTTCGCGCCCGGCTTCACCGCCGTCCGCGCCAGCGCCCTGCTCGGCGACCTGCCCGAAGTACGGGCCGCGCTCGACGTCCCGGTCGAGACGACTGCACGCCCCCAGCTGTCGGCCGACGAGCTGCTGGACCTCGTCCAGCGCGAAGCCGCGGCCGCCCTCGGACACGCCGACCCGGCGTCCGTCGCGGTGGACCGGCCCTTCCGCGACCTCGGTTTCGACTCCCTCACCGCCGTCGAGCTGCGCAACCGCCTGAGCACGGTCACCGGCCTGAAACTGCCGTCGACGCTCGTCTTCGACCACCCGTCGGCCACCGTGCTCGCGGGCTTCCTCGCCGCCGAGCTGTTCGGCGGCGACGAGGAAGTCCCGGTCCGGCGCGTCGAGGGCGCCGACGAGCCGATCGCCATCGTCGGCATGAGCTGCCGCCTGCCCGGCGGCATCACCTCACCGGAAGAGCTGTGGCAGCTGCTGGCCGACGGCGGCGACGCCATCTCCGCGTGGCCCACCGACCGCGGCTGGGACGTCGAGGGCCTCTACGACCCCGATCCCGACGCCGAAGGCAAGAGCTACTCCCGCGACGGCGGCTTCCTCGTCGGCGCAGGCGAGTTCGACGCCGCGTTCTTCGAAATGAGCCCGCGCGAGGCCCTCGCCACCGACCCGCAGCAGCGGCTGCTGCTCGAAAGTTCCTGGGAGGCCCTGGAACGGGCGGGCATCGACCCGCGGTCCCTCGCCGGGACCAGCTCCGGTGTGTTCGTCGGCGCGGGCGTCTCCGGCTACGCCGCCGGGCTGCGCGAAGCCCCCGAAGGTCTTGGCGGGCACCTGCTCACCGGCAACGCGGGCAGTGTCCTTTCCGGACGGATCGCCTACCACCTCGGCGTCGAAGGCCCGGCCGTCACGCTGGACACCGCGTGCTCGTCGTCGCTCGTCGCCCTGCACCTCGCCGCCCGGTCCCTGCGCTCGGGCGAGTGCTCCCTGGCGCTGGCCGGCGGGGTCGCGGTGATGGCCAACCCCGCCGCGTTCGTCGAGTTCAGCAGGCAGCGCGGCCTCGCGCCGGACGGCCGGTGCAAGGCGTACTCCGACGCCGCCGACGGCACCGGCTGGTCCGAAGGCGCCGGCATGCTCGTGCTGGAACGGCTTTCCGACGCCCAGCGGCTCGGGCACCCCGTGCTGGCCGTCGTGCGCGGCTCCGCGGTGAACTCCGACGGCGCGTCCAACGGCCTGACCGCCCCGAACGGCCCGTCCCAGCAGCGGGTGATCCGGGCCGCGCTCGCCGACGCCGGTCTCGAACCGTCCGATGTGGACGCTGTCGAAGGCCACGGTACGGGTACCCGGCTCGGCGACCCGATCGAGGCGCACGCCCTGCTGGCCACCTACGGCCGCGACCGCGACCGTCCCCTGTGGCTCGGTTCGCTGAAGTCCAACCTCGGGCACACCCAGGCCGCGGCCGGCGTCGCCGGGGTGATCAAGATGGTGTCCGCCCTCCGGCGCGAGCTGCTCCCGAAGACCCTGCACGCCGGCCTGCCGTCGTCCGAAGTGGACTGGTCGACCGGCGACGTTTCGCTGCTCACCGAGCCGATGCCCTGGCAGGCGGACGGTCGTCCGCGCCGGGCGGGCGTGTCCGCGTTCGGCGTGAGCGGCACCAACGCGCACGTCATCCTCGAAGAGGCGCCCGCGACCGGCCCCGAGCTGCCGCGGCCGCGGCGCACCGGGCTGGTGCCGGTGGCGCTGTCCGGCCGGTCGGAGGCGGCGCTGCGGGCGCAGGCCGCGCGGCTGCTCGACCACCCCGCGGGCGACGTCGGCGACCTGGCCTGGTCGCTGGCCGCGACCCGGTCGGCGTTCGAGCACCGCGCCGTCGTGCTGGCCGAAGACGAGACCGAACTCCGGGCCGGGCTCGCGGCGCTGGCGGAGGGCGCCAAGTCCGCCGGGGTCGTGCGCGGGACGGCCGCGAAGGGCCGGACGGCGTTCCTGTTCACCGGCCAGGGCGCGCAGCGGGCCGGCATGGGAAGCGAGCTGTACCGCGAGTTCCCGGTGTTCGCCGACGCTTTCGACGCGGTGTGCGCGCACTTCGACGGTTCGCTGCGCACGGCGATCGATTCGGGGGAGCGGCTCGACGAAACGGCCTACACCCAGCCCGCGCTGTTCGCGGTCGAGGTCGCGCTGTTCCGGCTGCTCGAGTCCTGGGGCGTGACGCCCGACTTCGTCGGCGGCCATTCGATCGGCGAGCTGGCCGCCGCGCACGTCGCCGGTGTGTTGTCCCTCGAGGACGCGTGCAAGCTCGTCGCCGCTCGCGCACGGCTGATGCAGGCGCTGCCCGAAGGGGGCGCGATGGTGGCGGTCGCGGCCACCGAGGACGAGGTCACGCCGCTGCTGACCGACCGCGTTTCCCTGGCCGCGGTCAACGGGCCGGCCTCGGTCGTGCTGTCCGGTGACGAAGACGCCGTGCTGGCGGTCGCCGCACGGTTCGAAAAGAGTCGGCGGCTGCGGGTGAGCCACGCGTTCCACTCGGCCCGGATGGACGGCATGCTCGCGGACTTCCGCGCGGTGGCGGCCGGTCTGACCTATCACGAGCCCACCGTGCCGGTGCTGTCGAACGTCACCGGGGAGATCGCCACCGGCCTGCGCGACCCCGAGTACTGGGTCCGGCAGGTCCGCGCCACGGTCCGGTTCGCCGACGGCGTCCGCACGCTGGCCGGCCGCGGGGTGACGCGGTTCCTGGAGCTGGGGCCGGCCGGGGTCCTCTCCGCGATGGTCGCGGAGTCCGTGGACGGGATCGCCGTGCCGGCGCTGCGGGCCGACCGTCCCGAGGCCCGCACGCTGCTCTCGGCGCTGGCCGAACTGCAGGTCGACGGCGGTGCCGTGGACTGGGCCCGGGTCGTCGGCGACGGCTCGCGCGTCGAGCTGCCCACCTACGCGTTCCAGCGCGAGCGCTACTGGCTGGAGGTGCCGGACGTCGACGGCGATCCGGCGTCGCTCGGCCAGTCCGGCGCGGCGCACGGGCTGCTCGGTGCGGCCGTGGAGCTGGCGGGCGCGGACGGTGTCGTGCTCACCGGGTTGCTCTCGGTCGACACCGCGCCCTGGCTGGGCGAGCACCGGGTCCACGGCGAGATCCTGTTCCCGGGCGCCGGGTTCGTGGAGCTGGCCCTGCGCGCGGCCGACGAGGTGGGCTGCGACCAGGTCGAAGAACTGGTCCTGGAAGCGCCGCTGGTCCTGCCGGAGCACGGCGGGGTACCGGTGCAGGTCCGCGTCGAAGCCGCGGAGGGCTCACGACGGGCGTTCGGCATCTACACCCGCGGCGACGGCTGGGTCCGGCACGCCGGCGGCGTCCTGGCCGATGGATTGTCCACTTCGGACGATCTGACGCAGTGGGCGCCGACCGGGGCGCTGCCGATCGAGGACTTCTACACCCGGCGTGCGGCGGCCGGGTTCGCGTATGGGCCGACGTTCCAGGGGTTGCGGGCGGCCTACCGCACCGGCGACGACGTGTTCGCCGAGGTCGCGCTGCCCGCGGAAACCGCCACCGGGGAGTGGGGGGTGCACCCGGCACTGCTCGACGCGGCGCTGCACGCGCTGGCGTTCGCCGACCTGCCGGACATGCTGCCGTTCTCGTGGTCGGGCGTCAGCCTGCACGCGACGGGCGCGACCGAGCTGCGCGTTCGCGTGCGCCGCACGGGAAACGCGGTCCAGCTGACCTTGGCGGACCCGACGGGCCAGGTCGTCGCGACGGCCGACGCCGTCGTCCTGCGCCCCGCCACTCGCCCCGCATCGACCACGCACCACCGCGTCGAGTGGGTCGTGAGTGGGAAACAGCGTTCCAACCCTGTTCCTCACTCACGACCGGCCGCGGCCATCGGTGACCTCGGGCTGGAGTTGCCCACCTACCAGGAGTTCGCCGAGCTGGCCGCTGCCGGTGCGGTGCCCGAGGTCGTGTTCGCCTCCTGCCGTCCCGCCGACACCGACGACCGCACCTGGGCCGTCTGGGCTTCGGCGCAGCGGGCGTTGGCGCTGGTCAAGGCCTGGCTCGCCGACCCGCGGTTCGCCGGCTCACGGCTGGTGTTCGTGACCCGCGGCGCGGTCGCCGTCGGTGTCGGCGACGTGCCGGACGTGGTGGAAGCCGCCGTCTGGGGAGCCGTGGAGCCGGTGCTGGCGCAGCACCCCGGGCGGTTCGCCCTCGTCGACGGCGAGCCCGCCGAGCCGGGCGCGGATCGGCTCGCGATCCGCGACGGCGTGGTCTACGAGCCGCGGACCACCGCGGTCACGCCGGACGCCTGGAAACCCGAGGGGACCGTGCTGCTCACCGGGGCGGCCGGCGAACTGGGCGCCGCCGTCGCGCGGCACCTGGTCGAGGACCGCGGTGTCCAGCGGCTCGTCGTGCTCGGGGACGTGGACCTGCCGGGCGCCGTCGCCTGCGACCCCGCCGACCGCCACGAACTGGCGCGGGCGCTCCGGAGCATCCCGGACGTCACCACGGCCGTCCACATCGGACTCGCCGACGGCGTGGCCGACCTCCGCGACCGCGCCGACATCGCCTTCAACCTCGCCGAGCTGGACGTCGATCTCGTGGTCCTGACCGCCGCGGGCGGCGATGGCCTGGTCGCCGCGCAGACCGCGGTGCTCGAAGCCGTCGCCCACAGTGCGCTCGCCTGCCGTCCCGGTGAGACGTTCGACCTGCTGGGTACGCGGGGCGCGCTCCGCACCGCCGAATCGGCCCCGGCCAAGGTCAAGACCCGCCGGGTGGTCGCCCAGGTGGCCGACGCGGGCAACGCGCTGCACCAGAAGCTCGCCCGGCTGCCCGAGACCGACCGGCACCGGGCGCTGCTCGACCTCGTCCGCACGGAGGCCGCGCTGGTCCTCGGCCACGACGGGCCGGACGCCGTCGGCGCGGACCGGGCGTTCAAGGAACTCGGCGTCGACTCGCTGACCGCCGTCCAGCTGCGCACCGCGCTCAACACGGTCACCGGCCTGCGCCTGCCCGCGACCTCGGTGTTCGACCACCCGACTCCGACCGCGCTGGCGAAGGCGCTGCACGCCGAGCTGTTCGGTGCGGAAGAGGAGAGTGCCGAGGCCGTCACCCGGGTCGACGAGCCGATCGCGATCGTCGGCATGGCCTGCCGCTACCCCGGCGGCATCGCCGACCCCGACGACCTCTGGCGGCTGGTCGCCGAGGGCCGCGACGCGATTTCGCCGTTCCCGACCGACCGCGGCTGGGACCTCGAAGCCCTTTACGACACCGACCCCGACGCACCGGGCACCTGCTACGCCCGCGAAGGCGGCTTCCTGCACGACGCGAGCGCCTTCGACCCCGGCTTCTTCGGGATCAGCCCGCGCGAGGCCGTCGCGATGGACCCGCAGCACCGCCTGCTGCTCGAAGTGTCCTGGGAGTCGATGGAACGCGCCGGCCTCGACCCGGCCACGCTGCGCGGCAGCCGCACCGGTGTCTTCGCCGGCATCACCTACCAGGACTACGGCGGCCTGCTCGGCGCCGCGACCGACAGCTTCGAGGGCTTCCTCGGCACCGGCAACTCGCCGAGCGTCCTGTCCGGCCGCGTCGCCTACACCTTCGGCCTGGAAGGACCCGCCGTCTCGATCGACACGGCGTGCTCGTCCTCGCTGGTCGCGATCCACTGGGCGTGCCAGTCCCTGCGCGACGGTGACTGCACGCTGGCCCTCGCCGGCGGTGTCACGGTCATGTCCACCCCGGTCTCCCTGGTCGAGTTCAGCCGCCAGCGCGCACTGGCCGCCGACGGGCGCAGCAAGCCGTTCTCGGCCGACGCCGACGGCGCCAGCTGGGCCGAGGGCGCCGGGATGCTGATGCTGGAACGGCTTTCCGACGCCGAGCGCAACGGCCACCGCGTCCTCGCGGTGATCAAGGGCTCCGCGATCAACTCCGACGGCGCGTCCAACGGCCTGACCGCCCCGAACGGGCCGTCGCAGCAGCGGGTGATCCGGCGGGCGCTGGCCAACGCGCGGCTCACCCCGTCCGAAGTGGACGTCGTCGAGGCGCACGGCACGGGCACCAAGCTCGGCGACCCGATCGAGGCACAGGCCATCATCGCCACCTACGGCCAGGACCGCGACCGGCCGGTGTACCTGGGGTCGTTCAAGTCCAACGTCGGGCACGCGCAGGCGGCCTCGGGCGTCGGCGGTGTGATCAAGATGGTCCAGGCCATCCGGCACGGCGTGCTGCCGAAGACGCTGCACGCGGAAGTGCCGTCCCCGCACGTCGACTGGGAGGCGGGCGAGGTGAGCCTGCTCACCGAGACCCGGCCGTGGCTCTCCGACGGCCCGCGCCGGGCGGGGGTCTCGTCGTTCGGCATGAGCGGGACGAACGCGCACCTGATCCTGGAGCAGTCGCCAGAGCGCCCCAATGTGGCCTTGGTTGCGTCTGACGCACCGAAGGCCACATTGGGTGCGTCTGACGCACCGAAGGCCACATTGGGGCGCTTGGGGCCGGTGCCGCTGCTCGTGTCCGGCCGGACTGCCGATGCGCTGCGGCACCAGGCCGAACGGCTGGCCGCCACCTTGGCCACCGCCGACATCACCGATGTGGCGGTCTCCCTGGCCACCGCGCGGTCGGCCTTCGAACACCGGGCCGTCGTCGTCGGCGGTGACCGGGACGAGCTGCTCGCCGGGCTGGCCGACCCCGCCGTGCGCGGGGTCGCCGGGACGCCCGGCAAGACCGTGTTCGTCTTCCCCGGCCAGGGCTCGCAGTGGGTCGGCATGGCCCTCGAACTCGCCGAAGCCGCGCCGGTGTTCGCCGAGCGGCTCGCCGAGTGCGCGGCCGCGCTAGAACCGTTCGTCGAGTGGAAGCTGACCGATGTCCTCGGCGACGCCGACGCGCTGACCAGGGTCGACGTCGTGCAGCCGGCCTGCTGGGCGGTCATGGTGTCGCTCGCCGCGCTGTGGGAGTCCTACGGCGTCCGGCCCGACGCCGTCATCGGCCACTCCCAGGGCGAGATCGCCGCCGCCTGCGTGTCCGGCGGCCTGTCCCTCGAGGACGGCGCACGGGTCGTGGCCCTGCGCAGCCAGGTGATCCGGACGTCGCTGGCGGGCCGCGGCGCGATGGCGTCGGTGGCCCTGCCCGCCGAGGACATCGAGCTGCCGCCCGGCCTGTCCATCGCCGCACTGAACGGCACCGCCGCGGTCACCGTCTCCGGCGACCCGGAGCAGGTCGACGCGCTGGTGGCCCGCTGTAACGCCGACGGTGTCCGGGCCCGCAAGGTCGCCGTGGACTACGCGTCGCACTCCGCGCACGTCGAGGCGATCGAAGCCGAACTGCTGGACGTGCTGGCCCCGGTCACCCCGCAGCCGGCGCGGATCCCGTTCTACTCGACCGTCACCGGCGACTGGCTCGACACGACCGAGCTGACCGCCGCGTACTGGTACCGGAACCTGCGGCAACGCGTGCTGTTCGCGCCCGCCACCGTCGCGCTCGGCGAGCAGGGCTTCGACGTGTTCGTCGAGTCCAGCGCGCACCCCGTGCTGGGCACCGCGATCGCCGGGACCCTCGACGACGCCGTGGTCACCGGCTCGCTACGCCGTGACGAAGGCGGGCTCGCCCGCTTCCTGACCTCGGCCGGCGAGCTGTGGGTGCACGGCGTCGACGTGGACTTCGCGCTGACCGGGTCCATTGTGGATCTGCCGACCTATCCGTTCCAGCGGCAGCGCTACTGGCCCACGCTGCCCGGCCCGAGTGATGTCGCCGCGGCCTCCGATGCGGCCGACGCCGGCTTCTGGTCGGCCGTCGAGCGCGACGACGTCGGCGAGCTGGCCAAGACGCTCGGCCTCGACGCGGCCGCCGTCGAAGGGCTGCTGCCCGCGCTGGCCGCGTACCGCAGGCAACGCCGTGAAGAATCCACAGTGGACAACTGGCGCTACCGCGTCGGCTGGCAGCCGGTCACCGCCGATGCCTCCTCGCGGCTCGACGGCACCTGGCTCGTCGTGCGCCGCCCCGACGACGAGACCCCGCTGCCGCTGGAGCGCTTCGGCGCGGAAGTCACCACGATCGAGGTCGAGCCCGGGATCGACCGGGCCACCTTGGCCGAGTGGATCGGGGACGTCGAAGCAGCCGGACTCGTGAACCTGCTGGGGACCGACACGTCCTACCGCGGGCTCATCGACACGCTGACCCTGATCCAAGCCGCCGGCGACGTTCCCTTGTGGACGTTCACCCGCGGCGCGGTGTCGACCGGCAAGGCCGACGCGCTCCGCAATCCGGCCCAGGCGGCGGTGTGGGGCCTCGGCCGCGTCGCCGCGCTCGAACACCCCGGCCGCTGGGGCGGCCTGCTCGACCTGCCCGCCGACCTCGACGACCGCGCCCTCGCCCGGGTGGTCGCCGCGCTCACCGGCGACGAAGACCAGGTCGCCGTCCGTGCGTCCGGCGTGTTCGCCCGCCGCCTCCTGCGCTCGCCGCTGCGGGACACCCCGCCGGGCCACGAGTGGACGCCGGAGGGAACCGTGCTGGTCACCGGTGGTACCGGCGCACTCGGCGCCAAGGTCGCCCGGTGGCTGGCCGGCCGCGGGGCCGGGCACCTGGTGCTCACCAGCCGTCGCGGCGCGGACGCCCCGGGCGCGGCCGAGCTGTGCGAAGAACTCGCCGGGCTCGGGTCCCGGGCGACCGTCGTGGCCTGCGACGTCGCGGACCGCGCCGCCCTCGCCGCGGTGCTGGCCGAGCACCCGCCGACCGCCGTCGTCCACGCGGCCGGTGTCCTCGACGACGGCGTGCTGGACTCGCTCACCCCGGACCGCCTCACCGCGGTGCTCAAGCCGAAGGCACTGGCCGCCTTCCACCTGCACGAGCTGACCAAGGACCTGGACCTGACGGCGTTCGTCTCGTTCGCCTCGACGGCCGGTGTCTGGGGTGGACCCGGCCAGGGCAACTACGCCGCCGCCAACGCCTACCTCGACGCGCTCGCCGAGCACCGGCGCTCGCTCGGGCTGGCCGCGACGTCGATCTCCTGGGGCCCGTGGGCCGACACCGGGATGGCCGACGCCGCCGCCGTCGCCGAACGGCAGCGCCTCGGCGGCATCCAGGCGCTCGACCCCGAGCTGGCGATCGCCGCGCTGCAGCAGGCCCTCGACCACGGCGAGACCACGCTGACCGTGGCCGGCGTCGACTGGGCGCGGTACGTCCCGTCGTTCACCGCCGTCCGGCCGAGCCCGCTGCTGCTCGGCATCCCCGAGGCCCGCGCGGCGATGGCGACCGGGCCGGAGAGCGCGGCCGTCGGCCTGGACGAACGCGAGATCCTCGACTTCGTCCGCACCCAGGTCGCCGGCGTCCTCGGCTACGGCGGGCCGGGCGAAGTCGAGCCGAACCGCGCGTTCACCGACCTCGGCTTCGACTCGCTGACGGCGGTCGACCTGCGCAACCGCCTGTCCGCGGCCACCGGGCTCAAGCTGCCCGCGACGCTCATCTTCGACTACCCGACGACGACCGCGCTCGTCGCGCACCTCAAGACGGAGCTGGGCGAGCCGGCCGAATCGACGTCCACAGTGGACGTCACGCCGAAGGCCGTCGAGGACGACCCGATCGCCATCGTCTCGATGGCCTGCCGGTTCCCCGGTGGCGTCCGCTCGCCGGAGGAGCTGTGGGCGCTGCTGTCCGAAGGCCAAGACGCGATCACCGACTTCCCCGACGACCGCGGCTGGGACCTCGACGCGCTCTACGACCCGGACCCCGACCACCAGGGCACGTCCTACACCCGCCGCGGCGGATTCCTCGACGGCGCCAGCAGGTTCGACGCCGCGTTCTTCGGCATCAACCCGCGTGAAGCCCTGGCGATGGACCCGCAGCAGCGCCTGCTGCTGGAGACGGCGTGGGAAGCCGTCGAGCGCGCCGGGATCGACGCGGCGTCGCTGCGCGGCGGCCCGGTCGGCGTGTTCGCCGGCTCGAACGGGCAGGACTACACCCCGCTGCTCGCGCTCGGTGACGACGAGGGCGTCGAGGGCTACACGATGACCGGCAACGCGGGTTCCGTGGTGTCGGGCCGGATCTCCTACGCGCTCGGCCTCGAAGGCCCGGCCGTCACGGTCGACACGGCGTGCTCGTCGTCGCTGGTCGCCGTGCACCTGGCCACCCGGGCGCTGCGGGCGGGGGAGTGCTCGCTGGCGCTGGCCGGCGGCGTCACGATCATGTCGACGCCGTCCGGGTTCATCCAGTTCAGCCGCCAGCGCGGGCTCGCGCTCGACGGCCGCTGCAAGGCGTTCTCCGACGACGCCGACGGCACGGGCTGGGGCGAGGGCGCCGGGATGGTGCTCCTCGAACGGCTTTCCGACGCCCGCCGCAACGGCCACCCGGTGCTCGCCCTCGTCCGCGGCAGCGCGGTCAACCAGGACGGCGCCTCGAACGGCCTGACCGCGCCCAACGGGCCGTCGCAGCAGCGGGTGATCCGCGCCGCGCTGGCCGACGCCGGACTGGCGCCGTCCGAAGTGGACGCCGTCGAAGCGCACGGCACCGGCACGGTGCTCGGCGACCCGATCGAAGCGCAGGCCGTCCTGGCCACCTACGGGCAGGACCGCGACCGGCCGCTGTGGCTCGGGTCGGTCAAGTCGAACATCGGGCACACCCAGGCCGCCGCGGGCGCGGCCGGGATCATGAAGATGGTCCTGGCGTTGCGCCACGACCTGCTGCCGAAGACGCTGCACGCCGGTGTCCCGTCGTCCCATGTGGACTGGACTTCGGGCGAGGTGCGGCTGCTGTCCGACGCCGTCGAGTGGACGCCGAACGGGCACCCGCGCCGGGCCGGGATCTCGTCGTTCGGCGTGAGCGGCACGAACGCCCACGTGCTCGTCGAGCAGGCTCCGGACGAGCCCACGGTGGCCGAGCCGGCGTGGTCGGGTCCGGTGCCGTGGGTCCTTTCGGGACGGTCCGAAGCCGCACTGCGGGCCCAGGCCGCCCAGCTCGCCGACCGGCTCGAAGCGGAACGGCCTGCCGACGTCGGCTGGTCGCTGGCCACCGGGCGCTCGGCGTTCGAGCACCGCGCGGTGGTGATCGGCACCGAGACCGAAGAGCTGTTGCGAGGCCTGCGTGACCTCGTCGACGGACCGCTCCCCGGCCCGATCGGCGAAGGCCGGATCGGGTTCCTGTTCACCGGGCAGGGCGCGCAGCGGCTCGGCATGGGCCGCGAGCTGTACGACGAGTACCCCGCGTACGCCGAAGCGTTCGACGCGGTGTGCGCGCACTTCGACACCGAGCTGGACCGGCCGCTGCGGGACGTCGTCTTCGGCGACGAGGAGCTGCTGAACGAAACCGGCTACACCCAGCCCGCGCTGTTCGCGGTCGAGGTCGCGCTGTTCCGGCTGCTGGAGTCGTGGGGCGTGCACCCCGAGTACCTGGCCGGGCATTCGATCGGCGAGCTGGCCGCGGCGCACGTCGCCGGCGTGTTCTCCCTCGCCGACGCGTGCCGCCTGGTCGCCGCGCGGGGCCGGCTGATGCAGGCCCTCCCACGCGGCGGCGGGATGCTGGCCGTCGCCGCCACCGAAGACGAGGTCACCCCGCTGCTCACGGACACGGTGAGCATCGCCGCGATCAACGGACCGTCGTCCATTGTGGTCTCCGGCGACTTGGACGTCCTCGACGGGATCGAGCGGCACTTCACCGTGCTGGGCCGCAAGACCAAGCGGCTCACGGTCTCCCACGCGTTCCACTCGCCGTTGATGGAGCCGATGCTGGCCGAGTTCGCGAAGGTGGCCGGGCGGATCACCTACGCCGAATCGGCCCTGCCGATCGTGTCCACGGTGACCGGTGCGGTCGCGTCCGTGGTCACACCGGAGTACTGGGTCGGCCAGGTGCGCGCGGCCGTGCGGTTCGCCGACGCCGTCACGACCCTGCAGGGCCTGGGCGTCAACCGGTTCGTCGAGATCGGGCCGGACGCCGTCCTCACGCCGTTGGTCGACGCGGACGTGGTCGTGCCCGCCCTGCGCGCGGGCCGCGACGAGCGGGCCACGCTGCTGGCCGCCGTCGGCGAGCTGCACGTCCACGGGCAGAGTCCCGAGTGGACGGCCGTGTTCGCCGGGACGGCGGCCCGGCGGGTCGACCTGCCGACGTACGCGTTCCAGTACCAGCGGTTCTGGCCGCACCTGACCGGGCTGCCGGTCGGCGACGTCACCGCCGCCGGCCTCACCGCCGTGGACCACCCGCTGCTCGGCGCGGCGGTGTCCGTGGCCGGCTCCGAGGAGGTGCTGTTCACCAGCCGGCTCGCGCTGTCCACACACCCGTGGCTGGCCGGGCACGAGGTCATGGGCCAGGTGCTGCTGCCCGGCACGGCGTTCCTGGAGCTGGCCGTCCGCGCCGCGGACCAGGCCGGCTGCGCCCGCGTGGCCGAGCTGACGCTGGCCGCGCCGCTGGTGCTGCCCGAGCGCGGCGGTGTCCAGCTGCAGTGCTCGGTCGGCGCGCCCGGCGAGGACGGCAGCCGGGCGTTCACCGCGCACTCGCGCGGCGAAGGTGCCGAAGAGTGGGTCCTGCACGCCACCGGCTTGCTCGCCGTCGAAGCCGGCGACCCCGGCGAGCCGCTGACCGAGTGGCCGCCCGCGCAGGCGGAACCCATTGGCGTGGACGATTTCTACGCCACCTACGCGGCCGGCGGGTTCGCCTACGGGGACGCCTTCCGCGGCCTCACCGCCGCGTGGCGCCACGGCGACGACGTCTACGCCGAGATCGCCCTGCCCGAACCCGCTCGCGACGACGCGCGGCGCTTCGGGCTGCACCCGGCGTTGCTCGACGCCGCCCTGCAGGCCCTGCTCTACCTGCCCCTGGCGGGCTCCGGGCAGAGCCGGCTGCCGTTCTCCTGGTCGGACGTCACCCTGCACGCTTCCGGCGCCGCCGCGCTGCGCGTCCGGCTGAGCCTGGCGGGCCCGGACGCACTGGCGCTGACCATCGCCGACACCGCGGGCGCCCCCGTCGCCACCGTGGGTTCGCTGGCCATGCGCCAGGTCTCGGCCGAGCTGCTGACCGAACCGAGCAGGCTGCGCGACTCGCTGTTCCAAGTGGACTGGATCCCGCTGACCGGCTCGTCCGAACCGGACACCGGAACCTGGGCGGTGCTCGGCCCGGACCCGCACAAGCTCGGCGTCCAGCTCGGCACGGCGGGCCCGCTCAAGTCCTATGTGGACCTCGACGCGCTGGTCGCGGAAGGCGGGACGCCACCCGAGGTGGTCTTCGCGCCGCTCGTGCCGGACCGGGCGGCGGACCTGCCGGGCGCGGTCCGCGCGGCCACCGGCCTCGTCCTGACGACGGTGCAGCGCTGGCTGACCGAGGACACCCTCGAAGGCGCGAAACTGGTGTTCGTCACCTCGGGCGCGGTCGCGCACCGCGGTGAGGTGACCGACCTGGCCAACGCCGCGGTCTGGGGCCTGGTCCGCTCGGCCCAGGCCGAAAACCCCGGCCGGTTCCTCCTGGTGGACGTCGACGGCAAGGAGGCGTCCTACGGCGCGATCCCCGCCGCTCTCACCACCGGCGAACCGCAACTGTCCCTTCGCGACGGTGAACCGCACGCGGCCCGCCTGGTGCGCGCGGAAACCGCGGGCGGGGTGCTCGCCGCGCCGGCCGACGGACCGTGGCGGCTCGACGTCGTCGACAAGGGCACCCTCGAGAACCTGACCCTGCTGCCGTGCCCCGAGGTCGAGGGCCCGCTGCCGGACGGGCACGTGCGCATCGCGGTCCGCGCGGCGGGCGTCAACTTCCGCGACGTCCTCAACGCGCTCGGCATGTACCCCGGCGAGGCCGGGCAGCTGGGCCTGGAAGGCGCGGGTGTCGTCACCGAAGTCGGCGCGGGGGTCACCGGGCTCGCCGTCGGTGACCGCGTGCTCGGCATGTTCGCCGGCGCGTTCGGCCCCCTGGCCGTCGCCGACCAGCGGCTCGTCGCCCGCGTCCCGGACGGCTGGTCGTTCGCCGAGGCGGCGTCCGTGCCGATCGTGTTCCTCACCGCCTACTACGCGCTGGTCGACCTCGGCCGCGTCCGGCCGGGGGAGACGGTACTGGTCCACGCCGCCGCCGGCGGGGTCGGCATGGCCGCGGTCCAGCTCGCGAAGCACCTCGGCGCCGACGTGTTCGGCACCGCGGGCGCCGGCAAGTGGGCCGCCCTGCGCGACCACGGCCTCGCCGACGACCGGATCGCGTCCTCGCGGACCCTGGACTTCGAGGACCGGTTCCTCGCGGCCACCGCGGGCCGGGGTGTCGACGTCGTCCTCGATTCCCTGGCCGGCGAGTTCGTCGACGCGTCCCTGCGGCTGCTGCCCCGCGGCGGCCGGTTCCTGGAGATGGGCAAGACCGACGTCCGCGATCCCGCCGTCGTCGCCGGGGACCACCCGGGCGTCGCCTACCGGGCGTTCGACCTCATCGAAGCCGGCCCGGACCGGATCGCCGGAATGCTGCGGGAAGTCCTCGACCTGCTCGGGAAGGGCGTGCTGCGCCCGATCCCGGTCACCGCGTGGGACGTCCACCGCGCCCCGGCGGCCTTCAAGCACCTCCAGCAGGCCAAGCACGTCGGCAAGGTCGTGCTGACCGTGCCCGCGCCGCTCGACCCCGAGGGCACGGTCCTGATCACCGGCGGCACCGGCGGCCTGGGCGGGCTGCTGGCCCGGCACCTCGTCACCGAGCACGGCGCGCGGCACCTGCTGCTCACCAGCCGCCGCGGCCTCGCGGCCGACGGGGCGGCCGAGCTGCGGGACGAGCTGACCGGCCTCGGGGCGACCGTCACCGTGGCGGCCTGCGACGCGGCGGACCGCGACGCGCTGGCCGCGGTGCTCGCCGGGATCCCCGCCGAGCACCCGCTGCGCGCCGTCATGCACACCGCCGGCGTGCTCGACGACGGCGTCATCGGCTCCCTGGACGCGGCCCGCCTGGACAAGGTGCTGCGGCCGAAGGTCGACGCCGCCGTGCACCTCGACGAGCTGACCCGGCACGCCGACCTGACCGCGTTCGTGCTGTTCTCCGGGGCCGCCGGGCTGTTCGGCGGTGCCGGGCAGGCGAACTACGCCGCTGCCAACGCCTTCGTCGACGCCTTCGCCACGCACCGGCACGCCCGCGGACTGCCCGCGGTGGCGCTCGCGTGGGGGCCGTGGTCGGCCGACGCCGGCATGACCAGCGGCCTGACCGAGACGGACCTGAGCCGGATGGCCCGCGCGGGGCTGCTGCCGCTGTCCGCCGAACTCGGCCTCGCCCTGCTCGACGCGGGCGTCGCTGCGGGCGAAGCGGCGGTGGTGCCGATGCGGGTCGACCCGGCCGCGCTGGCGTCCTCGGGCGCGCCGCTGTTCCGGGAATTCGCCACCGCGCCGGTGCGGCGGGCGGTCGCTGCGGTCGCCGAGGCCCAGCCCGCCGGACTGGCCGAGCGGCTGGCCGCGACCCCGGTCGCGGACCGCGAGGACCTCGTCGCGGACCTGGTGTCCGGTCAGGTCGCCGCGGTGCTGGGCCACGCGTCCACAGTGGACATCGATCCGGCGAAGGCGTTCTCCGAACTGGGCTTCGACTCGCTCACCGCGGTCGAGCTGCGCAACCGGCTCGGCGCGGTCGCAGGGAAACGGCTGCCCGCGACGCTGGTGTTCGACTACCCGACGGTCCGCGAGCTGGCCGGCTACCTGCTCGCCGAGATCGCGCCGGCGGCACCGTCGGCGGCGGGGGCCGTCGACGAGCTGCGCACATCCCTCGCCGCGCTGCCCGAAGGCTACGAGGGCCGGGACGAGATCACCGAGCGGCTGCAGAGCCTGCTTGCCTGGTGGACCGGTGAACCGCAGCTGGACGACGAAGTGGCAGCTGCCTCCGCCGACGAGCTGTTCGACCTGATCGACAAGGAGTTCGGGGCGTGACCTCCGACAACGAGAAAAAGCTGCTCGACTACCTCAAGAAGGTCACCACCGACCTGCGCGCGGCGAACCAGCGGCTGCGCGAGGTGGAGGAGCGCGACGCCGAACCGGTCGCGGTGATCGGGCTGGGCTGCCGGTTCCCCGGCGGCGTCCGCACCCCCGACCAGCTGTGGCAGCTGCTGGCCGACGGCGGCGACGGCATGGCGGGCTTCCCCGCCGACCGCGGCTGGCCCGCGGCGCTGTACTCCGGCGACGCCGAGCAGGCGGGCACCAGCTACGTCCGCGAGGGCGGGTTCGTCTACGACGCGGCCGAGTTCGACCCCGGCTTCTTCGGGATGAGCCCGCGTGAGGCGCTGGCCACCGACCCGCAGCAGCGGCTGCTGCTCGAAACGGCGTGGGAGACGATCGAACGCGCCGGCATCGACCCGCTGTCCCTGCGCGGCACGAAAGCCGGGGTCTTCGTCGGCGGCACGTCCACCGGCTACGGCTCCGGCCTGACCGCGCTGCCCGACGGCGTCGAAGGACACCTGCTCACCGGCAACTCGACCGCAGTGATCTCCGGCCGGGTCGCCTACCAGCTCGGGCTCAAGGGCCCGGCGGTCACCGTGGACACGGCGTGCTCGTCGTCGCTGGTCGCCCTGCACTGGGCGGCCCAGTCCCTGCGGCGCGGCGAGTGTTCGCTGGCGCTGGTCGGCGGGGTGACGGTGATGTCGACGCCGGGCATGTTCCTCGAGTTCAGCCGCCAGCGCGGGCTCGCGCCCGACGGGCGGTGCAAGCCGTTCGCGGCCGCGGCCGACGGCACCGGCTGGTCCGAGGGCGTCGGGCTCGTACTGGTCGAAAAGCTGTCGGACGCCCTCGCCAACGGGCACCCGGTGCTGGCCGTGGTCCGCGGCTCGGCGGTCAACTCCGACGGCGCGTCCAACGGGCTCACCGCGCCCAACGGCCCGGCCCAGCAGCAGGCCATCCGGGCCGCGCTGGCGAGCGCCGGGCTCGCACCGTCCGATGTGGACGTCGTCGAGGCGCACGGCACGGGCACCACCCTGGGCGACCCGATCGAGGCGCACGCGCTGCTGGCGACCTACGGCCAGGACCGCGACCGGCCGCTGTGGCTCGGCTCGGTGAAGTCGAACATCGGCCACACGCAGGCGGCCGCGGGAGTCGCCGGCGTGCTCAAGATGATCCTGGCCATGCGGCACGGGCTGCTGCCGCGCACGGTCCACGTCGACGAGCCGTCGCCGCACATCGACTGGACGGCCGGGCGCGTCGAGCTGCTCACCGAGAACGTCTCGTGGCCGGCCGGGGAGACTCCGCGCCGGGCCGGCGTGTCGTCGTTCGGCATCAGCGGCACCAACGCGCACGTGATCCTGGAGAGCTACGACTCCGCGCCCGCCGAGGCGACCGCGGTGGACGGTGTGGTTCCGCTCGTGCTGTCCGCCCGGTCCGCGGAAGCCTTGCGGGAGCAGGCCGTCCGACTGCGCGAGCACCTGACGACGGGCCCGTCGCCGGCGGACACCGCGTTCTCGCTGGTCACCGGCCGGTCGGCGTTCGAACACCGGGCGGTGGTGCTCGCCGCCGACACCGCTTCGGCCGTGAGTGCGCTGGACGCGGTGGCAGCCGGTTCGCCGCATCCGTCCGTGGTGGACGGTGTCATCGGCAAGGCGGGCAAGACCGCGTTCCTGTTCTCCGGCCAGGGTTCCCAGCGGATCGGGATGGGTGCCGGGCTGCGGTCCGCCTTTCCGGTGTTCGCGTCGGCCTTCGACGCGGTGTGCGCGGAGTTCGGCTTGCCCTTGGCCGAGGTGATCTCGGGCGGGTCGCTGGACGACACGGGCTACACGCAGCCCGCTCTGTTCGCGGTCGAGGTGGCCCTGTTCCGGCTCCTGGAGTCGTGGGGCGTCCGGCCGGACTTCCTGGCCGGGCATTCGATCGGCGAGCTGGCGGCGGCGCACGTCGCCGGGATCCTGTCGCTGACCGACGCCTGCACGCTGGTCGCCGCGCGGGCGCGGTTGATGGCGGCCCTCCCGCCCGGCGGGGCGATGGTCGCCGTGCAGGCGACCGAAGCCGAGGTCGGGCCCCTGCTGGGTGAGCGGGTGAACCTCGCCGCCGTCAACGCGGCCGGCTCGGTCGTCCTGTCCGGCGACGAAGCCGCGGTCCTGGCGGCGGCGGCCGAACTGGCCTCGCGCGGGCGCAAGACCAAGCGGCTCAGCGTGTCGCACGCCTTCCACTCGGTGCTGATGGAGCCGATGCTGGCGGAGTTCCGGCAGGTCGCGGCCGGGCTGACCTTCTCGGCGCCGCGGCTGCCGATCGTGACCGGCGGGACCGCCGACCTGACCGACCCGGAGTACTGGGTGCGGCACGTGCGCGAACCGGTCCGGTTCGCCGACCGGATGACGGACCTGCAAGCCCGTGGCGTCACGCGGTTCGTCGAGGTCGGCCCGGACGGGACCCTCGCCGGGATGGCCGGCGTGCCCGTCGTGGCGGTGCTGCGGGCGTCGCGGGACGAACGGGAGTCGGCGCTGGCCGCGCTGGCCGAGCTGCACGTCCGGGGCGGCGCGCCCGACTGGACGGCGCTGCTCCGGGGCGCCCATCGGGTCGACCTGCCGACGTACGCCTTCCAGCACGAACGGTTCTGGCTCACCTCGCCGGAGTCCGCCGCGGTCGCGGACACCGACGCGGACGACTTCTGGTCGGCGGTCGAGCACGAGGACCTCGCCGCGGTGACCGACGCTCTGGACGTGCCCGCGGAGACACCGCTGAGCGATGTCCTCCCCGCGCTGGCCGCCTGGCGCCGCCGCCGGCACGAAGAGTCCCTTGTGGACCGGTGGCGTTACCGGGTCGCCTGGCGACCGGTCACCGGGACGACCGCGACCCGGCTCTCCGGCCGCTGGCTTCTGCTCGCGACGGAAAGCGACCTGGCCGCGGGCCTGCGGGCCCGGGGTGCGGAGGTCGTCGAGCTGTCCGACGTCAGCGCGTTGGCGGAGGTCGGCGACGAACCCGCCGGGGTTCTTTCGGCGCTGGGTGTGGCCGACACGCTGGCGCTGATCCAGGCGCTGGGCACGCGCGGCTGGTCCGCGCCGCTGTGGTGCCTGACCCGGGGCGCGGTGTCGACCGGCAAGTCCGACCCCCTCGACCACCCGGAGCAGGCCCAGGTGTGGGGCCTCGGCCGGTCCGCCGCCGTGGAACACCCGCGCCGCTGGGGCGGTCTGGTCGACCTGCCCGGGCAGCTCGACGACCGTGGTCTCGACCGGCTCTGCGGAGTGCTCACCGACGGCGCCGAGGACGAGGTCGCGATCCGGCCCTCCGGCGTCTTCGCGCGCCGGCTCGTGCGCGCGCCGCTGTCCGGCGACTGTCCCGAGTGGACGATCACCGGGACGGTGCTGATCACCGGCGGCACCGGCGCGCTCGGCGGCCACCTGGCGCGCTGGGCGGTCGAGCGCGGCGCGTCGCGCGTCGTGCTGGCGAGCCGCCGCGGCCCGGCGGCGACCGAACCGGCGATGCCCGAGATCAGCGTCGTGGCCTGCGACTGCGCCGATCGGGACGCGGTCACCGCGCTCGTGGCGTCCCTGCCGGACCTGACCGCCGTGGTCCACGCGGCGGGCGTGCTCGACGACGGCGTGCTCGACGGGCTCACCCCCGAAAAGCTCGACCGCGTGCTGCGGGCCAAGGCGGTCTCCGCCCAGGTGCTGCACGAGGCCACCGCGGACCGCGAGCTGTCGGCGTTCGTGCTGTTCTCCTCACTCGCCGGCACCGTGGGTTCGGCCGGGCAGGGCAACTACGCCGCGGCGAACGCCCACCTCGACGCGCTGGCCGCGTACCGGCGGGCCCGCGGGCTCCCGGCGACGTCGCTCGCCTGGGGGCCGTGGGCCGACACCGGGATGGCGGCCGACGCCGCCGTCCGCGACCGGCTGCTCCGAGGCGGTCTCACCCCGCTCGACCCCGAACTCGCGGTGGCGGCGCTCGACCGGGCGCTCGGTGCCGGGGACGTCACGGTGGCGCTCGCCGACGTCGACTGGCCCGCCTACGGCCCCGCGCTCACCGCGGTGCGGCCGAGCCGGCTGCTGACCGAACTGCCCGAGGCGGCCGGCACCGCGGTGGCCGAACCGTCCGATGTGGACATGCTGACCCTGGTGCGCCGTCAGGTCGCGGCGGTGCTCGGGTACGCCGACCAGGTCGCGGCGGACAAGTCGTTCAAGGACCTCGGGTTCGACTCGCTGACCGCCGTCGAGCTGCGCAACCGCCTCGGCGCGGCCACCGGCGCGGACCTGCCCGCGACGCTGATCTACGACTACCCGACGGCCGCCGACCTGGCCGCGCACCTGGCGGGCACGTCGAGCGAACCGCCGGTCGTCGAGCGGCCCGCGGTGTCCACCGAGGATCCGATCGTCGTCGTGGCGATGGGCTGCCGGTTCCCCGGCGGGGTGCGGACGCCGGAAGACCTGTGGGAGCTGCTGGTTTCCGGACGCGACGCGGTTTCGGGCTTCCCCGCCGACCGGCACTGGGACATCGCCGGCCTCGCGGCGGCCGGGGTCGTCACGGGCGGCGGCGCGTTCGTCGACGGCGTCACGGAGTTCGACCCGGCCTTCTTCGGCATTTCGCCGCGCGAGGCACTGGCGATGGACCCGCAGCAGCGGCTCGTCCTGGAGACCGCGTGGGAGACCCTGGAACGCGCGGGCGTCGACCCGGCCGGCGGTCCGGACGTGGGCGTGTTCCTCGGGACCAACGGGCAGGACTACCCGGCGGTGCTCGCCGGCTCGGGCGAGGACTTCGGCGGGTTCGTCGGCACCGGGAACGCGGCTTCGGTCGTCTCGGGCCGGGTGTCGTACGTGCTGGGCCTCGGCGGCCCGGCCGTCACGGTGGACACGGCGTGCTCGGCGTCGCTGGTCGCGCTGCACCTGGCGGCGCAGTCGGTGCGCGCGGGGGAGTGCGCGATGGCACTGGCCGGCGGTGTGACGGTGATGGCGACGCCCGGCGCGTTCGTCGAGTTCTCCCGCCAGGGCGGGCTCGCGGCGGACGGCCGCTGCAAGGCGTTCGCCGACGACGCGGACGGCACGGGCTGGGGCGAAGGCGCCGGCGTCGTGCTGGTCGAACGGCTGTCGGACGCGCGACGGCTCGGACACCCGGTGCTCGCGGTGCTGCGCGGCTCGGCGATGAACCAGGACGGCGCGTCGAACGGGCTGACCGCACCGAACGGCCCGTCGCAGCAGCGGGTCATCCGCTCCGCACTGGCTGCCGCCGGGCTGGCTCCGTCCGATGTGGACGCTGTGGAGGCGCACGGCACCGGTACCGAGCTGGGCGACCCGATCGAGGCACAGGCGCTGCTGGCGACCTACGGCCGGGACCGCGCCACGCCGTTGTGGCTGGGGTCGCTGAAGTCCAACATCGGGCACACGCAGGCGGCGGCGGGGATCGCCGGGGTGATCAAGATGGTGCTCGCGCTGGAGCACGGCCTCCTGCCGAAGACGCTGCACGCGGACCGGCCGTCCCGGCACGTCGACTGGACCAGCGGCGCGGTGGCGCTGCTGACCTCCGAGCAACCCTGGCCGCCTGGGGAGCGGCCGCGCCGGGCGGGCGTTTCGTCGTTCGGTTTCAGCGGTACGAACGCCCACGTCATCCTCGAGGAGCCGCCGGCGCGGGACGTCACTCCGGTCGAGGCCGGTGTCGTGGCCTGGCCGCTGTCGGCGCGGTCGGAGCCGGCGCTGCGGGAGCAGGCGCGCCGGCTCGCGGCCTTCGACTCGGACGCCGCTCCGGCCGACGTCAGCCTGACCCTGGCCGGCCGGGCGGCGTTCGACCACCGGGCGGTGGTGACCGGCGCGTCGCGCGCGGAGCTGCTGGCCGGGCTGACGGCGGTGGCCTCGGGCGGGAAGGGCCCGGGCGTCGTGACCGGTCAGGCCGGCTCGGGGGCGACGGGGATGCTGTTCGCCGGGCAGGGTTCGCAGCGCGTCGGGATGGGGGCGGAGCTGTACGCGCGGTTCCCGGCGTTCGCGGACGCGTTCGACGCCGCGTGCGCGGTGCTGGACCCGGCGCTGGACCGGCCGTTGCGCGAGGTCGTGTTCGGCGACGCGGTGGCGCTCGACCAGACGGGGTACACGCAGCCGGCGCTGTTCGTGTTCGAGGTGGCGTTGTTCCGGCTGCTGGAGTCGTGGGGCGTCCGGCCGGACTACCTGGCGGGGCACTCGATCGGCGAACTGGCCGCGGCGCACGTCGCGGGGGTGTTCTCGCTGGCGGACGCGGGCACGCTGGTGGCGGCGCGGGCGGGCCTGATGCAGGCGTTGCCGCCCGGGGGCGCGATGCTGGCGGTGCAGGCCGCTGAGCAGGAGGTTCTGTCGGTCGCGGCGGGCCGCGCGGACCTCGCCGCGGTGAACGGGCCGCGGTCGGTGGTCCTGTCGGGCGAGGGCGACGTCCTCGCCGAGATCGCCGCGGAGCTGACGGCGCGCGGGGTGAAGTCTAGGGATTTGCGGGTCTCGCATGCGTTTCACTCGGCTCGTATGGACGCGATGCTGGAGGACTACGCCGAGGTGGCGCGCGGGATCGGCTACGCCGGGCCGCGCGTGCCCGTGGTGTCCACGGTGACCGGGCGGGTCGCGGACGAGCTGACGGACCCGGGGTACTGGGTCCGCCAGGTACGCGAGCCGGTGCGGTTCGCCGCGGCGGTCGAGACGCTGCGTTCGGCCGGAGTCACGCGGCTGGTCGAGCTGGGTCCGGACGGGACGTTGTCGGCGCTGGCCCCGGGATGTGTGCCGACGGTGCGCAAGGACCGGCCGGAGGTCTCTTCGGTGTTGCTGGCGTTGGGGTCGTTGCACGTCAGCGGGCAGGCGGTGGACTGGGCCGGGCTGTCGTCCGGGACGCGGAAGGTGGCGTTGCCGACGTACCCGTTCGAGCGGCGGGTGTTCTGGCCGGAGCCGGTGGTTTCGAACGGGTCGCCTTCGGACGCGTGCCGTTACCGGGTGTCGTGGCGGCTGGTGGCGGATCGGCCGCGGGCCGGGTTGACCGGCCGGTGGCTGGTGGCGGTGCCCGCCGGGTTCGACGGTGACCCGCTGGTCAAGGCGGTGCTGTCGGCGCTCGCGGAGGCGGGGGCCGAGCCGGCGCCGGTGCTGCTGGGAGAGGCCGACCTCGACCGAGAGGCGCTGACCGCGCGCTTGCTGGCGGGCGCCGGTGCCGAGTCGACGCTCGGCGAAGCCGCCCGGGGGTCGGTTGCCGGTGCGGGGCCGGTGCTCGGCGGGGCCGCCCGGGGCTCGGTTGCCGGTGCCCAGCCACTGCCCACCTCGCTCGCCGAAGCCGGTCTCAGCCCGGTCACCGGCGTTCTTTCCCTGCTCGGCCTGGCCGTCCACGCCACGCCCGGCCTCCCGTCCGTCCCCCTCGGACTCGCGCTGAGCACCACCCTCGTCCAGTCCCTCGGCGACGCCGGCCTCACCGCGCCGCTGTGGCACCTCACCTCCGGCGCCGTGGCGGTCGACGGGGAAACCCTCGTCGACCCGCTGTCCGCCGGGATCTGGGGCCTCGGCCGGACCGCCGCCCTCGAACACCCCGACCGGTGGGGCGGCCTCGCCGACCTGGCCGCCGACCCCGGCGACCCCGAGCTGGCCGGCCTGATCGCCGCCCTGGCCACCCCCGGAGGGGAGGACCAGCTCGCCATCCGCCCCGCCGGCACCTTCACCCGCCGGCTCGTGCGCGCCCCGATCACCCCCGCCGAGCCGTGGACACCGCGCGGGACCGTGCTCGTCAGCGGGGGCACCGGCGCGCTCGGGGCCGAAGTCGCCCGGTGGCTGGCCCGTACCGGTGCTCCCCACGTCGTGCTCGCCGGGCGCCGCGGCCCCGCCGCTCCGGGGGCCGCCGAACTCGAAGCCGAACTCCGTTCGCTCGGTGCCGAAGTCACCGTCGCCGCGGTCGATCTCGCCGATCGGGACGCCGTCGCCGGACTCCTCGGCACCCTTCCCGATCTCGACGCCGTCGTGCACGCCGCCGGTGTCCTCGACGACGGCGTCCTCGATTCCCTTACCCCGCAGCGGCTCGCGACCGTGCTGAAGGCCAAAGTGGACTCGGCGCGAAACCTCGACGAACTCACCCGCGACCGGGACCTCTCCGCCTTCGTCCTGTTCTCCTCCCTCGCCGCCACCCTCGGGGCGGCCGGGCAGGGCAACTACGTCGCCGCCAACGCCGTCCTCGACGCGCTCGCCGAACACCGCGCCGGGCTCGGCCTGCCCGCCACCTCGATCGCCTGGGGCCCGTGGGCCGGGGCCGGCATGGCCGCCGGGAACAGTTCCCGCGCCGAACGCGGCGGCATCCGTCCGCTGGCACCCGCCCTGGCCACCGCCGCGCTGCACCGCGCGCTCACGGGTGGCGAGCCGGTCGTCACGGTCGCCGACTTCGACTGGGACCGGTTCCGCGCCGGGCGGCTGTTCGACGAGCTGCCCGAAGCCAGGCAGGCCACCCCGGAAGCGGACTTCCGCGCCAAGCTCGACACCCTGACCGGGCCCGAACGGGACCGCGCGCTGCTCGAGCTGGTGCGCGCCGAGGTCGCCGCCGTGCTCGGGTACGCCGGTCCGTCCACAGTGGATCCCGGGCTGGCGTTCAAGGAACTGGGCCTCGACTCGCTCACCGCGGTCGAGCTGCGCAACGGGCTCGCCGCCGCCACCGGTCTGGCCCTCCCCGCGACGCTCGGCTTCGACTACGCGAACCCGGCCGCGCTCGCCGCGCACCTCGGCCGCGAACTCGCGCCCGCCGACCCGGCCGAAGCCGCGCTCCAACGCATCGAAGCGGCCTTCGCCGACCTGACCGCCGAGCAGGGCACCCGCGTCACCGCCCGGCTGCAGGCACTGCTGGGCCGGCTGGGCGCGGAGCCGGCGGAAAGCACGCGGCAGAAGCTCGAGACGGCCAGCGAAACCGAGATCTTCGACTTCATCGACAACGAGCTGGGACTCGCGTGACGGGGGCGACGTGAACGAGGAGAAGCTGCTCGGCTACCTGCGCAAGGTCACCGCCGACCTGCACGAGACGCGGGAGCGGCTGCGGGCCGCCGAAGCCGCCGCGCCGGAGCCGATCGCGATCGTGGCCATGGCCTGCCGGTTCCCCGGCGGCGTCGAGACGCCCGAGGACCTCTGGCGGGTCCTGGAGACCGGCACCGACACGCTGACGGACTTCCCGGACGACCGCGGCTGGGACCTCGACGCGGTCTACCACCCCGACCCGGCCCACCCGGGCACGAGCTACGTCCGCCAGGGCGGGTTCGTCCGCGACGCGGGCGCGTTCGACGCCGCCTTCTTCGGCATCTCGCCCCGCGAGGCCGTCGCCATGGACCCGCAGCAGCGGCTGCTGCTCGAAACCTCCTGGGAGGCCTTGGAACGCGCCGGCCTCGACCCGCTGTCCCTGCGCGGCGAGCCGGTCGGCGTGTTCGCCGGCACCAACGGCCAGGACTACCCGGGGCTGCTCAGCCTCGCGCCCGGCGTCGGCGACGGCTACGAGAGCACCGGCAACGCGGCCAGCGTCCTTTCCGGACGGATCGCCTACGCGCTCGGTCTGGAGGGCCCGGCGGTCACGGTCGACACGGCGTGCTCGTCGTCGCTGGTCGCGCTGCACTGGGCGGCGCACGCCCTGCGCGAAGGGGAGTGCGACCTCGCCCTCGCCGGCGGGGTCACGGTCATGACCACGCCCGGGGCGTTCATCGGGTTCAGCAGGCAGCAGGGGCTGGCCGCGGACGGCCGGTGCAAGGCGTTCGCCGACACCGCCGACGGCACGGGCTGGGGCGAGGGCGCCGGCGTCGTCCTCGTGGAACGGCTGTCGGACGCCCGCCGCAACGGTCATCCGGTGCTCGCGATCGTCGCGGGCTCGGCGATCAACTCCGACGGCGCGTCGAACGGGCTCACCGCCCCGAACGGCCCGTCGCAGCAACGCGTCATCCGCGCCGCCCTGGCCGACGCCGGCCTTTCACCGTCCGATGTGGACGCCGTCGAAGCGCACGGCACGGGGACGAGCCTGGGCGATCCCATCGAAGCGCAGGCCCTGCTGGCCACCTACGGACGGGACCGCCGGACGCCGCTGTGGCTCGGCTCGGTCAAGTCGAACCTCGGGCACACCCAGGCCGCCGCCGGGGTCGCCGGCGTGATCAAGATGACCCTCGCGCTGCACAACGGTGTCCTGCCGAAGACCCTGCACGTCGACCGGCCGTCGTCCCGGGTGGACTGGACGGCCGGCGACGTCCGGCTGCTGACCGAGCCGGTTCCGTGGCCGGCGGAGGGGCGGGTGCGCCGCGCGGGCGTCTCGGCGTTCGGCGTCAGCGGGACCAACGCGCACGTGCTCCTGGCCGCACCGCCCGCCGAGGAAACAGCCGAGCCGCGGGAAAGCCCGGCCGTCGTGCCGTGGGTCCTTTCCGGACGCACGGATGCCGCCCTGCGTGCTCAAGCCGAGCGGTTGGCCGGAGTCGAGGGCGACCCCGCCGCGATCGGGCTGGCGCTCGCCACGACCCGCTCGGCCTTCGAGCACCGGGCGGTGCTGGTCGGCGACGCGGCCGAACTGGCCGAAGGAGTGCGTGCGCTCGCCAAGGGCGAGGAGGTACCCCTGCGCGGCACGGTCACCGAAGGGCTGACCGCGTTCCTCTTCACCGGACAGGGCGCCCAGCGCACCGGCATGGGCGGCGAACTCTACGACCGCTTCCCGGCCTACGCCGAAGCCTTCGACGAGATCTGCGCGGAGTTCGACCGCCACCTGGAACGTCCACTCAAGACGGTCGTCGAGTCCGGTGTGGACATCGATGAGACGGCTTACACCCAGCCCGCGCTGTTCGCGGTCGAGGTCGCGCTGTTCCGGTTGCTGGAATCCTGGGGCGTGACCCCGGACCACCTCGCCGGGCACTCCATCGGCGAGCTGGCGGCCGCGCACGTCGCCGGCGTCTTCTCCCTCGCCGACGCGGCCGAGCTGGTCGCGGCCCGCGGCCGGCTGATGCAGGCACTCCCGCGCGGGGGCGCGATGGTCGCCGTGCAAGCCACCGAAGCCGAAGTGACGCCGCTGCTCACCGAGACCGTCTCGCTCGCCGCGGTCAACGGCCCGGACTCCGTCGTGGTGTCCGGGGAGGGCGCCGAGGCGATCGAGCGGCACTTCGCGGCGCTCGGCCGCCGGACCCGGCGGCTCACCGTCTCCCACGCCTTCCACTCCCCGCTGATGGACCCGATGCTGGCGGAGTTCGGCCGGGTCGCGGCGCGGATCACCTACGCCCGCCCGCGGCTCCCGATCGTCTCGACGGTCACCGGGACCCCGCTGACCGACGAGCTGACCACCCCGGAGTACTGGGTGCGCCAGGTCCGGGAGCCGGTCCGCTTCGCCGCCGCCGTCGCGGCGCTCGCCGAACTCGGGACCACCCGGTTCCTCGAGGTCGGGCCGCACGGCGTGCTCACGGCCATGACCGAGGAGTGCTTGCCCGGCGCGACGGCCGCCGCGCTGCTGCGCAAGGACCGCGACGAGGTCCGGACCGCGCTGACCGCCGTCGCGACGATGTACGTCCGGGGCGCGCGAGCCGGCTGGGGCGCGGTGTTCCCCGGCGCGCGGGCCTGCGCCCTGCCGACCTACGCGTTCCAGCGCGAGACCTACTGGCCGGAGCTGCCCCGCCCGGTGGGCGGCACCACCCGCGACGCCCTGCTCAAGCTCGACTGGGTGCCGGTCCCGGCGGGCGAGCCGGTCCCGGCGACCTGGGCGCTGCTCGGCTCCGGCCACCGGGAACTCGCCGCCGCCCTGTTCGCCGAGCTGGGCGCGCTGGCCTGCCACCCCGACCTCGACGGCGTCGCCGAGGCGGGCTCGCTGCCCGACGTCCTCGTCGTCCCGTTCCTCTCCCGGTCCGAAGAGGACACTCCCGGCGCCGCGGCGCGGCGCGCGCTGCGGCTCGTACGGTCTTGGCTGGCCGATGAACGGTTCGACGGCCGCACCCTGGTCGTGCTGACCCGCGGTGCCGCCGTCGCCGAGGGCGTTGCGGACCTCGCGCAGGCCCCGGTGTGGGGCCTGGTGCGCTCGGCCGCGGCGGAGAACCCCGGCCGGTTCGTGCTCGCCGACGTCGACGACCCGGCGGCCGCGCGGCTGCTGCCCGCCGCGCTCGCCACCGGCGAACCCGAGTTCCTGCTGCGCGACGGCGAGATCCGGGCCGCCCGCCTCGCCAAGGCGTCCGGGACCGGCCCGGCCGCGTCCTTCGGTCCGGAAGGGACGGTGCTGGTCACCGGCGGGACCGGGGCACTGGGCGCGCGGATCGCCCGGCACCTGGTCACCCGGTACGGCGTGCGGCACCTGGTCCTCGCGAGCCGCCGCGGCCCGGACGCCGACGGCGCTGCGGAGCTGGCCGCGGACCTGACCGAGCTGGGTGCCGAACCGGTCGTCGCGGCCTGCGACGCCGCCGACCGCGAGGCGCTGGCGGCCCTCCTGGCGGCCATTCCGGCGGACCGGCCGCTGACCGGCGTCGTCCACGTGGCCGGGGTCCTCGACGACGGCGTCGTGTCCGCGCTGACGCCCGAGCGCCTCGACACCGTGCTGCGACCCAAGATCGACGCCGTCACGAACCTCGACGAGCTGACCGCGGACACCGAACTGACGGCGTTCGTCGTGTTCTCGTCGATCTCCGGCACGCTCGGCCCGGCCGGGCAGGCGAACTACGCGGCGGCGAACGTCTGGCTCGACGCGCTGGCCCGCCACCGCCGCGACCGCGGCCTGCCCGGGCTCGCGCTCGGCTGGGGTCTGTGGGCGCAGGACGGCGGCATGACCGGCGGGCTCGCCGACCGCGACCGCCGCCGGCTGGGCGCCACCGGGATGATCCCGCTGTCCACAGTGGAAGGTCTCCGGCTGTTCGACGAGGCCTGCCTCGGCGGCGAGCCCGCCGTGCTGCCGATCCGGTTCGACTTCGACGTGCTGCGCGCCGCCCCGGCCCTGCCGCCGGTCTTCGCCGGGCTCGTCCCGCCCCGGCCGGCCGAGCCCGTCGCCGACCGGCCGGCCGACGTGCTCGACGTCGTCCGCACCGCCGTGGCGCAGGTGCTCGGCTACGCCGGCGCGGCGACCGTCGAGCCGGACCGGGCGTTCAAGGACCTCGGCTTCGACTCGCTGACCGCGGTGGAACTGCGCAACCGGCTGGCCGCGGCCACCGGGCAGCGCCTGACCGCCACGCTGATCTACGACTACGCCACCCCGAAGGCGCTGGCCGCGCACCTGGCCGGTGACGCGGCCCCGGCGGCACCGGCCGCGGTGGTCCGGGCCGGTGACGAGCCGATCGCGATCGTGTCGATGGCCTGCCGGTTCCCCGGCGGCGTCCGCACCCCGGACGAGCTGTGGGCGTTGCTCGCCGACGGCCGGGACGCGATCGGCGGGTTCCCCACCGACCGCGGCTGGGACCTCGACGCGCTCTACGATCCGGACCCCGACAGCGAAGGCACGTCGTACGCCCGTGAAGGCGGTTTCCTCGACGACGCCGCGTTGTTCGACCCCGCCTTCTTCGGCATCTCGCCGCGGGAAGCCCTCGCGATGGACCCGCAGCAGCGGCTGCTGCTCGAAACGTCGTGGGAAGCCCTGGAACGGGCGGGAATCGACCCGGAGTCGCTGCGCGGCGCGCCGGTGGGCGTGTTCGCCGGGACCAACGGCCAGGACTACCCGGCCCTGCTCGCGCTGGCGCCGCGGAGCGCCGAAGGCTACCTGGGCACCGGCAACGCCGCTTCCGTGCTTTCGGGCCGGATTTCCTACGCTCTCGGGCTCGAGGGACCGGCGGTCACCGTCGACACCGCGTGCTCGTCGTCGCTGGTCGCGCTGCACTGGGCGATCCAGGCCCTGCGTTCGGGGGAGTGCTCGCTCGTGCTCGCCGGCGGCGTCACGGTGCTGTCGACGCCCGGCTCGTTCGTCGAGTTCAGCCGGCAGCGCGGGCTGGCGCCGGACGGGCGCTGCAAGGCGTTCTCCGACGCCGCCGACGGCACCGGCTGGGGTGAAGGCTCGGGAATGCTGGTGCTGGAACGGCTTTCCGACGCGCGTCGCAACGGGCACCCGGTCCTCGCGGTCGTGCGGGGCAGCGCGGTCAACCAGGACGGCGCGTCGAACGGGCTCACCGCGCCGAACGGGCCGTCGCAGCAACGCGTGATCCGAGCGGCGCTCGCGAACGCGGGCCTCCGGCCGTCCGATGTGGACGCCGTCGAAGCCCACGGCACCGGGACGTCGCTGGGTGACCCGATCGAGGCGCAGGCGCTGATTGCCACCTACGGCCAGGACCGCGACCGGCCGTTGTGGCTCGGGTCGATCAAGTCCAATGTGGGCCACACCCAGGCGGCGGCGGGGGTCGCCGGCGTCATGAAGATGGTGCTGGCGCTGAACAACGGCCTGCTGCCGAAGACCCTGCACGCCGACGTGCCGTCGTCGCATGTGGACTGGTCCGGTGGCGACGTCCGGCTGCTGGCGGAGCCCGTGCCGTGGCCGGACGACGACCGCGTGCGCCGCGCCGGGGTGTCGTCGTTCGGCGTGAGCGGCACGAACGCTCACGTCATCGTCGAGGCCGCACCCGAAGCGGCGCCTTCCCGGGAAACTACGGCTTCCCGCTCGCTGACGGCGTGGGCCGTGTCGGGCCACGGCCCGGAAGCGCTGCGCGGTCAGGCCGAACGGCTGCTCGACCACGTCACGGCCGATCCCGCCGAGCCCGCTCAGATCGGCACGGCTTTGGCCGCCCGCACGGTCTTCGGCCACCGGGCGGTCGTCGTGGGTGCGGACCGCGACGACCTGGTCACGGGCCTGGCCGCGGTGGCCGCCGGCCGGGCCGCGCCCGGCGTCGTCACGGGCGTGCGTGCCGAGGGCGCCACCGCGTTCCTGTTCACCGGCCAGGGCGCGCAACGGCTCGGCATGGGTGCCGGCCTGCGCCAGGAGTTCCCGGTCTTCGCCGACGCCTTCGCCGAGGTCTGCGCGGAGTTCGACGCCCACCTCGGCCGCCCCCTGCGCGAGGTGATCGACACCGAACCCGAGCTGCTCGACCGGACCGAGTACACCCAGCCCGCGCTGTTCGCGGTCGAAGTCGCCCTGTTCCGCCTGCTGGAATCCTGGGGCGTCCGGCCGGACCGGCTGGCCGGGCATTCGATCGGCGAGCTGGCCGCAGCGCACGTCGCCGGCGTGTGGTCTCTGCCCGACGCCTGCGCCGTCGTCGCCGCGCGCGGCCGCCTCATGCAAGCCCTGCCGGCCGGCGGTGCGATGCTCGCGATCGAGGCGACCGAGGCCGAGGTCGTCCCGACGCTGCCCGCGGGGGTCGACCTCGCCGCGGTCAATGGCCCCACGTCCGTGGTGGTCTCCGGCGCCGAGGACGGGATCGAGGCGGTCGAGCGGCACTGGGCCGGCCGCAAGACCCGGCGGCTGCGCGTCTCGCACGCCTTCCACTCGGCGGACATGGACGCGATGCTCGCGGACTTCGGCCGGGTCCTCAACGGTGTCACGTTCGCCCCGCCGGCCATCCCGGTCGTCTCGACGCTGACCGGAGCGGTCGCGACCGAGCTGACCTCGCCGGCGTACTGGCTGCGCCAGGCCCGCGGGACCGTCCGGTTCGCCGACGCCGTCGCCACCCTCGCCGGGCTGGGCGTGACCCGGTTCGCCGAGCTGGGGCCGGATGGCGTGCTCACCGCGATGGCCGCCGCCTGCCTGGACGAGCGCACGCTGGTCACCGCGCTGGTGCGCAAGGACGAGCCGCGGGACCTGCTGACCGGGCTGGCGAAACTGCACGTCGATGGCTCCACAGTGGACTGGGCCCGCGTGCTCGGGAGAACCGGCGACCCGGCGTCCCTGCCGACGTACGCCTTCCAGCACGAGCGGTTCTGGCCCGAGTTCTCCTTGGCGCCGGCCGGGGACGTCACGCTGGCGGGCCTCGACCGCCCGGACCACCCGCTCCTGGGCGCGTCGGTCACGAATGCCGAGGACGGCACCGTGGTGTGCACGGGCCGGATCTCCCCGCGCACCCACCCCTGGCTCGCCGACCACGTCGTCGCGGGCCGCACGCTCTTCCCGGGCACCGGGTTCGTCGAGCTGGTCCTCCGCGCGGCCGGGCAGGCCGGCGCCGGCGGTATCGACGAGCTGGTCGTGGAGGCACCCCTGGACCTGCCCGGCGACGGCGTCCAGCTGCAGGTGGTCCTCGGTGCGCCGGACGAGTCGGGCGCGCGGGGTGTCACCGTCCACTCGCGATTCGACGACGAGCCGTGGACCCGGCACGCCGCCGGCCGGCTCGCCGCCGAACCCGGGGCCGTCCCCGGAGATCTCGCGGAATGGCCGCCGCCCGGCGCCGAACCCCTGGACCTCGACGGCCTCTACACCGCGGACAGCGAGTTCGGCTACGGTCCGGCTTTCCAAGGCCTGCGCGCGGCTTGGCGGCTCGGCGACGAGGTGCACGCCGAAGTGGCCCTGCGGCCCGAGGAGCACGCGGACGCGGGCCGGTGTGGCCTGCACCCGGCGCTGCTCGACGCCTCGCTGCACGTCGTGGGCACGGTCTCCGAATGGGCGGGCCGGGCCTACCTCCCGTTCTCCTGGAGCGGGGTGACGCTGCACGCGACCGGTGCCACCGCGGTTCGGGTCACCGTCACCCCGAACGGCCACGACACGGTCAAGCTGAGCCTGGCCGACCCGGCGGGCCGCGCGGTGGCGTCGGTCGACGCGCTCGTGCTGCGCCCCCTGGCCGACGGCGGAACCCGGCCGGTCCGGAAGACGCACGATTCCCTGTTCCGGCTGGACTGGCGGCCGGTTCCGCCGGTGCCGGTCGACGGCGCCCGGCGGTGGGCCGTCCTCGGCGCCGACGACCTCGGGATCGGGCCGGCGCTCGACGCGAGCGGCGTCACCTGCGAGTCCTATGTGGACCTCGACGCGCTCGGCACCGCGGTCGGGCTGGGCATGGCCGTTCCCGAAGCGGTACTGGCCATCGCGGCACCGGTCCCGGGCGCGCTGCCGGACGCCGCCCGGTCGGCCGCCCACGACGTGCTGGCCCTGCTGCGGGAGTGGCTGGCCGACGAGCGGTTCGCCGCCTCCCGGCTGGTCGTGGTGACGCGCGGCGCGGTGGCCGCCGCGGCCGGCGACGACGTCCCCGACCTGGCGGCCGCGCCGATCTGGGGCCTGGTCCGCTCGGCGCAGTCGGAACACCCGGGACGGGTGAGGCTGATCGACCTCGACGGATCGGTGGCGGGGTTGGCCGATGGGGAGCACCCCGGTCCATCCATGGCGGCGCTGCCGGCCGCGGTCCTCAGCGACGAACCTCAGCTGGCCGTGCGCGAAGGCACGTTGCTCGCCGCCCGGCTGAACCGGGCCACCACCGAGTCCGCGACCGGGAAGCGGCCGTTCGGACCGGACGGCACCGTGCTGCTCACCGGCGCCACCGGCAGCCTGGGCCGCGTGCTGGCCCGGCACCTGGTCACCGCGCACGACGTCCGGCGGCTGGTGCTGATCAGCCGGACCGCCACCGGCGCCACCGACCTCAAGGACGAGCTGGCCGCGCTCGGCGCGGACGTCCGGTTCGCCGCGTGCGACGCGGCGGACCGGGACGCGCTCGCCGGGCTGCTGGCCGGCATCCCCGACCTCGCCGCGGTCGTGCACGCGGCCGGCGTCCTCGACGACGGCGTCATCGAGGGCCTCACCCCGGAGCGGCTGGACGCGGTGCTGCGCCCCAAGGTCGACGCCGCCTGGCACCTGCACGAGCTGACCATGGACCGGCACCTCTCGGCGTTCGTGCTGTTCTCCTCGGTGTCGGCCACCTTCGGCGCGCCCGGGCAGGGCAACTACGCCGCGGCGAACGCGTTCCTCGACGCGCTCGCCGCCCACCGGGCCGCCCGCGGCCTGCCCGCCCAGGCGCTGGCCTGGGGACTGTGGGAGACCGGGATGAGCGCCAAGCTGGACTCCGCCGACCGGAACCGGATGTCGCGCGGCGGCGTCCGGGCACTGCCGGTCGGGCAGGGGCTGGCGTTGTTCGACGCCGCGACCGCGCTCGCCGAACCCGCGCTCGTCCCGGCGAAGCTGGACCTGTCCGGCGGTGCGGTCGCTCCCGTCCTCAAAGGACTGGTGCGGCCGGAGCGGCGGGCCGCTCGGGTCTCCGATGAGGACACCCTGAGCCGTGCGCTGGCCGGTAAGTCCGAAGAGGACCGCGAAACGGTGCTGCTGGACCTGGTCCGCGGCGCCGCGGCCACGGTGCTGGGGCACGCCGGGCCCGACGCCGTCCGCGCGGACGTCGGGTTCCTCGTCGCCGGCTTCGACTCGCTCACCGCGGTCGAGCTGCGCAACACCCTCGGCGCCGCCACCGGCCTGCGGTTGCCGCCGACGCTGGTCTTCGACTTCCCGACCCCCGCGGACCTCGCGGCCCACCTGCGAGCGGAGCTGAAGGTCGCCGAAGAGCCGAAGACGTCCACTGTGGACGCCGGGGAGACGCTCGGCGCGCTCTTCCGCACCGCCTGCGAACTCGGCAAGATGAAGGAGGGCTTCGAGCTGCTGCAGAACGCGGCGCTGCTCCGGCCCACCTTCGGCTCGGCCGCGGACCTGGCGCACCGTCTCGGCTCGGTGAAGCTCGCCGCCGGGGAGCGCACACCGAAGCTGATCTGCTTCAGCTCGTACGTAGCGCTGGCCGGCGTGCACCAGTACGCCCGGTTCGCCTCGCCGTTCCGCGGCGACCGGGACGTCCACGCGCTGCCGGCGCCCGGGTTCGTCAAGGGCGAGGCGCTGCCCACCAGCGTCCGGGCGGTCGCCGAGGTGCAGGCCGACGCCGTGCTGCGCGCTGCCGGCGGCGAGCCGTTCGTGCTGCTCGGCTCGTCCTCGGGCGGGATGCTGGCGCACGCCGCCGCCGAACTCCTCGAAGAGCGGGGCACGCCGCCGCTGGCGGTCGTGCTGCTCGACAGCTACCTGCCGCGCGCGGATTCGCCGCTGGACCGGTTCCGCGACGAGCTGTTCGGCGGCATGTTCGACCGCGAAGAGGTGTTCGCGCCGATGGACGCCGCGCGGCTGTCGGCGATGAGCTGGTACTTCCGGCTGATGGCCGGCTGGGAACCCGCGAAGCTGGCGGTGCCGCTGCTGCTGGTCCGCTCGTCCGAACCCCCGGTCGCCGACGCGGGCCTGGCGCCCGAGGACTGGCAGACCCACTGGGACACCGCCGACACCGTCGTCGACGTGCCCGGCAACCACTTCACCATGGTCGAGGACCACGCCGCCACGACCGCCGAGACCGTGCGCGACTGGCTCGGCACCACCCTCCAGGACGGAGCGCACGCATGACTGACGACCCGGAGCTGTGGCTCCGCCGCTACCACGAGGCCGACGAAGGCGCCGTCCGGCTGTTCTGCCTGCCGCACGCGGGCGGCTCGGCCAGCTTCTACTTCCCGATGTCCGCCGGGCTCGGCCGCGCCGTCGAGGTGCTGGCCGTCCAGTACCCGGGGCGGCAGGACCGGCGGCTGGAGCCCGGGATCGACAGCCTGCCCGCGCTCGCGGACCGGCTCACCGAGGTGCTCGCCGAGCGGACGCGGGAGCCGTTCGCGCTGTTCGGCCACAGCATGGGCGCGACGCTGGCGTTCGAGGTCGCCGCCCGGCTGGAGCGGACCGGGGTGACCCCGCTGCACCTGTTCGCGTCCGGCAGGCGGGCACCCTCCTGCCGCCGCGACGAGTCCGTGCACCTGCTCGACGACGACGGCGTCATCGCCGAGGTGCGCCGGCTGGGCGGCACCAACGCCGCCGTGCTGGGCGACGAGGAGATCCTGCGGATGGCGTTGCCCGCCATCCGCAACGACTACAAGGCCGCCGAGACGTACGTCCGGCAGCCGGGACCGAAACTGGCCACGCCGATCACCGTGCTGACCGGCGACGCCGACCCGAAGACCACTCTCGACGAGGCTCGGGCTTGGGAGGGGCTCACCGACGGCGAGTTCGAGCTGAAGGTGTTCCGCGGCGGGCACTTCTTCCTCGCCGACCACCAGCCCGAGGTGCTGCGGCTGATCTCCGCGCGGCTCGCGGGCACGCTCTCCGGCCACCACTGAAAGGCGAACCCGTGCGCGTGCTGTTCGTGACGCTGGACGAGAAGTCCCACCTGTACTGCATGGTCCCGACGGCCTGGGCGCTCGTCGCGGCCGGGCACGAGGTGCGGGTCGCGGCGTCGCCGGGGTTCACCGACGTCGTCACCGGCACCGGGCTGACCGCGGTGCCGGTCGGCGCGGACAACACGATGCACGAGGGCATGAAGCAGAACCGCGACGCCCAGGAAGCCGACATCGCGAACTGGAACGACACCGATCCGGCGTCGCACACGTGGGCGGCCTTGCACCAGCGCTACACGTTCACCGTGTGGGCGGGGTTCGCCATCTACAACGACGAGATGGTCGCCGACCTGGTCGCGTACGCGCTGGACTGGCGGCCGGACCTGGTCGTCTGGGACGCGCTGACCTACGCCGGGGCGATCGCGGCGAAGGCCTGCGGCGCCGCGCACGTCCGGCAGCTGTGCTGGGCCGACGTCTGGTGCGCCATGCGCCGGACGTTCCTCGACGTGCTGGCCGAGCAGCCGCCTGCGGAGCGAGAAGACCCGCTGTACGACTGGCTGGAGCTGACCGGCCGGCCGTACGGCGTGGACTTCGCCGAGGAGCTCGTCACCGGTCAGGCGACGATCGACCCGCTGCCGGAGCGGCTCGGCGCGCGCTCCGGCGTCCGGCGGCTGCCGGTGCGGCACGTGCCCTACAACGGCCGCGCGGTCGTCTGGGACTGGCTGCGCGAACCGCCGTCACGGCCCCGCGTGTGCTTGACGCTGGGTTCGTCCAACACGGACGCGTTCGGCGGCGACTACGTGTCCATTCCGGACATCCTGGGCGCACTGTCGGGTTTGGACATCGAGGTGGTGGCGGCGCTGGTACCCGCGCAGCGCAAGGCCCTCGACGAGGTTCCGGCCAACGTCCGGGTCGTCGGGTCGGTCGCGCTGCACACGGTCCTGCCGAGCTGCTCGGCGATCGTGCACCACGGCGGCTTCGGCAGCTACGGCGCGGCTTTGGTCGCCGGCGTGCCGCAGCTGACGGTGACCACGCCGATCGCCGACCACCTGTTGCGTGCCCAGCGCCTGGTGGACGAAGGCGCCGGATTGTTGTTCACGCACAACGGCTTCACGGCCGACGACCTGCGTACCTCGGTCGCGAGACTGGTCGGGGAGCCGGAGTTCGCGGCCAACGCGCGTCGCCTCCGTGACCTGGCGGTGGCCCAGCCGACCCCGCACGAACTGGTGGCGGACCTGGAAAAGCTGGTCGCGGAGCGGTCGTGAGTGGGAAACAGCGCGCCAACCCTGTTTCCCACTCACGACGGCGTCAGCCTCGGGCGGCCAGGCGGCGGCGGATCTCCGGCGCGTGCTCGATCGCGAACGCGATGAGGGCCGAGACTTCGCGGACCTGCTCGCTGGTGACCGACGGTCCCGTCGGCAGCGTCAGCACCCGGCGCGAGAACGCGTCGGTGGCCGGCAGCGACACCGGCCGCTCGGTCCGGTACGGCTCGCACTCGTGCACGCACGGCGAGAAGTACCGCTGCGCCAGCACGTTGTCGGCCCGCAGCAGCTCGAGGATCGTGTCGCGGGACAGGCCGCACGCCTGCTCGTCGACCTTGACGACGTTGTACTGGTAGCTGTTGCGGTTGTCCTCGTCGTAGCGGTGCATCTCCAGGCCGGGGAGCCCGTCCAGCTCGGCGGCGTACTCCTCGTAGTGCGCGCGGTTGGCGGCGATCGTCGCGGGCAGCGCGTCGAGCGAGGTCAGGCCCATCGCCGCGGACGCCTCGCTCATCTTGGCGTTGGTGCCGGCGAACTCGGTGACGTGCTCCTCGCCCCAGCCGAAGTTGTGGGTGTAGCGGGCGCGCTGGGCGAACTCGTCGTCGTTGGTGACGATCGCGCCGCCTTCGAAGGTGGTGACGACCTTCGCCGCGTGGAAGCTGAACATCTCCGCCTTGCCGAACCCGCCGAGCGGCTGGGAACCGAAGGTGCAGCCGATGCCGTGCGCGGCGTCGAAGAAGAGGGTCAGGTCGTGGACTTCGGCGATCTTCTCCAGTTCCTGGATGGCGGCGGGCTGACCCCACAGGTGCACCCCGACCAGGCCGGTCGTGCGCGGGGTGATGAGGCTTTCGACCTGCTCGGGGTCGATGCAGCCGGTCGCCGGGTCGAGGTCGCAGAAGACCGGCGTCAACCCGAGGTAGCGCATGGCGTGCGCGGTCGCGACGTAGGTCATCGACGGCATGATGACCTCGCCGGTCAGCCCGGCCGCCCGGGCCATCACCTCGAGCGCGATCGTGCCGTTGCAGGTGGCCACGCAGTGCTTGGCGCCGGTGTGCTCGGCGATCCGCGCTTCGAACTCCTTCACCAGCGGGCCGCCGCTGGTCAGGCGGCCGCTGTCCAGGGCGACTTCGAGCCGCTCGTAGAACTTCGCCCGGTCGCCGGTGCTCGGCTTCCCCACCACCAAGGTCTTCTCGAAGGCCATCGGGCCGCCGAACAGGGCCAGGTCGTCAACGCTCGTCTTCATGAAGGTCCTTCCCCAGGGGTCGCGGACTGCCCTTACCCGCGGCGACGTGCAATTCGTTGCTTTTAAACGATTGTTGAGATCCCCCTCGTTGCGTCGTCTGCAGGATAGGGACGGCGTGCTCCGGCAATGGATTTCGCGGCGGAAGTCTGTGGAAGCCCCTAGTCGTCCCGGCTCGGCACCGTGCGAAGTGGACTCGGGGGAAACCGCCAGACCTCGCGTGGTAGCCGGTGCGCCCCGCCGGCCGGGTGCCCGACGATGTCGTGGTGAGCAGGCACATCGCCGTCTTCAGCTTCCCCGCGTACGCCCACGTCGCGCCGGTCCTCCCGATCGTCGCCGAACTGGTGCGCCGCGGCCACCGCGTCACCTTCGCCGTGGTCGACGAGTTCGCCGCGAAAGTGGCGGCGACCGGGGCCGAAGTGCTGCCCTACACCTCGACGTTCCCGTGGGCGACCGGCCTGGGCGACACCGCGTCCGACGGCTACGCGCTGCGGGCCATGCTGGCGTTCATGGGCGAAGGGCTCGCCCCGCTCCCGGCCGCCATGGCCCGGTTCGCCGACGACCCGCCGGACCTCGTCGTGCACGACCTGGCGGCGTCCGAGACGGCGCGGCTGGTCGCGCGGAAGTGGTCGGTGCCGACCGTCCAGTCGTGCCCGGAGTTCGCTTCCAACGCCCATTTCCGGTTGAACGAAGCACAAGCCGAGTCCGACGCCGCCCAGCCGCCCGACCTCGCCGACCCGGAACTGGCCGCGTTCGTGGAGCGCGCCCAGCGGCTGCTGGCCGAGCACGGCCTGTCCGATGTGGACACCGGTGGTGGCGAACCGCCCTACCACCTGGTCTACCTGCCCAAGGCGTTCCAGATCCAGGGCGAGACCTTCGACGACCGCTTCGCGTTCGTCGGACCGTGTTTCGACCGCTCGGTGGCGCCGGGGGAGTGGACCCCGCCCGCGGACGGCCTGCCGGTCGTGCTGATCTCGCTGGGCACCTCGCGCAGCCGGGAGCAGGTCGGCTTCTTCCGCAAGTGCGTGCGCGCCTTCACCGGGCAGCCGTGGCACGTCGTGCTGACGCTCGGCCGGTGGGTCGACCCCGCCGAGCTCGGGCCGCTGCCGGAGAACATCGAGGCGCATCCGTTCGTCGCGCACGCGGCGCTGTTGCCGCACACCCGCGTCTTCGTCACCCACGGCGGGCTCGGCAGCACCATGGAAGCGCTGCACTACGGCGTGCCGATGGTGATGACACCGTCCCAGAGCGACCAGGTGGTGACCGCGGCCCGCGTCGCCGACCTCGGGCTGGGCCACGTCGTGTCGCGGACCGAGGTCACCGAAGCGGAACTGCTCGACGCCGTCACGAAGACCGCGTCCGACCCGGTGGTCGCCCAGCGGGTCCGGTGGATGAGCGAGCAGGTCGCGCTGGCCGGCGGGGAGATCCGCGCGGCCGACGCCGTCGAGTCGTGGCTGCGGGCGAAAGTGGAGGCGAAGTGAAGCTGGCGGACGTCTACCTCAGCGGGATCGGCACCTACGTGCCCGAGACCACCGGTGTCGGGCACGCGATCGAGCACGGGTGGATCACCGCCGAAGACGCGGAGACGTCCGGGCTGACCGGCGCGGCCTGCGCCGGCGAGACCCCGGCTCCGGACATGGCGCTCTGGGCGGGGCAGCAGGCCGTCGCCCGCGCGGACGTCGACCCGGAGGCGCTCGACGTCCTGCTCTACGCCGACAACTACCACTCGGGCCCGGACGGCTGGTTCCCGCAGTTCTGGCTGCAGCGGCACCTGGTGGGCGGCGACCTGCTCGCCGCGCAGTTGCGCCAGGGCTGCAACGGCATGTTCGGGGCGCTGGAGCTGGCGGCGACGTACCTGATCGCGCGCGGCGGCGGGACGGCGATGACGGTCGCGTCCGACAATTCGACGTCTCCGCTGGTCAACCGCTGGCGCTGCCTGCGCCCGGACTTCATCATCGGCGACGGCGCGACGGCGGTCGTGCTGAACACGACGTCGGGCTTCGCGCGGCTCAAGTCGGCGAGCTCGATCACGGTGCCGGAGCTGGAAGGCATGCACCGCGGCGACGAGCCGATGTTCCCGCCGGGTGCGACCATCGGCCGGTTCATGGACTTCGCCGAGCGCATCGACTTCTTCGGCTTCGAGCACCGCGACACGATGCTGCACAGTGGACTCAACCTGCTGAAGACGCGGTCCGAGCTGATCGACCGCGTACTGGCCGAGGCGGGCATCGGGCTCGACGGGGTCAGCCGCATCGCCTACAACCACGGCTCGCGCACGTACGTCGAGGACGGCCTGCTGACGATGCTGGGGATCCCCCTGGAGAAGTCGAACTGGGACTTCGGCCGCGGGCTCGGCCACCTGGGGGCGAGCGACCAGGTGGCGTCGCTGGCGCACATGCTGGGCACCGGGCAGCTGGCGCCGGGGGACCACGTCCTGATGGTCGGGATCGCGCCCGGGGTCAGCGTCGCGGGTGCGGTCGTGGAGATCCTGGACGTGCCCGGGTGGGCCGAGCCGGTGGTGCCCCGGTCGCGCTGACCGTCACCGAGGGTACGACCGCTGTTGTCGTAGCGTAGCCACCGTACCGGAGCTGGTGGAAACTGACCAACAGGTGGTGAACCGGCCGGGTCATCCCGGCAAACACCCCGAAAAACGCGAATCGGGTGGGCCGGGGTTTCCCCTCGGCCCACCCGATCCGGTGGGTCGTCAGTCCGGTGGCTCAGCCGCCGGAGCCGCCGCCGTACGCGCCACCCAAAAGGCGGCTGCGGCGCTTGCGGTTCTTTTCGTCGTCAGCCTTGGCGTTGTCCGCCTTGGTGTCCGCCGGCTTCTTCTTGGAATCGTCTTCCTTTTTTCCGAAAATTCCCACCAGTTCATCCCTTTCCGGCATTTGGAAATCGAACCGTGCCCTCGCAGGATAGCGCAGGGTTTCTTCGCCCGCACACCGCCGGAAGCGGATCAGCGGATGTACTGCGGAGTCACCTTCGGTGGCCACTGGCCGATGCAGAGGATGCCCTGCGAGTACGCCTTCGAGACCAGCGCCGAGCGGTTCGGCGACTTGAACTGCCGCAGCATCGCGCCGACGTGGTACTCGATGCCCTGCCTGCTCAGGTAGAGCTTCGAGGCCAGCTGCACCGTCGAGATCCCGGCGGCGACGCCTTCGAGGACCTTCGCGTCGAGCTCGCTGAGCAGCTTGTTCTTTTCGATGGCGGGCCGGGGGGTCTCCGCGGCGCGGTCCGGTTTGATCAGCACGACGATCGTGGTGACCTGGCCGGACTGGCTGCGCACGGCGATGCCCGTCAGGCCGCCCGAGAGCACCGGCTGCGCGGGGCGCACGCCGACCAGGCGCGCGCTGAAGCGGTCGCGCCGGCCTTCGTTCAGCCGCGCCAGCTGCTGCAGCGTGAACTGCTTGGCGCTCGGGTGCACGAAGTCCACAAAGCTCTGTCCGAAAACGTCGGACGCGGTCCGGCCCAGCTGCCGGAGAAAGTCGCCGTTCGCTTCGATGACCCGGAGATCGGGACCCAGATTCGCGATGCAGACGTCGGACATGTCGAAGGCGGGGACGTTCTGGTGCTGTCTTTCGGAGCCGGCCGGCAGGCCGTGCGATACGGCGACTGGCCGATCGACCACGGAATCCACACGTGCGTTCATCGAGTTCGAACCCCCAGATTCGGTTCTGCGTTCGAGGCGTGCGCCACGGACAAAAGACGTCGACGACCCTCGAGCTCCCCACCAGAGGGTCCACGGCGGGCAGTCCGGATGGTTCTTCACACCACCCCAGCGGAAACCTCGAGTTCCTTCCCCAGAACGATCCTCGAGTCCACCCGGACACCGGCCGCCTCGGTCCGTTTCGTTGGAAACAAACCAAACGACGTCTCGTACGCTAGCCAAGCGGGTATGACCCGTCAATGCCGGTGCGGCGGTTCGGGGCTAACACTGGGGTCCGCCCCGCCGCAGGTACGGCACCCCCGGCCCGGCCTTCGGTGGGTGCGGTGCCCCGGTCAGCGGGCCGCGGTCGTGACCGGCAGCCGCTGCACGCCGAACACGCCGCCGGCGTGGAACGGGACATCCGCGCCCGGAGCCACCCGCAGGTGCTCGAACCGCTCGAACAGCAGCTCCAGCGCGACACGTCCCTCCAGCCGCGCCAGCGGCGCCCCCAGGCAGAAGTGGATGCCGTGCCCGAACGCGGCGTGGGAGTTCGGCTTGCGGTGCAGGTCGAACCGCCACGGGTCGGCGAACTCGCGCTCGTCGTAGTTGGCCGAGACCACCCAGGCCCAGACGATCGAGTCGGCGGGGATGACCGTGCCGGCCACCTCGACATCGGCCGTGGTCACCCGGACCACCCGGGGGAACGGCGGCCGCAGCCGCAGCACCTCCTCCAGCAGCGGCTCCACCAGCGCCGGGTCCGCCCGGACCCCCTCGTAGACACCGGGTGCGTCCTCCAGGCAGAGCAGGACGTTGCCGAGCAGCATGGTGGTGGTGACGTGCCCCGCGAGCAGCAGCAGCGCGGTGAAGTTGCCGACCTCCTCGTCGGTCAGCCGCTCGCCGTCGATCGTTGCCTCCACCAGGCGGGTCAGCAGGTCGTCGCGGGGATGCGCGCGCCGGTCGGCGATCTGGGCGCCCAGGTAGGCCTCCATCTCCTCGATGGCGACCGCGAGCTTCTCGCCGGTGCTCGGGTCGTCGACCTGCAGGGCCATCAGCGCTTCGGCCCAGCCGCGGAACAGGGCCCGGTCGTCGGCGGGCACGCCGAGCAGCTCGGCGATGACGATCACCGGCAGCGGGTAGGCGAGCACGTCGACCAGGTCGAACGCCGTCGCGCCCGGCTCGACCGCGGCCAGCAGCTCCCGGGTCACCTCGGTGATCCGCGGCTCGAGGTCGGCGACGACCTTCGGGGTGAACGCCTGGCTGACCAGGCGGCGCAGCTTGCGGTGCTCGGGCGGGTCGATGACCAGCAGGGTGCCCGGCGGCGCCTGGTCGCCCGGCGAGGTCAGGCGCGTCGTGTCCGAAGAGAACAGCTGCGCGTCGGTGCTGACGCGGCGGACGTCGGCGGACCGGAACACGTGCCACGCCCCGGCCTCGTCCTGCCAGACCGGCGTGTCCGCGCGCATCTTTTCGAGCCAGGTCAGCAGTGCGGCGCCGCCGTCCGGCGCGATCTCCGGGGCGGCGGTCGGCTCGGTGGTGTCCACTTCGGATTCACTCCCAGGGTCGAGCGGTCAGTCGGGCCTCGACGCGGTCCGCGGCCGCCGCGGCGCCACCGGCGCCGGTGATGTGCGCCCGCATCCGGGCCACGCGCTCGTGCGCGACGGCGTCCTCGGCGAGGCCGGTGACGGCCGCCCGCAGCGTTTCCGCGTCGACGTCGGCCGGGTCGACCCGGACTCCGAGGCCCAGCTCGGCGATCCGGTCGGCGACGATCTCCTGCTCCAGCGTGCGCGGCACGACCACCGGCGGGACGCCCAGCGCGAGGGACTCCATGGTGCTGCCCATCCCGGCGTGCGAGACGAACCCGCTCGCCCGGCTCAGCACGGCGGGCTGCGGCACCCACGGGTGCAGCTCGAAGTTCGATGGCACCGGGCCCAGGTCGGCCGCCGAGACCAGCCGGCCGATCGTCATGACGACGTGCCACGGCGTCCCGGCGAAAGCTTCGAGACACGAGGCGAAGAACTCGCGCTGGCGATGGTAGCCGAAGCTGCCCATGGCGATCAGCAGCACCGGACGGCTGTCCGGCGGGGTCCAGCCGCCCGCGCGGTCGCCGAGGCACGGCCCGACGAAGGCGAACCCGTCGTCGAAGGTGTCCCCGCCGGGCTGGAACTCCCGCGGCAGGAACACGAGCTTGGTGTCTTCGTTCCCCTGGGCGAACTCGGCCGCGGACGTGCCGGGCAGGTGCTCGGCGAGCGCGTCCTCGACCACCGCCGCGGCCTTCGCCAGCGCGGGGTGCGCCGGATCGGGGGCCGGCACCTTGCCCGCCATCGACGCGTACGGCGAGAACCGTTCGTTCGCGACGAACGTCGAGCACAGCAGGATCGCCGGGACGTCCCACTTGCGCGCCAGCAGCCGCCCGGTCGGATAGCCGAAGGCGTCGTACAGGAAGACGTCCGGCCGGTCGTCGTCGAAGGCGCCGAGCGCGGTCCGCAACGACGCGAAGCCCTCCAGCGCCTGGGCGAGTCCCGCTTCGGCGACGACGTCGCCGGTGATCTCCTCCGGGATCGCCACGGTGTCCCAGGACTTCGGCACGTGGGACTCGTACGGCAGCACCGTGGCGCCGGTCGCGCGCACGGCTTCGGCGTACTGCTCGGCGACGACGTAGCTCACCCGGTGGCCGCGCCGGACGAGCTCGGCCGCCACGGGCAGCGTCGGGTTGACGTGCCCGTGGGCGGGATAGGTGAGGAAGGCGACGTGGCTTCCCGGCGGGGGAGTCATGGTCCGAGCGTCGGGCTCGTCCGTGACCGGCGTCAACCATGTCTAGGCGAACCCCTCGGGTCGTCCTTCCGTGCGGGGAAAGGGGTTTCCCGGTGTGCTAACTGTAGCGATGTCCGATCCGGCGCAGCGGAAGGAAACGGCCGTGACCCTGTTCGTCGAGGCCGAGGGGATCACCAAGACCTTCGGCAAGGTCCGCGCGCTGGACGACGTCAGCCTGCAGGTGCCGCGCGGCACCGTGTGCGGCCTGCTGGGCCACAACGGCGCCGGCAAGACCACGTTGGTCAACGTGCTCACCACGCTCGTGACGCCGACGTCCGGCCGGGCCAGCGTCGCGGGGCTCGACGTCCGGCGCGACGCCGTCGCCCTGCGCAGCCGCATCGGGCTCACCGGCCAGTTCGCCTCGGTGGACGAGCAGCTGTCCGGCTTCCGCAACCTGATCCTCATCGCCCGCCTGCTCGGCGCCTCCACGAAGGCGGCCAAAGAGCGGGCCGACGAGCTGCTGACCGCGTTCGGCCTGCAAGAAGCGGCCGGGCGGCCGGCGAAGACCTACTCCGGCGGCATGCGGCGGCGGCTGGACCTGGCCGCCAGCCTGGTCGGCCACCCCGACGTGATCTTCCTCGACGAGCCGACGACCGGGCTCGACCCGGCGGCCCGGATCGCCATGTGGGAGATCGTGGAACAGCTGGTGCGCGACGGCTCGACCGTGCTCCTGACGACCCAGATGCTCGACGAGGCCGACCGGCTCGCCGACAAGATCGTCGTGCTGGCGCAGGGAAAGGTGATCGCGGCCGGCACCGCGGCCGCGCTCAAGGCGCAGGTCGGCAAGCGCACGGTCACCCTGACGCTGGCCGATCCGCCGGACGCCGGACGCGCGGCCGATGCCGTGCGCGGCGCCGGGCTCGAGCCACGGGTGTCCGGTGTGGACGAACTGATCGTCCCGGTGGAGAAGTCCACCGACCTCGCGCGCGTGGTCCGCGCGCTCGACGACGTCGCGGTCGAGCCGGTCGAGCTGGCGCTGGTCGACCCGCGCCTCGACGACGTGTACCTCGCCCTGTCCGGCGGGCCGCGGGATCCGCACACCGAGACCGAGAGGCTCTGATCCGATGAGCGCACCGACACTGTCCACTCCGGACTCGCCGGCCACGGTGGCCGGACCGGGCCCGTGGCGCGGTACGTCCGTGCCGATGCAGATCGTCATCCTGACCGGACGGTCGCTGCGCGCGGTGGTGGCGTCGCGGGCGCTCGTGCTGCTGGGCCTGCTGCAGCCCCTCATCGTGCTGATCCTGTTCAGCCAGGTGTTCGCGAGCCTGGCCGGCACCAGCTCGTTCCCGGCCGGCGTGTCCTACATCGACTACCTGATGCCGGCGGTGCTGGTGATGGGCTCGCTGTCGGTGGCGCTGCAGTCGGGCGTCGGCCTGCTCGACGACATGCGCAACGGCGTGGTGGCCCGCTTCCGCACCCTGCCGATCGCGTCGGCGTCGGTGCTGGTGGCGCGCAGCCTCGCCGACGTCGTGCGGCACGCCCTGCAGCTGGCGATCATGCTGGTGCTGGCGGCGACGCTGTTCGGGTTCTCCCCGGGCGGCGGTTTCACCGGCGTGCTGCTCGCGTGGCTGATGTGCATCGCGGTCGGCTGGTCGCTGTCCTGGATGTTCATGGCCATCGGCGTGTGGATCACCAACGTCGAGGTGATGCAGGGCGTGACGTCGATGGTGATGTTCCCGCTGATGTTCGCGTCCTCGGCGTACGTGCCGCTTTCGTCGTTGCCGGCGTGGCTGCGCGCGGTGGCGACGGTCAACCCGCTGACGTACTCGGTCGACGCGTCCCGCAACCTGGCGCTGGGCAATCCCGTCGGCGTGGGCGGCCTGGCGGCCTTGGGCGCGGCCGGCCTGATCGGCCTGACGGGCGCGATCGTGGCCACGCGGGGCTTCCGCCGCTCCGCCTGACCCTTACCGGAGCAGGGCTTCGAGGGCGCCGGCCGCGGCCGGCGCCCCGCCCGCCTGCTCGATCTCCTTGGCCATCAGCGCGAGCCGGGCGGGCAGCGAGCCGTCGGCCGCCAGTGCCTCGACCGCCGCGTGGATCGCCGGACCCGTCGCCGACGCGACCGGGATGTGCGTGCCCAGGCCCAGTTCCGCGACGCGGTGGGCGTTGGCCAGCGTCTCGCCGCTGTGGGAGACCGCGACGACCGGGACCTCGTAGCGCAGCGCCTCCAGGACGCTGCCCATCCCGGCCTGGCAGACCAGCGCGGAGGCGTACCGCAGCACCGACGGGTGCGGCATCCACTCGTGCGCCTCGACGTTCGGCGGCAGCTCGCCGAGCGCGGCCAGGTCGGCGCCGCGGCCCAGCGTCAGCACCACGTGCCACGGCTTGCCGCGGAACGCCTCGATGCAGCCGGTGAAGAACCCGATGTCCTTGCTCATCGACGTGCCGAGCGAGATCAGCACCACCGGCCGGCCGTCGCCCGGCGGGGTCCAGTGGCCCTCCAGCGCGCGGCAGTCCGCGGTCGGGCCGACGAACCGGTACCGCGGGCCGAAGGTCTCGCTCCCGTAGTGGAACGCCTGGGGGATGTACACCAGGCGAAGTTCGTCCCCGACGGGAGACAGGCTGGCCGTCGCCAGCCGGGGATCCAGGCCGTACCGCGTCAGCAGCGCCGAGACGCCGGCGCCGAACTCCTCGCCGAACCGCGCCAGCCGCGGGTCCTCGTGGTCGAAGCCGGTGGCGGCCGGGTGGTCGTCGGGCGGCTGGGGCGCGCCGGGGATCTCGTCGGCGTCGTTCTCGATGAAGACGGGGCAGCTTTCGGCCAGCGGGACGTCCCACGCCCGGCCCAGCACCCGCGCGGCGTTCCCGCTGATGGTGTCGTGGACGATCAGGCCGGGCCGGTCGCCGTCGAGCCGCGCCAGCGCCGCTTCCAGCGGTGCGAAGCCTTCGCGCATGAGGTCGATGATCATCGTGACGGCGTCTTCGGCGCTGTCCACCTTGGTCACCGACGCGGGGAACTCCGAGCGGTACGGCAGGACCTCGGCGGAGCTGTCGCGCAGCAGGTGCGCGAACTGCTCGGCGACGGCGAACGTGACCCGGTGGCCCCGCCCGGCGAGCGCTTCGACCGGGCCCAGCATCGGGTTGATGTGCCCGACGCCGGGAAAGCTGAAGAAGACGATGTGCCGACCCGCAGTCATGGCTGGAGTATCGCGAAAAACCCCAGGACAGAGCCGGTTCGCGGGGGAAGTCTAGGGGAATCGCTACCCTCACCTTGCGTGGTCAAACATCACTTCCGAGTGACTACGAAGGTTGCGGATCCGCCCGGCGTGATCGACTTTCGTTGTGCGGAACGAAGACTCCCGGCCGCAGAAAACGCGAGGTAGGAGCCGGTCTACTGAAGGTATGACCCTTACCAGTGAGACCACCGAAACCCGCACGCGGCCCGCGTTCGCGCGGACCCCGGTTCTCCTGATCGCGGGAGTCGCCGGAGCCCTGCTCCTCGTCGCCAGCCGGAACTACGGGTTCTCGTTCGACGAGGCCTACTTCGTGGTGGCCGGCCGCGACCACCCCGCGTGGGGCTACTTCGACCAGCCGCCGCTGCTGCCATTCCTGGCCGCCGGGCTGGACCACCTGTTCCCCGGTTCGCTGGTGGCCCTGCGGCTGCCCGCGACCCTGGCCGCGGTGGGCGGGATCGCGATGAGCGCGCTCATCGCCCGCGAGCTGGGCGGCCGCCGGGTCGCGCAGGCCGTCGCCGCGGCCGCGTACGCGATGTCCGGCGCGACGCTGATCTGCCACTACCTCGCGACCTACTCGATCGACCCGTTCTTCTGGTCGCTCATCCTGTTCCTGGTCGTCCGCTGGACCCGGGTGCGCGACGACCGGCTGCTGTTCGCCGCCGGGCTCGTCACGGCCGTGTCGCTGCAGACGAAGTTCCTGGTCCCGGCGCTGTGGGTGGCGCTCGCCGCCGCGTCGCTGGTCTTCGGCCCGCGTGACCTCGTCCGCCGGCCGCTGCTGTGGGCGGGAGCGCTGGTCGCGACGCTGACCACCGTGCCGACGCTGCTCTGGCAGGCGGCGAACGGCTGGCCGTACACGCGGATGTCCGAGGTCGTCTCGGCCGAGTTCCCCGGCACCGGCGCGTTCCTGCTCGAGCTGCTGTCCGGGCCCGGCCTGGTGATCGGCGTGCCGCTCGCGCTGTTCGGCTTCGCGCGCCTGCTCATCGTGCGGGAGCAGCGGTTCCTCGGCGTCGCGGTCCTGCTGCTCGTCGTGGCCTACCTGCTGACGTCCGGCCGGTCCTACTACGTCTACAGCCTGTACGCGCCGCTGTTCGCCGCCGGTGCCGTGGGCCTGCAGGACGTCAAGTGGCCCACGGCCGCGAAGGCCGCCGGCTGGCTGCTCACCGCCGCATCGGTCCTCCAGGCGCTCGTCGCGCTGCCGATCTACCCGAAGTCGTGGGCCGAGCGCATCCCCGACGTGCCGCTGGTGCCGTTGACCGCCAAGGTGTTCGTGCAGTCCGACGGCCAGCTCGGCCAGCTGTCGGACGCCGTCGTGCAGGTCTACCGGTCGCTGCCGCCCGAGCAGCGGGCGCGGACGGCGATCATGACCGACAGCTACGCGTTCGCCGCCGACCTCGAGCTCTTCGGGGCCGGCCGGGGACTGCCGGCCGTCTACAGTGCACACCGCGGGTACTACTACTTCGGGCACCCGGACGAGGACGTCGACAGCGTCCTGTTCGTCGGCGACACGAGCCCCGTGGTGACCGCGGCGTTCGCCCACCGCCAGGAGGTCGTGCCGCAGCTGATGACCGTCCTGAGTGGACGGAACACGGCGTGGGACGCCCTGTGGCCCCGGTTGCGCACGCAGTGACTCAGCCCTTGAGCGGTTCCCACCAGCCGCGGTTGTTCTTGTACCAGTCGACGGTGTCGCGCAGGCCGGTGTCGATGTCGACCCGCGGGGTGTAGCCGAGCTCGGTGGCGATCTTGGTGATGTCGACGGAGTAGCGGCGGTCGTGGCCCTTGCGGTCCTCGACGGGCCGGATCGCGGTGTGGTCCCGGCCGGTGATGGCGAGGAGCCGTTCGGTGAGCTCCCGGTTGGTCAGCTCGGTGCCGCCGCCGATGTTGTAGACCTCGCCGGCCCGCCCCTTTTCGGCCACCAGCTGGATGCCGCGGCAGTGGTCGTCGACGTGCAGCCAGTCGCGGACGTTGAGGCCGTCGCCGTAGAGCGGGACCTGGAGGCCGTCGACGAGGTTGGTGACGAACAGCGGGATGACCTTCTCGGGGTACTGGTAGGGCCCGTAGTTGTTGGAGCAGCGCGTGATCGAGGCGTCGAGGCCGTGGGTGGTGTGGAAGGCGCGGACCAGCAGGTCGGAGGACGCCTTCGAGGCCGAGTACGGCGAGTTGGGGGCGATCGGGTGCGTCTCGGGCCAGGAGCCGGAGTCGATGGAGCCGTAGACCTCGTCGGTGGAGACGTGCACGAACTTGCCGACCTCGCCTTCGAGCGCGGCCTGCAGCAGCGTCTGGGTGCCGAGGACGTTGGTGCGGACGAACTCCGCCGACCCGGCGATCGAGCGGTCCACATGGGACTCGGCGGCGAAGTGCACGACGAGGTCGGTGCCGGCCAGCTCCCGCTCGACGACGTCGGCGTCGCAGATGTCGCCGGCGACGATCTTGAGCCGTTCGTCGCCGGCCACCGGCGCGAGGTTCGCCCGGTTGCCCGCGTAGGTGAACTTGTCGAGCACGACCAGCTCGTCGGGCGCGAACCCGGCGTACTGTCCGGAAAGGACGTTGCGGACGTAGGCCGAGCCGATGAACCCGGCACCGCCGGTGACCACCATGCGCATGGGAAAGGATCCTCCGGGGTTCAGACCGCGGTGAGCGGCCGCGCGCGGCGCGCGAAGTCCATGACGTACTCGCCGTAGCCCGAGCTGCCGATCCGCTCGCCCAGCGCGTAGCACTGGTCGGCGTCGATGAAGCCCATGCGCAGCGCGATCTCTTCGAGGCAGGCGATCTGCACGCCCTGGCGGGCTTCCATCGTCTGCACGTACTGCCCGGCGTCCAGCAGCGACTTGTGCGTGCCGGTGTCCAGCCAGGCGAAGCCGCGCCCGAGGTCGACGCACGCGGCGCGGCCCCGGTCGAGGTAGACGTTGTTGACGTCGGTGATCTCCAGTTCGCCGCGCGCGGACGGCTTCAGGCTCTTGGCGATCTCGACGACGTCGTTGTCGTAGAAGTAAAGCCCGGTCAGCGCCCGGTTCGACTTCGGGTTGGCGGGTTTCTCCTCGATGGAGATCAGGTTCCCGTCGGCGTCGCACTCGCCGATGCCGTGCCGGTGCGGGTCGGAGACCTCGTAGCCGAACAGGACGCAGCCCTTGAGGTCGTGGGTGGCGGCGCGCAGGACGTCGGAGAAACCCTGGCCGTGGAAGATGTTGTCGCCGAGGATGAGGGCCGAGGTGTCGTCGCCGACGTGCTCCTCGCCGATGATGAAGGCCTCGGCGAGCCCGTTCGGGTGGGGCTGCTCGGCGTAGTCGAGCCGCAGGCCGAGTTCCGCGCCGTCGCCGAGCAGGCGCTTGAACGCGGGCAGGTCGTGCGGGGTCGAGATGACCAGGATCTCGGTGATGCCGGCCAGCATCAGGACCGAGAGCGGGTAGTAGATCATCGGCTTGTTGTAGACCGGGACGAGCTGCTTGGAGACGCCCAGCGTGACCGGGTGCAGTCGGGAGCCACTGCCGCCGGCCAGGATGATGCCTTTCATGTGGGCTCCACGTTCTGGGTCGGGAGGTTCGCGTCCGGCTCCGACCCTAGGCGCGGGAGGAGTAGGAGAATGCCCAGTCCTGGCGCGGGAGTGGGAGGGCAGGGAGCGGGCGCGGTGGCCTGGCGGCGCGCGAGCTGCGGCGCGGGCTCGGTGGCTCGGTGGTGCGGGCTGGAGTGGCGGGCGCGGGAGCCGGCGGCGCGGTGCGGTGGTCCGGTGGGCGGCGGCGCGCGAGCTGCGGCGCGGGTGCGGTGCCTCGGCGGTGCAGCCAGGGTGCGGGGTCGCGGGAGCCGGCGGCGGCACCGGCGCGCGGGTGGCCCAGCTGTGCGGGTGGCGGCGCGCGGGCGGCCGACCCACGCGGAGTCAGCGGTGCCCGGACTTCTGCCGCGTCTCCGTGGTGGGCACGTACGCCGGCAGGTCCGCCGCGATCCGGAACCCGCCGTCGGGGGTCGGCCCCGCCTGCAGTGTCCCGCCCACCAGCTCCACCCGGTGGCGCAGGCTCGACAACCCCAGCCCCGACCCGCTTCCCGCCAGCACCTCGTCCGGCCGGCGCTGCGGCCTGGTGTTGATCACCCGGATCCCCACACCGTCCGGCCGGTAGCGCAGCTTCACGCGGATCTCCGCGCCCGCCGCGTGCTTGCGGGCGTTCGTCAGCGCCTCCTGGACGATCCGGTGGACCGTGCGGGCGATCGTCGGGGACATCTGGGAGCGCTCGCCCTCGACGTCCAGCTCCACCGGGATCCCCGCCGCCACCGACTCCGCCACCAGCGTCGCGGGGTCCGGGGCCGGCTGCGACGGCACGCTGGGGCTCGGGCTCTTCATCCGCTCGGACACGTCGGCCGAGGTCGTGTTCAGCACCCCGACCAGGTCGCGCAGCTCGTCCAGCGCCATCGCGCCGCGGGCGCGGATCTCCTCGGCCGCCTTGCGGACCTCGGGTTCCTTCGAACTGATCCCGAGCGCCCCGGCGTGCAGGACCATCAGGCTGAGCCCGTGGGTGAGCACGTCGTGCATCTCCGCGGCCAGCCGGCGGCGCTCCTCGAACCGGGCCTGCTCGGCCAGCAGGTGCGTCTCGCGTTCGGCCCGCTCGGCGCGGTCGCGCAGTTCCTGCAGCAGCTGCCGGCGCGCGTCCAGGTACAGCACGACGGCCGCGGGGCCGATCGTGCTGAGCAGGCCGACCGGGGTGAGCGTCCAGCTGGGCGCCCACGGCTCGCTGCCGATGACCGCCAGCGCGCCGATGAAGGCGAACGCGACGGGCGCGGGCTCCAGCCGGACCAGGAAGATCACGATCACCGACGTCACGCGGGGCAGCACCAGCGGGCTGGCCGGGTCCTCCGGGGACAGCAGGCCCGGGGCGAGCGCGTCGGCCAGCACCGTCGCGAACGTCACGGCCAGCGCGATGCTCGCCACGGTCTTCGGGAACCGCCGCAGCCCGAGCACCGAGACGTCGACGAACAGCTGCAGGACCAGGTCCGCGCGGGGGCCCGCCCAGCCGGTGGTGGGGTGGCTGTTGAGGCAGATCGCCACGTCGAGCGCGCCGAAGATCACCGCCAGGCTCAGCAGGGTCGCCAGTTCGTGCTTGGGGCCCACCCGCGTGCCGAGGTGCTCACGCAGCGTGGTTCGAAGACCGGGAGTGGTGACGTCCGACACGGGGTCCACGGTAGCTTCCGGACCCCCTCCCCGGCGGTGGACCGCCGGTTCCCGGGCCGGACTAGCGACGAAAGTTGGCCGCCGGGGGACGGACCGACAACTTTCGTTGGTTCGCCGTCACCCCGTCGGCCCACGGCAGCCGAAGGCCACCTCAAGTCTTGGTTAAATGTCCGATCTCGGGGTCGAAGGAATGCTACAAGTGTGTCACCCGTAGGGGTGGTGGGCTTCGCTGACAGCAAGGGTCACTCCTGGTACGGTCACTCCATAGTGGAGGAAGTGGCGCGCATCGGGCACCGGCGGTGGTTTCCTTACCGGCGGCGGTGTCAATAGTGTTCGGACGGTCAGATCCTTCGGCGGCTCTGGGGGCTGCGGGAAAGGCTCGGTTTTGCCGAGCTTGCAGGAAAGGTCGATGGCGGCATGTCGGATCCCACTCCGAATCCGGTCCTCGCCCGGGATCCGGGCGCGCTGTCCCGGTGTGCGGCACTGGCGTGGACGGAGTCCGCGCAGGCCGTGCTGGTGGACGCGGCGCCCGGCGGTGGCGTCCGGACCCTGCTCGCGGGTCTGGAAACGGGGAAACCGGGACAATCTGCGAATATCTTTCGCTTTTGCGCCGAAGCGGCGGACGAGCCGGTCGAGTTCCACGCGCTCGTGGAACTGTTCACGAAGAACGACGATCCCGGCGGTGCCATTCGGCGCACGCTGAAACTGCCCGCGGCGGACGGTTCGGGAACGCACCGGAAATTCCGCACTTTACGATCGCTTTTGCTGGCCGGGCCATTGCGGAAAAAGAATTCCGTCATTGTCGTCGAAGAAGCCCAGTGGTGCGACGAATCGTCGCTGCGTTTCCTGGACTTCCTGCTGCGCTGCGGCCGGGGGGATCGGTTTCTCGTCGTCCTCTGCCGCCGCCCCGACGAGCCCGGCCCCGGGGCGTGGGCGCTCGGGCAGATCGGGGCGCAGGACCGGTGCCACCGCCGGGAAGTCGCCGCGCCGAGCCCGGTCGACGCGCTGGCCTGCCTGCCCGCGCAGACACGCACCGTGGCCACCGCCGTCGCGGTGCTCGACGAACCGGACGTGACGAGGGTGGCCGCATTGTGCGGGCTGCCCGCGCGGTCGGTGCGGATCGCGATCGACGCAATTCGGCGCGCGAATCTCTGCACCGGAAGCGTGCTCGACCGGTCGGTCCGATCCCGCCTGCTCGCCGAAACGCCCGCCGACGAACTCGCCCGTATGCATTTGCATGCGGCCAGGATGCTCAACGACGACGCGCGCCCCGCCGCCGAAGTGGCCCCTCACCTCGGTGCGCTGCCGCGGCTCGACGAGCGCTGGATGGTCGACCTCGCGCTGGAAGCCGCGGCCGCGGCGCAGGACCCGGCGACCGCCGTCGCCCACCTTTCCCGCGCGGCCGCCGCCGAGCCGGCGCGGCTCGACGTCCGGCTGGCGCTGGCCGCCGCCCGGCTCGGCCTCGACCCGGACGCGGCGATGACGGAGCTGCGCACGGCCGCCCGCCATGCCCGAGACCCGCGCGACCACTGCGCCGTCGCGGTGCTCTACGCGCTCGCGGCCACCGCGCCGGCCGCCGCCGGCCACCGGGCGGACGGTCGGCGGCCTCGTCGACCGGCTGGCCCGGCGTTTCGGCACCGCCTCGCCCGCGGTGCCCGTGGCGGCCCTCGCCGCCGCGGCCACGACCCGGGAGGCCGCGCGCGGCCTGCTGCGGGACCGGGCCGCGACCGCCCCCCGCGCGGCCGCGGCCCGTCACCCCGGCGCCCGGGACCTCGCCGACCGGGCGGTCGCCCTCGCGCTGACCGGCCGCGGCACCGAGGTCGCCGCGGCCTGCGCCCGCGCCGTGGTCCGGCTGCCCGCGGCGGCTGCCTCGAGCGACGACCTGCTCGCCGCCGCGCGGACCCTGCGCCTGGTCGACGACGCGCCGAACACCCTGCGGGCCCTCGACCGCGCGGTGGCCGAGGCCGCGGTGCGCGGCGACCGGCCCGCGCTCGGCCGGGCGCTCGCCGCCCGCTCCCGCGTGCTGCGGGAAAGCGGCGACCGCGACGGCGCGCTCGCCGACGTCCGCGTCGCGGCGCTGGCGAGCGCCGGGCAGCGCCCGGACCTGATGGTCCGCACGACGCTGGCCACCGCCCTGCGCGACGACGGCGAGCCGGCCGCCGCCGAGCGGCTGCTGCTCGCGGCGCGCCCGGAGGAACTGGCCGCCGCGCCGGCGGACCGCCACCTCTGGCTGCTCGGCCGGGCGCGCGGCCGCGCGCTGCGGTCCGATGTGGACGGCGCGCTGGACCTCCTGCTGGAATCCGGCCGGGGCCAGGACGAGGCCGGCATCGGCAACCCGGTGTTCGCGCCGTGGTGGTTCACCGTCACCCTGCTGCTGGCCGGCGCGGGGCGGCACCGCGAAGCCGGCGGCTACGCCGAACGCGGGCAGGAGCTCGCCGCGCGCTGGCCGACCGCGACGGCCCGGGGCCTGGTGCTGCTCGGCCGCGGTGCCGGCGCGTCCGGGGCGCGGGCGGTGGAGCTGCTGGCCGAGGCGAGCCGGGTGCTGGCGACCTCGCCCTGCCGGGTCGAGTACGCGCGGTCGGAATACCTGCTGGGCAAGGCGTTGACGCTCGTCGGCGACCGCAAGACCGCGCGACGGCACCTGCGCCAGGCGGCGATGCTGGCCGCCGGCTCGGGGTGGCACTCGATCGGCGGGCCGGCCAGGGACCTGCTCGAGGAGTCCGGCGGCCGGCTGCGGCAACCGCGTGCCGACGTGCTGACGCTGCGCGAACGGGAGGTGGCAGGCCTGGTCGCCGGCGGCGCGAGCAACCGCGACGTCGCGAGCGCCCTGTTCGTCTCGCCGCGGACCGTCGAGCTGCACCTGACCAACGTCTACCGGAAGCTGGCCGTGGACAGCCGCGCCGAGCTGGCCACGGCGCTGCGGGCGAGCGCGGGACCGGCCGTCCCGGAGGCCGCGAAGAGGACGCATGGGCTCGCCGGGTGAGGACGAGGAGGCCGGGCCCGCCGCGTCGCCGGAGGTGACCGGGGTGCCGTACCAGCGCGGCGTTTCCGCGACGCGGCTGGCCGAGCGGGACGAGGAGGCCGCGCTGCTGACCGGTCTGGTCGGCGACCTGCGCGAGGGACGCTCGGCGGTCGTGACGGTCACCGGCGCGCCGGGGTCCGGCCGCAGCGCGCTGCTGGCGTCCGTGGCGGCGACGGCCCGGGCGGCCGGGCTGCCGGTGGCCCACGTGCCGTGCTGCCCGTCGGACCGCACCGAGCCGTTCACCGTGCTGCACGAGGTCTTCGCCGCGCTCGGCGTCGCGCTGCCGGCGCTCGCGGACCCGCCGGACGAGGACGAGCTGTGCCGGGACCTCTACGCCGGGCTCGGCGGGCGGCCGCTCGTGCTCGTCGTCGACGACCTGCACTGGGCCGACGCCCCCACCCGCGCGTGGCTGCGCGTGCTTTCCGGGTACCGGGCCGGGGTGCCGGTGCTGCTGGTGGTCAGCGAGACCAGCGGGCTGGACACCTGGGAGCCCGCGACGGACGCCACCCACGGGGTCCGGCTGCGCCCGCTCGGCGACGCCGCGGTGGCCGCGCTGGTCCGCGTGCGCCTGGCCGGCGCGGACGACCGGGTCGTCGAGCACGCCGTGCGCGGCAGCGGCGGGAACCCGGCGGTGCTGACCGAGGCGCTCGCCCGGCTGAGCATGGATCCCGCCGGCGCGCCGGAACCGGCCGGGCTGTTCACGCGCGTCGCCACCGAGCGGCTGCTGCGCCTGGTCGACGGCCTGCCCGCCGGGCTGCTCGCCGTGCTGCGCGCGGTTTCGGTGTGCCAGGAGGGGTTCGGCCCGGCGTTGCTGGCCGAGCTCGCCGGCTGTCCGCCGGACCGGTTCGCCGCGGACCTCGCCCGGCTGCGGGCCCTCGGCCTGCTCACCGCGGACGGCAAGCTCGCCGGGCCGGACATCGGCCAGCGCGCGCTCCGCGGGATGACCGAAGAGAACCGCGACGCGTTCTTCGCCCGCGCGGCCGAGCTGGGCTGGGCACGCGGCGTCGCGAACGCAGCCGTCGCGGCGATCCTGCGGCGGACCCGGGTGATCGGCGAGCCGTGGGTGGTGGAGGTGCTGCGCGCGGCCGCCCGGCTCGGCCAGGCCGACGGCCGCGACGGGCAGGCGACGGCGTCGCTGCGGCGGGCGCTGCGGGAACCGCTCGAACCGGCGCAGCGCGCGGCCGTGCTGATCGACCTCGGCGCCGGGGAACTGCTGCTGGACACCGAGGCCGGCGACCGCCACCTCGCCCAGGTGCTGTCCGAAGTGGACGGTCCGGGCCTCGGCCGGTACCGGCTGCTGGCGGCGGACCTGCTCAACGCGCGCGGCGGCCTGAGCGCGCGCACGCTCATCGCCGCGTTCCGCCGCCCCGACGTCTCCGCGGCCGAGCGCGACGCCTTGCCCGCCCTGTACTGGCTGGCCGACGGCGAGCCCCAGGACCGGTCCGCGGTCGGCGGCTACGGCATGCCACCGCTGCCCGAGCGGCCGGCCGATCCGGCGCAGGCCGCCGTCGCCGCGGTGCTGCTCGCCCGGCGCGGCGTGCGCCCGGCCCGGGTGCGCCGGCTCGCGCGCGCCGCGCTGGCGCAGCCGATCGCGGACGCCGGCTCGCTGACCGTGCGCGCCGCGGCGGTCCGCGCGCTGACCCTCACCGGGGACTTCGGCGAGGCCGCCGTCCACGGCGAGGAAGTACTCGCGCGCGCCCGCCGCCAGGGCGCCCGCACGCTGATCGCCCGCGCCCTCGTCGACCGGGCCGAACGGCACCTCGCGGTCGGCGTCCTCGACGACGCCGAGGCGGACCTGGCCGAGGCGCACGAACTGGTGCCGCCCCGGTACTGGCACCCGGCGCTGCGCGCCCGGGTCGTCGCGACCGAGGCGCGGGTGCACCTCGACGCCGGCTGCCCCGACCTCGCCCGGCGAACGCTCGACCGCGACCACGTCGAGCCGGGACCGGGCCTCGGCAGCGCGTTCCTGTTGTACGCCAAGGGAACGACCCTGCTCGACGAGGGACGGCCCGAGCAGGCGCTCGCCCCGCTGCGGGAGTGCGGCCGCCGGCTTTCCGCGCGCGGCTGGGAAAACCCCGAGCTGCTGCCCTGGCGTTCCGCGGTGGCGCGGTGCCTGGTGGCGGCCGGCGAGCGGGCGCCCGCCCGGCGGCTGCTCGGCGAAGAACTCGCCGCCGCGACCGCGTGGAGCACCCGGGCCGCCGTCGGCGGGGCGCACCTGGCCGCCGCGCGCACCCTCGGCCCCGAAGACCCCGGCCACGCCGGGCACCTGGCGCGGGCGGCCGGGCTGCTGGACGGCACCGGCAGCCACCTGCGGCACGCGACGGCGCTGGTGGAGCTGGGCGCGATCGCCGGCGACGAGGCCGACGCCCACCTCGCGCGGGCCGGTGCGCTGGCGGCGCGGTACCGCTGGCCGGGGGTCCTCGCCCGGCTGCGGGACCTGACCGGCGGGCCGGAGGCCGACCGGCAGCCCGTGCTTTCCGAAGCCCAGCGCCGGGTCGCGGACCTGGCCGCCGCGGGCACCTCCAACGCCGACATCGCCGACCGGCTCGAAGTGACCCGGCGGACGGTCGAGCTGCACCTGACCAACGTCTACCGCAAGCTGGGGATCGGGGGCAGGCACCAGCTCGCCGACGCGCTGGCCGCCGCGGGGCGCCCGGGCGGCGGGGAGGGGTAGGCGTGACGCTGCCGGAACGCGAGACCGAGCTGCGCCTGCTGTGCGGTGCGATCACCGCGGCCGGGGCGGGGGAAGGCTCGGTCACGGTGGTCACCGGGCCGCTCGGCGTGGGGAAGACCGCGCTGCTCAAGGAAGTCCTGCGGATCGCCCCGACGCGGCCCGGCGCACCGCGGGTGCTCACCGCGTCGGCGAGCCGGACCGAGCAGGACTTCGACTTCGGGGTGGCCTGCCAGGTGCTCGAGCCGGTGGTCGCCGAGGCCGGCGAGCACGACGCGGAACGCTGGTTCGCCGGCACCGCTTCGGCGGCGCGGTGGCTGTTTCCCGGCGCCCCCGGCTGGCCCGGCTGGGAACCGGACGGCCACCACGACGTGCTCACCGCGCACGGCCTGGCCGGCCTGCTCGCCGCGATCGCCGCCGACCGGCCGCTCGTCGTGCTGGTCGACGACCTGCACGTCGCCGACCGGCAGTCGCTGACCTGGCTGCGGCAGTGCGCCCGGCGCATCCGCGACGTGCCCTGCGCGCTCGTCGTCGCGGTCCGCGAAGGCGACCCGGGAGCCGACCGGCCGGCGATCCGCGAGCTGTGGGAGCTGGCGAAGACGCGGATCCGGCCGCCGAACCTGTCCGAGGCCGGTGTCGCGGCCGCGTTGCGCGCGGCCTCCGACGCGCGGGCCGGCGATGCCCGGTTCGTCGCCGCCTGCCACGCGGCGAGCGCCGGAAACCCGTTGTACCTCACCGAAGCCGTCCGCGGTGACCACCGCACCGGGCCGTCCCTGCTGAAGGAGCGGCTCACCGCCCAGCTCGCCGTGCTGCCTCCGGGGGTCGGCGAGTGCGCCAAGGCGATCGCGGTGCTCGGCGACCACGCCGAGCCGTGGCTGGTCGAGCGCCTCACCGGCGGCGACTCGGTGGCCGTCGCGGAGGCCGTGCGCGCCCTGCGCCGGCTGGGGATCCTCGGTCCGGCGGCCCCGCCGCGGTTCGCCGCGCCCGTGGTGCGGGCCGCGGTCGAGGCGTCGACGACAGCGCCGGAGGACCTGCGGCTGCGGCTGCACGCGGCGACCGTGTTCCACGAGGCCGGGTTCGCGGCCGAGACGGTCGCGGCGCAGCTGCTCGAAGTGCCCGCGCCGTCGCCCTCGCCGTGGATGCCCGAGGAGCTGCGCACCGCGGCCGACGCGGCGACCCGCCGCGGGCAGCCCGAGACGGCGGCGCGCTACCTGCGCCGCGCGCTGCTCGACCTGCCGCCCGACGGCCCAGAGCGCGGCTGGCGGCTGGTGGACCTGGCGCTCACCGAAGCCGCTTTCGACGTCCCCGCCGCGATCCGGCACCTCATGCAGGCGGTCGGCCTGCTGCCCACCCCGCGGGAGCGGGCCGAGGCGGTCACCCTGCTGCCGCTTTCGGCGTTCCTCCGGCCGGAAGCCGCCGTCCTCGTCGGGCGCGTCCGGCCGGAGGACGCCGGTGCGCAGGCCGGGCTCCGCCTGGAGGCACGGATCCGGCTGACCCGCTGCGAAGATCCGGTGCTGCTGGCCGGCGCGGCCGACCGCCTGCGCGAGCTGGGCCCGGAGCCGCCGATCGGCACCGTCGCCGAGCGCGAGCTGCTGGCGGTGCTGCTCCACGCGGCCACGCTGAGCGCCGGGGTGTCCGCGCGGACCGTGGCGGAGCTGACCGAGCGGCTGCTGCGCTGCGCTCCCGCGTCGTCCACGGAGTTCGCGGACACCGCGCCGCTGCTGATCGTCTGTTCGTTCGCCGCGGGCTCGGCCGGGCAGCCGTCGTCGTGGCTGGAGAGCGCGGTGGGGGAGACGGCCGAGGGGCGGCCGGCGTCGCTGATCGCGGCGCGCGCGGCCGAGCTGGCCCAGAGCGGGCAGCTGACCCGCGCGCGGGCCACGGCCTGGGAGGCGTACGAGCTGATCGGCGGCGACCTCGCCGAAGTGGCCGAGTCGCTCGTGATGGCGCTCGTCTCGGTCGCGATCATCGCCCGGGACGAGCGGCTGGCGGCCACGTTGGTCGAGCACTACGACGAGGCCGCGCTGGGGCGGACCGGCCTGCACGTCCGGGCCGCGCTGCTGATGCTGCGCGGTGCGGTGGCGGCGGTCGAGGACCCCCGCGGCGCGCTGGCGCGGTTCCTCGACTGCGGCGCGGCCCTGCACCGCGCGGGCTGGCGGAACCCGGCGCTGTTCCCGTGGCGGACGTGGAGCGCCTGGCTCCAGCGCCGGCTCGGCGACCGCGTCTCGGCCGGTGAGCTGATCGACGACGAAGTCCGCTGGGCACGCCGCTGGGGCGCGCCGGTGGCGCTCGGCCGCGCGCTGCGGATCAAGGCGTCGCTGCTCTCGGGCGCCGAGGCGGATCGCGTGCTCGCCGAGTCGATCGAGATCTCCCGGTCCTCGGGCGACCGGCTGGAGCTGGCGCGCGCCCTGCTGGCGGAGGGGGCGCTGCTGTCCGGCGCCGCGGCGGCGGGCGACCGCCTCCGCGAGGCGTACCGGCTCGCCGAGGGCTGCGGCGCGCCGTGGCTCACCGGCCGCGGCGCGGAGGAGCCGGCCGGCCCGTCGGCCGCGCTGAGCGAGGCGGAGGGCCGGGTGGTCGCGTTCGCCTTGGACGGGCTGACCAACGGCGAGATCGCGGCCGAGATCAACGTGAGCAGGCGGGCGGTGGAGAAGCACCTGACGAACTGCTACCGGAAGCTGGGTATTTCGGGGCGCGCGGAACTCGCCGAAGTGTTCGGCGCGTGGGGTTTCGGGGCCCGCAGCAGCGCGTGAGTCAGCCCGCGAGACCCGCTTCGTGGGCCAGCAGGCCGGCCTGGGTCCGGTTGGCGCAGCCCAGCTTCGTCAGCATCCGCGAGACGTAGCTCTTCACCGTCGCTTCGGACAGGTGCAGCTTGGCCGCGATGGCGGCGTTCGACATGCCCTCGCCGAGGCAGACGAGCATGTCCAGCTCGCGGTCGGTGAGATCCGCCGTGCGCTCGCGGGCCTCCTGCGAGCGCTCGTGCTCGCCGGCCGACGCGGAAACCATCCGGCGCGCGGCTTCCTTGGACAGCACCGTGTGCCCGTCGGCCGCGACGCGCACCAGGCCGATCAGGTCCTCCGGAGGCGTCGACTTGAGCAGGAACCCCGACGCGCCGGCCCGCAGCGCCTTGAGGACGTAGCTGTCGGTGTCGAACGTCGTGAGCGCGACGAGGGCGGGCGGGTCGGGAAGCTTGACGATCCGCTCGATCGCGGTCAGCCCGTCCACCCCGGGCATCCGCAGGTCCATCAGCATGACGTCGGGCCGGAACCGCCCGGCGGCCTCGACGGCTTCGGCGCCGTCCTGCGCCTGCCCGACGATGTCGATGTCCTCGGCGGAGGTCAGCACCGTACGCAGGTGCGCGAGCACCATCGGCTCGTCGTCGACGATCACCAGGCGGATCACGCTGTCGTCTTTCCCTTGTGTGCGCACACCCCGCAGTATCGCATTGACCCGGCCCGCGCCGCGTCGGCGACGCGGAACCCGCCGGGCGGGTTCCGCGCCCGCGCGTCAGCCCTTGGCGACCAGGTCCAGCAGGCGGCCGGTGAGGTCGAGGTGCTCCTCCACGCTGCTCGTCAGGTAGGTCAGGTCGACGAAGGTGTGGTCCGGCTCGAGGATGCCGACGATCTTCGTCACCGACTCGGCGATCTGCGCCGCTTCCGTGCCGGGCGCGGCGTTCACGCGCAGCGCGACGCCGAGGGCCTGCGGGTCCCGCCCGGCCTTCTCGGCGTCCGTCCGGATCTTGGCGAGGGTCGAGGTGAGCACGTCCGCGGGGAACTGCTCGGGCACCGACCAGACGGGCAGCCAGCCGTCGGCCCGCTCGGCGACCCGGCGCAGCGCCTTTTCGCCGAAGCCGGCCAGGTGCACCGGCGGCTTGCGCACCGGCTTGAGGTCGACGTGGGACTCGGCGATGGCGTAGCCGACACCGTCGTGCGACACGGTGTCCTTGGTCCACCAGGTTTCGAGCAGGTCGAGCAGGTCGTCCAGCCGCTTGCCGCGCTCGCCCATCGGGATGCCGACGGCCGCGTACTCGTCGGGCGACCAGCCGATGCCGAGGCCGGGCAGCAGCCGTCCGCCGGAAGCGACGTCGATGCTGGTGAGCAGCCGGGCGAAGTTCGCGGGCTGGTACTGGGTGGCGTTGATGGTGCTGGAGCCGAGGATCGCGGTCTCGGTCACGGCGGCGGCGACGGCCAGCGCGGTGAACGGGTCCTGTGCGGTGTGGAACTCCTCGGGCATGGTGTCGTAGCCCGGGTAGGGCACGACGGGCGCGACCGGCGACAGCAGCCGGTCGCCGACCCAGAGACTGGCCGCCCCGGCCTGTTCGGCTTCGCGGGCGTATCGCGCGATCCCGCCCGGTGCGGCCGCCGCCTTGCCGAAGACCGGCAGGCTGAAACCCAAGTTCATGAATTCTCCCCTGGAGAGCGAACGGATCTTTGGTGATCCTCCGTCCAGTAGTACTCGGGTTTAGTTGCTCGTTCAAGCACTCACTTTCTCGGTCAGGGAACGAAGTACGGGCCGTTGCCGGCGAAGGACTCCTTGTTCGTGAGCACGAACTGCTCGACCGAAAGCGGTTTGGCGCCACCGACCGTCTCGACGACGTCGTTGGTGCCCGCGAAAACGCCGTTCCGGTAGTCGATCGCGACGTTGCCGAGGTGCTGGATCAGGTGCGCCGGCAGCCCGCGCGCCGCCATCGAGGCCGAGAACTCCTCGACGCCGATCGGCTCGTAGCGCACCGGGATCCCGAGCGTGGCGGCGATGATCCCGGCGATCTCGTGGTGGTTCAGCTCGACCGGGCCGTGCAGCGCATAGGAGGCGCCGGCGTGGGGCTCGGGATCGGCGAGGACCGCGGCGATCACGCGCCCCTGGTCGGCCGCGGCGATCGGCGCGTGCCTGCCGTCGCCGAACGGGAGGCGCAGCAGGCCTTCGCCGTCGCGCAGTTCCCACCACGACGTGAGCCACTCGGCGAAGAACGTCGGCCGCAGGTGGGTGGTGAGCAGGCCGGTCCGGTCCAGCACGCGTTCGGCGAGCCAGTGCTGCCGGGCCGCGTTGCTGCGGGCCTCGCGGCGCGCCGAGATCTGGGACATGTCCACGATCGAGCGGACGCCGGTTTCCGTTGCCGCCTGGGCGAAGGTGACGGTCGCGTCGAGCAGCCCTTCGCGGATCGGGTAGCAGAAGTAGGCGCCGGTGACGCCGTCGAGCGCCGCGGTGACGGCGTCGAGGCCGAGCAGATCGGCCGGCACGATTTCGGCGCCGGCCGCGGCGAGTGCGCGCGAGCGGTCGTCGTCGCGGCGGACCATGGCCCGGACGCGGTGGCCGCGGGCGAGCAGGTGGCCGACGGTGGCACTGCCGGTCTTGCCGGCCGCGGCGGTCACGAGGAACAGGGACATCGGATCTCCTTGCGGGGTTGTCAGTTCATTCACCGAACTACGGCACCGTAGCACAGTTAAGTTCAATGAACGAACTGCCGCGTGTAGACTTGCCCCATGGCCCTCCCCAGCACCTACGCGGACCGCAACTGCTCCCTCGCGCGCTCCCTGGAGATCGTCGGGGAGCGGTGGACGCTGCTGATCGTCCGGGACGCCTTCTTCGGCGTCCGGCGGTTCGGGGACTTCGCCACCCAGCTCGGGATCCCGCGCGCCGTCCTGACTTCCCGGCTGAAGGCCCTGGTGCGGGAAGGCGTCCTCACCCGCGAGAACGGCGAATACCGGCTGACCGACAAGGGCGTCGCGCTCTGGCCGGTCGTGCGCGCGCTGATGGGCTGGGGCGACGCGTTCTACTCCCCGGACGGCGAGAAGCGCACTACCCGCCACGACGCGGACGGCGGCCGCCTCGACGCCGACGGCCGGTGCGCGGAATGCGGTGTGGTCGTGCCGGTGCCGGAGATCCGCGTCGAGCCCGGCCCGGGGTACCGGCCGCCCGCGAACCCCGATCCGGTGTCGGTCGCCATGAACACCCCGCGGCGGCTGCTCGAACCGGTCGTGTGACCCGCGTCATGCTCTGTCACAGCGACCGGGCACCCGGTGTCTTGAGGCCGACCGTGGAAGGAGACCTCATGAACACCGCACTCTGGATCGCCGCCGCACTGCTCGCCGTCGTCGCCCTCACCGGGGGCGTCACCAAGGCGTTCGTGCCCCAGGTCAAGCTCGCCGCCCACCCGGGCGGCGCGTGGACGGGCGAACGCAGCGCCGGCTTCGTCAAGACGCTCGGTGTTCTCGAGCTGCTGGCCGCCGCCGGCCTGATCCTGCCCGCGGCCCTCGGGGTCGCCCCGATCCTGGTCCCGGTGACGGCCGCCTGCTGGGTCCTGCTCATGATCGGGGCCATGACCACCCACCTGCGGCACGGCGAGGCGAAGTTCGCCGCGCTGAACCTGGCCTACCTCGCCGTCGCGGTCTTCGTCGCCTGGGGACGCGCGTGACCGCCACCGAAACCTTCGTCGCCCACCGCAACCTGCTCTTCACCGTCGCCTACGAGATGCTCGGCTCGGCGGCGGACGCGGAGGACGTCCTGCAGGAAACCTGGCTGCGGTGGGCCGACGTCGACCTCGGCGAGGTCCGCGACGAGCGCGCCTACCTGGTCCGCATCACGACGCGGCTGGCGCTCAACCGGCTGCGCACGATGAAGCGCCGCAAGGAGTCCTACGTCGGCCCCTGGCTGCCCGAGCCGCTGCTCACCGCACCGGACGTCGCCGAGGACGTCGAACTCGCCGAGAGCGTGTCGATGGCGCTCATGCTGGTCCTCGAGACGCTGGCGCCGACCGAGCGCGCGGTGTTCGTGCTGCGGGAGGTGTTCGAGTTCGGCTACGACGAGATCGCCGCCGCGGTCGGCAAGACCCCGGCCGCGGTCCGCCAGATCGCGCACCGCGCCCGCAAGCACGTCGACGCCCGCCGCCCGCGCGAGACGGTCTCCGCCCGCGAAACCCGCGCGGTGCTGGAGTCGTTCCAGCGGGCGCTGGCCACCCGCGACTTCCAGAGCCTGCTCGACGTGCTGGCCCCGGACGTGGTTCTGCTCAGCGACGGCGGCGGCGTCAAGCAGGCGGCGCTGCGGCCGGTCGCCGGCGCGGACAAGGTGGTCCGCTTCATGTCCGGCGGTATCGGCCGCACGGACGCGGTGCTCACCAGCGGGTTGACGGTGGTCAACGGCAACCCGGCCCTGGTGCTGAACCTGAACGGCGAGCTCGACGGCGTGATGGCGGTCCGCCTCGACGGCGGCCGCATCAGCGGGCTGTACTACGTGCGCAATCCGGAGAAGCTCACCCGGGTGGAGTCGGAGACTTCGCTGACCCTGCGGTGAGCGCGGTCAGACGTGGGTGGGGCTGAGGATGTAGGCGGTGATGTGTTCGGCGAGGGTGCGGACCGCCGGGTGGCCGAGGTGTTTCTCGGCTTCGAGCTTGAGCGGCCGCAGGCGGTCCTTGGTCCGCACGGACTTGAGCATCTCGGCGGCATCGACGGCCTCGGTGCCGATCCGGGCGCCGCGCTCGAGGTCGCCGTCGATCAGGTGGGCGTGGGCCAGCATCGCCAGGCAGAACGCCCGGCTGCGGGCCATTTCCGGGCCGTACCGGGCGACCGCCTCGGTCAGCGCGGCGATCGCCGTGCGGGCGTGGCGGGGCCGGCCGCGCTGGGCCAGCTCGGTCCGTACCGTCCCGGTCATCGCCGCGACGTCGGTCTCGGTGAAGAACCGCGCCCAGTCCGGCGGGTCCGCGGGCCCCGCCGCCTCGAATTCGTCGGCGGCCCGCCCGAGCAGGGCGAGCGCGAGCTGTTCGTCGCCCTTGCCGGCGTACGCCCACGCCTGGTTGGCGCTCAGGATGCTCGCCGCCAGCCCGGAGCCGCAGCGCCGCGCCGCCAGCCTGCCGTGCTGGAACTGCGCCAAGGCCTCGTCCGCCGCGCCGTGGTGCAGGTGGATGCGCCCGCGGCGGTAGCGGATGTTGGCCGCGAGCTCGTCGTTGCCGCCGTGCTCGGCCAGCGCGAGCGCCAGGTCGAGGTGGTGGTGCGCGGCGCCGCTGTGGCCGCTGTCGAAGCTCGTCCACGCGGCCAGGTTGTGCAGGTCGGCGACCGCGGAGAACAGCCGGGTCCGCACCGCGTCCGTGGCCGCGCCCAGGAGCTCGTGCCCGCGGTGGATCCGGACGAGCACGGCGTCGCGGCACATCCCGCCGCCCGCCGTGTAGTCGACCGCGCGCAACGCCCTCGTCTGCGCCTCCAGCTGCTCGACGTCGGGCGGCCCGGGGCGGTCGGGCCGGGCCCGGCGGACGGTGAACTCGGCTTCGGTCATGGCGACGTCTCCTGGCAGCACCGTTTCGTGGCCGTAAACCTTACTCGCCGCTCCGGGCTCCGGCGACCGCCGCGGCGGCGGAGGGTAGCGCCGCGGGCGCGGCACGTGACCGCCGGGACAGGTATGGGTTCAGGTACTTGTACGGGTGCGGTGCCGCGGGCCCCGGCGCAAGCTTGACCGGCCCCCGATGACCGCAGGAGGTCGGAAAACCCATGGTGCACGGCCGGTCGCGTCCCCTCCTCCGGGTCGTTCCCCCCGCGAGCGCCCCGGAGCCGCGACCGGCCCCCTCGGGTCCGCGCGACCGCTACGCCGACCTCGACGACCGGCGGCTGGCCGCCATCCTGGCCGCCGAGGACACCGCGGAGGAGCACGGCCTCAACCCGCACACCCGCAGCACCTGCTACGTCCACCGGTGCTGGGCGCACCAGTGCGTCGGCGACCCGCTGCACGTCCTCGTCGTCACCGGGCACCGGTGGTGCCGCCGCTGCGAGTGCCCGGTCGACGTCGCCGTCGACGAGACCCCACCCGGCGCCGTGCACCTGTTCTGCCCGCGCTGCGGCCAGGCCGGCTCGGCGGCCAACCGCGAAGTCCGCCAGGCCTGCCGCACGAGCCTCGCCGCGATGCACGGCGGCGACACGCCGACGCTCTACCGCATCCCGGACGCCTGACCTCCGCGAGGTTGCTTCCTCCGAGGGGCTTGCGTTGACCGGCCCGCGCGGACGTCCTTACGGTGCTCGGGTGGGCAAGGCCGGCACGACGTGGGGGAAGGGCAACCTGCCCGCCGACACCACGAGCTTCGTAGGGCGCAAATCGGACGTTTCCGAGGTCAAGCAGCTGCTGACGCGGGCGCGGCTGGTCACGTTGACCGGGGTCGGCGGCGTCGGCAAGACGCGGCTGGCCGTCCAGACGGCCGCCGGGCTCTCGCGCGCGTTCCCCGACGGCGTCTGGCTCGTCGAGCTCGCCGGGCTGCAGGACCCGGCGCTCGTCGCGCACACCGTGCTCGAGGCGCTGGGCGTCCACGACGAAACCGGCCGGAAGCCCGCGGCCGTGCTCGCCGAGCACCTGCGCGACCGGCGGCTGCTGGTCATCCTGGACAACTGCGAGCACGTCCTCGACGCGTGCGCGACGCTGGCGCACGACCTGCTGCGGGCCGCGCCGGGCCTGCGGCTGCTCGCGACCAGCCGGGAACGGCTCGCGCTGGCCGGCGAGCACCTCTGGCCGGTGTCCCCGCTGCCGCTGCCCGAGCCCGGCCGCCCGCTGCCCGGCGGGGCCTGGCTGCGCTACCCGGCGCTGACGCTCTTCGCCGAACGCGCGGCCGCCGTCGACCCCGGGTTCGCCGTCACCGCGGAGAACCAGGAGCGCGTCGCGCAGGTGTGCCGGCTGCTGGCCGGCATCCCGCTGGCGATCGAGCTGGCGGCCGTCCGGCTGCGGGTGCTGACGCTGGCGGAGCTGGAGTCCGGCTTGGACGACTGCTTCCGGCTGCCGGGCACGGTGAAGCGCGGCGGCGAGCCCCGGCACCAGACGCTGCTGGCGGCCGTCGACTGGAGCTTCGCGCTGTGCAGCGCGGCCGAGCGACGGCTGTGGGCCCGGACGTCGGTGTTCGCCGGCGGCTTCGACCTGCCGGCGGCCGAACGCGTCTGCGCGGGCGAAGACGTCCGGGCCGGGCTCGCCGGGCTGGTCGAGAAGTCCGTGCTGATCCGCGAAGCCGGCCGGTTCCGGCTGCTGGAGCCGTTGCGGCAGTTCGGCCGGGCCAAGCTGGCCGAGTCCGGGGAAGCGCCCGAGGCGTTGCGGGCGATGCGGGACCACTACCTCGAACTGGTGGTGTGCGGCGAACGGGCGTGGTTCGGCCCGGAGCAGGCCGAGGTTTTCCGCCGCACGCGGGCGGAGCACGCGAACCTGCGTGCGGCGCTGGACTACAGCCTGACGGTCCCGGGCGAGCTCGAAACCGGCCTCCGCTTCGCCTCGACGCTTTGGTACTACTGGGCGGGCTGCGGGGTGTTCGGCGAGGGCCGCCACTGGCTCGACCGCGCGCTGGCGCTTTCGCCCGAACCGGGTGCGTCGCGGGCGAAAGCGTTGTGGGTCAACGGGTACGTGGCGACCCTGCAGGGCGACAACGCGGGCGCGATCGCGATGCTGGAGGAGTGCCGCGCGTACGCGAGCCAAGCCGGCGACGACGTGGCGCTGGCGTACGCGACGCATAGGCTCGGCTGCAACCTGCTGGTGGGCGACGACGTCGGCGACGCGAAGGCGCTCTTCGAGGAGGCGCAGGCGCGGTACCGGCAGCTCGGCGAGCTGAACAGCAACGTGATGCTGGCGGGCATCGAGCTCGCGGTGGCGTCGGTCTTCCTGGGCGACCTCGACCGCGCGGGCGAACTGTGCGAAGAGGCGTGCGCGACGGGCGACGCCCACGGCGAGCAGTGGGCCCAGGCGTACGCGACCTTCGTCCAGGCACTGGTGGCACTGGGCCGCGGCGACTTCACCCGCGCGGCCGAGCGCGGCCGGCATTGCCTGCGCGTCAAGCGGAAGTTCCACGACCTGCTGGGGATCGTGCTGGCGATCGAGGTGCTGGCGTGGAACGAGGCGGCCCGCGGCCACTGGGAGCCGGCGGCGACGATGCTGGGCTCGGCCCAGCCGATCTGGCAGGCGGTCGGCTTCCCGATGTTCGGGTCGAGGTACTTCGGCGCCCCGCACGGGGAGTGCGAGAGGACGGCCCGCCAGGCACTGGGGGAGGGCCCGTTCACGGCGGCGTTCCGCCGGGGCCGCGAGTTCGGCTTGGAGGAAGCGATCGCGTACGCACTGGGGGACACGAGCCCGGCACCGGCGCCGGGCCCGTCGCGGGTGACACCGTTGACCGACCGCGAGCGCGAGGTGGCGGTGCTGATCGCGGACGGGCGGTCCAACCAGGAGATCGCGGACAAGCTGGTGATCTCCCGCCGGACGGCGGAGGGCCACGTGAACCGGATCCTGCGGAAGCTGGGGTTCGATTCACGCAGCCAGATCGCTGCTTGGGCGGCGCAGGTCTCGCGGCTCTAAACGAGCCGGCTGTCCCAATCGGCGAACGACGCCACCAGCTCCTCCGGTGCCCCGATGTCCTTCAACCGCCGCAGCTGGTCCTCGATGTAGTACCGGTACAACGGAACCAGCCCCGCCGCCAGCTCCGGCCGCAGCTCGTCCGCGTCCAGCGGATGCCCCTCCCGGACCCGCAAAGCCAACCGCACCAACGACTTCGCCGAGGCGTCCGGCTGGGACAGGTACCACTCGATCGCCTCGTCGTTGTTCGCCGCGCGGCCCGTCTCCAACGTTCCCGAGTACAGGAAGCGGACCGGGAACAGCACCGCCTTCGTGAACCACACCGTGTCCACGAGCAGCCGGCGCGGCGCGCGGAACTCCGCGGTCACCTCGGGCGTCGCCAGGACCGTGATGGCGAAGGAAGCGCTCTCCAGCAACAGTTCCGACGCCGCCGGGCGGGCGATCTCCGCCAGGACGTCCGAACCCAGCAGGACCACGCCGTGGTCGGCCAGCTGGAGGCGGTCCAGTGCCGGGAAGCGCCCGTCGTCGCGGCCTTCGCGCAACGCCGGCAGCGAGGCCCAGAACACCGAAAGCTTGCGGTGCACCGGACTCCGCTCCTGCAGGGCCGCCGTCGTGTCCGCGATCGACGCGCCGTCGGCGTCGGTCAGCACCAGCGCCAGGTCGATGTCGCTCGCCGCCGGGGAGTAGCCGCCGTAGGACAGGCTGCCCAGCAGGTACGCGCCGATCAGGCGCTCTCCCAACGCTTCCTGGTACGCGCGGGCGGCTTCCGCGGCGATCTCGCGGGCGGCCGCGGCCGGGTCGGTGCTCGTCACGCCGCCACCGTATCGCGGCGGGCGCACTCGGCGATCCGGTCCGAGACGACGCCGATCACCTGCCACGCCCGGTCGAGCACCGTGACGACGTCGTCGACCGTCCAGTCGCTGCGCCGGCGCAGCAGCTCGTAGCCCATCTCCAGGTGTTCGACGTCGGCTTCGTCGTGCAGGTCGAAGTATTCGTCATCGGGGAACGCCCGCGTGCCCGCCTGGCTGAACACCAAGCTGCCCGCTTCGAGGGCCAGATGCGCCAGCACCGCGCGCTGCACGCCGGGCAGGATCCCGAACTGGTCGACGAACCACGACGCGCCCGCTTCGATCACCGGGTCCCAGACCGGCTGCCGGTCGTCCGCGCGGCTGCGGGCGAGGATCTTGTCGTGCCCGATCTCCTCTTCCTGGTGCTCCAGCGCCAGGGCGCGCAGCTCCGGGTCGCTCTCGAACGTGACGCGGGCGCTGATCATCCGCTGGAAGGCGTTCGACCACGGCTGCAGGTAGGTGAGCACGGCCTTCTTGGTCTCGTCGGTCGTGCTCGCGTCGGTCAGCAGCCGGATTAGCGCCGACCCTTCGTACTCCCGCTGGCGCTGCTCGTTGTGCCGGGCCACGCGCTCGACGTCCTGCTGGGTCACGATCGGCTCCTTACCGTGGTGCTTCGGGAGATCATCTTTCCTGGCACGCTAAGCAAGATCAACAGGCGCGAGCGTCCGGTCGTACACGGGGAACCGGAAGTACGTGGTGACGTCGCCGCGGCGGCCCGCTGTGCGGTAGCTCACCAGCTCGAGGATCCGCGTCCGCGCCGGCGGTCCCGGCGCCAGCGCGGCGGTGAGGAGCCGGAACCGGCCGGGGTCGACGCCTTCGCGGTGCAGCAGCGCGGCCGTCCGGTCGACCGCTTCTTCGTCACTGGCAGCGAGATCCGGCAGGCGCAGGTACGTCGTGGACTCGGCCGCGCGGTCCAGTCCGGACCGGAACGCCAGGCAGCTCAACGCCGCTTCACCAGCGTCTTCCCGGTCACCGGCCAGGATCCGGTACGCGGCGCGCGCGTCTTCGGCGTCGTGGCGCTGCGCGACCGCGGCGACGCTGTTCACTTCGGCCAGGCCGGCGCCGTGGTGACGGTAGTAGACCTTCACGCGCGCTTCGGCCTCGTCGGTCAGGTCCACCGCGAAGAACTCGATTTCCCGGTCACCTTCGACGGTTTCGATCCGGCGGCGGGCATCGTCCCAGGCGTGGGCCATGCCGAGCCGGTCCATCGCTTCGGCGACCGCGATCTCGCGGTGCGCGTGCGGCCACGGGTAGAGCCCGAAGTAGGTCTTGTGGACGATCCGCGACGGGGGGCGCCAGGCGATCGAGTGCCACAGGGGAGCGGGCGACGGGCGGCCCCCGCGCACGGTGAACGTCTCGTGCACCCGCTGCAGCCTGCGGAAACCGCTCTCCGGTGGTGGTGCGACGTCGTGGCCCAGCCCGTCGAACAGCACCCGCAGTTCGGGGTGCGGCCCGGACCAGTTCACCGACATCTCGGCGGGGAACCCGTCGTCCGCCACATAGGACGGCTGGGCGGGCACCGCGCCGATCCGTTCGTGCGCCCACGGCGGGAGGAGCGCGCGCAGCATCCGCGTGGTCCGGACGGACTGCTCCACCGGGACCTCGAGCGCCTCACACGCCGTGGACCAAAGCCCGCACAGAAAGTCACCGAAGAGACGGCCCTGTGCCGGATAGTTTTCCCTTATATATTCAGGAAACTCCGGCTCGCGACTCGTCACGACCGGATGTTATCAGTTGGATGCTTGCTCAACTAAAAAGCTGCACCCGGGTGGTCCAACCAATTGGGCCATGTGGGTTTGCCGGTGTCCGAGGTGGACACGCTCGGACACATCGGACACCGGCACGGTCCGAGGCGGACAGAGACCGGACAAACCGCAGGTCTCAGACCGGCGCGGGCACGATCGTCATGGCGTGCTTGACCAACCGGATCAGCGCGAGCTTGCTCGAGTCCCTGTCACGCGCGTCACACATGACGATCGGCACCCGGTCCGGGACGACGAGGGCCTCCCGGATCTCGTCCGCGGTGTAGCGCGGCGCGTTGTCGAAGCAGTTCACCGCGACGACGAACGGGATCTTCCGGCGCTCGAAGAAGTCGATCGCGGCGAAGCTGGTCTCCAGGCGCCGGGTGTCGACGAGCACGATCGTCCCGATCGCGCCGCGCGCGAGGTCGTCCCACATGAACCAGAAGCGCGCCTGGCCCGGCGTGCCGAACAGGTACAGCACGTGCCGCGGCGAGATCGTGATCCGGCCGAAGTCGAGCGCGACCGTCGTCGTGGTCTTGCGCTCCACGCCGGACAGGTCGTCCACCCCGGCGCTCGCCTCGGTGAGCACCTCCTCGGTGGTCAGCGGCGGGATCTCGCTGACCGAACCGACCATGGTGGTCTTCCCGGCGCCGAAGCCGCCGGCGATGATGATCTTGACCGGCGTGGGGACCAGTTCGTCAGTACTTGATGAGGCCATCGAGAACCGCCTGGAGTGTTTCGAGGTCCGGCGACTGCGCCGGGTGGTGGGCAGGGGAGCGCGTGATGACGAGGCCGCGTTCGATGAGGTCGCCGACGAGCACGCGCACGACCCCCAGCGGGATCTTCACGTAGACCGCGATCTCGGCCACGGACACCGGGTGCCGGCACAGCTGCACGATCGCCTGGTGCTCCGGGCCGAGCCCGGCCGGCTCCTGTTCCGAGCGCAGGGTCATCACCTGCGTGGAGAGGTCCAGCCGCGCGTTGTCCGCGGGCGTGCGGCCGCTGGTGATCGTGTAGGGCCGGACGAGCGGCCCGGCGGCCTCGTCATACCAGCTTTCGTCCCCGCTCACGTGGCCTCCCGCAGGATCTGCGCCGCCTCGCGCGGCGCCGACACCATGTAGTCGCCGACCCGTTTGACCAGGCGGCTCATTTCGTAGGCGATCATCTCGACGTCGACGTCGTCCGCCGCCAGCACGGCGAGGCAGGCGCCCTGGCCGGCGGCGGAGACGAACAGGTAGCCGCGTTCCATCTCGATCATGTTCTGCAGCACCGGGCCGCGGTTGAACTGCTTGCTCACCCCCTTGGCGAGGCTCTGCAGGCTGGAGGCGATGGCCGACAGCTGGTCGGAGTCGTCCTTGCCCATGCCTGCCGACTTGCCGATCAGCAGCCCGTCGGCGGACAGCACGATGGCGTTCTGCGCGCCGACCACGCGGTTCACCACGTCGTCGAGCAGCCAGTTGAGATCGGGTTTGGGGTTCCCGTACTCGTTCATGCGTCAGAGACCTTGACTTTCCTCTGTGGACTTATCGGTGTGCTGTCGCGGACTACGCATCGTCGGAGCCGACCCGCCCCCGGCGAGTGCCCTTGTGGAACGCGGCGAGGGTCCGCGCGGTCCCCTCACCGGGCGCGACGACGTCTTCGTCGCCGTCGTCGGGTTCGTTTTCGAGCTGGGCGACGAGGTTCTGCTGGGGCTCGCGCCGCGGCAGCCGGGGCCGGTCGTCGGCCGTCGGGGGCGGCGTCGCGGGTACCTCGGCGGCCGGCGGTTCCGCGATCGGCGGCGCCGCGGCGGGCACGGCGGGCAGCGGGTCGGGCGGGGTGAGCGCGCGTACCGGGTACGGCCTCGGCTTGGCGTCCCGCTTCATCGGGATCTGGCCGCTGAACGAGCTGGGCGTGTCCATGGAACCGGGTGCGCTTTCTGCTGCCTGCGGCGCGGGTGCGCCCACCGGGGCCAGCACCGCGGTGGTCTCCGCGGGGGACGAGCCGGGTTCCTCGGGGACGCTCCCCTGCTGCCCGGCCAGGTGCTGGGACGGGATGAGCACGGTGGCGCGCAGACCGCCGTAGCGGGACGGGTCGAACGTGACGGTCATGCCGAGCTTCGCCGCCAGGCGCGCGACCACGAAGAGGCCGAGGCTGGAGTCGGCCCGCAGCGCCATCGCGTCGAACTCGGGCGCCTCGGCCATCATCGCGTTGGCCCACTCCCGGACGCCGTCCTTCATGCCGAGCCCCTGGTCCGACACGTCGACGACGACGCCGCGCGCGACCATGCGGCTGGTCACCTCGACCGGCGACCCGGGCGGCGAGAACGACGTCGCGTTGTCGACCAGCTCGGCCACGAGGTGGATCGTGTCGGCCACCGCGGCGCCGACGATCGAGACGTCGGGCACCTGCTCGACCTGGACCCGGGCGTACTGCTCGGTTTCCGAGACGGCCGCGCGCAGCACCTCCATCAGCGCCACCGGCTTGCGCCAGCGGCGGCCCGGCTGCTTCCCGCCGAGGATGATCAGGTTCTCGGTGGTGCGGCGGGCGCGGGCGGCGAGGTGGTCGAGCTGGAACAGCGAGGCCAGCTGCGTCGAGTTGTCCTCGCGGGCTTCCATCTCGTCGAGGATCTGCAGCTGCTGGTGGACCAGGACCTGGTTGCGGTGGGCGATGCCGAGGAACACGTTGTGCACGCCGCTGCGGGCTTTCGCCTCGCTGGCCGCGGCGTTGACGGCGGTCAGCTGGGCGGTGTTGAACGCCTCCGCCACCTGCCCGATCTCGTCGCGGCCGTGGTCGAGCTGCGGGAGCTCTTCCTTCAGGTCGACGGGTTCGCCGTTCTTCAGCCGCTCCACGATGTTCGGCAGCCGGTTGCGGGCGAGGTCGAGCGAGTCGTTGCGCAGCCGCGCGAGGCGGGTCATCAGCGCGCGGTCGACGAGCGAGCGCGACACCCGCACCGCGACGATGATCGCCGCGAGCGAGGCGAGCAGCGCCAGGATGCTGCCGATGATGACGTTGCGCAGCTGGGCGTCACCGGAGTCGATCGCGGCCGCGGAGACCTTGTCCGCCTGGGTGATCGCGAGGTCGTTGAGGCCCTGGGCGACCTGGGTGGTCGCGTTCAGCCAGTCCGATTCGGACACCGGCACGGTGTTCCGCTCGCTCGGCGACCACGGGCCGTGCTTGACGATCGCCTGCTCGGCGGTGGCCAGCTGCTGCCAGGCGGCGCTCTTGGTCAGCGCCCGGTACTTGTCGCGGACGCTCGCGTCGAGGAACGGCTCGATGTTCGTCAGCTGCGTCCGGTAGGTCCCGGACAGCTGCGCGAACTGCGCGAAGTCGTCGGGGGCGAAGGTGCCGGCCGAGAAGGCCGTCGACACGAGCGACGTCTCGCGCGACATGGCGTCACCGGCGCGGAACACCGAGGTCGCGGTGATGCCGCCGGTCGCGGCCTCGGCGTCGGGCACGACGCGGGCCTGGGTGTCGAACAGGTTGGACGCGGTGTCCATCACGCCGTTGTAGTAGCCGTTGACCTGCGCGCGGTCGATGCTGCGGAAGGAGATCTGCGAGCGCAGCACGGGCAGCTGGTCGAACTGGGCCTTCAGCGCGTTCACCTTGGCCGCGATCTCGTCCGGGGCGTTGGAGATCGTCGCGGCGAAGGCGTCCTTCAGCGTGCCGAGCTTCTCGTCGGTCGCCTTCTGCTGCTGCTGGAGCCGGCCCGGGCCGAGCGCGGGGTCGTCCAGGTACTGCAGCGCGGTCTGGCGTTCCTTCTGGAACTCGGCCAGCGCGGACGCGGCGGGGATGGACACCTCGCGCACCGACGCCGCGACCAGCCGGACGTAAACGCCGTTGAAGAGGAAGTAGGAGGAGACCGCGATCCACAGCACCAGCAGGGTCACGCTGGGAATCAGAACGGTCCTGGTCAGCCTTTTGCGGATCGACTTGTCGTACGGCTTGTCCGACTCGTCCTTGGCGTCTTTGTTCTGCACGGCGGTTCACGAACTCCTGAGTGACGGTCGGCGAAAACTCCGGACCCGGACGAGGAAGCGGACACGACGATGGGACACAGCGGCCGCCGTCACCCGTCTTCGCCTCACCCTCCGTGTTGCCGCGGAATCGATCAGGGTCCGTTTTTTACCACGAACCCCCGCCGGGCGGTCGTGCTGACCCGGCGTCCGGACGGTTGTCCGCCGGGCGGCGAACGGCGTTTACCGAACGCGTCCGGTTGATTACGCGCATTTCCTCTGGTAACGGCCCCGGGGGCGATTTCGCGGTGTTGCACGCTGGGCCGAACGGGTGAAAGTGAATTCGTCCGGTCCGCCGCGCCGAGGCGTTCGCGGAGGAGGAAAAACGGGCACGGCGGTTGCCTGCCGGTGCTCCCCGCGGGCGACGCCGCGGAAGCAAAACCCCGTCTCGGGTCGGTCGCCGTGCGGCTCGCTGAACGCCACGGCCTCTCGCCTCTGCGTCGCTGAACCCCGCGTCCTCCGTATCCGCGGCAACGGCCCGGCGCGGTCCTGGCCGGCCACCCCAACTTCGCGCAGGGATTTACATCCACCCAGTTATTGTCAATTGGGTTGGACATCACCTACAGTTCTGTAAACCCAGCCAACGGAGGAGGGTGTCATGACCGCAACCGTGCCCGCCGGGTCGACCGAGCTGTGGCGCGACCGCAAGCGCTACCTGTGGCTGATCGGCCTGGTCGTCCCCTCGCTGGCGTTTCTCGCCATCGGCCTGCACGCCGCCACCGGCTGGGGTGCCTGGTTCTGGATCGGGCCGGTCGTGATCCTCGTGATCGTGCCGGTGATCGACCTCGTCGCCGGGCTGGACCGCGGCAATCCGCCCGACGACGTCATCGAACGGCTCGAGCAGGACCGCTACTACCGCTGGATCACCTTCGCCTTCCTGCCGATCCAGTACGTCGGCTTCGCCGCCGCGTTCTGGCTGATCGCCCGCGGCGACCTGACCGTCGCCGACAAGATCGGGCTCGCGATCTCCATCGGCTGCATCGGCGGGATCGGCATCAACACCGCGCACGAACTCGGCCACAAGAAGGAAAGCCACGAGCGCTGGCTGTCGAAGATCGCGCTGGCGCAGAGCTTCTACGGCCACTTCTACATCGAGCACAACCGCGGCCACCACGTCCGCGTCGCGACGCCGGAGGACCCGGCCAGCAGCCGCGTCGGCGAAAGCTTCTACCGCTTCTGGCCGCGCACGGTCTTCGGCTCGCTGAAGTCCGCGTGGCGCCTGGAGCGCAAGCGCTACGCCCGCCGGAACAAGCATCCCTTCCGGCTCGGCAACGACGTCCTCAACGCCTGGCTGATGTCCGCGGTGCTGTGGGCCGCGATGCTCGCGTGGCTCGGCGTGGGCATCCTGCCGTACCTGGTGATCCAGGCCGTTGTGGGCTTTTCGCTGCTGGAGGTCGTCAACTACATGGAGCACTACGGCATGCTGCGGCAGCGCGTCGGCGCGGAAGGGAGGCGCCGCTACGAACGCGTCGATCCCAGCCACAGCTGGAACTCCAACAACATCGCCACCAACGTCCTGCTCTACCACCTGCAGCGGCACAGCGACCACCACGCCAACCCGACCCGCCGCTACCAGACGCTGCGCGACTTCGCGGAGTCGCCCGTCCTGCCCACCGGGTACGCCGGGATGATCGTGCTGGCGCTGATCCCGCCGCTGTGGCGCCGGGTGATGGACCCGCGCGTGCTCGCCCACTTCGACGGCGACCTCTCGCGCGCGAACATCCAGCCGTCGAAGCGCGAGAAAGTCCTCGCGCGGTACGGAACCCGCGTCACGGCCGTCGTGCCGGAGCACGCCGACACCCACGGCGACGCCACCGAAGGCGGCATGTGCCCGGGCTGCGGGTACGTCTACGACGAGCAGCTCGGCGACCCGCGCGAGGGTTTCCCGGCCGGCACGCCGTGGTCGGCGATCCCGGACTCCTGGTGCTGCCCCGACTGCGGGGTGCGCGAGAAGGTCGACTTCGTCGCGCCGGGCCGGGTGGGTGCGTGATGCGGATCGACGCGGACCGCGCGAAGTGCGACGGCCTCGGCATGTGCGAAGCGATGGCGCCGGACTTCTTCGAGGTGGGTGAGGACGGCACGGTCGTCGTGCTCGACGAGCGGCCCGGCGAAGAGCACCGCCAGGACGTCGCCGCGGCGGTGGACGCCTGCCCGGTCCTCGCGCTGAAGCTGACATGACCCTCGTCGTCGTGGGTGCCTCGCTGGCCGGGCTGCGCGCGGTCGAGTCCGCGCGCCGCACCGGATACCGCGGCCGGATCGTCCTCGTCGGCGCCGAGGAGCACCTGCCCTACGACCGGCCGCCGCTGTCGAAGGCGTTCCTCGACGTCGATGGCCCGTCGGAACTCGAGCCGTTCCACCCGGAAACGGTGCTGCGGAACGAACTCGGCGTCGAGCTGCTGCTGGGCGCGCCGGCGGAAGGTCTCGACACGGGCGCGCGCGAAGTCGCGGTCGCCGGAACGGCCGTGCGCTACGACACCCTGGTCATCGCCACCGGCGCGACCGCGCGCAAGCTTCCCGGCGCGCGCACGCTGCGGACGGCCGAAGACGCCGTCGCGGTGCGTGCCGCGCTGGACGCCGGTGCCCGCACGGTCGTGATCGGTGCCGGGTTCATCGGGTCGGAAGTGGCGTCGGCGGCGCGCAAGCGCGGCCTGCCGGTGACGATCGTCGAGGCGTCGGCCGTCCCGCTCGCCCGTGCCGTGGGGGAGACGGCCGGGGCGGAGCTGGCCGCGCTGCACCACGCGGCCGGCACCGAGCTGCGGCTCGCGGCCGAGGTCACCGAGGTGGCTGGCGACGGCGTGCACCTGGCGAGCGGCGAAGTGCTGCCCGCGGACCTCGTGGTCGCCGGCATCGGCGCGGTGCCGGCCACCGGCTGGCTCGAAAGCAGCGGCTTGACACTGCACGAGCGAGACCGCGCGGTGGTGTGCGACGCGACGCTGGCGGCGGGCCCGCCGGGCGTCTACGCGGCGGGCGACGTCGCCCACGCGCCGAACCCGCTGTTCGACGGCCTGGGCATGCGGCTGGAGCACTGGACGAACGCGGCCGAGCAGGGTGCGGCCGCTGCGCGGCACGCGCTCGACCCCGCGTCCGCCCGGCCGCTCGAACCGGTGCCGTACTTCTGGTCCGACTGGTACGGCAGGCGCATCCAGTTCGTCGGCACCCCGCACGCCGACGAGGTGGTGTCCGCGGGCGGGGTGACGCTCTACCGCCGCGGCGACCGGATCGCCGGCGCGCTCACCGTCGACCGGCCGCGCGAGATCATGAAGTACCGGCGCCGGATCGCGGGCCGGGCGCCGTGGGCTGAAGCCCTGGCTTTCGCGGGCGCCGCCTAGAATGGCGATCATGAGTGCGGCACTTCCGGCGGCGCCCGAGGGTGGTCAGCACCGGCGGCCGATCATCACCGCGGCGATCGAGCTGACCGCGCGGTCCGGCTGGCAGGCGGTCACGATGGCCCGGCTGGCCGAGGTCGTCGGCGTCAGCCGCCAGACCGTCTACAACGAGATCGGCTCGAAGGCCGCGCTGGCCGAAGCGATGGTCACGCACGAGCTGGACCGGTTCCTCTCGGTCGTCGACGCCGCGTTCGCCCGCCACGAAGACGACCTGGTCGAGGCGATCTACGACGCCGTCCGGGCGGTCCTCGAGCTGGCCGACGACAACACGCTCCTGCGGGCGATCGCGTCCGCGACGCACGGCACGGCCTCGGAGCTGCTGCCGCTGCTGACCACGGAGGCGGGAACGCTGCTGACGCAGGCGAAGGGGATGCTGACCGCGCGCGTGGCGGCCTACGACCCGCCGTTCACCGGCGAGCAGCTCGCCGTGGTCATCGACCTCGTCGTCCGGACGGTGCTGAGCCACGTGATGCAGCCCTCGGACACCCCGGCCCGCACCGCCGACGCGCTGGCGTGGGTCGCGGCCCGCGTCCTCGGCGTGGACACGACCCCGCCGCTGCGGCACCGCTGACTCACCGCAGCGCGTGCCGGTCCAGCCACGCCGCGACCTCGGCGGCGATCTCCTTCGGCCGGTCCTCGTGGGCGTGGTGCCCGGCTTCGCCGCACGCGACGACGTCGAGCGCGGCGACGTTCTCCCGGCACCACTGCGCCACCTTCTCGCCGATGAGCAACGTGGGGGAGCCCTCGAACGTCATGAGCAGCTTCGGCGTCCCGGTGCTGGTGGCCAGCCACTCGTCGTAGGCCTCGACGCGCGCGACGACTTCGGCCGGCTCGCCGCCGAGGGGCAGCTGCCGCGCCCACGCCAGGATCGGGCGGCGGCTGTCCGGCGTGGGGAACGGCGCGAGGTAGGGCTCGAGGTCCGCCACCGGCGTGCGCACGCCGCCGGTGAACGCCTGCCGCACGAACAGGTTCTCTTCCAGCACCATGTGCTCGCCGACGCCGGGCGTGCGGATCTTGCGCGTGCGCTCCGCGGCCTGCGGTGACACGTCGTCCCAGGCCATCGGCTTGACGATCGTCTCGAAGAACGCCACCCCGCGGACGCGGCCCGGGTGCCGGGCGGCGAAGTCGAAGGCGAGCGCGCCACCCCAGTCGTGCCCGACGAGGACGACGTCGTCGAGGCCGAGCGCGTCGAACCACTCGTCGAGGTGGCGGGCGTGGTCGGCGAAGGAGTACGCGATGTCCGGCTTGGGCGACCGGCCCATGCCGATGAGGTCGGGGGCCAGCAGGTGGCCGGCGCCGACGTGCGGCAGGACGTTGCGCCAGCCGTAGGACGAGCCGGGGTTGCCGTGCAGGAAGACGATCGGGGTGCCGTCGCCGGATTCTTCGTGGTACAGCGTCATTTCTCGTCCTTCAGCGGGGTTTCGAGGAGGAGCGTGAGTTCGCGGCTCAGGGCCGCGGTGCGGTCGCCGTCGCGGCCGCCGAGGGGTGCGAGCAGCCGGTCGAGGAGTTCGGCGACGGTGGCGATCGCGGGCTCGACGACCTCGTGGCCGCGTGCGGTCAGGCGCAGCCGGATCGTGCGGGTGTCCGCGGGGTCGCGGGTGCGCTCGATCAGGCCGTCGGCGTCGAGGGAGCGCGCGAGCTTCGAGGTGTAGAGGGCTTCCAGCCCGGTCTCGTCAGCGAGTTCCCGCTGGCTGGGGGTGGTTCCGGCGCGTTCCAGGCCGAAGAGCGATGCCAGGAAGACGTACTGCGCGTGCGTGAGGCCCGCGGGGGCCAACGCGCGGTCGACCGCCACGCGCCACTTCGTGGAGAGCCGCCAGATGAGGTGCCCGGGTGTGCTCATGCCAAAAACTGTACATGGCTATCAAGTACATGGCTACTATCCGGCGAGTTCGCGAATCCGTTCCAGCGCGGCACGGACTTCGGTGAAGCTCGTCGTCAGCGGGCTCAGCCCGATGCGGATGCCGTCGGGGCGGCGGAAGTCGATCAGCACGCCGTTGTCGATGAGCACGCGGGACAGCCGTTCGGCGTCGGGGTGCCGCAGGGTGACGTGACCGCCGCGGCGCGCGTCCTCCCGCGGCGAAGCCACGGTGAACCCGAGCGGCACGAGCCACTCGTCGGCGAGGTCGAGCACCCACCGCCCGAGCGCGACGGCCTTGGCCCGCACCCGCTCGATCCCCGCTTCGGCCAGCAGCGCCACGCCTTCCTGGACGCCCACCATGCCGAGCACCGGCGGCGTCCCCGACAGCGCGCGGCGGATGCCGGGCGCCGGCACGTACCGCTCGGCCATCCCGAACGTGTCGGCCGCGCCCATCCAGCCGGTGATCGGCTGCCCGAACGCCTCGTGGTGGCGCGCGTTGACGTAGAGGAACGCGGGCGCGCCGGGGCCGGCGTTGAGGAACTTGTACGTGCAGCCGACCGCGAAGTCGGCGCCGTCGGCGTCCAGCGCGACCGGGATCGAGCCGACGCTGTGGCAGAGGTCCCAGACCGTCAGGCCGCCGCGGTCGTGCACCACCCGCGTGATCCCGGCGAGGTCGGCGATCGCGGCCGAGCGGTAGTCCACATGGGACAGCACGACCGCCGCCGTGCGCGCTCCGGTGACCGCGGCGACGTCGTCGGCGCTGTCGATCCACCGGACGGTCAGGCCGAGTTCGGCGGCGACGCTGTCGACGAGGAACCGGTCGGTGGGGAAGTTCGCGGTGTCCGTGACGATCTCGTCGCGCCCCGGTCGCAGCGCGACGGCCGCCCGGATCACCTTGTACAGGCACACGGAGGTCGAGTCGGCGACGATGGTCTGCCCCGGCGCGGCCCCGAGGGCGACCCGGCCCAGCTCGTCCCCGATCCGCTCGGGCAGCTCGAGCCAGCGCTCGTCCCAGGACCGGATCAACCGGGTGCCCCACTGCTCGGCGACGACCTCCTGGAGGCGCTCGGCGGTGGCGAGCAGCGGACGGCCCAGCGAGTTCCCGTCCAGGTAGGCGACGACGCTCTCGTCGGTGATCGGGACGAACCGGTCCCGGAACGCGGCCAGCTCGTCCGCGGCGTCGAGGCGCGCGGCCTCTTCGAGCGTGGTCAGCGGTTCTTCTCCTTGACCCGCACGGTTTCCTTGCGCACCTCGGCCTGGGTGGCGCGTTCGCGCACCAGCCAGTCGGGGTTCTCGGCCTTGATCGCCTCGATCTGCTCGGTGGTGAGCGCCTCGGTGATGCCGCCGCGGGTGAGGCCGCCGATGGAGACGCCCAGCTTCGCCGCGACGACCGGCCGCGGGTGCGGGCCGGTGCGGCGCAGCTCGCGCAGCCACTCCGGCGGGTCGGCCTGCAGCGCGTTCAGCTCGTCGCGCGAGACGACACCCTCCTGGAACTCCGGGGGCGTGGCTTCGAGGTACACACCCAGCTTCTTCGCCGCCGTCGCGGGCTTCATCGTCTGGGTGGTCTTGTGCGACGTCATGCCGTCCAGGGTAGCCAGCGCCCCGCCCGGTAGCCTGACCCGGTGACCTCGTTCCGACTCGCGTACGTCCCGGGCGCGACACCCGCCAAGTGGGTGCGGACCTGGGGCGAGCGGCAGCCGGACGTGCCGCTGGAGCTGGTGCCGGTGGCCCCGGCGGACGCGGCGGAGCTGCTCCGCGCGCGCGGGGCGGACGCGGCGCTGCTGCGATCCCCGATCGACCGCGACGGCCTCCACGCGATCCCGCTGTACACGGAGACGACGGTGGTGGTCGTCCCGAAGGACCACCTGATCGCGGCGGCCGACGAAGTGTCCACAGCGGACTTGGCGGACGACGTCGTGCTGCACCCCATGGAGGACACGCTGGAGTGGGCCGAGCTCCCGGGCCGCCCGGCGGTTTCCCGCCCCGAGACGACGGCGGACGCGATCGAGCTGGTGGCGGCGGGCGTGGGCGTGCTGGTGGTCCCGCAGTCGGTGGCCCGCCTGCACCACCGCCGCGACCTGACGTACCGGACGGTGACGGACGCACCGCAGTCGAGCGTGGCGCTGTCCTGGCTGGAGGAGGAGACGACGGAGCTGATGGAGACGTTCATCGGCATCGTCCGCGGCCGCACGGTCAACAGCACGCGCGGCCGCCAGCAACCTCCTGCGCCGGAAAAGAAGCGGCCGGAGCGCAAGCTTGCGGCGCCGAAGAAGCCGGTGGCCCGGCGGACCGGTGGCGGTGCCCCTAAGCGGGGCAAGCCGCGCCGGAGGTCCTGACTCAGTTCGTCGCGTAGACGCAGTTGCCGTCCGCCCGGTCCGGCAGGTCGGGGTCGTCGAACCAGTGGCCGTTCTCGCCGAGGTAGCGGAACTGGAGCACCGTGCCCGGCGCGACCTCCACCGAAGCCGAGCGGCGGCCGTTGGAGCGCGGGGTCAGGTGGTGGCGGCCGGGCGTCCAGTCGTTGAACGACCCCACCACGCTCACCTTTCCGGGTGGCGCCCCGACCGGGAGGCTGAACGTGACGCGCTGGGTGCCGGCCCGGCTCTTGCTGGTCTTGATCACGTGCTGCGGCCTTTCGGGGAGGGCGGGAAGGAGGGGCGTGCTCGGCACTGAGCGCCGACATGATGACACAGCCGTGACCGAACGGTCACCCGCAGTGCCCGAAGGTGGTACGCAGCCGCTCAACGGTTCGCCACCGACCGGGTGGTCCTGCCGCGAACCATGATCATCTTGCTGCCGGACGTGCTTTCCGGTGCGAGACTGACTGCCGTGACCGTCGCCGCTGATAGTCAAGTCAAGGACCCGTGTGCCTGGCTCAGCGCCGTCACCCTCGATCTCGCCGGCGCTCACCCCGCCGACACGCGAGGGGTGCTCTTGACGGTGTGGGACGGGTTGGTCGCCGCCCGGCTCGCCGGGCTGCACGCCGCCGCGGCTTCGCCCCGCTGGCAGGCTCGGCAACTGCACGCCGAAGCGGTCGAGTTCGACCTCGCGCTCCAGCTGGCCCGCAACGGCGCCATCGGCCCCGGCCTGGCCATCCCGGCCCGGCTGCCCGGAGCCGCGGTCGCTTGGCCGGTCGCGCGGGCCGACGCCGCCGTCGCCGCGATCATCTCCTTCTGCGCCACGGCCGAAACGATGCTCCGCCGGGCCGGCGAGCTGACCCCGGTGTGGGAGGACAGCCTGCTCGGGCCGGTCGCGCTGACCCGCTGGCTGGCCGACTGCTGGACGGGCCGCCACACGGGCTGCCCGCTGCGGTTGCCGGTGCCGCCGCCGTCGTGGTGGCGTTGACGGCCGTCCGTCAGGGGAAGGCTGGACGCGGGGAGAAAGGAGGCCGGGGTGGCCGCATCAGCTGTCCCGCCCACGAGACTCGCGGCGCGGACCCGCGCGGCGGTGCGCGCGGTCCTGCTGGCCGAGCTGTCCTCGGCGGGCACCCGGGCGCGAGCCGCGGGCTGCCCACCGGAGACGCTGTTCGAGGTGCTGGACGCCCGATTGTGCGCGGCGGCCGAAGAGGTGACCGCCGGTCGGCCGGCGGCCGCGCGCTCAGCGGCCGAGGATCGCGAGCACCGTCGCGACGATCCCGTCGAGCCGGGCTTCGTCGGCGAGGGCCGTGGCTAGCCAGTCGTCGAGCGTGGACCCCTTGTGCGGCAACCGGTCGAGCGCGCCGCCGCCGGCTCCGAACACCCGCCGGACGACCGTGCGCACCGCCGTCGGCGGGTCCTCGCCGCGGTCCAGCCTTGCCTCGATCGCGCGCAGCGCCTGCTCGGCCAGGCCCGCCAACCGGGCGTCGTCCGCTTCGGCCTCACCCACCAGCTGCAGCGGGACGGGCTCGGCCGCGCCGTCCGCCGGCATCGGGGCCACCGGGGCCCGCTTGTGCCCGAGCGGCCGTTCGACGTGCTCGGCGTACCACTTCGGCCTCGTGCTCATCGCCGCCAGCACCTGCCGCACCTCGAGGTCGAGCGTGTCGCGGCCCGGCGGCGGCGCGCCCCGGACCTCGGCCCGGCGCGCCGCCCAGCCGTCCAGTGGCCACAGCTCCGCGCCCGCCGTCGCCGGCACCCCGGCCCACACGAGGATCTGCACGGCGAGGTCGCACAGCCACGGGTCGCCGCCGAGCGCGTCGCCGAGCCACGCCGGGAGGCGAGGCCGTTGCAGGGCCCCGATTTCGCCGCGGCGCCGGCGGTGCGCGTCGACCGTCGCGGGGCTCAGCCGGGTCGCCAGCCAGCCGTCGAAGTTCTCGATCGGGTCGGTCGCGCGCCGCAGCGCGTGCTCCACGACGGCTTCGACGTCGTCGTGGAAGCGGTCCAGGCAGTCCGGGCGCAGCCATTCCAGCCCGCGCGCGCAGTCCGGGTGCCGCCGCTGCCGTTCGAGTGGTCTGGTGATCCGCGCGAAGACCAGTGGCCAGGCCACCGTGTAGACCGCCCCGCGCAACCGGGCGAGGTCGCCGGGCGGGGCGGCCGACGCGGAGCCGGCGAGCCTGCCGTCGCGGGCCAGCCGGCGGACGCCGTCGACGTCCGCCGGTCCCGCGCACGGAAAAGTGGTGTCGAGCAACCCGTCCTCCCCGATGCCGTCGACCGGGACATGGTCGGTCAGCCGGGGAACGGGCAAAGGCCGCCCGCGGGCCGAATCAGCGCGGAACTGGCCACGCGCTGGCCAACCCGGGAATCACCTGATCGGCGCAGGCGCTGCCGCCGATCGCGCGGAAGTCCGCGTGCCACAATCGAAACCCCATGGCACACGAGGACGGGTTGCTCCGCGAGCTCACGACGTTGCGCCGCGGCTGGGGTCTGGAGGCCGAACGGCTGCGCGACCGGCTCGGGCCGATCGTCGCCGGGTGGTGCGAAATCCACCGCACCGCGAACGACCGCGAAGCGCGGCGGGTGCTGCGCGACGCGATTTCCGCCGCGATCGCGGAGTTCCCGGCCGACGACCGGCTCGCGGTCAACGTCGCGCTGGGCATCGCCCCGGGCTCGCAGCACGCTCTGCTCAGCGACCGGGTGGGTGTCCTCGCCGATCGGTTGCGCGTCTCCGAACGCACGGCGCGGCGCCGCATCGACCGGTCCTTCGCCCGGCTGGCCGCCGAGATCGAGGCCGCCGCGCGGCCCGGCGACGACGTCCCGGACCCCGACCAGGGCTGGTTCGTCAAGCGGCTGCGGGCCATCGTCCGGCTGGACACGCCGGAGCCGGAGCTGATCGAGGAACGGCTGATCGTCGCGACCCGCGACGGCCTGAGCCGGATCGCCGCCCAGTTCACCGTGCCCCGCCTCGAAGACGGCGGCGACGGCGAACGCCAGGTGGCCGCCGACGCCCAGCACGGCGTCCGCATCACCGACGCGAAACGGGTGGGGCAGCGGCACTTCCGCTGGCTCCTGGACCTCCCGCGGCCGTTGTCGCGCGGCGACACCCACACCTATGCGCTGGTGGTCCGGATCCGGGACGGCCTGCCGATCCGGCCGTCGTACACGTTCGTGCCGCTGGTGGCGTGCGAGTCGTTCACCGTGCGGGTCCGCTTCGACCCGCGGCGGCTGCCCTGGCGGGTGTGGCGGGTGGACCGGGTGCCCCCGTCGGTGCTCGCCGACCCGCCGCAGCCGGGCGCACCGCTGCCGCTCGACGGTGCGTGCGAGGTCGCGCAGGAGTTCACCGCCCCGCAGCTGGGCTATGCGTACGGTCTGCGCTGGCTCACCTAAAGTATTCCTTGACCTGAATATTCTGCTGTGTGAATACTGGCCGCATGGACGCGATCGCGGCAGCACTGGGCGACGCGGCGCGGTGGCGTCTCGTCGAGCTCCTGGCCGAGCGTCCCCGGTCGGTGGGCGAGCTCGCGGAGCTGACGGGGTTGCGCCAGCCGCAGACGACGAAGCACCTGCAGACGCTGGCGCGCGCCGGGCTGGTGACGGTGTTCCCGTTGGGGCAGCGCCGCGTATACGCGCTCGAAGCGGAGCCGCTCGCGGCGTTCGCGGGCCGGCTGGCGGACCTGGCGAAGCAGGTCGAAGCGCACCAGAGCGAGCGTGACGTCGTCGCGCGGTATCGCGAAGCGGTGGAGGCGGAGACGGCGGCCGCGGACGGGGACCGCTGGGCGGACGGGCGGGCGTTCGGGTTCGAGCGCGTGCTGCCGGCGGCCCGCGACGTGGTCTGGCGGTACTGGACGGACCCGGCGCTGCTGGCGTCGTGGTGGGTGCCGCCGTCGATGACGGTGACGACGTGCCTCCTCGAGCCCCGTCCGGGAGGCCGGGCGGCGCTGGCCTACCGCGACCCGGACGGCGAGTACCGCTCGGAAGGCTGGGTCCGGGTGGCGGACGAGCCGGGGCGCCTGGCGTTCGACCTGGCGGTAACGGGGAGGGCGTCCTTCACGGGCCACTACGACCTGGAGCTGACAGCGGTGCCGGGCGGCACCAGGTTGCGCCTGGGCTTGCGCATCACGGCGACCACGGTGGAGGCGGCACCGGCGATCGCGGGAATCGAAACGGGCTGGACCCAGGTCCTGGACCGCTTGACGGAAGTACTGACGAAGCGAAAGGGACAAGAATGACCCGCAGGGTGACGGCAAACCTGAGCCTGACACTGGACGGCCATTACCACGGCCCCGGAGGCCCCACGGACATGGGAGCAATAGTCTCGTACGCGACAACGGAGGTAGCCCGCCGCCACTTGACCCGAATCTGGGAGAAGGCAACAACGGCGGTACTGGGCCGCCGAAACGCGGAAGGTTTCCTGGGTTTCTGGCCAACGGTGGCAGCAGACGAGAATGCGGACCCCCGCGACCGAGCATACGCAAAGTGGCTGTCAGAGACAGAAAAGGTGGTGTTCTCAACAACTCTGACAGAGCCACCCTGGAACCACACAAGAGTGGTGAACGCCCCGCCGGCAGAGGTAATCGCAGACCTGCAAAAAACCGGATCGGGAGACATCCTGATCAACAGCAGCGCAAGCGTCATAAAACCATTACTGGCAGCAGACGCATTGGACCGCCTATACCTGATGATCTGCCCGGAGATAACGGGCGGAGGAGAGCGCCTGTTCGAGAACGGACTAAGGGCATCATCGTGGAACCTGACGCACCAGGAAGCAGGCGAACAGGGCGAACTGGCCCTGGTATACGACCGCAGGCGTTAAATCCTTTGTGGACCAACGCAGGCCGGCATGCCAAGGTGACCACACGGACGGGGGTCCGGGGGCGAGCCCCCGGGCGGGGTGTGGGGGTTGCACCCCCACAGGGAGGAAGCGAACCGAAGGGGTCCGAGCGAAGCGAGGACCACGAAGGGTAGGGCGGGCGGGGCTCGAACCCGCGGCCAAGGGATTATGAGTCCCCTGCTCTAACCAACTGAGCTACCGCCCCCTGGCCCCGGCGCGCTGGCGGCTCGGGGATGTGCGTTTGCACAGAAGACCCAGTTCGCTTCAAGTTATCACAGCGGCCATCCGGGCAGATCCGGTAGGCCAATCAGGTTGAAGTGGCCACCGGGTGGCGCAAGCTCGTCTAGGTTGCAAGGGCGTCGCCGCTGAACGGAACGGCGGGAGGGTGAGCGATGGTCACGGCCCCGCGAGCCACCCCGTGCGAGCCGCGTGCTGTGCGGTTGGCGTTGCTGGACGCACTCACCGCCGGGGCGGGTCTGGGGTTCCTGGCGCACCAGTACCGGGAGGCGCTCGTGGCGAACCTCGCGGCCATCGGCCTGGGATTGTTGCTCGTCGGCGCGTTGGGGTTCGTGGTCCGTGCGGCGGTGCGGTCGTTGCGCCGCGCGAACCGCCGGGTGGAGCAGATTTTCGCGGAGGAGTTGCGGAAGCCGTCGCCGCGGCCGCGGTGAAGTGCGGATTCCATTCAGGTTCCGCCGCCTGAGGTAGTGGTGGGGAACGACGGTGGAGTCGACGGACCGCAAGCCCAATAGGTGAACCAGATCTGGCCGACCTCGTTCGGCAATCGGTACACAGTGGACGGATCACCGCACCCGGTACCAGGCGTTGGCGATCGGCCCGGCGTGGCTCAGCTCCAGGACTTCCAACCGCACCGGCGCACCGCCCGGCCGCTCGAACAGCCGCACCCCGTCGCCGAGCAGCACTGGTGCGATGTGCACGAGCACCTCGTCCAGCAGCCCGGCTTCCCAGCACCGCCGGGCCGTCGCCGCGCCCAGCACCGCCACATACCCGTCACCGGCCGCCGCGGAAGCCGACGACACCGCCTCCCCGAGGTCGGGGACCAGCGTGAACCCCGGTGACGGTGCCGCCGAGCGCGTCACCACGAAGATCGGTCCCTCCCAGCGGCCGCCGTAGACCTTTCCCTCCGCCGTCGTCGCCGGGGCGTACGTGTTGTGCCCCATCACGATCGCCCCGATCCCGCCGATCACCCGCTCGACGACCGGGTTCGGCCCCGCGTGCAGGCCGGACAGCCACGTCATGTCGTCGCCGGGTGCCGCGACGAAGCCGTCGAGGGACATCGTGATGTGGTACAGGACCTTCGCCATGGTGCCGCCTTCCGAGTGGGTGTCACCACGTACTGACGAAGGCCGCCGGAAAACTCATCGGTCGAAATCAGGCCGGGACGAGTTCCCGCGTGGTGGCGTACCGCCGCGCCAGCGACGCGCAGACGATCAGCTGGATCTGGTGGAACAGCATCAGCGGCAGCACGATCAGCCCCACCTGCGCGTGCCCGAACAGCACCGTCGCCATCGGCAGCCCGCTCGCCAGGCTCTTCTTCGACCCGCAGAACACGATGGTGATCCGGTCCGCGCGCGCGAAACCCAGCAGCCGGGCACTCCAGCTCGTCGCCCCCAGCACCGCCGCGAGCAGCACGCCGCAGAGGCCGACCAGGACCAGCAGCGGGACGACGTCGAGCCGGTGCCAGATGCCCTCGGTCATGCCCGCGCTGAACGCCGTGTACACCACCAGCAGGATCGACCCGCGGTCGAACAGCTTGAGCGGCGCGGAATTGCGGGTGATCCAGTCGCCGATCCAGCGCCGCGCCAGCTGGCCCGCGACGAACGGCGCCAGCAGCTGCAGCACGATCCCGAGCACCGCCGAACCGTCGACGCCCGCGCCGTCGCCGGACAGCAGCAGCGCCACCAGCAGCGGCGTCAGCACGATCCCGGCCAGGTTGGACAGCGACGCGCTGCAGATCGCCGCCGCGACGTTGCCGCGGGCGATCGAGGTGAACGCGATCGACGACTGGACCGTCGAGGGCAGCACCGCGAGGAACAGCACCCCGGCGGCGAGCTCGGCGGGCAGCACCGACGCCGGCAGCAGCGTGAGCGCCAGGCCGAGCAGCGGGAACAGCACGAACGTGGCGGCCAGCACGACCGCGTGCAGCCGCCAGTGGCGCAGCCCGTCGAGGGCCTCCTGCGTGGACAACCGGGCGCCGTACAGGAAGAACAGCAGCCCGACGGCGATCGTCGTCGCCGTGCTGAAACCGTCCGCCACGACACCCGAAGCGGGCAGCAGGGTGGCGACCCCGACGGTGGCGAGGATGGCGAGGACGAACGGGTCGAGACGTATCCGGGACATGGATCTCCTTCCACGGCAATTCTCGGTGCCCGGACGCTCATTGTGAACCCCGATGACCGGACTGACTGTCATCGCGAATCGCGATAAAGTGGCCGCGTGCTCGACCCGCGCCTGTGCCGCTCGTTCCTCGCCGTCGCCGAGACGCGCAGCTTCACCGCGGCCGCGCGGCGCCTGGGCGTCGGCCAGCCGACCGTCAGCCAGCACGTCCGGCGCCTGGAGCGCGACTCCGGCGGGCTGCTCTTCGCGCGCGACACCCACACGGTCGAGCTCACCGCGCGCGGGCAGGCGATGCTGGGGTTCGCGCAGACCGTCGTGGACACCGAGGAACGCGCGGAGCGGCACTTCCGCGGCGCCGAGCTGCGCGGCCGGGTCCGCTTCGGCGTCTCGGAGGACTTCGCGCTCGGCGAGCTGCCGGAGATCCTGAACCGGCTGCGCCTCAGCCACCCGCTGGTGGACGTCGAGCTGACCGTGGAGCTGTCGGACGTTCTCGCCCAGCGGCTGCGCGCCGGCCAGCTGGACCTGGTGCTGGGCAAGCGCCGCCCGGGCACGCACCGCGGGCGGCTGCTCTGGCGGGAGCCGCTGGTCTGGATCGGCTCGGCGGCGACGGTGCTGGAGCCCGGCCGTCCGGTGCCCCTGGTGCAGTACCCGATGCCGTCGATCACGCGGCAGCTCGCCGTCGAGTGCCTCGAACGGGCGGGCCTCGAGTGGCGCGCCGCGTGCCAGACGTCGAGCCTCACCGGCCTGCGGGCCGCCGCGGCCGCCGGGCTCGGCGTCACCCTGCACGCGCGCAGCCTGGTGCCCGCCGACCTCGTCGAGCTGCCCGGCCTGCCCGAACCCGGCGACATCGAGTTCATGCTGCTGGCCCGCGAGTCGAAGGAAGGACCGGCGGCGGCGCTGGAGGAGTTCGTCCTCGACTACGTGCGGCGCTAGTCCTCTTCGCCCGTCAAAAGTCTTCGCAGCCGCCCCAGCGCGCGGTGCTGGGCGACGCGGACCGCGCCCGGCGTCGAGCCGACCGCGTCCGCGGTCTCCTCCGCCGACAGCCCGACGACCACGCGCAGCACGACGATCTCGCGCTGCTTGGCCGGCAGGACGTCCAGCAGCCGCGCCAGCCGCTCGTTGAGCTCGAACCGCAGGGCGTGCTGCTCCGGACCGTCCGCTTCGGACACCCCGTCGGGGATCTCCGGGACCGGGTCGGAGCGGTTGCGGGCCGCGGCGCGGTGGGCGTCGGCGACCTTGTGCTGGGCGATGCCGTAGACGAACGCGAGGAACGGGCGGCCCTGGTCCCGGTAGGACGGCAGCGCCGTGAGCACGGCGACGCACACCTCCTGGGCGACGTCGTCGGCCGAGGCGAAGGACCGCTCGTGCCGTCCGACGCGGGCGCGGCAGTAGCGGACCACCAGCGGCCGGATGGTGGCGAGCAGGCGGGCGGTCGCGGCGCCGTCGCCGGCGATCGCGTCCGCGACCGGCTCGTCGTGGCGCCGCCAGTGCGCGGGGAACGCCTCCGGGGGCTGCGTCGCCGCGATCTCGCGGACGAGCGCGCGGCTGCGCACCCGGAGCAGGGTGCCCTCCACGTCGAGGCCCACCCGCAGCGAGTCGTGCAGCGCGGCGTTGGACTCCCGCAGCAGCTCGGTGATCGCCCGGTCCCCGTACTCGGTTGCCGGCATGGTGCTCACCCTTCCCTGTCCCGCTGGTCGCCGGGCGGTGCGGCCCGGTGGCGCCTGAGGCGTTCCCGCACGTGGCGGAGGTTGGAACGGACGGTCGCGGGGGCGATGCGCAGCGCGTTCGCGATCTGCGTCGGCGTGAAGCCGTCGAGCGACCACGCGAGCACCATCCGCTGCTGGCCGGGCAGGGAGGCGAGCAGGTCGAGGAAGCCCGCGTGCTGCTCGACCAGCACGGCCAGCTTCTCGTCGTCCTGCGGGTCGTCCGGCGTCCAGTCCGCGCGCGCGTCGCCGACCGCGTCGAGCAGCCGACCGGCGACGCGGCGCACCCAGGCCCGCGGGTCTTCGGGGACCGGCCACGCCTCCAGCGCGTGCAGCATCGCTTCGACGGCGACGTCACGGGCGATCTCGACCTCGAACCCGGCCTTGCACAGGAACGCCACGAGCGGGGGGAAGTCGGCGCGGAAGAACGCGTCGAAATCGTCGCCAGCGCACACGGACCCCTCACCACCCCTCGCCTCCACTGGAACAAGTGCGCCGAGGTGACTCCCACGTGTAACGATTCGATCAAGACTCCTCGAGGGGAGTAATGGTCTGCTCCGGATCGGTGACGAGGTGTGACGAATGGGCGCGGGCATGTCGGGTACCCGGACCCGATGACCCAGCGAGACACGGTCCGGCGCCTGCTGAAGGAGGCAGGTCCGACCTACGCCGCCGAAGCGGGCATCAAGCTCGCCGACCAGCCCGCGCCGCTCTACCGGCTGCTGGTGCTGTCGGTGCTGCTCTCGACCCGGATCAAGGCGGGCATCGCGGTCGACGCGGCCCGCGAGCTGCGGGCCGCGGGGATGGGCACGGCGAGAGCCATGGCGGACTCGACGTGGCAGGAGCGGGTGGCCGCCCTCGGCCGGGCGCACTACAAGCGCTACGACGAACAGACCGCGACGGCGCTCGGCGAGGGCGCGCGGTACCTGCTCGACGAGTACCGCGGTGACCTGAGACGGGTGCGTGAGGCCGCGAACGGCGAATTCCGGACACTGGCCGGGCTCCTCGGGAAGGTGCCGCGGCTCGGTCCGGTGGGGGCCGACATCTTCGCCAGGGAGGTCCAGCTCGTGTGGCCGGAGTTTCGACCGCACCTGGACGGGAAAGCGTTGCAGGGAGCCGAAAAGCTCGGCCTGCCGACACAACCCGGTCGGCTCGCGAAGCTCGTCGATCCGGGCGACCTCGCGCACCTCGCGGCGGCCCTGGTGCGGGTCACGCTGGAGCGCGGTCTCGCCGATCGGGTGACGTGATCGACATCGAGATCCCGGGAAGAAGGGCGTACTCTCATGTGTTGCAGTCTTGGTTGCCCGGAGGGTGAGCCGGGGACCGAAGCCAAAACCCCCTTGACCCACGCGGATGCGCTCGCGCGCCCGCGAGCGTCAAGTCGGTTGACGCGCCACGACAATGGGAAACGGAAGAAGTAGAGGGAGGTGAACGAAGGAAATGGAAGCCACGATGACGGGCTGGGCGGAACTCGCGGCCTGCAAGGACGAGGACCCGGAACTGTTCTTCCCCATCTCCGCGGTGGGCCCCGGCGCCCGGCAGACAGCGCAGGCCAAGGCCGTGTGCGCGCGCTGCCCGGTGCGCGCCGAATGCCTCGGCTACGCGCTCGACAACGGCCTGGACCACGGTGTTTTCGGCGGGACCACCGCCGAGGACCGACGCCGGCTGGCGCGTACCGCGCCGCAGCGGCACCGAGCTGCTTGATCGCCGCCCGGTGACCTCTTCCCGGCGGCCTCGAGGACGAACCCGAATCGGAAGAATTTCTTTCCGGATGGGTGTGTGCCCGGGCGGGTGATTCCCCGTGAATCGCCCGCCCGGGTTTTTTCACGCCCGCCCGCGGTCATCGTGCTCATTCACGCAGGATTTCCGGCAATCCCCACGCCGCCGCCGGGACGGACTCGAAGGCGGCCAGCTCCGTGATCAGCCCGTGCTCGATCGTGAGCAGGGAGACACCGAACCAGCGGTACCCGGCCTCGCCCGGCCGCCGGAGCCAGGTCGCCACCGCGGGCTGGCGGTTCGCGCGCGTCGGGCGCATCCGGAAGCGGCCGACGCAGTGCGGCGACGCCGGGTCCATGGACAGCGACAGCGCGCGCACGATCGCCGCGGCGCTGCCGAACCAGAGCTCGTACGGCGGCATGACCGCGCGGGCGTCTTCGTGCAGCAGCCGGGCGACGGCTTGCGGGTCGCCGTCTTCGTAGGCGGCGATGAACCGCTTGAGCAGCGCGGTTTCCTCGGCCGTCGGATCGCCGGCCGTCCACTCGGTACGGTGGGCGGGCAGCCGTTCACGCAGGGTCGCCCGGGCCCGCTGGAGGGCGCTGTTCGCCGACGCGACGCTCGTTTCGAGGAGTTCGGCGGTCTCCTTGGCCGACCAGCCGAGGACGTCCCGCAGGACGAGCACCGCGCGCTGCCGCGGCGGCAGGTACTGCACGGCGGCGAGGTAGGCGAGCTCGATGGTCTCCCGTTCGACGACGGCGGCGTCCGGCCCGGCCTCGTCGAGCAGCCGGTCGGGGAAGGGCTCGAGCCACGGCAGATCCGCGGCGGCGATCGGGCCGCCCGGCTCCCCGGCGGGACCGAGCTGATCGGGCAGCACCCGCCGCGGCCGCCGCGCGAGGACGTCGAGGCAGGCGTTGGTGGCGATCCGGTAGAGCCAGGTCCGCACCCCGGCCCGGCCTTCGAAGCGGTCGCGGGCCTTCCAGGCGCGCAGGAAGGTTTCCTGGGTGAGGTCTTCGGCGTCGCCGAGCGAGCCGAGCATCCGGTAGCAGTGCACCTGGATCTCCCGCCGATGCCGTTCGACGAGAGTCTCGAAATCCAGCGCGCGCGCCACCCGGGCACGCTAGCGCACCCGCGGCTGGAAGACTGCCCCCCGTGAGCGGAACAGTCCTCGTCCTCGGCGGCCGCAGCGAAATCGGCCTCGCCGTGGCGCAACGCCTGGCCGGTACCCACGACAAGGTCGTACTGGCCGCCCGGCCCGGCACGGATCTCACCGCCGCCGTCGCCGCCCTCGGGAAAGCCGAAACCGTCGACTTCGACGCCGACGACCTCGCCGCCCACGGCCCCTTCCTGGAGCGGGTCGCCGCCGAGCACGGGCCGCTCGACGTCATCGTGCTCGCCTTCGGCATCCTCGGCGACCAGGCCCGCGCCGAAACCGATGCCGCCCACGCCGCCGCCATCGTGCACACCGACTACGTCGCCCAGGTCGGCGTCCTCACCCACGCCGCGAACCTGCTGCGCGCCCAGGGCCACGGCAGCCTCGTCGTGTTCTCCTCCGTCGCCGGGATCCGCGTGCGCCGCGCCAACTACGTCTACGGCTCCGCCAAGGCCGGTCTCGACGGCTTCGCCGGCGGTCTCGCCGACGCCCTCCACGGCTCCGGGGTCCACCTGCTCCTCGTCCGGCCCGGCTTCGTCATCGGGCGGATGACCGCAGGCATGACCCCGGCGCCGTTCTCGAGCACGCCGGACCAGGTCGCCGACGCCACCGTCGCCGCGCTGCGGAAGCGGCGCGGGGTCGTCTGGGTGCCCGGTGTGCTCCGTCCGGTCTTCTTCGCGATGCGCCTGCTGCCCCGCGCGGTCTGGCGCAGGATGCCACGCTGAGACCACTGTGGTCGCAACCACAGCACTCGCGCGTACACGTTCCGGCACCGTGCGTCGCGAAACCGGCCGGAAAGCTCGGCCGTTCGGCTGGCGTCACAGTATTTCGACAACTTTCTCAGCTGATTCCCAGCTAACGCGGTGATCCTCGAAGGAGGGGAACCACCAGAGGGAAGCAAGGGGAAGTGTCGTGTTGCTGTCGTCCCGGGGGCGTCGCATCGGCGGGCGGGTCGCGCTCGGCGTCGTGTCGGCGCTCGTGCTCGGCGCCACCGGGTACGCCTGGGCACAGCTGAGCAAGCTGGACCACGGCCTCGTCACCGCCGACGTCATCTCACCGTCCGGCCAGGTGGCCGACGATGACGCGATTCCCGGCGAACCGCTCAAAGTGGCCCAGAACATCCTGCTCGTCGGGATCGACGCCCGTACCGACGCCTACGGCAACCCGTTGCCCCAGAACGTGCTCGACGCCTTGCACGCCGGCAGCGGCGACGACGGCGGCGACACCACCGACACGATGATCGTCGTCCACATCCCCGCCGGCGGCGCCGCGGCCACCGCGATCTCGATCCCGCGCGACTCCTATGTGGACATCGCGGACGGCTATGGCAAGCACAAGATCAACTCGGCCTACAGCCGCGGCAAGAACGCCGCGATGTCCGGATTGCGGGCCCAGGGCCTGTCCGGCGCGCAGCTGGAGGTGGCGGCGAACGAGGCGGGCGCGAAGACGGCGATCCAGACCGTGGAGAAGTTCACCGGGCTGACGATCAACCACTACGCGGCCATCAACCTCGCCGGCTTCGACGCGCTGTCGCAGGCCGTCGGCGGCGTCGAGGTCTGCCTCAAGGCGCCGGTGCACGACAGCTACTCCGGCGCGGACTTCCCGGCCGGCCCGCAAACGCTTTCCGGGGCGCAGGCGCTCGCGTTCGTCCGCCAGCGCCACGGCCTGGCCAACGGCGACCTCGACCGCATCGCCCGCCAGCAGGCGTTCCTGTCCGGCATGGCCAAGAAGGTGCTCAGCGCCGGCACGTTCACCGACGTGTCGAAGCTGAACGCCCTGGTCGACGCCGTGCAGGGCTCGGTCGTCCTCGACAAGGGCTGGGACGTGCTCAGCTTCGCGCAGCAGCTGCGGGGGATGAGCTCGGGCGCGATCGCGTTCGCCACGATCCCGGTGCAGAGCCTTTCGCTGGCGACACCGTCGGACGGCGACGCGGTGAAGGTCGACCCGGCGCAGGTCCGGCAGTTCATCCGGACGGCCATCAGCACGCCGGCGGTCCAGGCCTCGGGCGACGACACCGCCGGCGGCGTCAAGCCGGTGGCCGCGACGACGACCCGGACGCCGGCTTCGGACGCGAAGCAGCCGGCGACCAGTACGGCCCCCGGCTGCGTCAACTAGCAGGTCACACGAACGCGCTCTGCCCGGTGATCGCCTTGCCGACGATCAGGGTGTTCATCTCGCGCGTGCCTTCGAACGAGTAGATCGCCTCGGCGTCGGCGAAGAACCGCGCGACGTCGTAGCCGAGCACGATCCCGTTGCCGCCGAAGATCTCCCGGCTCCAGGCGACGACCTCCCGCATCCGCGAGGTGACGAACGCCTTGGCCAGCGACGAGTGCTCGTCCTTGAAGATCCCCGCGTCCTGCAGCCGGGCCAGCTGCACGAGCATGCCCCACGACGCGGTGATGTTGCCGAGGCTCTTCACGAGCAGGTCCTGCACCAGCTGGAACCGCGCGATCGGCCGGCCGAACTGCCGGCGCTCCTGCGCGTAAGCCAGCGCGGCTTCGTAGGCGCCGATCATCACGCCCAGCGCCTGCCACGCGACGCCGCCGCGGGTGGCGCGCAGGATCTCCGCGACGTCGCGGAAGGAGTTGATGCCCTGCAGACGGTTCGCCTCCGGGACGCGGACCCCGGTCAGGGTGATCTCGGCGTTCTCGACGATCCGGAACGCGGTCTTGCCCTGGATCTTCTCCGGCACGAACCCCGGCGTGCCCTTCTCGACGACGAACCCCTTGACGTGGTTGTCGTCGACGTCCCGCGCCCACACCACGACGTAGTCGGCGAAGGTCGCGTTGCCGATCCACTTCTTGGCGCCGTCGAGGACCCAGCTGTCACCGTCGCGCTTGGCGACCGTGCGCATGCCACCGGCCACATCGGACCCGCCGAGCGGCTCGGTCATCGCGAACGCGCCGATCTTGTCCATCGCCGCCATCTCCGGCAACCACCGGTCGCGCTGCTCCTGGCTCCCTCCACTGTAGATCGAATACATCGCGAGTCCGTTGTGGACACCGAAGAACGTCGCCACGGACGCGTCGGTGCGGCTCATCTCCATCGCCATCATGCCGGTGAGCAGGTGGCTGACCGCGGGCTTGTGCTCGCCGTAGCCTTCGTACGGCAGGCCGGCGAGCCCGCTGTCACGGAACATCCCGATCAGTTCCTTCGGGAAGGTGCCGGCTTCCCAGTTCTCGTTCACCAGCGGCTTGACGTCGGTGGTCATGAACTCGCGCGCCTTGACGAGCAGCTTGCGCTCGTCGTCGGGCAGCAGCGCCTCGAAGTCGTAGAAGTCGGCGGTCAGCTTGTCCTTGAGCGGTTCCATCTCAGTTCTCCTCCACTGCGTGCAAAACGGCCAGCTGCTTGCGGTCGCGCGTCTCGGCGAGGTCCGAGTACGTGGAGGAGCCGTAAGCCTGTTCGACGGCTTCGATGAGCCGTTCCTGCTCTTCGGGGCTCTGGCTGGGGGTGCCGAGGCCGGCCCACATCTTCTTCATGGACTTGCCGATGTGCTCGGCCATGTGCCGGTAGCCGCCGGGACCGCCACCGAGGTGCGAGCCGAGGAACGGCCCGACGGTCGCCCAGCGGATCCCGAGCGACCTGGTCAAAATGATGTCCAGGTCTGCTGGAGTCACCACTCCCTGCTCGACGAGGTAGATCGCCTCGCGGCTGAGCGCGTTCTGCAGCCGGTTCCCCACGAATCCCGGCATTTCCTTGCGCTCCACGACCGGCGTCCGGCCGAGGCGGGTGTAGAAGTCCACCGCGTGCTGCACGGACTCGTCGCTGGTGCGCTCGCCGGGGACGACCTCGACCAGCGGGATCAGGTGCGGCGGGTTGAACGGGTGTCCGATGAGGACCCGGCTGCCGTCGATCTCGCCGGTGAACGCCGTCGAGGGGATGGCGCTCGACGAACTCAGCAGCAGCGCGTGCTCCGGAGCCTCCTCGACGAGCTGCTTGAACAAGTCCTTTTTGAACTCGACGCTCTCGGGCCCGTTCTCCTGCACGACATCCGCGTCTCGCACCGCTTCGGTCACGTCGGCGGCGATGTGCACACGGCTCGCCAGTTCCTCGGCCGTGGTACCGAGGTGCGGAGCGAACTGGGCCAGCGCCGTTTCGACCGCTTCGGCGAGGTCGGGACGGGGGTCGGTGACCCGGACGGTCAGGCTGTGGCGGGCGAACAGCGCCGTCCAGGACAGGCCGATGGTGCCGGCGCCGATGACGGCGGCGTGCTTCATGACTGAACTCCCTTCAGGTAGTCGAAGACCGGCTTGACCGGGGCGAGCGTCAGGTCGGTGACGATGTGGCTCGCGGACACGACCTCCAGCACCGGGAGGTCCGCGAGCGGCGCGAGGACGTGCTGGAACAGCTGCAGCCGCGCCGGGCCGGTGTAGGCCTCCTTGACCACCACGTCGGTGATCTCGGTGCGGACCAGCTCCTGGACGCGCGGGGCGCCGTCGTAGCCGGGGATGGTCTTGAGCATGAACGTCGGGACGGTGATCTGCTTCTCCGCCTCGCGGGCGTCCAGTTCGTGGTGCTTGTAGCCCATGGTCGCGGTGGCCACCCGGAGCGTCCCGTAGTCCAAAGTGCCCACCAGGACGCCGTTGTCGACATAGAGGTTCGGCGACCCGACGGTCTTCGGGTAGGCGCTGACCTCGCGCCCGGACGCGGTCGCCGGGAAGTTGTCGAGGTACATCGCGTGCAGGTACTCGCCGCGCTCGCCGTCGAAAGCGACCTCGATCGCCTGGCCGGACTCGGTGTACGGGCCGTAGCCGGAGACGTCGCCCATCTTCATGACTTCGAAGCGCACCAACGGTTCTCCGACCTTCAGCGGCTCCGGCACGACGGCGCGCAGGGCGTCGGCGTCGGTGCGGTAGACGATGTTCAGGTACTCGCGGTCGGTGAACCTCGGGACGACCGGCGCGAACGCCGGCGCGGTCAGCGGGGTCGTCACGTGCCGCCGGACTTCTTCGATCTTCATTCGCCTGTCCACTTCGGAGCGCGGCGCTCGGCGAAGGCGGTCATGCCCTCGCGGACGTCGGCGGACTGCATCAGCTTCTTGATTTCCTCACGCTGCACGGCTTTCGGATCCGCGGCGCGCACGATCTTCTTGACGGCGGCCAGCGCGAGCGGCGCGTTCTCCGCCAGCTTCTCGGCCAGCTGCAGTGCGACCGCGGCGGCGTCACCGGCCGGCGTCACGCGGTTGACCAGCCCCAGTTCGCCGGCGCGGCGGCCGGTGACGGGCTCGCCGGCCAGCAGGAACTCCATCGCGAGGTGGTGCGGGATCCGCTTCGGCAGCCGGATGACACCGCCACCGGCGGCGATCAGGCCGCGCTTCACCTCGGGGAGCCCGAACTTGGCGTCTTCGGCGGCGACGATCAGGTCGCAGCCCAGCGCCAGTTCGAACCCGCCGCCCATGGCGAACCCCTCGACGGCGGCGATCAGCGGCTTGGTCAGCTCGGCCTCGGTGAGGCCGCCGAACCCGCGGCCCGGGATCTCCGGGGACTCGCCCTTGAGCGCGGCCTTGAGGTCCATGCCGGCGCTGAAGGTGTTCTCGGCGCCGGTCAGGACGCCCGCCCGCAGCGCGGGCTCGGCTTCCAGCTCGTCCAGGGCGGCGGCCAGCTGCGTCGCGACGGCGGCGTTCACCGCGTTGCGGGCCTCGGGCCGGTCGATCGTGATCAGCAGGGTGCCGCCGATCCGTTCGGTGCGTACTTCGGTCATGTCCTGCTTCTTTCAGTTCAGTTCCGCGAGGACTTCGGCGGTGTCCTGGCCGGCCAGCGGGGCCAGGCGGCGGATCGAGCCGGGCGTCGCGGAGAACTTCACCGGGATGCCGACCGTGCGGATGGTGCCCTCGGTCGGGTGCTCGACGGTGTCGAGCAGGTGGCCGTCGCGGACGTACGGGTTCTCGTGGGCCTTGTCCAGCTCCAACACCGGCGCCATCGGGATGCTGTGCTTCGCGCAGACCTCGGCCCACTCCTCGGTGGTCAGCGCCGGGGCACAGGCGGCGATCTGCTGGGTCAGCCACTCGTTGTCGGCGCGGTCGATGGCCTCGCCGTTGACGCGCGGGTCGTCCGCGAGGTCCGGGCGCTCCGCGGCGGCGAAGAAGTCGCGGAAGTTCTTCGGGTTGTAGGGGATGACGCAGGCGAGGCCGTCCTTGGTGCGGACCGCGGCGTGGCCCTTCGTCATCGACAGCGCGAACCCGGTGGGACCCTCGGCCGGCTCGTAGGTGTGGCCCGCGAGGTGCTCGACCAGGTTGAAGGCGAGCAGCGTGTCGGTCATCGGGATCTCGATCTGCTGGCCCTGGCCGGTCTTGTCGCGGTGGACCAGCGCGGCGAGCACGCTGTAGGCGATGGTCAGCGACGACACCTTGTCGCCGATGATCGTCGGCAGGTAGACCGGCTCGCCGAGCGCGCGGTTGGCGACGTCGACCAGGCCGGAGGAGGCCTGCACGGTCTCGTCGTAGGCGGCGTTGCCGGCCTGGGGCGAGTCACCGCGGAAGCCCTGCGCGTGGGCGTAGACCAGGCGCGGGTTGCGCGCGGCGACGTCGGCGTAGTTCAGGCCGAGCCGGCTCAGCGCGCCGGGGCGCATGTTGGTGATCAGCACGTCGGCGGTGTCGATCAGCTTGAGGGCCTGCTCGCGCTCGGTCTCGTCCTTGAGGTTGAGGGCCACGCTGCGCTTGTTGCGGTTGACGTTGAGGTTCAGCGCGGTCATGCCCGGCGTGGTGCGGTACTGGCCCACCCGGACGGTGTCCGCGGGCGACTCGATCTTGATCACGTCGGCGCCCAGGTCACCCAGGATCTGGGCCGCGTACGGGCCCATCACCACGGTCGAGAGGTCGATCACGCGCACGCCGTCCAGCGGTCCGGTCGTCATCTTTCCGTCCTTTCGCGCCTTGGAAGTTTCGCTCTACTTCCGAACGTAGGCGCGGGCGGCGCGAAAGGGAATGATCATGATGCGAACAATGGTGTGACCGCAGCGGTCATACCATTCTCTATGTGGTGATCGGGTCGCCGAAGACGTCTTTCGCGGCTTCGACGAGCCCGTGCAGGTCCCCGCCGGCGCGGTCGTGCCGCCAGAGCAGGCCGGTGTCCAGCTGGGGGTGGAAATCCGTGAAGGGGAGGACGATGACGTTGTCGAGCCGGTAGCCGTGCATCGGGCTCTTCTCGTCGAGCATGGAAATGGAAAAGGCCTCGCCGCTGGAAATGATTTCCGACGTCCCGCCGTAGCCGGTGTTGGTCAGCCGGATACGTTTCCTGACGCCCATTTCCGCCAATTGGTGGTCGAGCTGGTCGAAATAGGCGGGGGTGATTTCCCCTGGTGAGGCGACGTACGGGAATTCGGTCAGCTCGGCAAGGCTCACCGAGTCCCGGCCGGCGAAGAGGTCGGCCGGGACGACCGCGCCGAGCCGTTCCGACATGACGGGCACCTGCTCCAGAGCCGGATCGCTGACCGGCAGCCGGGCCAGGGTGAGGGCGAGCTTGCCCTCGTGCACGCCCTGGACGAGATCGGCGGTGGTGCCGGGCCACCGTTTCAGCTCGTAGGTCTCGTGGACGCGCGCGGCGAGGGCGTTGACGCGGTCCCGCAGCGCGGGGTGCACGCCGGCGGGCATGCCGAGGAAGACGGTGCTGCGCCGCGGCCGGGTCGCCTCCCGGATCTTCCAGGGAATGGCACTGACCTGCTCGAGAACCTCACGCGCGAGCGGCAGCAGCGCGGTCCCGGCGGCGGTGAGGGTGACGTGGTGGGTGCTGCGGTCGAACAGCTGCGCGCCGAGTTCGTGTTCGAGGTCCTTGATCCGCTGCGAGAGCGGAGAGGCGGCCATGTGCAGCTTCCGCGCGGCGGCGGAGAAGTTCAGTTCCTCGGCGACCGCGACGAAGTAGCGCAGGTGCAGCATCTCCATGCTCGGAACCCTACGGCCCGCCCGCGGTCGATACCCCGCGGCGCACCAGGTCCAGCAGGCGTCCGGCGCGATCCGACGCCCCCGAAAGCGCGATGCCGGTGGCGAGCAGGAGGAGATCGATGGCCTCGGTGTCCGCGGCGACGGCGCCGGCCGCCTTGGCGCGCTCCACCAGGGCCGCGGCCGTCTCGTTCACCGTCGCGTGCCACTGGGCGAACAGCGTTTCGTGGTCGCCCGCCGGCGTGGTCAGCGACAACGCGAGGGCGCGCTTGTCCCGGACGTGCTCGACGAATGCCGCCAGCCACGCGAACAGTTCCGCGCCCGGGTCGGGGGCGTCGAGCCGTGCGTCGGCCGTCAGTGACGCGACGTCGCTCGCGTACACGGCGATGACCAGCTCGCGGCGGCTGGGGAAGTGCCGGTACATCGTCGCGTTGCCGATGCCCGCGCGCCGGGCGATGCGGTCGAGCGGGGCGTCCGGGCCGTCCTCGGCGAACACCTCCTTCGCCGCGGCCAGCAGGAGCGCGTGGTTGTCGCGGGCGTCGGACCGGCGGGCTCGTGCGGGCATCGCGCTCCTTGCCAAGCGGGGAGTTCCCCGGTTATCTTAACCGCACCCCTATCCGGGGAAGTCCCCACTTAAGGAGTGAGCATGGACGCCGCCGAAGTCCACCGCCGGCTGGTCGCGCTGACGCCGTTCACGGCCGAGAGCGTCGCGGAAGGCCTGCGCTACATCGACCCGGACGTCGTCGACCACCGCGGCGGCGCCGGGGGCGACCACCACGGCATCGACGCCTGGCGCGCGAAGTGGGAGGCCATGCTGGACGGCGGGATCTTCGCCGGCTTCGGCGACATCGGCGTTCGGGTCGAGCAGAACGTCGCCGACGGCGAGTTCTCGGTGAACCGCTACACGAGCACGGGAACGGAGCTCGCGACCGGCCGCAGCTACGCCGTGACCAGCATGGACATGATCCGCGTCCGCGACGGCCGGGTGGTCGAGCACTGGGCCCTGATGGACGTCACCGACCGGGCGGCCCAGCTGGCGCCAGGGGGAACGTCATCGTGAACGCCGCCCCGCCCTCCGGCGCCGGGCCCGCCGCCGACGTCCCGCCCATCCGCGTCACCAGCCCGTGCACCAGCGCCAGCCCGATCCCCGAGCCCACCGGCCGCCGGTCCCGGTAGCGCGCGTTGAGCACCCCTCGCTCGAACGCCACCGGGTAGTCCTCCGGCGCCAGCCCCGGCCCGCCGTCGCGCACCGACAACGCCGCCGCCGAAGCGGACACCGACAGCGAAAACACCATCGGCGCGCCGGCCGGGGTCACCCGCAGCGCGTTCTCCGCCAGCCCGTCGACGACCTGCCGCAGCCGCCGGGCGTCCGCCACCACCGGGACCGGGGCGGCGGGCGCCGAAACCCGCAGCTCCACGTCCTCCCGGGCGCACCGCAGCTGCCACACCTCGGCGCAGTCGCGGACCAGCGCGGCCAGATCCACCGTGGCGAGGTCCAGCCGGAACTCGTCGGCACCCAGCCGCGCCAGTTCCAGCAGGTCCGTCACCAGCCGCTCCAGCCGCACCGCCTCGCGCTGGATCGTCCGACCCGCGCGGACGGCGTCGTCCCCCGAGGCGACGCCGTCCGCGATCGCCTCGGCGAAGCCCGTCACCGCCGTCAACGGGGTCCGCAGCTCGTGCGACACCGACAGCAGGAACTCCCGCTGCCGCGCCTCGCTCACCGCCAGCGCGTCGGCCAGCGAGTTCAGCGAGCCCGCGACTTCCGCCACCTCGCGCGGCCCCTCGACCGGCACCCGCACGTCCCGCCGTCCCGCCCGCAACGACCCCGCGGCCGCGGCCGCCCGGCGCAGCGGACGGCCCAGCAGGCGGCCCGACCCGAAGCCCGCCAGCGCGGCCACCAGCAGCCCGATCCCCAGCGCCAGCGCGATGTTGCGCACCAACGCCCGTTGCGTCGCTTCGGCATTGCGTGCCGGCAGGACCAGCGCGAACGCCGCCCCGCGCGTGCCGACCACCCGCGTCTCGACGAGGTACTGCGAGCCGCCGACCGTGACGCGTCCCGAGTGGTCCGCGGCGAGCCCGAGCTTGGTCGCCGCCTGCACCGCGACCGCCTCGCCGAGCGCCTGCCCGCCCGCGCGCCGGACGACCACCGAGATGCCCTGCCCGCGCACGACGTCGGCCACCTTGCCCACGCCGAGCCGGTTGCCGATGCCGGTCTCGTCGAGCTGCGTCGCGACCACGTCGGCCTGCGCCGACAGCGACGACTGCAGCACGTTGTCCGCCGTCGTGCGGACCAGCCGGGCCGCGACGAGCCCGGCGACGATCACCGCGACCCCCGCGACCGCCAGGCACACCAGCGTGATCCGCCCGGCGAGCGTGCCGCGGTACCTCATGCCGGGTCCGCCGCGTAGCCGATGCCCCGCACCGTCCTGATCGGACTGGCCGGGCCGAGTTTCGCCCGCAGCTGTGCCACGTGGACGTCGACCGTGCGCGTGCCCGCCGCCGCGGCGTACCCCCAGACGGCACTCAGCAGCTGGTCGCGCGAAAGCACCTGACCCGGGTGCCGGAGCAGGTGCGTGAGGAGGTCGAATTCGGTCGACGTCAGGGAAACCTCGGTGTCGCCCGCCCAGGCGCGCCGGCTGGTGACGTCCACGCGCGCGCCGCCGACGGCGAACGTCTCCGCGGCCGGTGTCGCCCCGGACGCGCGGCGCAGCACCGTCCGGACCCGGGCCGCCAGCTCGCGCGGGCTGAACGGCTTGGTCAGGTAGTCGTCGGCGCCGATCTCCAGGCCCAGCAACCGGTCCAGCTCGTCGTCGCGGGCGGTGACGAACAGCACCGGCGTCCAGTCGCCGGCCGCGCGCAGCGCCTTGCAGATCTCGATACCGTCCATTCCGGACAGTCCGATGTCGAGCACGATCGCCACCGGCTTGAGCCGCCGGACGGCGTCCAGCGCGCGGCCGCCGTCGGCCTCGACGTGCACGCCGAAGCCGTCGCGCTTGAGGTAGAGCGCCGCCAGCTCGGCGATCGCGGCCTCGTCCTCGACCACGAGGACGAGGCCGCGTCCCGGTGACCCCATGCCTGCTCCCGTCGCCGCCGTCACCAACGGGGAGACGCTAGCCGGTCAGGGCGAGCCATCGCTGTTCATGTCGGATTCGATGCCGTTGAGCGTCGACTCGATGCCGCTCAGTTCGGACGACGCGGGCGCGTCGCCGGACGGCGAGCCGACCAGGTTGTCCCGGCAGGCCGAGCAGCCGAGCGCGATGAGCGCGGCGGCCCCGACCGCCGCCGCGACCCTCGCGGCCCTCACTTGGCCGGCTTGCAGTGCGCGGACGCGAAGGCGTCGAGCTTCTGCTTGGCCGTGGTCAGCTCGCCGATCCGGCCCTGGCGTTTGGTGGCACGGTCGTCGAGCTTCTTGGCGCGGTCTTCGTGGCCCGCGGCGCGCTGGTCCTGGGCCCGCGCCTTGAGGTTCGCGACCGAACCGGGCACCTCCGGGCCGCCGTTGATCCGCTTCTGGAGGTTGTCGGCCTTCTTCTGCAGCTTCGGCACCCAGTCCGAGCAGACCTGCTGCGACTCCTCGGGGCTGAGCGTGATCGGCGCGACCGGCGCCGGCGACGTCGTCTGGGCCGAGGCCAGCGGCGCCGCCACCAGCAGGCAGGCCGCGCTCCCGCAGCCCGCCAGCGCCAGCCGCGTCCAGGTGGTTCCTCGCATCGTGTCTCCCTTGGGTGAGGTGCCTACGGGGAGAACTTTCGCGGGGCGGTGTTCGGAGCGCGTCCGCCTAGTGTTCGGGCTTTGTAAGGCCGAGGGTGAGCGACGTCCGGGCGAGGTCGAACGTCAGCGTGTCACCCGGCGCCGGCAGGTCCGGGTCGAAGAGCAGCCCGTCGGTGCCGCCGAGCAGCAGGCCGAGCCGGTGCCCGGCCGGCACGACGTGGTCGAGCGCGGTGAGGGTGAACGTCATCGAGTACGTCCGGCCCGGCACGAGCGGCTCGCCGTGCCGCAGCGTCGCGTGGTGCCCGAGGTCCGCCGAGCCGTACGCGACGATCCGGTGGTCGACGTGCACCACGTCGGCGGCGGTGTCGAGGAAGCACGCGGAATCGCCGGGCCTGCTCACGCCCCAGCACGACGACGTCGTGAGGTTCTTGATCCCGCTGCCGTAGTTCGCGGTGTTGCGCGCGTCGGCAGGCCCGTAGTCGACGAGCGCGACGCCGAGCCGCGCGGCGGTCTTGTCGGACGACGCCGTGACCGTCACCGACGGCGACCCGGCGATCCGCACCGCCGAGGGCAGGGGAGCGCCGGTGAACCGCGCGGCCGACACCCCGGCCGCCCAGTCCTCGCGGCCCACGGCGGGGTCGTCGACGACCGTGGCCGTGCCCGAGCCGCGGAGCCCGAGCGTGCCGTCGGCCGACCCGCGCACCGTCACCGGTGCCGTCGCGGGCGGCCAGGCGCGGACGTCCGTCCAGCGGCCGGGGGCGGTTTCGAGGTGCACCGCGGGCTCGTCCTCGACGCCGTTGCGGACACCCTTCAGCCAGCGGTCGAACCAGCGGCCGAGCGTCTCGACCCACCGCGCGCGCTGCAGGTCGAACGGGTCGACGTGCCCGGCCTGGCTCAGCCACGCCTTGCGCGGGACACCCGCCCGGCCGAGCGCGTCCCAGTAGGCGGCGAACTGGTTCGGAGCGACGGCGCCGTCCCCGAAGCCCTGCGCGACGAGCACGCTCGCCCGCCCGGGCCGCGGCACGTAGTTCACGCTCCGCCAGTAGGCGTTGTAGTCGCCGTTCGTGCCCATGCGCGCCTTCAGGTCCGCTTCGAACGGCTCGCACAGCTCGGCCGCGCGTTCGTTGTAGGTGAAGGCCGACCCGGTGTGCTCCGGCGTGGCCAGGGGCGCGCCGTTCGCGACGAGCTGGCTGTAGTTGTCGGCGACGCCTTCGATCGGCACCACGGTCTTCAGCCCGGCGATGCCGGAGGCGGCCATGCCGATCGCGGTGGCGCCGTCCTGGGACTTGCCGATCGCGCCGACGTCCCCGGTGGCCCAGTCCGCCTGCACCGGCCGGCCGCCTTCGGGGGAGTCGAACGCCTTCGCCCGCCCGTTGAGCCAATCCACGACGGCGTTGCCGCTGCCGACATCGTCGAAGCACCCCGATGAGCGGTTCGTCCCGCCGACGTCGGCCAGCACCACCGCGTAGCCGCGCGGCACGAAGTAGTTGTCGTAGAACAGCGGGAACTGCTCCGGGGTGCCGTCCGGCGCGTAGGTCTTCTTCTGCGACTCGTTGCCCCGGCCGCAGCACGCGTAGTACGGGCTGACGTCCAGGATCACCGGGACTCGCCCGCCGGTAGCCGGCCGGACGACGTCCGCGGCGACGCGGTCGGGCTTTCCGTCGCGGTCGTGGTCGGTGCCGGTTTCGACCCAGGCCGTTTCGCGGACCGTTCCGGCGGCGGCCGTTGCCACGGGCGTCAGCCCGCTCGTCGTGATCAGTGCGGCCAGGAACCCCAGTAGCAGACGCATCGCGCCAGTATCACGGGTTCTGTTCGTACATCGCCAGGAACTGCGCCATCGCCGAGTTCACGGCGTCGCGGTCGCCCGTTGTCACGAGGTCCAGCAGCAGGCCGCGCGTTACCGCGAGGCCCAGCCGGGCGTGGGCGGGCCGGTCGGCTTCCGGGATGCCGCGCTCGGCCAGGAGCGCCTCGACCGGGCCCAGCCAGTCGTCGATGACGCCGTCGAGGAACTCCGTCGTCCCCGGGGTGCCGCCGAGGGCCTGGCCGTAGAGCTGGAAGAAGAGCTTTTCGTTGGCGCGCAGGTCGTCGTCGGTGAGCCGGCGCCAGAAGTCCGCCGGGTCCAGGTCGGCGAGCGCTGTCCGCTGGCGGGCTTCGACCTCCCGCGCCACCGCCGTGAGCAGGCCTTCCTTCGACCCGAAGTGGTAGATCAGCATGCGGTGGCTGGTGCCGAGGTCGGCGGCGAGCGCGCGCAGGCTCTTGGCCGCGCCGCCGTGGTGGGCGATGCGGTCGATCGCCGCCTCGAGGAGCTTCGCGCGCGGGCTTGCGTCGATCATGTACCAAATGGTACACGTACCGAATGGTACAGAGAATCTCGGTTCGCGGGGTGACCTCTGCGGACCCCGACACCGTGTACGCCCTGCTGCGCGACGGCGCGAGCTGGCCGCGCTGGTCGCCGCTGGGCTCGTTCGAGCTGGTTCGCGAAGGGAAGGACGAGCCGGAGGGGCTCGGCGCGATCCGGCTGTTCCGGACCGGCGGCGTCCGCTCGTACGAGGAGATCGTCGCGCTCGAGCCCGGCCGCCGGTTCGGCTACGCCCTCGACCACGGCCTGCCGCTGCGGGACTACGTCGCCTACGTCGACCTCACCCCGGTGGACGGCGGTACGGAGATCCACTGGCACTCGTCGTTCACGGCGAAGATCCCCGGCACCGGCTGGTTCTACCGCCGGTTCCTCGCCCGGTTCATCGGGCGGGTCGTGGCGGGGCTGGTCGAGGCCGCGCCGGTGGCCCCGTAAAGTCGGGCGCCTGTCAGCGCCACGACGGCGATCGCCCGGCCGCACGCAGGAGGAACGCAGCGCGGCGATGCGCGTCCGGCTGCTCGACGCGACGATCACCTCAAGCTCCTGTTCACGACGCTCATGGCCACTGTCTGAACGGAGTGTTACTCTCCCCGGGAAAGTGAGGTGTGCCGTGGTGCCGGACCCGTACGACCGCAACTGCCCGACCCGCCAGCTGCTCGACCGCATCGGCGACCAGTGGACGGTCCTGATCGTCGGCGCGCTGAGGGACGGCCCGCTGCGGTTCACCGAGATCGCCCACCGGGTGGACGGCATCTCCCAGAAGGTCCTGACGCAGACGCTGCGCAGCTTGGTCCGCGACGGGATCTTGACGCGCACGGCGTACGCGGTGATCCCGCCGAAGGTGGAGTACGAGCTGACGGCGCTGGGCCGCAATCTCTCGGAGCCGCTGGACATGCTGGACCGCTGGGCCCGCCGGCACATGACGGCGGTCCAGGAGGCTCGGGACGCCTACGACGCGGAGCACACTCCCGCCTCGGCGTGAGTTCGGCGCCCGCCGAAGCGTCCCGCTCCTAGATTCGGTCCCATGGACGAATTCCGCGCCCTCCACCTCCCCGGCTCCCCGCTCCTCCTCCCCAACGCCTGGGAGTTCGGCGTCGGCGCTTTCCTTGCCGCCCAGGGCTTCCGCGCCCTCGGCACCACCAGCCTCGGCGTGTCCGCGGCGACCGGCGAGCCCGACGGCGCGCCCTCGACGCGCGAAGCCACCGTCGCCCTCGCGAACCGCCTGGCCAAGCTGGACGTCCTCGTCAGCGTCGACGTCGCCGACGGCTTCAGCGGCGACCCCGCCGCCGTCGCCGACCTCGCCGAGGAACTCGCTGACGCCGGTGCCGTCGGGGTCAACCTCGAAGACGGGCTCGCCGCCGTCGAGCACCAAACCGCCCTGATCAAGGCCGTCAAGGACCGCGTGCCGGACCTGTTCCTCAACGCCCGCACCGACACCCACTGGGCCGGTGACCACTCGATCCGAGACGCCGAGAACCGGGCGAAGGCCTACGCGGACGCCGGTGCCGACGGCATCTTCGTCCCCGGCCTGGCCGCACCTTCGGACGTCCGGAAGATCGTCGACATCGGTCTCCCGCTCAACCTGCTGTTCCTCCCCGGCAAAGTCACCTTCGCCGGGCTGGCGGAACTGGGCGTCGCGCGCGTCAGCCTCGGCTCGCTGCCGTACCGCATGGCCCTTCAAGCCGCGGCCGGGACGGCGACGGCCGTCCGCGACGGCCGGGACCTGCCGCTGAGCCCACCGAGCTACGCCGACGTCGTCGCGCTGCTGCCGTAATCGGGTTGCCCGGATCTGCCAGCCTGAAGACCATGACCGACTTCGCCGTCCCGCCCGGATACCTGAACACGCCCAGCGTCGGCATCCCGCCGGCCCCGGTGGCGGTGGCGGTCGCCGAGTCCGTCGAACGGTGGCGCACCGGCGCGACGCGGCCGGCGGAGTTCGACCAGTACGTCGACCGGTCGCGGGCCGGGTTCGCCCGCCTGCTCGGCGTCGAGCCCGGGCGGGTCGCGATCGGCGCGTCGGCCTCGCAGCTGGTCGCCAACGTCGCCGCCGCGCTGCCCGCCGGCACCCGCGTGCTCGCCGCCGAAGGGGACTTCACCAGCGTGACCTTCCCCTTCGCGGCCAACCCCGGCGTCACGGTGACCGAGGTGCCCCTCGAAGCTTTGCCGGAGCGGGTCGAGGGCCACGACGTCGTCGCGGTGAGCGTCGTCCAGTCCGCCGACGGCCGGCTCGCCGACCTGCCCGCCCTGCGGGCCGCGGCCGAGTCCGCCGGGGCGGCCGTGCTGCTCGACGCCACCCAGGCCGTCGGCTGGCTGCCCCTGGACGTCGCCTGGGCGGACTGGGTGGTCGCGGCGGGCTACAAGTGGCTGCTCTCCCCGCGCGGCTGCGCGTGGTTGTACGTGCGGCCGGACGCGCACGAGCGCACCCGGGCGGTCGCGGCGAACTGGTACGCGGGGGAGGACCCGTGGACCACGGTCTACGGCCTCCCGCTGCGCCTGGCCGGCGACGCCCGCGCGTTCGACCTCTCGCCGGTCTGGCTCGCCCAGGTCGGCGCGGCCGCCGCGCTGGAGTACCTCGGCGGGCTCGACCTCGCCCAGGTCGCGGCCCACAACACCGGCCTCGCCGACCTGCTGCTCGAGAAGCTCGGGCGGCCCCCGCGCGGCACCGCGATCGTCTCGCTCGACGCCGACCCGGAGCGGGTCGCGGCGGCGGGCGTGGTCTCGAGCGTCCGGGGCGGCCGGGTGCGCGTCGGCTTCCACCTCTACAACACCGCTGACGACGTCGAACGCGTCTTACGCGCATTCGAGTGAACGCGCTCGGGGCGGTGAACTACCGTATGGCCCCGTGGTTGGTGCGCATTTCACCCCAGGCCCGTCCGACACGGCCCCGCTGGGCGCGGTGCCCCCGCAGCCGCGGCCGCCCGCTCCCGGGCCGCCGCCGAGGGACACCAAGGCCCTGGCGCTGCGCGGCGCCGGGCTGGTCGCGATCGCCGTCGTCGCCGGGCTGCTGTGGTACCTGATCCGGCACGACTCGACGCCGGACACGCCCGTCGCCCAGCCGCCGGCCCAGAACACCGGCCAGTACCAGTTCACCAAGGTCGCCGGACCGGACCGCGTCAACGACTGCTCGGCCAAGTCCTACGGCGACACCCAGAAGTTCTTCGAGGACACGCCGTGCCAGTCGCTGGTCCGCGCGCTGTACACGACGGAGACGGGCGGGGCGAAGGCGCTGGTGTCGGTGGTCGTGGTCGGCATGCCGGACTCGACGAAGGCGAAGGCGCTCAAGACGCTGACCGAGAAGGACGGCACCGGCAACGTCACGGACCTGGTGAAGGACAAGACGTACACGGCCGACGGCGCCCCGAGCGTGAGCGGCACCGACGCGGCGTACGCATCGAAAGTCGAAGGCACGAACACGACGATCGTTTTGGCGGACTTCTACGACAAGCACAAGGACAAGAAGCTGATCAAGAAGATCGCCGAGGACGCCCTCCGCCTTTCCGACGACCTCAAGGGCTGACCGGTCCCCAAGCGCCCCAATGTGGCCTTCGGTGCGTCTGACGCACCGAAGGCCACATTGGGTGCGTTGAATCAGCACTGCGGCGCGGAGCGCCTCCGTTGAGGGTGGTGGTGGGGGCATCGGTGGAGCAACCAAGGCCACATTGGGGCGCTCAGCTCGTCTGGCCGGGCATCGCGATCGCCGTCGGCTTCTCGCCCGCTTCGGAGCGCCAGGGCGTGCCGCGCCGCGAAGCCGCCACCAGCGCGTGCAGTGCCGTCGTGCGCAGACCCGCGTCGTCGGTGTGGTTGATGACCGCCAGCCACGCGTTCGCGCAGTCGGCCTCGGCCGTCGCGACCACCAGCGACGCCGACTTCGCGTCCGTCACCGGCTTCTTCGGCACGTACGCCGCCTCGGGCGACACCGGGGTCGCGCCGGACGCCGACAGCATCGTCTGCAGCAGGTCGCGGCGCACCGCGTGCTCCGCGGCGCCGGCCTTCTCGGCGTCGCCGAAGTCGCCCGGCAGGAACGCGCTGACCAGGCCGTACACCCAGACGGCGGCGTGCTCGGCGGCGAGCGCGGTCTGCAGCGGGTCCACCGCCTCCGCCGGCGCGGCACCGGCCGCCGCCACGGGCGCCGGCGCGTCCTCGCCGGGGCCCAGCGCCGGGGCCGTGCGCTGCAGCGCCGCGCAGCCCGCCGCCACCGCCGCGACCAGCCCGGCCCGGTAGCGCGGCAGCCCGCCGACGAGGTCCTCGGCCTGCTTGCGCGCGGCCGCCAGCCGCTCCTTCAGGTCACTCAACGCGGCCGGCGCCGCCGGCGGCGCGGACGGCGCCGGCTTCGGCCGGTTCAGCCGGTCCACTTCGGACTTCAGCGCGGCCGCGTGCGCCGCGCGCGCGTCGGCGAGCTGGCCGGCGGCGTCGGCGTCCTCGCCCTTGGCCAGCGCCCGCGCGGCGGCGGCGTCGGCCTCGGCGGCGGCCAGCAGCGGCTGCAGCGGGTCGGGGCTCTCGTCGTAGCCGGGCCCGCACGCGGCCAAGGGGACGGCCAGCGCGGCCAGCGCCCCCGCGCGGAGGGCGGCACGACGGGTCAGGTCGGTCGGTCTTCCGGTCACGTCGGCCCATCCTGCCAGGCCCCGGGGCGGCCCCGCCGCTCGCGCGGAGTGAACGGGGGACCGGATAAGCTGGTCCACCACCGACCCGCGCAACTCCAGCCCGAAACAAGGAGAGCCCCACGTGCCAGGAGAACTCGCCAGCCGGCTTCAGCCGATAGTGGCCGAAGCCGTCACCGCCGCGGGTTTCGACCTCGACTCGTTCGAGGTGCAGCAGGCCGGCCGGCGGCAGCTGGTCAAGGTCGTCGTCGACGCCGACGACGGGGTCGGGCTGGACGAGGTCGCCGAGGTCAGCCGCAAGGTCTCGGCGGCGCTCGACGAAAACGAGCACGTGCTCGCGAGCGCCTACACCCTCGAGGTCACCTCGCCGGGCCTCGACCGCCCGCTCACCCAGCCGCGGCACTGGCGGCGCGCGCGGTTCCGCCTGGTGAAGATCACCCCGGTCGAGGGCGCGGCCTTCATCGGCCGGGTCGGCCACGCGGGCGAACACGCCGCCCGCGTCCTCGAAGGCGGCAAGGTCCGCGACGTCCGCTACGCCGACGTGGCGAAGGCGGTCGTGGAGATCGAGTTCAAGCAGCCGCCCGCCGAGGACCTGAAACTGCTCGAAGACGACGCGTCCGGCATGATCGCCGCCGAGACGGAGAAGGGGTCGAAGTGAACGTCGACATCGCCGCGCTGCGGGCGATCGAACGGGACAAGGACATCCCCTTCGAAACGGTGATCGAGGCCATCGAGACGGCCTTGCTCACCGCGTACAAGCACACCGAGGGCCACCAGCCGCACGCCCGCATCGACATCGACCGCAAGACGGGCCTGGTGCGCGTGCTCGCGCACACGCTGACCCACGACGGCCAGGTCGACGAGGAGTGGGACGACACCCCCGAGGGCTTCGGCCGGATCGCCGCCACCACCGCGCGCCAGGTCATCCTGCAGCGGCTGCGCGACGCCGAGCACGAGAAGACCTTCGGCGAGTTCTCCACCAAGGAGGGCGAGATCGTCGCCGGCGTCATCCAGCGCGACGCCCGCGCCAACGCCCGCGGCATGGTCGTGGTCCAGGTGGGTGACACCGAGGGCGTGCTGCCCTCCGCCGAACAGGTGGCGGGGGAGTCCTACGAGCACGGCAGCCGGATCAAGGCGTACGTCGTCACGGTGTCGCGCGGCAACCGCGGCCCGCAGATCACGCTCTCGCGCTCGCACCCGAACCTGGTGCGCAAGCTGTTCGCGCTCGAGGTGCCGGAGATCGCCGACGGCACCGTCGAGATCGCCGCCGTCGCGCGCGAGCCCGGGCACCGCACGAAGATCGCCGTGAAGTCCACCGTGCCGGGCGTCAACGCCAAGGGCGCGTGCATCGGCCCGGTCGGCGCGCGCGTGCGCAACGTGATGAGCGAGCTGGCCGGCGAGAAGATCGACATCATCGACTACTCCGACGACCCGGCCCGCTTCGTCGGGAATGCGCTGTCGCCCGCGAAGGTTGTTTCGGTACGAGTCGTGGACGAGCGGGCGAAGACCGCCCGGGTCGTGGTGCCGGACTTCCAGCTCTCGCTGGCGATCGGCAAGGAGGGCCAGAACGCCCGCCTCGCCGCCCGCCTGACCGGCTGGCGGATCGACATCCGCAGCGACGCCGCACCGGCGGACGACGAGGGTGATCAAGACCACGCCAGTCCGTCGCGGCCCGCCGCGACAACCGGTTCGGCTGAGTGAAGGTCGAAGCGCTAGACTCAGGAGTGGTTCAACGCCCGCGGCGGGTAGCCGAGCACCAGCCCCACCGGAATCTCCCGGTGCGGACTTGTGTCGGCTGCAAGCGGCGGGCATTGATCGGTGAGCTGCTGCGCGTGGTCGCGGTGGCCGGGCGGGTGGTCGTCGACGAGCGTCGGCGGCTGCCGGGCCGGGGGGCTTGGCTGCACCCCGACCCGGACTGCCTGGCCAAGGCCGAACGGCGGCGGGCCTTCCCCAGAGCCCTGCGGGCTCCGGGGGCGCTCGACGCCCGCGAGGTCCGCGAGCACGTCGAGCGCACCGCCCCGCACCACGAGCCCGGGACGTCCCCGGGCCCGCGAGGAATCAAGGAAGCAGGTCGACCCGTCATGAGTCAGCCGTGAAGCTGAAGCCATGAGCGTCAGACAATAAGGACGAGGTCAGCGGGTTCCCCGCCTGGCCTCCCCTAGATGAGGAGAGTTGTGCCAGGCAAGGCCCGCGTACACGAGCTCGCCAAGGAGCTCGGCATCACCAGCAAGGACGTTCTCGCGAAGTTGAAGGAACAGGGCGAGTTCGTCAAGTCCGCGTCGTCCACGGTCGAGGCGCCCGTCGCCCGCCGTCTCCGCGACGCGTATGCGCCCAAGGGCGCCAAGAAGCCCACCCCCGGCCCGTCGGCGCGCCCCGGCCCGCCGGCCGCCAAGCCCGCCGCCCCGAAGCCCCCCGCCCCTGCCCAGCAGGCGCCGGCGGCCAAGGAGGCACCCGCGCCGGCTCCGGCCGCGCCCCAGCAGCAGGCACCCGCCGCGGCGAAGCCGGCCACCCCGGGGCAGCGCCCCGGTCCGCGGCCCGGCCCGCGCCCGGCCACGCCCGCACCCCAGCAGCAGGTCCCGGCCGCCAAGGCCGACGCTCCCGCTGCGCCCAAGCAGGACACCCCGGCCGCGCCCGCCCAGGGCGGCAGCGGCTCGGTCGTCCCGCCGAAGCCGCAGGGCCCCAAGCCCGGCGGTCCCAAGCCCGGCCCGCGCACCCCGCGCGTCGGCAACAACCCGTTCGGCGTCGGTTCCGGCGCCCCGGCTCCGCGTCCGCAGGCCCCGCGCCCCGGTGGCGGTCAGGGCGGCGACAACCGCCCGCCGCGTCCCGGTGGCGGTCAGGGCGGCGGTGACCGTCCGGCCCCGCGGCCCGGCGGCGGCGCTGGTGGCAACCGGCCGAGCCCGGGCAACATGCCCCCGCGGCCGAACCCCGGCATGATGCCGGGCCGCACGCAGCGTCCCGCCGGTCCCGGTGGCGGCGCCCGCGGTGGTCCCGGCGGCGGCGCCCGTGGCGGCCCCGGTGGCGGCGGTCGTCCCGGTGGCGGCGGCGGTTTCCGCGGCGGCCCCGGTGGCGGTGGCGGCGGCGGTGGCTTCCGCGGCGGCCCCGGTGGCGGCGGCGGTGGCGGCGGCTTCCGTCCGGGCGGTGGCACGGGTGCCCCGGCCGGTGGCGGCGGCTTCCGCGGTGGCGGCGGCGGTCGTGGCGGCCCCGGTGGCCGTGGCGGCACGGCGGGTGCCTTCGGGCGCCCCGGTGGTCCCTCGCGCAAGGGCCGCAAGTCGAAGCGGCAGAAGCGCCAGGAGTACATGGACAACATGCAGGCGCCCAGCGTCGGCGGCGTCCGCCTGCCCAAGGGCAGTGGCGAGACGATCCGGCTGCCGCGTGGTGCCTCGCTGACCGACTTCGCCGAGAAGATCGACGCCAACCCGGCTTCGCTGGTGCAGGTGCTCTTCCACCTCGGCGAGATGGTCACCGCGACGCAGTCCGTGTCGGACGACATCCTCGAGCTGCTCGGCGGCGAAATGAACTACAACGTTCAGGTCGTCTCGCCCGAGGAGGAGGACCGTGAGCTGCTGGAGACCTTCGACATCACCTACGGCGAAGACGCGGGTGAGGAAGAGGACCTCCAGGTCCGGCCGCCGGTCGTGACCATCATGGGTCACGTCGACCACGGTAAGACCCGCCTGCTCGACACGATCCGGAAGACGAAGGTCCGCGAGAGCGAGGCCGGCGGCATCACGCAGCACATCGGTGCGTACCAGATCGAGACCGAGCTCGACGGCAACCCGCGGCTCATCACCTTCATCGACACCCCGGGTCACGAGGCGTTCACCGCCATGCGTGCCCGTGGTGCGAACTCGACCGACATCGCGGTGATCGTGGTGGCGGCCGACGACGGCGTCATGCCGCAGACGGTGGAGGCGATCAACCACGCCCAGGCCGCGAAGGCCCCGATCGTGGTGGCGATCAACAAGATCGACAAGGAGGGCGCGAACCCGGACAAGATCCGGCAGCAGCTCACCGAGTACGGCCTGATCGCCGAGGAGTACGGCGGCGACACGATGTTCGTCGAGATCTCCGCGCGGCAGAACATCAACATCGACGGCCTGCTGGAAGCGATCCTGCTGACCGCAGACGCCGCGCTGGACCTCCGGGCCAACCCGGACATGGAGGCCCAGGGCGTCGCGATCGAGGCGCACCTCGACCGCGGCCGCGGCCCGGTGGCCACCGTGCTGGTCCAGCGAGGCACGCTGCGCGTCGGCGACTCGGTCGTGGCGGGCGACGCCTACGGCCGCGTCCGCCGGATGGTCGACGAGCACAACGTGGACGTCACCGAGGCGCTGCCCTCGCGTCCGGTCCAGGTCATCGGCTTCACGTCGGTGCCCGGCGCGGGCGACACCTTCCTGGTGGTCGACGAGGACCGCGTCGCCCGGCAGATCGCCGAGCGCCGCTCCGCTCGTACGCGCAACGCGCTCAACGCGTCGCGCCGCAAGCGGGTCAGCCTCGAGGACCTCGACTCCGCCTTGAAGGAGACGAACAGCCTCAACCTGATCATCAAGGGTGACAACTCGGGTACGGTCGAGGCCCTCGAAGCCTCGCTGCTCCAGCTGGACGTCGGTGACGAGGTCGAGCTGAACGTGGTCCACCGCGGCGTCGGTGGCGTGACCGAGTCGGACATCGACCTGGCGACCGCGTCCGACGCGATCGTCCTCGGGTTCAACGTCCGGGCCCAGGGCAAGGCGACCGAGCGGGCCACCCGCGAGGGCGTCGACGTCCGGTACTACACGGTCATCTACCAGGCGATCGACGAGATCGAGCAGGCCCTCAAGGGCATGCTCAAGCCGGAGTACGAAGAGGTCGAGCTGGGCCGCGCGGAGGTCCGCGAGGTCTTCAAGTCCTCCAAGATCGGCACGATCGCGGGTTGCCTGGTCATGTCCGGCGAGATCCGGCGCAACGCCCGGGCACGTCTGCTCCGCGACGGCACCGTCGTCGCGGAGAACCTGCCGATCAGCTCGCTGCGGCGGTTCAAGGACGACGTGGTCGAGGTCCGCGAGGGCTACGAGTGCGGTCTGACGCTCGGTTCGTACGGCGACATCAAGGTCGACGACGTGATCGAGACCTACGAGCAGCGCGAGAAGCCGCGAGCGTAAGGACGGCCGACACCGGGTGCGCGTTTCGGCGCGCACCCGGTGTCTCCCTACTACACCACCAAAACTGCCTATGTACGTCGGAGCTCTCGAGCTCGACATCCTGCTCGGCGACGTCCATTCGCTGAAGCAGAAGCGATCCGTGGTCCGTCCGGTGCTGGCGGAGGTGCGCAAGCGCTTCGCCGTATCGGTGGCCGAAGCCGGGCACACCGACCTGCACCGCCGGACCCTCATCGGGGTGGCCGTGGTCGCCGAAGGTGGCGAGCACGTCCGGGACGTGCTCGACTCGTGTGAGCGGTACGTGGCGAGCCGGCCGGAGTTCGAACTGCTCTCCGCCCGCCGCCGGCTGCTCGGACCGGAAGATTAGACCTTTCTAGGAGAACGACATGGCTGATCCGGCTCGGGCTCGCAAGCTCGCCAAGCGGATCTCGCAGATCGTGGCGTCCGCGATCGAGCACGAGGTCAAGGACCCCCGGCTGAACTACGTGACCATCACGGACACGAAAGTCACCGGCGACCTGCACGACGCCACGGTGTACTACACGGTGCTCGGCGAAAAGCTGGACTCCGTCCCGGACTTCGCCGGTGCCGCGGCCGCGCTCGAATCGGCGCGCGGCGTGCTGCGCACGAAGGTCGGGCAGGGCACCGGGGTCCGCTACACGCCGACGCTGACGTTCGTCGCGGACACCATCCCCGAGGAGTCGAAGCGGATCGAGGACCTCCTCGCCAAGGCCCGCGAGGCCGACGCGGAGGTCGCGCGCCGGGCCACCGGCGCCCAGCACGCCGGCGACGTCGACCCGTACAAGGCGCCGCGCGAAGACACCGAAGACGACGACGAGTTCGCGGAGGAGGAGAGCCGGGGCTGACCCGTGCTCTCCCGCCGCGGCCTGCTCGCCGGCAGCGCACTGGCGCTGCTGGCGGGCTGCTCGCCGTCCGAGCCGGCCCCGAGCGCGCCGCCGGTGCCGCCACCGGCGCGTCCGTCGGCGCCGCGGGGCCCGGTCACGGTCCAGCGCGTGCACTCCGCCGCCCGGGGCACGGACGTCGACCTGGTCCTCATCACCCCTGAAGGCGTTCCGGCGTCGGGCCTGCCCGTGTGCCTGGCCCTGCACGGCCGCGGTGCCCACGCCCGGACGTTCCTCGACCTGGGTGTCCCCGCGGCGGTGACGCAGGCCGTCCGCGCGGGCGTCCCGCCGTTCGCCGTGGCCGCGCTCGACGGCGACCACTACTGGGTCGGCGTCGGCGGTGACGACGACCCGCAGCGCATGCTCACCGACGAAGTCCCGGGCCTGCTGGCGGCCGCCGATCTGCGCCCGGCCTCGGCGGTGTTCGGCATTTCCATGGGCGGCTTCGGCGCGTTGCGCTTCGCCCGCGCCCACCCGGACCTGAAGGCGGTCGCGACCGCGAGCGCGGCCCTGTTCGTCAGCTGGCCGGATGCCCGCGGCCGCAAGGTGTTCGCGGACGAGGCCAACTGGCGCGCCGAGGAACCGTTGCTGCACACGGGAGAACTGCGGCCGGACACCCTCGGCGTCTGGTGCGGCGAGGCGGATCCGTTCCTGGCCGCGGATCGCAAGCTGGTGAAGGCGGTTTCGCCCGCCGTCGCGCGGTTTTCCCCGGGTGGGCACAAAGACGAGTACTGGCGCGCGATCCTGCCGGACGTCCTGGCGTTCGTGGGGCACCGCCTGGCGTGACCCGCTCAGCCGAGCGCGGCGAGGTAGTCCGGCACCGCCGAACCGGCACCGGAGTCGGAGATCAGCGCGATGTAGCCGTCGGGGCGGATCAGCACCAGGGTGTGCTCGCCCGCGCCGTAGGCGGCGGCCAAGCGCCCTTCGGGGTCGGCGATCTCGCCGGGGCCGGCCGGCTCGGCGACGACGCGGAAGGTCCGGACCCCGGCCGCCGTCGCCGTCCCGAAGCTCAGCGCCGTGAACCGCCCACCGCGGGTCAGGTCGAACAGCCGGCGTTCGCCGTCGGCCGTCCGCAGCCCGGTCGCGTCCGGGGCGCGGTCTCCGGCACGCAGTGACGCCGTCTCGCCGCGGTCGTCGCGCGCCAGAGCCGAGCCGCGGTAGTGCACGCTCAGCTGCATCGTGTCCGCGTCGCGGCGGGCCGGGATGTCCTTCTGCGCGATCGCCTGCTCGAGGCGCGCGTTCGAGAGCCCGAGCACGCCGGCCGCGACGGGCCGCCGCTCGGCCTCGTAGCTGTCGAGCAGGAGCGGGGACCCGCTCGCCAGCTTCCAGCCCAGGTTGTACGCGTCCTGGACACCGGTGTTCATCCCCTGGCCGCCGGCCGGCGAGTGGATGTGCGCGGCGTCGCCGGCGAGGAACACCCGGCCCGCGCGGTAGCGGGCGGCGAGGCGGATGTTCGCGCGCCACAACGACGACCACTCCGGCTCGTGGAGCCGGAGGTCGGTGCGGCCGCTGCGCCGCTCGAGGATCGCCCGCAGGTTCGCCAGGTCCAGGCCGGGGTCCTGGCCCGGACCGAGGGTGGCCTGGTACTGGAAGACGCCGGTCGAGGGCAGCGGGCAGAGAGCCGCGAACCCCTCCTCGTGTCGCCACAGGTGCCAGGCGTCGCGATCGAGGCCGTCGACCTCGACGTCGGCGACGATCATCCGGACTTCGTCGCGGGTCTCGCCCTCGAAGGCGATCCCGGCCCGCTTGCGGACGGTACTGTGGCCGCCGTCGCAGCCGACGAGCCAGTCCGCCGTGATCGTCTCGGTTCCGCCGTCCCGGACGACCACCGCCGACACGCCGTCGCCGGACTGCGTGAAGCCGCTGAGCGTGGTGCCGAACTCGACCGCGCCGCCGAGCTCCGCCAGCCGCAGCCGCAGCGCCTCTTCGACCCGCCATTCCGGCGTGATCACGCTCGTCGGGTAGGGGATGTCGGGGCGGTGTTCCACCGGCCCGTCGCCCGCCACCGTGACCCGGCCGTCGGGCGCGGTCGACCGGATCGGCAGCGCCCGGCTGTTGGCGAGGACGCGCCCGACGATCCCGAGGTCGTCGAACACCTCGAGGGTGCGCGGCTGGAGGCCCTTGCCGCGCGAGCCGGGCCGGGGACCGGGGGCGGCTTCGACCAGGCGGAAGGAAACGCCGCGACGGGCGAGTTCGCAGGCCAGTGTCAGCCCGGTCGGGCCGGCACCGGCGATGAGCACCTGAGGTTCCACGGTTGCGCTCCCCATTGGAAAGGAATCCCTTTCTTAGAACGGTAGGCCGTCTTGCCGAGAAAGGCAAACCTTTCTAAAGTGGGCCGATGCCGGAACCCGTCCGCCGTCGGAGGCGTGGCCAGGAGCTGGAGGCGGCGCTGCTCACCGCCGCGTGGGACGAGCTGGTCGAGGCCGGCTACGCCCGGCTGACCATGGAATCGGTCGCCGCCCGCGCCCGGACCAGCGAGCCCGTGCTCTACCGCCGGTGGGCGAACAAGGACCGGCTCGTGCTGGCCGCGCTCGCGCACCACCGCGACACCCACCCGATCGCCCTCCCCGACACCGGCGAGCTGCGCGGCGACCTGATCGCCCACCTGACGGCGGTGAGCGAAGCCCGTGCCGCGTTCTTCGCCATCGCCGCGGCCGCCGCGTTCTCGGGACTGCTGGCCGACACCGGCCGCACCCCGGCCGCGATCCGCGACGAGCTCATGGGCGCCCCGCACCTGCGGCCCCTCTACCAGCGCGCCCACGACCGCGGCGAGATCGACCTCGCGCGCGTCCCGCCGTCCGTGCTCGCCATGCCGTTCGACCTGGTGCGCCACGACCTGCTGATGGACCTCGAACCCCCGAAGGCCGGCCGCATCCGGTCGATCGTCGACGACCTCTTCCTGCCCCTCGTGCGCGGCTAGCCCGCGGTGCGGGCGAACAGGATCGCTTGCGACACTTCGTTTTCCGGGTTGAGCGCCCACTCCGCCTCGACCGTGAACCCGGCTTCCCGCACCCGCCGCGCCAGCCACCACGGCTGCCGCAGGTGGACGTGGACCCGCATCGGGTGCCCGCCGTAGCCCTGGGTCTTCAGCCGCGTCCCCGCGCCGACGTGATAGCCGATCGTCAGCAGGCCGCCCGGCCGCAGCACCCGCCGGAAGTGCCCGAGCGCCACCGGCACCGCCTCGTCCGGGATGTGGATCAGCGACCAGAACGCCAGTACGCCCGCCATCGACGCGTCCGGCAGGGCCAGGTCCGTCATCGAGCCCACGTCGAACCGCAGCTCCGGGTGCGCCCGCCGGGCCAGCTCGATCATCGCCGGGGAGAGGTCGACGCCGGACGCCTCGACGCCCAGCGCGGCCAGGTGCGCCGTGAAGTGCCCCGGGCCGCAGCCGACGTCCACCGCTCGCCCGTCGACCTCGGCCGCGAACAGCGCCAACGCCGCCTTCATGTACGGCTGCTCCTCCAGGACGCCGGAAACGAACTCGGCGTAGCTTTCCGCCACCGTGTCGTACGAAGTGCGGGTGTCCGCGAGCCAGGTCATCGCGCCCGCAGCCCGTCGAGGACCATGCCGAGCGCGCGCCGCCAGTCGGGGGTCGCCGTCGCCGCGGCGAACACGATCGCCAGGTCCTCGCCGCGGAAGTCCTTCCGCAACGCGCCGGCCTCCTGGGCGCGGGAGATGATCCGGTTCATCCGGGAAGCGTTGGCCTGCTTGGCTTTCTCCAGCCCGGACCGGGCGTCGAACGCCCGCGAGCACACTTCGGTGAAGCCGCGGTCGGTGACCTGCATCCGGACCGACCGTTCGAGGAAGAGCACGAAACCGTCCCAGGGGTCGTCGACGGCGAGGGCTTCTTCGGTGACCGCACGGGCTTCTTCGAGCGTCGGCAGGAACGCGGCCTCGACCAGGTCGGCCCGGGTCGGGAACCGGTTGTAGAGCGTGCCGATCGCGACCTCGGCGCGGCGCGCGATCTCGTCGAGCGGGGCGTCGACCCCCTTGGCGCCGAACACCTCCCGCGCGGCCGCCACGAGCGCTTCCCGGTTGCGCCGGGCGTCCGCGCGCAGGGGACGTTGCTCGACGGTCACGCTCCGGAGTATAGCCGCGAAGGTTGCCTCCTGATCGGAACCTCACAGTGCCCACCGCCCGCGCCCGCCGGGAGCACAATGGGCAGCAGCGGGGGCTTCCCCGCATCCAGGCGGCCACCGAGGGAGGTCGGGCACCCGTGCACTCCGATCTCTCCCCGGCCGGGCGCACCGGAGTCCTCCTGGTCGGCACCCGCGGGCAGCGGGGCCCCGGGGAGGTGCTGATCAGGATCAGGGGCGGCCTGGAAACCTTCCTTGCCTGGTCCGACACGGAGCTGCCGAAGGGCACGACCGTCCTGGTCGTGGAAGCCCGGGGACGGCGCACGGTCGACGTCGTGGCGTGGGACGCCTCGGATCCGTCTTCTTGACTGTTCGCGGAAGGACAGCGATGTTCGGGTATCGCGTTCCGGCTCCCAACGAAGCCATGTTGATTTCGGGGGGCAAGCACAGCAATGGCGCCTCGCCGTTCCGGGTCGTCACCGGCCACGGCGCGTTCGTCATGCCGATCTTCCGGAAGGTCCGGTTCCTCACGCTTTCCATGTGTGAGGCCGAAGTGACCGAAGTGTGCGTCACGAAACAGGCCATCGCGCTCACTGTCCGGGCGGTGATCGCGTTCAAGGTCGGCAACGACACGGAGAGCATCGTCAACGCCGGCCAGCGGTTCCTCTCCGACCAGGACCAGATGTCCGTGCTGACGGGCCGGATCTTCGCCGGCCACCTGCGCTCGATCATCGGGTCGATGACGGTCGAGGAAATCATCACCGAGCGGCAGAAACTCGCCACCGAGGTGCTGGACGGCTCGGCGGTGGAGATGGCGAAGATCGGGCTCACCGTCGACGCGCTGCAGATCCAGTCGATCGACGACATGAAGCTCGGCTACATCGCCGCGATGGCCGCGCCGCACAACGCCGCCATCCAGCGGGACGCCCAGATCGCGCAGGCCGTGGCGAACCAGGCCGCGGCCGAAGCCGAGCAGAAGTCCCAGCGGACGCAGGCGGAGTACGCCCGGCAGACGTCGATCGTGCAGGCGCAGTACCGCGCCGAGGTCGAGGCGGCCCAGGCCGAAGCCGCCCAGGCCGGCCCGCTCGCGCAGGCCAAGGCGCAGCAGGAGGTCATCGACGCGCGCACCGAACTGGCCCAGCGCGAGGCCGAACTGCGTCAGCAGCAGCTGGTGGCCGAGGTGATCAAACCGGCGGACGCGGAGGCCGAGCGGATCCGCATCCTCGCGCTGGCCGAGGCGGAGCGGATTCGCGTGCAGGCCGAGGCGGCCGCGTCGAACAACCGGGTCGCGCTCGACCGGATGCTCATCGACCAGCTGCCGCAGATCGTCAAGGAGGCCGGGCGCGGCCTGTCCGGGGCGAACGTGAACATCCTCAACGGCGCCGACGGTCTCGGCGAGCTGGCCGCCGGGCTGGTCGGCCAGGGACTGTCCATCTTGGACTCGGTGAAGCGCGGGCTCGGAACTCCGCCCGTCGCGGCTCCCGCGGAGAACGGGCAGGTGACCAAGCCCGAGCTGACGCAGTCCTAGGAGGCGGGCTTCACCGCGACGACCAGGTCACGCAGGATGGCCTGGTCGACCCGGTGGGTGAACTCCTCCCACGGCCCGCCTTCGCGGACGTCGAGCCCGGCCTTGCGCAGCACCTCGACGAGTTCTTCGCGCGGCAGCACGGTGGTGTTCCACGAGATGCCGAGCGCCCCGCCGGGCCGCAGCACCCGCGTCCACACCGGAACGGCGGCGGCGAGCAGGTCGCGCGGGCTGCGCTGCAGGCCCGTCTCGCGGTGGCTGCCGTGCTGCACGCCGTACGGCGCGTCGGTGACGATCACGTCGCACGAGTTCGCCCGCAGCACCTCGTCGGTGGTCAGCGTGTCGGCCTGGAAGTAGGTGAGCTTGCGGGTGTCGCCCGCTTTGTACGCTTCCTTGTCCAGCGCGTACTCGATGTCGAGGCGGCGGCCGAGCCGGACCTTGTTGCGCCGCAACTGGCCCGAGTCGGCCGTGTGCTTGACGCGCTTGTTGCGCAGCCACGTCTTGATGAACGCCTCGTAGGCCTCGAAGTCCTTGGCGTCGACGTCCAGGCCGGTCGCGTGCAGGCCGTACATCATCGCCTGGTTCAGCGTGGTGCCGCGGCCGCACAGCGGGTCGAGCAGGTACTTGGGCCGGTCGGAGAACGGGTCCGCGGTCGCCAGCAGCGTGACGTTCAGCAGCAGCTTCGTGAACGACTCGTTGGTCTTGCCGGGGTACTTCTGGATGGTCAGCAGGTCCGAGTCCGCCTTCGCCAGCGGCGTCACGGTGACCGGACGGAGGACGCCGTCACCCAGCTCGAACAGCGCGTACAGCGACGAAAGGTTCGACAGCAGCGCGAGATCGCGCTCGCCGAGGGGCGCGGAGCTGGTGAAGCGCACGTACCCGACCCCGCCGAGCTCGACCTCCTCGATCCCGGACAGCTCGGCCGGCAGCGCCGCGCCGAACACCGCCAGCTCGGCGCGCAGCAGCGCGGGGGAGGAGGCGGCGTAGACCCGGTTGGCTGACGGGTGGACCAGGATCACGTACTCAGGCATCCCGCAGAGCGTAGCGTGACGCACCGTGACCCCTACTTTGGCGCAGGACATCCGGGACGCGGCGGCGCTGCTCGCGTCGGCCACCGACGTGACGGTGCTCGGCCACGTCCGCCCGGACGCGGATGCCCTCGGCAGCGCGCTCGCCCTCGGCCGGGCGCTGCACCAGCGCGGCGCCCGCGTCCGCGTCTCGTTCGGCGAGCCCGACGAGGCCCCGGAGACGCTGCGGTGGCTGGACGAGGACGGCCTGCTCACCCACCCGGACGACCTGCCGGACAGCGAGGCGTTGCTCGTCTGCGTCGACACGCCGGTGCCGAAGCGGCTGGGCCGGCTCGCCGGGCGCGTCGAGCGCGCCGGCTCGGTGCTGGTGATCGACCACCACGCGACCAACACGTTCTACGGCGGCTGCAACGTCGTCGACGAGACCGCCGAGGCCAGCGCGATCCTGGTGTTCCGGATCCTGGACGCCCTGGGCGTCGAGCTGGACGAGCCGATCGCGCGCGGCATCTACGCGGGGATCGTCACCGACACGAGCGGCTTCCGCCGGGCGAGCCCGGAGACGCACCGGATGGCCGCCCGGCTGCTGGAGGCGGGCGTCGACCCGGAGAAGGTGGTGCGGCGGATCGTCGACGAGCGGCCGTTCAGCTGGCTGCCGATGCTGTCCTCGGTGCTGAGCGAGGCGTCTCTGGAGCCGGAAGCCGCGCAGGGGCGCGGTTTCGTGCACACGGTGGTGCGGATCGACGAGGCGCGGACGGTCCGCGGCGAAGAGGTCGAGTCGGTGATCGACGTGGTCCGCTCGGTGCGCGAGGCGGCCGTCGCGGCGGTGCTCAAGCAGGACGTGACGAACCCGGCGCAGTGGCAGATTTCGTTGAGATCGGTGGGAATCGACGTTTCGGCGGTGGCGGCGGAGTTCGGCGGCGGCGGGCACCGGCAGGCCGCGGGCTGCACGATCGCGGGAACGGCGGACGAGGTCCTCGACGGGTTACGGGCGGCGTTGGAGCGGGCACCGCTGCTGTAGGTATTCGCCCCGGCTTGGCCCGGCCTGCCTCGCCCGGCCACCCTCCGTCGGACCGCGGCCCCGGAAAGTTCCCGCTTTCCCGCCGGCCAGAACTGTCGGCGGGGGCGGTTAGAGTCCGTTTCGTGGTGAACGTGGAGGAGACGGAGCGGATCCCGGCGAAGCGCGTGCTCGGCCTGGCCGTGCCCGCGCTCGGGGTGCTGGCCGCCGAGCCGTTGTACGTGCTGGTCGACACCGCCGTGGTCGGCCACCTGGGCGCGCTGCCGCTGGCCGGGCTCGCGCTCGGTGGTGTGGTGCTGGCCCAGGTGTCGAGCCAGCTGACGTTCCTGTCGTACGGCACGACCTCGCGCACGGCCCGGCTGCACGGGGCGGGCCGCCGGGCCGACGCGGTCCGCGAAGGCGTCCAGGCGACGTGGCTCGCGGTGCTCGTCGGGCTGGTGGTGCTGGCGGCCGGGCAGCTGCTGGCGTGGCCGATCGCGCGGGCGCTGTCGGGCAGCGACGAGGTCGCCGGCGCGGCCGTGTCGTGGGTGCGGATCGCGCTGTTCGGGGCGCCGCTGATCCTCGTCACGATGGCGGGCAACGGCTGGATGCGCGGGGTGCAGGACGCCGCGAAGCCGTTGCGGTACGTGCTGGCGGGCAACGGGATTTCGGCGGTGCTGTGCCCGGTGCTCGTCTACGGAGCGGACCTCGGGCTGGAGGGCTCGGCGATCGCGAACGTCGTGGCGCAGGTGATCTCGGCGTCGCTGTTCATCGTGGCGCTCGTGCGCGAGAAGGTGGGGCTGCGCCCGGACTTCAAGGTGATGCGCGCCCAGCTCGGCCTGGGACGCGACCTCGTGCTGCGCAGCCTGGCGTTCCAGGCGTGCTTCATCTCGGCGGCGGCGGTGGCGGCCCGCACGTCGACGGAGGCGGTGGGCGCCCACCAGGTGGTGCTGCAGCTCTGGACGTTCCTGGCGCTGGTGCTGGACTCGGTGGCGATCGCGGCCCAGTCCCTGGTGGGGGCGGCGCTGGGCGCCAACGCGGCCCGGCAGGCGCGCGGGGTGGCGGCGCAGATCACCGGGTACGGGCTGCTGCTCGGGTGCTTCCTGTGCGTGTTGTTCGCGGCGCTGTCGTGGGTGCTACCGCACGCGTTCACGTCCGACCCGGGGGTGCTGGCCGAGATCCCGCACGCGTGGTGGTTCTTCGTGGCGCTGCAACCGATCGCGGGGGTGGTGTTCGCGTTGGACGGAGTGCTGCTGGGAGCGGGCGACGCGGCGTTCCTGCGCAACGCGACCCTCGGCAGCGCGGCGCTGGGGTTCCTGCCGCTGATCTGGGCGTCGCTGGGCTTCGGGTGGGGCCTGACGGGGATTTGGACCGGGCTGTCGCTGTTCATGGTGCTGCGGCTGGTGTTCGTGCTGGTCCGCTGGCGGTCGGGCCACTGGGCGGTGACGGGCGCGGTCCGCCCGGCTTGAGTCAAGCCCGCGCGTGCCGCACCCGCCGGTCCACCAGCCGCCGCAGGAACGGCGCCGCCAGCGGGCCCAAAGCCGCCAGCAAGGCCACCGACCGGTCCGGGTACACGGCATACCGCTCCCGCTCCACCGCCCGCACGATCGCCGAAGCCACCGCCTCGGCCGCCATCGGCCGGATCGTCCCGCTGATCGCCGCCGTCTCCGGCGGCTTCCAGCGGTTCTCCTCCGCCAGCTGCGGCGTGTCCACGTCCGGTGGATACACGCACGCCACGTGCAACCCCGCCGGGTTCAGCTCGTCCCGCAGCGCCTCCATCAACCCCCGGACGGCGAACTTCGCCGGCGCGTACGCCGTGTACCCGTAGATCCCCAGCACCGCCGCCGCCGACGAGATCGCCACGATCGATCCGCTCCGCCGCCGGACCATCGACGGCGCCACCTCGCGAACCGCGTACAGCGTCCCGAAGTAGTCCACCTCCACCATCCGCCGGAAGACCTCGTCGTCCAGCGACAGGAACTCGCCCGGCCGCGCCTGGCCCGCGCAGGTCACGAGCACGTCGCACGGGCCGGCCGCGGCCACCAACGCCGAGAACGCCGCTGAGACCTCGCCCTGCGAAGAGACGTCGGCCACCTCCGTCCGCACCGGATACCCGCGTGACTTCAACGACACGGACGCCTTCCGCAGCCGGGATTCGTCCCGAGCCACCAGCGACAGCGACGCGCCGCGCGCACCCAGCGCCGCCGCCGTCACCAGGCCGATCCCGCTGGACCCGCCCGTGATCACCGCGTGCGCCCCGTGCAGCCCGGTCACCACACCACCCCCGAACATGAAGGAGATTCACATAAAACCATGTGGTGAAGGCCACCGGGATAACAGCTATGTTTCGCCGTTGCTTAGGCGCTACAAGTAGTAGGGACGGCAGCGCAGGCGTCCGCACCACGAAACGCCGATTCCCTGGAGGAACTTGTGCCGCCCGCCACCGGCCGCGCCACCGCCCGGTCCTGGCTCATCTGGCTCGCCGCCGTCACCGTCTACCTCCTCGCGGTCTTCCACCGCACCTCCTTCGGCGTCGCCGGGCTGCAGGCGGCCGAGCGCTTCGGCGTCGGCGCGGCCGCGCTCGGGACGTTCACCGTCCTGCAGGTCGGCGTCTACGCCGCGATGCAGATCCCGACCGGCGTCCTGGTCGACCGCTACGGCCCCCGCCGCGTCCTCACCGCCGCCGTGCTGATCCTGGGCGCCGGCCAGCTGCTGCTCGGCGTCGCCCACTCCTACGGCCTCGGCCTGCTCGCCCGCGGCGTGCTCGGCCTCGGCGACGCCCTCACCTTCGTCAGCGTCCTGCGCCTGGTCGCCGCCCACTTCCCGGGCCGCCAGTACGCGCTGCTGACGTCGTTCACCGCGGCCGTCGGCTACATCGGCAACCTCGCGGCCACCGTCCCGCTCGCGCTGGTGCTCGACGGCGCCGGCTGGACCCCCACCTTCCTCGCGGTCGGCGCCATCACCGTCCTCTACACGCTGGTCGTGGCCCTGCGCGTGCGCGACGTCCCGGCCGGCGAGCAGCCGCCCGTCCGCGAAGAGGTCCGGCCGCGCCAGCTCGCCCACCAGGTCGCCGAGGCCTGGCGGACGCCGGGCACGCGCCTGGGCTTCTGGGTCCACTTCAGCACGATGTTCGCCCCCAACGCCCTGACGCTGCTGTGGGGCGTCCCGTGGCTGGTGCAGGGCCAGGGGCAGTCGAAGGCCACGGCCAGCGCGCTGCTCACGGTGTTCGTCTTCGGCTCGATGGCGGGCGGCCCGCTGCTCGGCGGCCTCATCGGCAGGCGTCCCTCGCTGCGGATGCCGCTGGTCGGCGGCTACATCGGCGGCGCCGCGCTGATCTGGGCGGTGCTGCTGAGCTGGCCGGGCACGGTGCCCGTACCGGTGCTGGTGCCCGCGTTCGCGTTCCTCGCCCTCGGCGGCCCGGCGTCGATGATCGGCTTCGCGCTCGCCCGCGACTACAACCCGCTCAGCCGCGTCGGCACGGCGACCGGCGTGGTCAACGTCGGCGGTTTCGTCGCGACGACCATCGCCGCCCTGCTCGTCGGCGTGTTGCTCCAGTGGACCGGCGGCAGCTTCCGGATCTCGCTGCTGGCCATCGTCGCGATCCTGGCGCTGGGCACGGCCCGGATGCTCGTGTGGTGGCGCCGCACCCGCGCCCACCTGTTCCTGGCCGAGGCTCGCGGCGAGGAGCTGCCGGTCCGGATCACCCGCCGCCGCTGGGACGCCGCCCTGCCGGAGACACCGATCGTGGCCGCCTGACCGGCACCTGCAGCAGCTGCGGCGCGACCGCGAACCCGCGCCGCTCGTAAGCCGGCACGGCCGGCCCCGACGAGTGCACCGTGACGCGCTCCAGTTCCAGCTCTCCGGCCAGCCGCAGGACGGCCTCGATCAGCATCCCGCCGAGCCCCTCGCGGCGGGCTTCGGGCACGACGTAGACGCTCTGCACGTCACCGCAGGCCCTGGTGAACGCCGCCGGGGTCGGCACGCGCGGGGTGACCGCCAGGAACGCCATCCCGAGCACCCGCCCGGCGCGCACCACGACGAGGCAGTGGTGGGTGGCCGCGTGCTCCCGCGCCCACAGCGCGAACTCGCGCACGAACTCCGCGCGGCCGTCGCCGGGCAGGCCGTCCTGCTCGGCCACCCAGCGCCACCGCAGCTCGGCGACGGCGGCCAGTTCGGCGGGCCGGACGGCCCGGACTTCGATCTCCGTCACGCCCCCATCCTGGCGGCTCCGAGCGGCCTGATCGACCCACGATCGGCGGCCAGTAGGGTTTGCCGCGTGTCGAGCCCCAAACCGCCCCGCCGTCCCGCCCCGCCGCCCGGTCTGCTGATCGTCGACAAGCCCGCCGGCATGACGTCGCACGACGTCGTCGCCCGCGCCCGCCGGATCATGGGCACCCGCAAGGTCGGGCACGCCGGCACGCTCGACCCGATGGCGACCGGCGTGCTGGTGCTCGGCATCGAGCGCGCCACCAAGCTGCTCGGCCACCTCGCGCTGGACCGCAAGACCTACCTCGCCACCCTCAGCCTCGGCAGCAGCACCACGACCGACGACGCCGAGGGCGAGGTCCTCACGCGGGCCGCGACCGCGGACGTGAAAGACGAAGACATCGCGAGTGGCGTCGAAAAGCTGACCGGCGACATCCAGCAGGTGCCGAGCGCGGTCAGCGCGGTCAAGATCGACGGCAAGCGCGCGTACGCCCGCGTCCGCGCCGGCGAGGACGTCGTGATCCCGGCCCGGCCGGTGACTGTCTACCGCTTCGACGTCCTGGGCATCCGCCACGAGGAAGACCACATCGAGGTCGACGCCGTCGTCGAGTGCTCGTCCGGCACCTACGTCCGCGCCCTGGCCCGCGACCTCGGCGCGGACCTCGGGGTCGGCGGGCACCTGAAGGCGCTGCGGCGCACGACGGTCGGCCCGTTCACCCTGGCCAAGGCCCGGACCCTCGACCAGCTCGAGGAGAAGCCGGAACTGAGCCTGGACCTCGACGCCGCGGTCGCCGCGGCCTTCCCGCGCCGCGACCTCGACGCCGCCACGGCGAAGGCGGTCCGGCACGGTCAGCGCATCCCGGCCGCCGGCGTCGAAGGGACCTACGGGCTCTTCGGCCCCGACGGCCGGGTCCTCGCGCTGGCCGCCGACGACGAAGGCGTGTCCCGGGCAGTGGTCGTGTTGCTGCCCGCCTAGGGTGGCCCTTGAGAGACGGGAGTCTGACGTGCTGCGGTGGCGTGGGCTGGGGGATCTCCCCGGCGGCTGGGGCCGGTGCGTGGTCACCATCGGCGTGTTCGACGGGGTGCACCGCGGGCACCAGGAGCTGGTCCACCGGACCGTGGCCGCGGCGGCCGAACGCGGGCTGCCGAGCGTCATGCTGACGTTCGACCCGCACCCGTCGGAGGTCCTGCGGCCCGGCAGTCACCCGGCGCAGCTGACCACGTTGCGGCGCAAGGCGGAGCTCGTCGAAGGCCTCGGCGTCGACGTCTTCTGCGTGCTGCCCTTCACCCTGGAGCTGTCCCGGCTGCAGCCGGAGGAGTTCGTGCACGAGGTGCTCGTCGACCGCCTGCACGCGGCCGCGGTGATCGTCGGCGACAACTTCACCTTCGGCGCCAAGGCCGCCGGCGACGTCGCGATGCTGCGCACCCTCGGCCGCCGGTTCGGCTTCGCCGCCTACGGCGCCGAGCTGCAGGGCAAGGAACTGTCCGAAGAGGACCAGTCGGCGATCACCTTTTCCAGCACCTACGTCCGGTCGTGCATCGACGCCGGCGACGTCGTCGCCGCGGCCGAGGCGCTCGGCCGCCCGCACCGCCTCGAGGGCATCGTCGTGCGCGGCGACGGCCGCGGCCACGAGCTCGGCTACCCGACGGCGAACCTGTCGACGCCGCGCTTCGCCGCCGTCCCGGCCGATGGTGTGTACAGCGCCTGGTTCACCCGCTCGGCCGACCCGGCGCGCCGGCTGCGCGCCGCGGTCTCGGTCGGCACCAACCCGACGTTCTCCGGGCGCGAGCGGACCGTCGAGGCGTTCGTCCTCGACGTCGACGAGGACTTCTACGGCCAGCACGTGGCGATCGACTTCGTGACGCGGCTGCGCGACCAGGTCCGGTTCGCCGACTCGGCCGGGCTGGTGACGCAGATCGACGACGACGTGATCGAGACGAGAAAGGCACTGGAGGTGCCCCCGGACACCCCTACCGGGGGCGAATAGGGGATTTCGCGTTCACGCACGTGACAGCGATGGCAAAATGCTCACGGACGGTGTGCGCGAGCGGGGACAAGGGGAGCGGAACTGGTGGAGGACCACAAGATCGTCCAGCGCAACATCGCGTTGCAGCGCGAGTGGTACGGGGAGCCGCTCGGCGACCGCGTGCGCCGGCTCGTGGTCGCGTTCGACGTTTCGCAGGCGTTCCTGGCCGAGGTCCTCGGGATCAGCGCCCCCATGCTCAGCCAGGTGATGAGCGGGCGCCGGGCGAAGATCGGCAACCCGGTCGTGCTGGCCAGGATGATCATGCTCGAGCGCAAGATCCTCGTGCCCGAGGTCGCCGCCGGCAACCGCGAGGCGATGCTGGCCGCGATGGAGGACGTCCGCGACTCCCGCCCGACCGTCGGCCGCGACAACATCCCGGTGATCAACGAAGACCGGCGGGTGCTCGCCTACCTGCGTGACGTCGCCGAGGACGAGGACCTCGGCGAGGCCGCCAAGCGCCTCGACGACGACTTCCCGGCCATCGCCGACCTGCTGCGCCGGGCGGGCAACGGCTCCTGATGCCGGTCCTGTTCAGCGCGCTGCTCCCGCCGGACGACGTCGTCGAGCAGGTCGCCGCGGCCCTCGGCGACCCCGGCGACGGCCTGCGGTGGGAGCCGCCGGAGCGCTGGCACGTCACCCTCGCCTACTACGGCCACGACGACCTGGACACCCGCGCGGCCTGGCTCGCCGGTCGGCTGGCCGGGCACGCCGCCGTCGACGTCCGGCTGGAAAAGGCCGCGACGTTCCCCGGGGTGCTGTGGTTGACTGTCGCCGGAGCCGAGCTGACGCCCCTCGCGCACGCCGCGGGGGCCGACGCCGAGGCGAGGCCCTACACGGCCCACCTGACGCTCGCGCGGTTCCCCCGGGAAGAACCCGGGCCCGCCGCGCGTTGGACGGAAAGACTGGCCGGCTTCACCAGCCGCCGCTGGACGGCGGACGCGGTGGCGCTGATGACCAGCGAGCGCGAACCGGGTGGCCCCCGCTACCGGATCGCCCGCGCCTTCGAGCTGGACCGCGCCTGAAGACGCTGTTCAGCGGGCTGGTAACCTCACGGGCGGGTCCGGCTGCAGTCCGTGGCGGCCGTGACCGTCTTCCCGGCGTGTATCCACGTCCGGGGCCGCACGGCACTGATTATTTCGAGGAGCAACACAAGTGGCGCTGTCCACCGAAGAGAAGAAGTCGATCCTGGCCGAGTACGGCGTGCACGACTCGGACACGGGTTCCCCCGAGGCCCAGGTCGCGCTGCTGACCAAGCGGATCGTCGGCCTCACCGAGCACCTCAAGGCTCACAAGCACGACCACCACTCGCGTCGCGGGCTCCTGCTGCTGGTCGGCCGTCGCCGCCGGCTGCTGAACTACGTGATGAAGGTGGACATCGAGCGTTACCGTGCGCTGATCCAGCGCCTCGGCCTGCGCCGATAGCTTTACCGAGGGGGAGTGGCCACGCGGCCGCTCCCCCTCGCCACACCGAACGGCGCGAGCGCGCACGAGGGTCCGTCCGCCGGTCCTCGGTAGTGGTTCCCGGGTAACGACCCGGGGGCTTCGATCGAAGACCGGCCTCATTCCTCGAGCGTCCTCAGGCGAAACGGGTCCCAGGGTGGGAGACTCGCGCCAGTAGAAGGAACCAAAGAGGAGAACTGTCTATGACCGACTCCACCGGAGTCACCGTGCACGAGACCGAAGCCGTCATCGACAACGGCAAGTTCGGCACTCGCACCGTCCGCTTCGAGACGGGCCGCCTGGCCAAGCAGGCCGCCGGCGCCGTCGTCGCGTACCTCGACGAAGAGACCATGCTGCTCTCGGCGACGACCGCGTCGAAGCACCCGAAGGAGCACTTCGACTTCTTCCCGCTGACCGTGGACGTCGAAGAGCGCATGTACGCCGCGGGCCGCATCCCCGGCGCGTTCTTCCGCCGCGAGGGCCGCCCGTCGACCGACGCGATCCTCACCGCCCGCCTGATCGACCGCCCGCTGCGCCCGTCGTTCACCGACGGTCTCCGCAACGAGATCCAGGTCGTCATCACCGTCCAGAGCCTCAACCCGGACGACCCGTACGACGTGCTGGCGATCAACGCCGCGTCGGCCTCCACCCAGATCGCCGGCCTGCCGTTCTCCGGCCCGGTCGGCGGCGTGCGCGTCGCGCTGATCGAAGACCAGTGGGTCGCCTTCCCGACCTGGACGCAGCTGGAGAAGGCCACCTTCAACATGGTCGTGGCCGGCCGCATCGTCGGTGACGACGTCGCGATCATGATGGTCGAGGCCGAGGGCACCGAGCACACGCTCGACCTGATCGCCGCGGGCGGCAAGGCGCCGGACGAGGCCTCGGTCGCCGAGGGTCTCGAGGCCGCCAAGCCGTTCATCAAGGTCCTGTGCGAGGCCCAGCAGAAGCTGGCCGACGTCGCCGCCAAGCCGACCGGCGAGTTCCCGCTGTTCCCGGCCTACGAGCAGGACGTCTACGAGGCCGTCGCGGCCATCGCCACCGACGACCTGTCCCGCGCGCTGCAGATCGCCGGCAAGCAGGACCGCGACCGCGCGACCGACGAGGTCAAGGCCGCCGTCCTGGAGAAGGTCGGCCTGGGCGAGGGCGAGGCCTTCGAGGGCCGCGACAAGGAGATCGGCGGGGCGTTCAAGGCCCTGACGAAGAAGATCATGCGCCAGCGGGTCCTCACCGAGAAGATCCGCATGGACGGCCGTGGCCTCACCGACATCCGGTCGCTCTCGGCCGAGGTCGCCGTGATCCCGCGGGCGCACGGCTCGGCGCTGTTCGAGCGCGGCGAAACCCAGATCCTGGGCGTCACCACGCTGAACATGCTCCGCATGGAGCAGCAGATCGACTCCCTTTCGCCGGAGACGACGAAGCGCTACCTGCACCACTACAACTTCCCGCCCTTCTCCACCGGGGAGACCGGCCGCGTCGGTTCGCCGAAGCGGCGCGAGATCGGCCACGGCATGCTCGCCGAGCGCGCCCTGGTTCCGGTGCTGCCGAAGCGCGACGAGTTCCCGTACGCGATCCGCCAGGTCTCCGAGGCGCTGGGCTCCAACGGCTCGACGTCGATGGGCTCGGTCTGCGCGTCCACGATGGGCCTGTACAACGCCGGTGTGCCGCTGAAGGCGCCGGTCGCGGGCATCGCGATGGGCCTGGTCTCCGACGAGGTGGATGGGGAGACGCGTTATGTGGCGCTGACCGACATCCTCGGTGCCGAGGACGCCCTCGGCGACATGGACTTCAAGGTCGCCGGCACCAAGGACATCATCACCGCGCTGCAGCTGGACACGAAGCTCGACGGCATCCCCTCCGAGGTGCTCGCCGCCGCGCTGAAGCAGGCGAAGGATGCCCGGCTCACCATCCTGGAAGTCATCGCCGAGGCGATCGACGGCCCGGACGAGATGAGCCCGTTCGCCCCGCGCGTCACCAGCGTGAAGATCCCGGTCGACAAGATCGGCGAGGTCATCGGCCCGAAGGGCAAGATGATCAACTCGATCACCGAGGAGACCGGCGCCGACATCTCGATCGAGGACGACGGCACGATCTACGTGGGCGCGGCCGACGGCCCGTCGGCGGAGGCGGCGATCGACAAGATCAACGCCATCGCCAACCCGCAGCTGCCCAAGGTCGGCGAGCGCTTCCTCGGCACCGTGGTGAAGACGGCCGCGTTCGGCGCGTTCGTCTCGCTGCTGCCGGGCAAGGACGGCCTGGTGCACATCTCGAAGCTGGGCAACGGCAAGCGGATCGCCAAGGTCGAGGACGTGGTCAACGTGGGCGACAAGCTCCGCGTCGAGATCGCCGACATCGACAACCGCGGCAAGATCAGCCTGATCGTCGTCAAGGACGACGACGCCGCCAAGCCCGCCGAGGGTGACGAGAAGAAGGCCGACGCCGAGAAGGCCGACGCCAAGTAAGACGCAAGGTCCGTCGAAGGCCTCCTCGCCGCGTCCGGTGAGGAGGCCTTCGCGGCATCGTGAGTAAGGAACCCATGGCACGGCAGGTTTCCGGGCACGAGCAGCCCGTCGGCACCACCCGCACGCTCGAGTCCACTCCGGACGGTGCGGTCGTCAGGCGCAGCGTCCTCCCCGGCGGCCTGCGCGTGATCACCGAGCACGTCCCGGCGTCCCGCTCGGCCACGGTCGGGCTGTGGGTCGGCATCGGCTCCCGCGACGAGCCGGCCGCCGTCGCCGGCGCCGCGCACTACCTCGAGCACCTGCTGTTCAAGGGCACGAAGCACCGCGACGCCACGCAGATCGCCGAGGAGATCGACGCCGTCGGCGGCGAGTTCAACGCCTTCACGGCGAAGGAGCACACCTGCTACTACGCGCAGGTGCTCGACGCCGACCTCCCGCTCGCGGTCGACCTGGTCACCGACGTCGTGTTCGAGGCGCTCTGCACCGACCGCGACATGGACATGGAACGCAGCGTCGTCCTCGAAGAGATCTCGATGCGCGACGACGACCCCGAGGACCTGCTGCACGAGACGTTCGTGACGGCGATCCTCGGCGACCACCCGCTCGGCCGCCCGGTGCTGGGCACCGAGAAGTCGATCATCGGGATGTCGCCCGCGGCGCTGCGGAACTTCTACAAGCGCCGCTACACGCTGCCGCGGATGGTCCTGTCCGTGGCCGGGAACATCGACCACAACCAGGTGCTCCGGCTGGTCCGCAAGGCCCTTCGCGGTCGGCTGGACGGCGCCGGCACCCCCATCGCGCCGCGCGAGGGCCGCGCCCGGATCAGGACCCTGCCGAAGCTGGCCCTGCACACCGACGACACCGAGCAGGCGCACGTCATGCTGGGCCTGCGCTCGCTGTCGCGCCACGACGACCGCCGCTTCGCGCTGTCGGTCCTCAACGCGGCGCTCGGCGGCGGCATGTCGTCGCGGCTGTTCCAGGAGATCCGGGAGCAGCGCGGGCTGGCCTACCAGGTGTACTCGTCGGTCGCCAGCTACGCCGACACCGGGCACATGGCCGTGTACGCGGGCTGCCAGCCGGAGAAGCTCGGCGACGTCGCCGGCGTCATCCGCGAGGTGCTCGACAAGGTCGGCGTCGACGGCCTGACCGACGCCGAGGTGGCCCGCGCCAAGGGCCAGCTGCGCGGCGGGATCGTGCTGGGCCTGGAGGACACGTCGTCGCGGATGTCGCGGATCGGCAAGAACGAGCTCAACTACGGCCGCTACCTGGGCGTCGACGACACGATCGCCCGCATCGACGCCGTCACCACCGAAGAGGTGTGTGCGCTCGCTCGCACTTTGTTCGCGCGACCGGGCGGGGTCTCGGCGGCGGCGGTCGTGGGGCCGTACGCTCACGCCGACGACCTTCCTGACGACCTGCACGAGGTGATCGCTTCATGACCATCAACGTCGGTGTGCTCGGTGCGCGCGGCCGGATGGGTGCGACGGTGGTGAACGCCGTCGAAGGCGCTGCGGACCTGAAGCTGGTGGCCGCCCTGGACGCGGGCGACGACTTCGCGGCCCTGGCCGACGCCCAGGTGGTCGTCGACTTCACCCACCCCGACGCCGTCATGGGCAACCTCGAGTACCTGGTCGAGCACGACATCCACGCGGTCGTCGGCACGACGGGCTTCAGCGAGGACCGGCTGGCCTCGCTGCGCGCGCTGCTGGAGCCGAAGCCGTCGCTGGGCGTGCTGATCGCGCCGAACTTCGCTCTGGGCGCGGTTCTCGCGATGCGGTTCGCGGCCCAGGCGGCGAAGTTCTACGCGTCGGCGGAGATCATCGAGCTGCACCACAACCGCAAGGCCGACGCGCCTTCGGGCACGGCCGCGCACACCGCCCGGATGATCGCGGCGGCGCGCGCGGAGGCGGGCGTGACGCCGGGTCCGGACGCGACGACGTCCGAGCTGGACGGCGCCCGCGGCGCCTCGGTCGAGGAAGTCCACGTCCACTCGGTCCGGTTGCCGGGCCTGGTGGCGCACGAGGAGATCCTGTTCGGCGGCGAGGGGGAGACCCTGACGATCCGCCACGACTCCCTCGACCGCACGTCGTTCATGCCGGGCGTGCTGCTCGGCGTGCGCGAGGTGCTGAAGCGCCCCGGCCTGACGGTCGGCCTGGAGAACGTGCTCGACCTGTGAGGGCCCGCAATGTGGCGCTGCTGCTGACGGCGGCGCTGGTCGTCTACCTGTTCCTGCTGGCGGACCGGGCGTTCGCCCTGTTCAAGACGGGTACCGGTGTCGGCATCGCGCTGGGTGCCGGGGTGTTGCTGTTGCCGGTCCTGGGCATCTGGGTCGTGGTGATGACCTGGCGCAACGGGGTGCAGATCCAGCGTCTGTCCCGTCGCTTGGACGCCGAGGGCGCGCTCCCGGACGTCTCGGACCTCCCGCGCCGGCCGTCGGGCCGCGTGGATCGTGACGCGGCCGACGCGTGGTTCGCCGAGCGCCGCGCGGAGGTCGAGGCGGACCAGGAGAACTGGCGGGCCTGGTACAAGCTGGCGTACGCGTACGACATCGCGGGCGACCGCCGACGGGCCCGCGAGACGATGAAGAAGGCCGTCGAGCTGGAGGCCGCCGACCGCTGAATTCGCGGTGTGGCATTTCGCTGACAGTTGTCGTTCATTCGGGAAATGCGCGGTGTTCGTACTATCCCCGGCATGAAACCGACTTCATCGTCACCGGGGTTGCGTGCGTTGTCCGCTTCGCTGCGCGAAGTGCGCGAAGCAAGGAAATTCGGGTTACGTGAGCTGGCGCGAGCGCTGGAGATCGACCCGCGGTTGTTGTCCCAGTGGGAGCTGGGGATGCGGGTGCCGCCGGTGGAGGAGGTGGCCCGCATCCTCGGCTACCTCCGCGTCGATCGCACGACGACCGAGCGGATCCTTTTCCTCGCAACGCATGCCAAGGAACCCAACTGGCTGGACTCCAACCCGTCGGATCTCCCCGCGGCCCTCACGGCGGTCATGCAATGCGAGCGGACGGCCAGCCAGATCACCAACTGGTCCCCGCTGATCGTCCCGGGCTTGCTGCAGACCCCCGACTACGCCCGCGCGCTGCTTACCGCATCCGGCATCAGAGTGGACGAGGCCGACGCGCGGCTGATGGCGCGCTTGGATCGCCAGCGAATTCTCTCCACCCGGCAGCCGGTCCGCCTCAGGGCGATCATCTCCGAGCTTGCGATCCGCGAAATGGTCGGCGATGAGAACCTCATGTCCGACCAAATCGATCACTTGCTCGTCTTGTCCGCGGCGCCGCACATCTCCGTGCGCATCGTGCCTGCCGACGTGGGCTACCACCCGGGCAAGATCGGCATGTTCGCCCTCTACGAGTTCCCTGCTGACCCCGCGATCGTGTACATGGAGCACTACCACGCCAGCGCCTTTGTCAACGAGTTGGACGCTATCGCCAGCTATCGGAAGCTGGTAAAGCTGTTGCTGGACAAGGCATTGACCGAAGAAGCCTCGCAAGCTCTGCTTCGGGAGGCAGCGCGTTAGGGGGAAGCGTGTACACGTGGCGCACGTCGAGCTACACCGCAACGGAAGAGTGCGTCGAAGTTCTTCTCGGCGAGACCGTCGGGATTCGGGACACGAAAGCCCGTCACCTGGGCCAGCTCACCGTGTCCCGCGCCGCCTGGACCGCCCTGACCTCAGTGGTGCAGCCACCCGGCGAACACCGCGGGTGAAGCGGCTATCAAACTGAAGCGGATCCACCTTCCGGCCAGCCCGGTCGTCAAGAACGTCGCCAGGCGCATGCGGACCACGCCGGCCAGCACGCTCGTCGCCATGAACGGCGGCAGGCCCACCAGGGAACTCACCCCGTAGGTGCCCGCCATCCAGTGCGGGTGCCGGTGGCAGCGTTCGCGCAGCGCGTCGATCCAGCCGCGCATCCGCTTGGTGCGCAGCTGCCAGCGGACGCGTCGCTCGGTCATCGGCCGTTCGCGGTGCAGGCGGTCGTGCAGGGCCTTGGGCAGCTTGATCGTTCCGCGCGCCGCCAGGAAGTACAGCGACTTGCCGGCGATCTGCCCGACGGCCACCGCCGCCCCGAGCCACAGCCAGTGCAGCCCCGGCTGGCTCGCGCACAGCCCGAGCAGGAACACCTCGGCGTTGATCAGCGGCACGATGGCCGAACCGAACGCGACCCCCAGCGTCAGCAGGATCCAGCTCATCGTGTCACCTCCTCGATTTCGTTCGCGTACTCCAAGTTATCAGTCTGAAATCTCCGCGCACTGGGGTTAACCCCCCTCTTCGGCGGGTGGTCCGCACCAGAAGATCACCTGCGCGACGTCTTCCGGCCACCTCCCGCTGGAACGCTGACGGGGTGGCCGCCGAGCAACCCCGAACGCCCGCCGACCGATTCGGCGCCCTCTGCCAGGCGATCGTGCGCGTCCTGCCGCTGGGTCTGTCGCGGATCGTGGCGCCGACGTTTCTGGGCTTCTGCGTCATCAACGGTCTGACGTTCGGCGTCGACCTCGGGTTGCTGACGGTCTTCCACGGCGTGCTCGGCCGGCCGGTGTGGCTTTCGATCACGCTGGCGTACTGCTGCGCGTTCGGGCTGAGCTTCGTGCTGAACCGGACGTTCAACTTCCATTCCCACGCCGCCGTCGGAATGCAGCTCGTGCTTTACATAGGGGCGATTGCTGTCAATTACGCGGCGTTTTTGCTGGGTGTGGGCGCGGGACTGACGGCCTTGGGCGTTGAATACCACGTGTCACGGCTGCTCGCGGGCGCGTGCGAGGGCGTGTTCATGTACGCCGTGATGCGGTGGGTGATCTTCCGGGACTCAGGCGAGCGCGAGGTCGAGGGTGCCGGTGAGCCGGACCTCGCGGACCATGCGGTCGCCGGTGTCGAGGGTGCGGACCGTGCCGTCGGGGTTCCAGCCGGCGCGCCGGTAGAAGCCGAGGGAGGCGTGGTCGCCCTGGGCGACCCAGGCGATGCCGCGGGTGGCGCCGTCGGCCCGGAGGCCCGCGGCGGCCGTCGCGAGTAGCCGTCCGGCGTGGCCGCGCCGGCCCCACCGCGGCTCGACGAGCAGGGTGGCGATCAGGCCGGTGGTCTCGGCGTCCTCGGGCAGGCTGCCGTCGGCGGCGGCGACCTCGCCGTCGGGCGCCCGGCCGACGACGCAGAACCCGACGGTGAAGTCACCCTCCGTGGCGACGTAGACCTGGCTGCCGGGGTACTCGATGGTCTCGCTCCAGGTGCCGGCGAGGTCGGCGGCGTCCAGCTCGGCCAGGGCGTTCTTGCCGAGCAGGTCCTCGTAGGCGGCGTGCCAGGTGTCGCGCTGGATGCGGGCGATCTCCGCGGCGTCGGACAGGTCGGCGGGGCGGACGGCGGCGTCGCTCATGGGGTGTGAATCTACTGGTGCGCGTTTTTGTCGGTGGTGGGTGGCACCATGACGGCACCATGCAAACGATCAGCGTCTCGGCGGCCCGGAAGACCTTCCTGGCCGCACAGGGCTTCGCCGACCCCCGCCCGTCCGGCCCGGTGTCCCGGCGGCACCTGAAACGGGTGCTGTCGCGGGTCCAGCTGCTGCAGCTGGACTCGGTGAACGTCGCAGTCCGGGCGCACTACATGCCGGTGTTCTCCCGCCTGGGCGCGTACGACCCGGCGGTCCTGGACGGCGCGGCGTGGTCCCACTCGGCGCGCCAACCGCGCCTGCTGGTGGAGACGTGGGCGCACGAGGCGAGCCTGCTCCCGATCGAGGACTGGCCGCTGATCCGTTCGGGCGCGAAGCGCGACGGCTGGTGGAAGCACTACGGCCCGCTGATCGAGAAGTCGCCGGGCCTGGTCGACGAGATCCTGTCGGTGGTGAAGGAACTGGGCCCGATCGGCGCGGGCGGCATCGAGCGCGAGGTGGAGGCGGACGCCCAGCGCCGCGGCCCGGGCTCGTGGTGGGAGCGGTCGGAGGTCAAGCGCGTCTGCGAGTACCTGTTCGGCATCGGCCAGCTGACCACGGGCACACGTCGTTCGTTCGAACGGCTCTACGACCTGACCGAGCGGGTGGTCCCGGCCGAGATCCTGTCCCGCACGGTGTCCGCCGAGGAGGGCGCCCGGGGCTTGATCGAGCGTTCGGCGCGGGCACTGGGCGTCGCGACGGAGACGGACCTGCGCGACTACTACCGCCTGGGCCCGGCGCCGGCCCGCCAGGCGGTGGCGGAGCTGGTGGAGTCGGGAGTCCTGGAGCCGGTGGCGGTCCGCGGCTGGAAACCGGTGGCCTACCGCCACGTCGAGGCGCGCACGCCCCGCGCGGTGCCGGGGAGGGCGCTGCTGTGCCCGTTCGACCCGCTGATCTGGGAGAGGGCCCGCACGGAGAGGCTGTTCGGGTTCCACTACCGCATCGAGATCTACGTCCCGGAGCCGAAGAGGGTGTACGGGTACTACGTGTTCCCGTTCCTCCTGGACGGCTCGCTGGTGGCCCGGGTCGACCTGAAGTCCGACCGGGCGGCGGGGGTATTGCGGGTCCAGGGAGCGTTCGCGGAGGAGGACGCCGACGTGGCCCGGGTGCTGCCGGAGCTGGCGGCGGAGCTGAAGCACATGGCGGAGTGGCTGGGCTTGTCCGGCGTGGCAGTCGGCACCCGCGGCGATCTGGCCCGCCTGTTGGCAAAACTGGTGCGCTGAGGCCGAGCCCCGCAGAAGGTCACCCCGCGCGGCAGCGGACCGGGCGAGGCCAGTTGAACGCGAAGAAGCGGGCCGTTCCCGGAGATCCCCGTCGGGAACGGCCCGCCACCCCCTTCGACCGGACGGCCGCGGGAAGCCCGTCCGGTCGTGCGGATCGCGCCCGGCCCCCGCCGGGCACGGCCCGCTTCCCTCAGCCGGCCGCGCGCGTCACCACGGCGTTGCCGGAGCCCGTCCGGGCGCGCACCTTCAACTGGACCCCGCCCTCGGGCGCGCTGTCCGCCACGTCCAGCTCGCTGGACACCCGGCCGCCGCTCGACGTCAGCTCGACCTCGGCGGCGGTCCCGCCGCGGATGCCCACCCGGACCTCGCCCGAGCCCGTGATCAGGTCCAGCGAGCCCGAAGCCGCGTCGGCCACCGACAGGTCGCCGCTGCCCGTGCGGGCCATCACCTCGCCCGATACCGCGCCCAGCCACACGTCGCCCGTTCCCGTCGCCAGCGTGGCCGAGCCCGCGATCGACGACGCCTCGACGTGGCCGCTGCCGCTGCGCAGCTGCAACCCGCCCAGCGTCGGGCCGAGCTTGATCGCGCCGCTGCCCGTGCGGATCGTCGCCGAGCCGTCGGCGCGGTCGAGCTTGACCTCGCCGGAGCCCGTCAGCAGGTCGACGCGGCCGGCCGAGCCGGTCACCGTCACGTCCGCCGCGCCCGCCCGGACGTCCACGTGGGAACCCGCCGGAGCGCGGACGACCACCGACAGCGCCACGTTCCGCAGCTGCCACGCCTTCGGCGCCTGGACGACCAGGCGGTTGCCCAGCTTCTCGATCCGGCTCTGCCGCACCGCCTCGGCCGGGTTGGCCCCCGACGGGTCCACGCCCAGCTGGTCGCCGAACCGCTCGCCCACCCAGGACAGCAGGCTGTTGACCCCCGCCACCCACGGCTGCTGCTCGCCCTGGTCGTGCCGCAGCTCGACGCGGGCGCCGGAGTCGCCCTCCAGGACGATCTCCACGCGGCCGATCGTCACCCCGACGTCCAGGTCCAGGGGGCCCTCGGTCTCGAACTCGTCGATGCGGACCAGTTCGTCGTTCGGAACGGTCTCTTCGTCACTCATCTCGGATCCCCTCAGCCTTCGACCCAGCCGTGCAGGTGCGACCCGGGCCGGTCGCCCTTGCCGTGGTGCTTCGGGCCCGCGCCGAGCGAGCCGTGCCCCAGCGCGCCCTGCACCGCCTGGGAGACGAACGTGTTCAGCGAGACGCCCTGCGCCGCCGCCGCGCGCTCGGCCTGGCCCTTGATCTGCTCGACCAGGCGCAGCGTGATGCGGGAGATGTCGCCGCCGTCGATCGGCGGTGGTGGCGGCGTGGTGTCACGTGGTGTCGCGCGTGACGTCGGCTCCTCGGCGGAGCCGGTGACGACCACGCGGACGTCCCGGCCGTCCAGCCGCACGTCGACCACCTGGCCGGGCAAAGCGGCCGTGACCTCGGCGGCGAGGTCGGCGAGGGCGTTCATGAGCGTCAGGCGGACGGCGGGTTCGAGCGCGGAAGACAGCAGCGCGGCCGCCCGCCGGGTGTGCTCGTCCCCGGCGGCAGCCGTGTTCGCGAGGTCCTCGCGAAGGTTGGCGATGTACGGCGTCAGGTCCATGACACCACTATGACGTCACTCGTGGTGTCAGTCAAGCGAGCGGTTAGGCTCACGGAGGAGCCCGCGGAAGGAGTGCGAACGTGGCCGTGTCACCCCGGGTGCAGCTGATCGCGAAGACGGAGTTCTTGCCGCCGGAGGACGTGCCCTGGTCGACCGACGCCGAAGGCGGCGAAGCGCTCGCCGAGTTCGCCGGCCGCGCCTGCTACCAGGCGTGGGACAAGCCGAACCCGGTCACCGCGACCAACGCCGGCTACCTCGAGCACATCATCGACGTCGGGCACCTCGCGGTACTGGAGCACGGCTCGGTGACCTTCTACATCACCGGGATCTCCCGCTCGCTGACCCACGAGCTGATCCGGCACCGCCACTTCTCCTACTCGCAGCTCTCGCGCCGGTACGCCCCGGAGCGCGACGCCGCCTTCGTCGAGCCCGACGTCATCGCGAACGACCCCGTGCTGCACGAGAAGTTCGTCGCCGCGGCCCAGGCGAGCGTCGACGCCTACACCGAGCTCCTGGCCGGCCTCGAGGAGAAGTTCGCCGACGTCCCGAGCGCGACCCTGCGCCGGAAGCAGGCCCGCCAGGCCGCCCGCGCGGTGCTGCCGAACGCGACCGAGACCCGCATCGTCGTCACCGGGAACTACCGGGCCTGGCGCCACTTCATCGCGATGCGCGCGACCGAGCACGCCGACGTCGAAATCCGGCAACTGGCCGTGGAGTGCCTCCGGCACCTGCAGAAGGCCGCGGCGAACGTGTTCGCCGACTTCACCATCTCGACGCTGCCGGACGGCACCGAGATCGCGACGAGCCCGAAGGTGTTCGAAGGCTGATGAAACGACTGGCGATCGACGTCCGGCCCGGCGAGTACGCCGTCGTCCGGCTGCCCGCGGACGCCCCGGTGCCCGCCGAGCTCCTCGCGCCCGGCGAACCCGCGTTCGTCTCGGTGACGCGGACCCCCGAGGAACTGTCCGTCATCTGCCCGGCCGGGCGGGAACCGGCGGGCGGCACGGCGGAGGACGGCTGGCGGCTGCTCTCGGTCCGCGGGCCGCTGGAGTTCACGCTCACCGGCATCATCGCCGCGCTCGCGTCGGAGCTGGCCGCGGCCGGGGTCGCGCTGTTCTCCATGTCCACCTTCGACACCGACCACATCCTGGTCCGCGGCACCGACCTCGACCACGCCGTGAAGGCGCTGCGCGAATCCGGTCACGAAGTCGCGCACCCCTGACGCTTTTCCGCGGGCGATTCACGGGTACTCCCGGTCCGAGGGTGGGAGCCGTCACCCTTGAAATCGAAAGTTCGGCATGCCTAAACTTCGGTTTGGGATTCCCGACACCCGGTTGAGAGGCAGGCGACATGGCGGTCACCGAGGCTGTCCGGCCGAGACTCGCGGCGCGGCTGCGCACCGGGTCGGCCCTGCTCGGCCCGGCGTTCGTCGCCGCGATCGCCTACGTCGACCCCGGGAACGTCGCCTCCAACGTCAGCGCCGGCGCCCGCTACGGCTACCTGCTGGTCTGGGTGATCGTCGCGGCGAACCTGATGGCCGTGCTCGTGCAGTACCTGTCGGCGAAGCTGGGCCTGGTCAGCGGGATGTCGCTGCCGGAGGCCCTGCGCGCCCGGCTGTCGGGGCCCGCGCGGCTGGCGTACTGGCTGCAGGCGGAGGTCGTCGCCATCGCCACCGACCTCGCCGAGGTCGTCGGCGGCGCCATCGCGCTCTACCTCCTGTTCGACCTGCCCCTGGTGGTCGGCGGCCTGATCACCGGCGCGGTCTCGCTGACGCTGCTGGCGGTCCAGGACCGCGGCGGCCAGCGGACGTTCGAGCGCGTCGTCACCGGCCTGCTGGCGGTGATCGCGGTCGGCTTCCTCGCGAGCCTGTTCGTCGAGCCGCCGTCCGCGGCGGACACGCTCGGCGGGCTGGTGCCGAAGTTCGACGGCGCGGGCAGCATCCTCATCGCCGCCGCGATGCTCGGCGCGACCGTCATGCCGCACGCCGTCTACCTGCACTCCGGCCTGGTCCGCGACCGCCACGGCCGCCCGGAGGGGGCGCGGAAACGCCGGCTCCTGCGCGCCACCCGCGCCGACGTCGGCCTGGCGATGCTGCTGGCCGGCGCGGTCAACCTCGGCATGCTGCTGCTCGCCGCGACCAACCTGCAGGGCCAGGACGGCGTCGACAGCATCGAGGGCGCGCACGGCGCCGTCGCGCAGGCGCTCGGTCCGGCCGTCGCGCTGATGTTCGCGATCGGCCTGCTGGCCTCGGGGCTCGCGTCGACGTCGGTCGGCGCGTACGCCGGCGCCATGATCATGCAGGGCCTGCTGCACAAGCGGATCCCGCTCGTCCTGCGCCGGCTCGTCACCCTCACCCCGGCGATCGTGGTGCTCGCCCTCGGCGCCGACCCGAGCGCGGCCCTGGTGGTCTCGCAGGTCGTGCTGTCGTTCGGGATCCCGTTCGCGCTGGTGCCGCTGATCCGGCTGACGGCGGACCGGACGCTGATGGGCGCGGACGTCAACCGGCGGCTCACGACGGTCGCCGCGTCGGTCGTCGCGGGCGTTATCATCGCGTTGAACCTGGTCCTGATCTACCTGACCTTCACCGGCTGACCATGCCCTGGCGCTACGGCTTGAACGCCGAATGCGGAGAACGCGAGAACCACGCCCGGGACCTCGCGCAGCACTTCGGCGGGTGGCCGACGCGCGTCCACACCGACGGCGCCGGCTGGTGGTGCGGCGTGGCGCCCGAAGCGGTGCCGGCCGACCCGGCGGCGATGACCGAGGCCGGGCGACGGCTGTACTGGCTGCTGCGGACCGCCCCGCCGGTCTACCGCTACGCCCTCGCCGGCGTGGAGACCGACGAATTCCGCACCTACGCCGAGCTGATGGCCGAGCAGGACCTGACGGTGTTCCCGGGACTGGTCGTCAGCGAGGACATCTGGGCCGCCACCGGGGAACGCGCCGAGTTCAGCGACTTCGCGCCGGGCTACCGGTGGATCCCGTACCGGGGTGAGACGCGCGAATTCCGCGGAACCCCGAACGCTCCGAAGCGGTCCGACTAGCATCTGCGCGACCGCCGCCAAAAGGAGCACCGTGACCGACGAACAGACCCGGCCGTATCCACCGCAGGCGCCCGTCACGCCTGGTCAGCGGGTGGTCGCGGGCCGCTACGCGCTTCTCGGCGAACTCGGCCGGGGCGGCATGGGCGTCGTCTGGCGGGCGCAGGACCAGGTCATCGGCCGCCAGGTCGCCGTCAAGGAACTGCGGCTGCCCGACGCGGAATCCGCCGCCGTGTTCTCCGAACGCGCCCTGCGCGAGGTGCGCACCGGCGGGCGGCTCAACGACCCCGCCGTCGTCACGGTCTACGACGTCGTCACCGACGGCGGCACCACGTTCATCGTCATGGAGCTCGTCGAAGCGCCGTCGCTCGCCGACCTCGTGCGCCAGCGCGGCCCGATGCCGGCCGCGCAGGCCGCGCTCATGGGGGAGCGGGTGCTGGCCGCGCTGCAGGCCGCGCACGCCGCCGGGATCGTGCACCGCGACGTCAAGCCGGCGAACATCCTCGTCGCGCCGGACGGCCGCGTGAAGCTCACCGACTTCGGCATCGCCCACGCCGTCGACGACCCGCGCCTGACCACCAGCGGCATGATCGTCGGCTCGCCCGCGTTCATGGCGCCCGAACGCGTCGAAGGCCGCGAAGCGCTGCCCGCGTCCGACTTGTGGTCCCTGGGCGCGACGCTGTTCTTCGCCGTCGAAGGCACGATTCCGTTCGAGCGTGCGACGACGGCGGCGACGCTGCACGCGATCATGACCGAGATCCCGTACCTGACCCGCGGCCAGGGCCCGCTTGCCGCGGCCATCCTCGGCCTGCTCGTCGCCAACCCCGACGCGCGCCTCACCGCGGCGCAGGCCCAGAACCTGCTGACCACGGCGCAGGGCATGCGGCCGACCCCACCGGGCGGCACCGCGATGGTCCAGCCCGTGACCCGGGTCGCGCCCCAGCCGCCGAAGAAGAACCTGCGCGCGGTGTGGCTCTCGCTCGCCGCGGTGCTGGTGGTGGCCGCCCTGGTAGGCGGCTTCTTCGCGGGCCGGGCCTTCGAGGCCCCGGCCGTCGACGAGCAGAAGCTGCCGACCATGACGTTCGGCCTCGGCGGGCAGATGCGCGTGGACGCCAGCTCCAGCTACCCCTGCTACAACGCGCCGGTCCAGGACGGCGGCGTCATCAGCGAGGAAAACGACGGCGACTGCAAGGACAGCCACACCCTCGAGATCTACGACGCCGGCGACGTCATCGGCACCACGAACTGGTCCGACAGCGACGCGACCATCGCCGCCTACCCGGGCCTGGGCGCCGTCACCGCGGCCGCCGAAGCCCGCTGCGCGGCCTCGTTCCGCTCGTCGATCGTCCCCGAGGCCAAGCGCGACGGGCTCAAGTACCGGGCGCTCGTGCCGACCCAGGCGCAGTGGCAGAGCGTCCCGGCCGAAAGCGGCGAATACCCGACGCGCGAGTTCTACTGCGTGCTGGCCAAGGCCGACGGCGGCCCGATCTCCGCGCCGATCGTGACCAAGGTCAAGTAGAAGTTCCGCGACGAGCGGCCGGGTCACGGAAATCCTCCGCACTTCGCCGGACGTGACCAGGTCGGCGCGGTTTTCGCGGGAGCGACGGGGTACCGTCTCAGCATGTCCAACCCACCTACCGCAGCGCCCGGACGGCCGTTCGGGCGCGTGTTGACCGCGATGGTCACCCCCTTCGACGCCGACGGCGCGCTGGACCTGAAGCGGGCGCAGGAGCTGGCCGAGCACCTCGTGGAGCTGGGGAACGACGGCCTCGTGGTCAACGGCACCACCGGCGAGAGCCCGACCACGAGCGACGCGGAGAAGCAGGAGCTGATCCGCGCCGTGGTCGAGGCCGTCGGCGACCGCGCGACCGTCGTGGCCGGCGCGGGCACCAACAACACGGCGCACAGCATCGAGCAGGCGAAGCAGGCCGAAGCGGCCGGCGCGCACGGCCTCCTGGTCGTCACCCCGTACTACTCGCGGCCGAGCCAGGCCGGCCTGCACGCGCACTTCACGACGGTCGCGGACAGCACCGGGCTGCCGGTGATGCTCTACGACATCCCGCCGCGCTCGGTGGTGCCGATCGAGGTCGACACGCTGCTGCGGCTGGCCGAGCACCCGCGGATCGTCGCGGTCAAGGACGCCAAGGGCGACCTGATCGCCGGCTCCGAGGTCATCGCCAACACCCACCTCGCCTACTACTCCGGCGACGACGGCCTGAACCTGCCGTGGATCTCGGTCGGCGGCACCGGCGTGGTGAGTGTGATCGGTCACGTCGTCGCGGGCCGGATCCGCGCCATGATCGACGCCTACGAGAACGGCGACACGTCCACCGCGCGCACCAACCACCGCGGCATGCTGCCGGTGCTGCGCGCGATGTCGCGGGTCGGCGGGGTCGCGTTCAGCAAGGCGGCGCTGCGGCTGCGCGGCTTCGACGTCGGCGACCCGCGCCTGCCGATCGTCGCCCCGACCGCCGAGCAGACCACCCTGATCGCCGCCGATCTCGGCCAGGGCGGCGTGCCGTTGGGCGACACGGCGGCCCAGGACTGGCATGGTGAGCGGGTGGCACAAGCAGACTCGCGGGCCGCCTACGTGGCGCCGACCTCGCACACCAGCGTTGGGACCCTGCCTCGGTGAGCTCACTTCCCCCAGGTCCAGGCCCCACCAACGCCCCGCCCAAGCTTCCCGAAGGGGCCCTGCGCGTCGTCGCGCTGGGCGGCATCGGCGAGGTCGGGCGCAACATGACCGTCTTCGAATTCGGCGGGCGGCTGCTCATCGTCGACTGCGGGGTGCTCTTCCCCGAGGACGACCAGCCCGGCGTCGACCTGATCCTGCCCGACTTCCGCGCGATCGAGGACCGCCTCGACGACATCGACGGACTGGTGCTCACCCACGGGCACGAGGACCACATCGGTGCCGTCCCGTTCCTCCTGCGCCTGCGGCCGGACCTGCCGATCTACGGCTCGAAGTTCACCAACGCCCTGCTCGCGGCGAAGGCCAAGGAGCACCGGCAGCGGCCGAACCTCATCCAGGTCCGCGAGGGCGAGCGCCGCGACGTCGGCGCGTTCAACCTGGAGTTCTTCGCGGTCAACCACTCCATCCCGGACGCGTTGGCCGTGGCCATCCGCACCCCGGCGGGCGTGGTCCTGCACACCGGCGACATCAAGCTCGACCAGCTCCCGCTGGACGGGCGCCTCACCGACCTGGCCGGCTTCTCCCGGCTCGGCGACGAGGGCGTCGACCTGTTCTGCGTCGACTCGACCAACGCCGAGGTGCCCGGGTTCGTCATGCCCGAGCGCGACATCGGCCCGGTCCTCGACGACGTCATCCGGCGCGTCGACCAGCGCGTGATCGTGGCGTGCTTCGCCAGCCACGTGCACCGCGTCCAGCAGGTGCTGGACGCCGCGCACCGGCACGGCCGCCGGATCGCCTTCGTCGGCCGGTCGATGGTCCGGAACATGGGGATCGCGGCCGAGCTGGGCCTGCTGAACGTGCCGGACGGCCTGCTCGTCGACCTCGACCAGGCGAGCACCCTGCCGGAGAGCAAGGTGCTGTTCGTCTCGACGGGTTCGCAGGGCGAGCCGCTCTCGGCGCTGTCGCGGATGGCACGCGGCGAGCACCGGCAGATCTCGATCCGCGCGGGCGACACCGTCGTGCTGGCCAGCTCGATGATCCCGGGCAACGAGACCGCGGTGTTCGGCGTGGTCAACGGCCTGACCCGGCTCGGCGCGAACGTCGTGCACCAGGGCAACGCGAAGGTGCACGTGTCCGGTCACGCCTCGGCGGGGGAGCTGCTGTACCTGTACAACGCGGTGCGCCCGAGCAACGTGATGCCGGTCCACGGCGAGTGGAAGCACCTGCGCGCGAACGGCGAGCTGGCGATCCGCACCGGCGTGGCCCCGGAGAACGTGGTGATCGCCGAGGACGGCGTGGTCGTCGACCTGGTCGACGGCAAGGCGTCCCGCACCGGCCGCGTCGAGGTGGGGCACGTGTACGTCGACGGCCTCTCGGTCGGCGACGTCGGCGAGTCGACGCTGTCGGACCGGCTGGTCCTCGGCGAGGGCGGGTTCATCGCGATCAACGTCGCGGTGGACTCGAACACCGGCCGCGCGGTCAGCAGCCCGACGGTCGCGGGCCGCGGCTTCTCCGACGACCCGAAGGCGCTCGACGCCGTCGTGCCGCTGGTGGAGATGGAGCTGGCCCGCACGGAAGCCGAAGGCATCACCGACACGCACCGGATCGCGCAGGCGGTTCGCCGGGTGGTCGGCCGCTGGGTGGCCGACACCTACCGCCGCCGCCCGATGATCGTCCCGACGGTCATCCCGGTCTAGCCCGCTCCAAGCGCCCCAATGTGGTGGGTGAGCGCGAGGGGCCCGGGCCGGACGGCCGCCGTCGTGGCCGGGCCGAGCAGCGCGAAGCCGAACCACACGGCCGCGGCGGCGACGAACACC
>NZ_JBFANX010000020.1:0-199772 GCF_040675005.1 Amycolatopsis sp. NPDC049691
AAGATGCAGGGCCCGATCGGCATGTCCGAGGAGAAGGACAGCGCCCAGATGGCGGCCGAGCAGGCGATGTTCGACGCCGGCCACCACGCGGGCGGCGTCGAGGACATCTCCGGCGTGCCGCCGCAGATGCAGCCGACGCCGGGCGTGCCGACCCGGATGGGTGCCGTCCGCCGCAAGGACCGGGTCATGGAGATCATGCACCGGCTGCCGGACGCCGCGCAGCAGAGCATCATCGCCTCGCTGAGCCCCGAGGAGCAGCGCCACTACGGCGTCAGCCCGCGGCGCGTCGCCCACGCCCAGCAGCAGCAACAGCAGCAGGTCCCGGCCGGCGCGCGCCCGCAGGGTGACGGCGTGCCGAACCAGCACCACGGCCAGCTGCCCGCCGATCAGGTCGCGCGCATCCCCGGCGGCCAGCCGCCGAGACCCGGCGCCCGGCGCATGCCACCGCCGCCGAACAACGGGCCAGGTGGCCGGTGAGCTCTCCCGCATCACAGGCGAAGATCCCCGGGATCGGCATGCTCCGCGAGACCGGGAACCTGTTCGCTCTCGGCCTGGACATCATCCGCGGCCTGTTCCAGCGCCCGTTCCAGCTGCGGGAGTTCATCCAGCAGTCGTGGTTCATCGCGAGCGTGACCATCCTGCCGACGGCCCTCGTGGCCATCCCGTTCGGCGCGGTCATCTCGCTGCAGTTCGGTTCGCTCGCCCGCCAGCTGGGCGCGCAGTCCTACACCGGCGCGGGCTCCGTGCTCGCCACCGTGCAGCAGGCCAGCCCGCTGGTCACCGCGCTGCTGGTGGCGGGCGCGGGCGGCTCCGCCGTCTGCGCCGACATCGGCGCCCGGACCATCCGCGAAGAGATCGCCGCGATGGAGGTGCTCGGCGTCTCCGCGGTCCAGCGGCTGATCGTGCCGCGCACCCTCGCGATGATGCTGGTCGCGCTCCTGCTCAACGGCATGGTCAGCGTCATCGGCGTGCTCGGCGGCTACTTCTTCAACGTCGTGCTGCAGGGCGGGACGCCGGGTGCGTACCTGGCGAGCTTCTCCGCCCTCGCGCAGCTGCCCGACCTCTGGGTCGGCGAGCTCAAGGCGCTGATCTTCGGGTTCATCGCCGCCGTCGTCGCGTCCTACCGGGGCCTGAACCCCTCCGGCGGCCCGAAGGGCGTCGGGGACGCGGTGAACCAGTCGGTGGTCATCACGTTCCTCATGCTCTTCGTCGTGAACTTCGTGATCACCCTGATCTACCTGCAGATCGTGCCCGGAAAGCTGGACTAGCGCCATGACGTTCCTCCAGGGCGCCAAGCGCGTCGCCAACCGTCCTCTGCAGACGCTGGACACCCTCGGTGACCAGATGTCGTTCTACGGCCGGGCGCTGCTGTGGACGCCGCGGACCATCCGCCGCTACACCAAAGAGGTGCTCCGGCTGCTGGCCGAGGTGAGCTTCGGCTCCGGCTCGCTGGCGGTCATCGGCGGCACGGTCGGCGTGATGGTCGGCCTGACGCTGTTCACCGGTGTCCTCGTCGGCCTCCAGGGCTACTCGGCGCTGAACTCGATCGGGACGTCGGCCTTCACCGGTTTCCTGACCGCGTTCTTCAACACCCGCGAGATCGCGCCGCTGGTCGCGGGCCTCGCCCTGAGCGCCACGGTCGGCGCCGGGTTCACCGCCCAGCTGGGCGCCATGCGGATCTCCGAGGAGATCGACGCGCTGGAAGTCATGGGCGTGCCGAGCCTGCCGTACCTGGTGACGACGCGGATCATCGCCGGGTTCGTCGCGGTCATCCCGCTCTACATCATCGGCCTGCTGAGCTCGTACCTCGCGTCACGGCTGGTCGTCATCTACATCTACAACCAGTCGGCCGGTACCTACGACCACTACTTCGACCTCTTCCTGCCACCGCAGGACGTGCTCTATTCGTTCATCAAGGTGCTGCTGTTCAGCGTCCTGATCATCCTGTCGCACTGCTACTTCGGTTACCGCGCGACCGGCGGCCCGGCCGGCGTCGGCGTCGCGGTCGGCAAGGCCGTGCGCCTGTCCATCGTCACGGTGTCGATCATGAACTTCTTCATCGGGTTCGCCATCTGGGGAACCGACGTCACGGTAAGGATCGCGGGATGAGGACGCTCCGACGCAGGCTGCTCGGCCTGCTGCTCATCGCCGTGATGGTCGGCGGGGTGGCGCTGTCCATCGCGCTCTACGACAAGGCGTTCACGCCGGTCGTCACGGTCAAGCTGCAGGCCGACAAGATCGGCAACCAGCTGATCAAGCAGTCCGACGTCAAGGTGCGCGGGCTGATCGTCGGGTCCGTCCAGGACATCGTCGCCACCGACCACGGTGCCGAGCTCACGCTCGCCCTCAAGCCGGAGTCGGCGAAGCTGATCCCGGAGAACGTCTCGGCGCGGTTCCTGCCCAAGACGCTCTTCGGCGAGCGGTTCGTCTCGCTGGAGATCCCGAAGGACCCGTCGGCGAAGACGCTGGCCAACGGCGACGTGATCCCGCAGGACCGCACGTCGAGCGCGGTCGAGCTGGAGCAGGCGTTCGCCCACCTGATGCCGGTCCTGCAGGCGGTGCAGCCGCAGAAGCTGTCGGCGACGCTCACCGCGATCTCGACGGCGCTGCAGGGCCGCGGCGACCAGCTCGGCGACACGCTGTCGCAGCTGGGCACCTACATCGGCGAGCTGAACCCGCACGAGCCGGAGCTGCAGCACAACCTCAAGGCGCTCGCGGAGTTCTCCGACCACCTCAAGGACGCCGCGCCGGACCTGGTGCAGAGCCTCGACAACCTGAGCACGACCACCCGGACCGTGGTCGACGAGCGGCAGAACCTGGCGAACCTCTACGGCAGCCTGACGACCGCGTCGCTGGACCTGCAGACGTTCCTGCAGAACAACAAGGAGAACATCATCTCCCTCGCCGACACCGCCCGGCCGACGGCCGAGCTGCTGGCGAAGTACGCACCGGAGTACCCCTGCGTGATCTCCCAGATGGCCGACAACGTGCCGCTGATCGACCAGGCGCTGGGCAAGGGCACCGACAAGCCCGGCCTGCACGCGACGATCGAGATCATCGTGCCGCGCGCGCCGTACGAAGCGGGCAAGGAGGAGCCGCGGTTCGAGGACAAGCGCGGCCCGCGGTGCTACGACATGAAGGACATCCCGAAGCCGTTCCCGTCCGAGCCGCCGGACGGCGCGTTCAAGGACGGCACGAAGCACCAGGCCGCCCCGAAGACCGTCGGCGAGGGCCTCAACCCGGCGAAGTTCAAAGCCGACGCGGCAGGCAACGGCGCGGGCGGCGGTGACCTGGCGTACTCGACGGCGGAGCAGGGCTTCCTCGCCGACCTGCTGGGCCCGCAGCTCGGCATGAACTCGGCGGACGTCCCCAGCTGGAGCGCGCTGCTCGTCGGCCCGCTGTACCGGGGCGCGGAGGTGACGGTCAAGTGAGGGGCCTGCTCGCGCCGCTGATCAAGCTCGGCATCTTCGTGGTCGTCACCGTGCTGTTCACGACGATCCTCGGGATCAGCATCGCCAACATCAACACCACCAGCACCAACGCCTACAAGGCGCGCTTCACCGACGCGACGCTGCTGCTGCCCAACGACGACGTCCGCATCGCCGGCGTCCGGGTCGGGCAGGTCAAGGACGTCAAGATCGTCGACAAGCGCCAGGCCGAGGTCGAGTTCGAGGTCGACGCCGGCCGGACGCTGCCCGCCGGGGTGACCGCGCAGATCAAGTTCCGCAACCTGGTCGGCCAGCGCTACGTCTCCCTCGGCGAGGGGGAGAACAGCGGCGGCAAGACCCTGCAGCCCGGCGGCACCATCCCGCTGGAGCGCACCACGCCCGCGCTGGACCTGACCGAGCTGTTCAACGGCTTCAAGCCGCTGTTCACCGCGCTCAACCCGGACGACGTCAACAAGCTGTCCTACGAGGTCATCCAGGTCCTGCAGGGCGAGGGCGGCACCGTGGAGAGCCTGCTGTCGCACACGGCCTCGCTGGCCACCACGATCGCGAACAAGGACCAGGTGATCGGCGAAGTCATCGACAACCTCAACTCGGTGCTCGACACGGTCAACGCGCACACGCCGCAGCTCAACGACCTGATCGTCAAGCTGCAGCAGCTGACCTCCGGCCTCGCCGCCGACCGCAAGCCGATCGGCGACGCCATCGAGAGCCTCGGCAACCTGGCCGAAACGACGTCCGGCCTGCTGGGCGACGTCCGGGAGCCGCTGAAGAACGACATCAGCGCCCTCGGGACCCTCACGGACCAGCTCAACAAGAACGAGCCGGAGCTGGAGCACTTCATCCAGTTCCTGCCGACCAAGGTGAGCACGCTGACCCGCACCGCGGACTACGGCTCCTGGTTCAACTTCTACGCCTGCGAGTTCACCGGGACGGTCAGCTTGCCGCCATTGATCCCCGCGACGGACCTGCCCCTCCTGCCCGCCAACCGGGAGAGGTGCAAGGGATGAAGTCCTTCCAGAAGCGCAACCCCGTCCCGATCGCGCTGGTCGGCATCGCCGTCCTCGCGCTCGGCTTCATCGCCGCGCTGAACTCCGACGACCTGCCGGTGATCGGCGGCGGCACCACCTACTCCGCCGAGTTCAGCGAGGCCTCCGGGCTGCAGAAGGACAACGACGTCCGGATCGCCGGGGTCAAGGTCGGCAAGGTCAGCGACATCGAGCTCGACGGCGCGTCGGTCAAGGTGTCGTTCAAGGTCAAGGACGCCTGGCTGGGCGATCGGACCAGCGCCGCGATCAAGATCAAGACACTGCTCGGCCAGAAGTACCTGTCGCTGGACCCGCAGGGCGAGGGCTCGCTGAACCCGGGCACCGCGATCCCGCGCGACCGCACGATGGCCCCCTACGACGTGCTCGACGCGTTCCGCGGCCTCTCGCAGACGGTCGACAACATCGACACCAAGCAGCTGGCGCAGAGCTTCGACACGATCTCGCAGACCTTCGCCAACACGCCGCAGGACGTGAAGGGCGCGCTGTCCGGGCTCTCGAAGCTTTCGGACACGATCGCCTCGCGCGACGAACAGCTCTCCAACCTGCTGGCCAACACCCGCGAGGTGTCGCAGACCCTGGTCGACCGCGACGCCGAGGTGCAGAAGCTGCTCACTGACGGCAACAAGCTGCTCGACGAGCTGTCCAAGCGCGAAGACGCGATCACGTCGCTGCTCAACGGCTCCCGCGAGCTGGCGACGCAGTTGCAGGGCCTGATCGACGACAACGGCAAGCAGCTCGACCCGGTGCTCACGTCGCTGGACCAGCTGACCTCGATGCTGCAGCGCAACCAGGACTCCCTGGCCGAGGGCATCAAGAAGTTCGCGCCGTTCATCCGCGTCTTCACCAACACCATCGGCAACGGGCGCTGGTTCGACAACTACATCTGCGGCCTGCTGCTGCCGTCGATGGGTCCGCTCAACGAAGAGGGGTGCTACACGAAATGAGTGACACCCGCTTCGGCCAGGCCCTGACCAGGGGCTTCACCATCGCGATCGTCCTCGCGCTCGTCGTCGCCGGCGGGATCTGGTGGACCCTCAAGGACGCCGGCCGCAACCACCTGACCGCGTACTTCGCCGGCGCCGTCGGCCTGTACGAGGGCAACAGCGTGCGGATGCTCGGCGTCGACATGGGCACGGTCACCAAGATCACGCCGATGGGCAACCAGGTGAAGGTCGACTTCGAGTACGACCGCTCGGTCGCCGTCCCGGCCGACGCCAAGGCGCTCATCGTGGCGCCGTCGCTGGTGTCCGACCGGTACGTCCAGCTGGCCCCGGCCTACACCGGCGGCCCGCGGATCTCCGACGGCGCGGTCATCGGCCTCGACCGCACCGAGGTGCCCCTCGAGGTCGACCAGCTGGCCGCCAGCCTGGCCCGGGTCAGCGAGACCCTCGGCCCGAACGGCGCCAACAAGGAAGGGTCGCTGTCGAACCTGCTGAACACCGCGGCGGCCAACGTCGACGGCAACGGCCAGGCGCTGCACGACACGATCACCAAGCTCGGCCAGGCGGCCGGGACGCTGGCCGGCAACAAGGACGACCTGTTCTCCACCGTGGAGAACCTCGGGAAGTTCTCGCAGACGCTGGCCGACTCCGACAAGCAGGTCCGCAGCTTCGAGAGCCAGCTCGCCGACGTCAGCGGCTACCTGGCGTCCGAAAAGGACAACCTGGCCGCGACCGTGCAGCAGCTGGGCACCACGCTCACCTCGGTGCAGGCGTTCATCGACGCCAACCACGACCGGCTCAAGTCCAATGTGGACAAGCTGGCCGGGATCACCAAGGTGCTCGTCGACCAGCGCAGCTCGCTCGCCGAGATCCTGGACGTCGCGCCGGTCGGCCTGAGCAACCTGGTCAACACCTACAACGGCTCGTCCGGCACGCTCGACGCCCGGCCGAACCTCAACGAGCTGACCCAGCCGCCGCTGGTGATGATCTGCCGGCTGCTCAAGCAGGTCGGCACCAACAACATCCCCGACGTGCTCGGCAACGCCTGCGAGAGCATCGCCGGCGTGGTCGACAAGGCGATCCCGCTGCCGTCCGTGGCGCAGACCGTGCAGGCCCTGCAGTCCGGTCAGCTGCCGCCGCTGCCGCTGCCCATCGCCGGGCAGCTCTACGGAGGTGGCCAGTGAAGAAGCTACTGACCGCGTGCGCGCTCGCCACGGCGTCCGCGCTGGTGCTGTCCGGTTGCGCCTTCAAGGGCATCTACGACCTGCCGCTGCCCGGCGGCGCCGACCTCGGCGACCACCCGTACACGGTGAACGTCGAGTTCCGGGACGTGCTCGACCTGACCCCGCAAGCCGGGGTGAAGGTCGACGAGGTGCCGGTCGGCCGGGTCGAGAACGTCGGCCTCACCAAGGACGGCTGGCACGCGCTGGTCACGCTCAAGGTCAACGGCGACATCAAGCTGCCGGCCAACGCGATCGCCAACGTCAAGCAGTCCAGCCTGCTCGGCGAGAAGTACGTCGAGCTGGCCTCGCCCGGCGACGACCAGGCCCAGGGCAAGCTCGCCGACAACGCGACCATCCCGCTGGCCAGGACCAACCGCAGCGTCGAGGTCGAAGAGCTGCTCGGCGCGCTGTCGCTGCTGCTCAACGGCGGTGGCGTCGACCAGCTCAACACCATCACCAAGGAGCTCAACAACGCCACGTCGGGCCGCGAGCCGGACATCAAGGCGCTGCTGGACAACGCGAACCAGCTCGTCACGAATCTCGACCAGCAGTCGCGCAACATTACGCGGGCCATCGACGGGCTGAACCGGCTGTCCTCGACCCTGAACGACCAGAAGGACAAGCTGGTCGGCGCGGTCGACAACCTCGGGCCCGGCCTCGGCGTGCTGGAGCAGCAGCGCGGCCAGCTGGTCACGATGCTGCAGGCGCTGGACCACCTGTCCGGCGTCGCCACCGACACCGTGAACCGGTCGCAGAAGGACCTCGTCGCCGACCTCAAGGCGCTGACGCCCACGCTGCAGAAGCTCGGCGAGGCGGGCAACGACCTGCCCAAGGCCCTGCAGATCCTGCTGACGTTCCCGTTCAGCGACCAGGCCGTCAACGACGTCAAGGGCGACTACTTCAACCTGTTCGCGAAGGTGGACCTGAACCTGAAGACCGTCGTCGAGAACCTGGGCAACAGCCGCCAGAACGCCCTGTCCGGAGTGCTCCCGCTGAAGGGCCTCACGGGCGGGACCGAGGGGGCCTCGGGCAACCCGCCGCTGCCGATCCCGGGGGAGAGCGGGTCCGCGCAGTCCGGGCAGGCGCAGCCGGGCCTCGGCAACCTCTTCGGGCTGCTCTCGGGAGGTGCTGGCTGATGCTGATCCGCCGGACGAAGATCCAGCTGATCGCCTTCGCGGTCATTTCGATCGTCGCGATCGTGTACGCGCTGATCCGGTTCGCCGGGCTCGGCAGCGTGTTCGGCAACGACGGCTACACGGTGAAGCTGCAGCTCAACGAGTCGGGCGGCATCTTCACCAACGCCGAAGTCACCTACCGCGGCTACAACATCGGCCGGGTCGGCGAGATGCGGCTGACCCCGACCGGGCTCGAAGCCGACCTGAACATCGACCCGTCGGCGCCGCAGGTGCCCGCCGACCTCGACGCCGTCGTCGCCAACCGCTCGGCGGTCGGCGAGCAGTACGTCGACCTCAAGCCGAAGGCCGACAAGGGCCCGTACCTCGCGGCCGGCTCGGTCATCCCGGCGTCGAAGACGACCACCCCGGTCAGCACCGACCGGCTGATCGGCGACCTCGACTCGCTGGCGGCGTCGGTCCCGGTCGACTCGCTGCGCACGGTCGTCGACGAGTCCTACGACGCCTTCCGCGGCACCGGCGGCGACCTGCAGAAGCTGCTGGACACCGCGCGCAGCTTCACCGCGACCGCGCAGGAGTACCTGCCGCAGACGATCCAGCTGCTCGACCAGGGCGGCAAGGTCCTGGACACGCAGAACGACGAGGCGGCGAACTTCGCGTCGTTCAGCAAGAGCCTCAACGAGCTGACCGGCACCCTGAAGAACTCCGACGGCGACCTGCGCAAGCTCATCGGCATCACGCCGCAGGTGGCGACGCAGATCAGCCAGGTGCTGCGGGAGTCCGGCCCCGGCCTGGGCGCGCTGACGGCGAACCTGCTGACCACGGCCAACCTGACCGTGACCCGGCTCGACGGCATCGAGCAGGGCCTGGTCACCTACCCGGCGCTGGCCGGCGCGGCGAGCAGCGTGGCGCCCGGCGACGGCACCGCGCACCTCGGCCTGGTGCTCAACCTGTTCAACCCGCCGTCCTGCACCAAGGGGTACCTGCCGTACTCGCAGTACCGGACGGGCAACGACCTCTCGGCGAAGCCGGCGAAGGACGACGCGTACTGTGCCGAGCCGAAGGGCAGCCCGATCAACGTCCGCGGCGCGCAGAACGCGCCGTACGGCGGAGTGCCGGTCGCCCCGTCCGACGCCGACGTCGCGGCCAACGCGAACCGGCCGGCGGAGGAGCTGGCGGACGAGCGGAACACCCGGGGCGTCCCGGGCATCGTCGGCAGCCCGGGCGTCAGCCTGAACAGCCTGGGTTCGCTGCTCGGGCTCGCCTGACGTGGATTTGATGACCGTTACCTACCCTGGAGTGCTATGAGTTCGGACGAGCCGGCCGCCGTGGCGGTGGACGAGGAGCCCACCGGTGCTCCGGAGCCGTCCTCGCGGATCCTGGTGCTCGGCGCCGCGGCGCTGGCGCTGGCCGCGCTGATCGCGGCGGCGATCTTCGGCGTCCAGTGGTGGGTGGCCGCGAACGACGACAACGCCGACCTGGCGGCGTCGCGCGAGGCCGTGGTCAAGGCGGGCACCAACGCGCTGAAGGCCTACACCGAGGTCGACTACCAGGACCTCGACGGGTTCTTCGCGCGGCAGAAGTCGGTGTCGGACGACAAGATGTCGCAGCAGATCGACCAGTCGGCGCCGACGTTCCGCAAGGCGCTCGCCGACGCCAAGACGAAGGTCGTCACCGACGTCCAGGACATCGCCGTCGAGGAGCTGGACGACCACGAAGGCAAGGCCAGCTTCCTCGCCGCCATCGCCACGACCGTCACCCAGGGCGACAAGAGCAGCGCGAAGCCGCTGCGCCTCGAGGTGTCGATGACCCGCGTCGGCGACGAGTGGAAGCTGTCCGGCATCGACAGCGTCCCGCTCGTCGCGGCCGGCCAGTAGCGTCACCTCAGAAGGAGCTCGTAGTGCCCCCCTCCCGCCGCCAGCCGCCTCGCAGCAGCAGCACCCCGCCGTCGCGCCGGCCGCGCGTGGCCGGTCTGCGCAAGCCGTCGGCGGACGAGTCCGCCGCCGAGCGGACCGGCCAGCTCCCCGCGGTCCCGGCCAAGCCGCGGCCGCGCCCGGCACCACGGCCGGCGCCGCGGCCGGCCGCCAAGCCCGCCGAGCAGCCGTTCGAGGCCGACAGCGGACAGCTCGACACGGCGCCGTCGGCCGAGGACACGCAGGTCTTCGCCGCGGTCGGCACCGAGGAGGAGCCGCAGGCCGACGCTCTCGCCGATGAGCCGGAAGCCCCGGCGAAGCCGGCTCCGCGGCGGAAGAAGCGGGACACCGGGATCGCGAAGCCGACGGACGAGTCCGACGTCCCGGTGGCTTCGGAGGCCTCGGCGGCTTCGGCGGCTTCGGAAGGGGAGCCGGCCCGGCCGAAGGTGCAGCGGCCGTACGTGGTCGCGGGCGCGCTGGTGCTGGTGGCGCTGATCCTGGGCGGGCTGGCGTACTGGTTCAAGTCCGAGGAGGTCAAGGTCTCCTCGGCGACGAGCAACACGGCGCTGCTCGACGTCGCCAGGACGGCCCAGGTCAAGGACGCGGTGTCCAAGGCGGCCGAGGCGCTGTTCTCGTACGACTTCAACAACATCAAGAAGACCGAGGACGCGGCGAACGACCTGCTCGCCAACGACGACGTCAAGAACAAGTACAACTCGCTGATGGGCGAGGTGAAGCGGCTGGCGCCGGCCCAGAAGATGATCGTGACGTGCAAGGTGACGCGCGCGGCGGTGATCATGCTCAACGGCGACCTGGCGAAGGTGATGGTCTTCGTCGACCAGACCTCGACCAGGACGGACACGAAGAAGACGACGGCGGGCACCGCCCAGCTCCACTTGAACGCCCAGCTCCAGGGGGACAAGTGGAAGATCACGGACATGGACACGTACAACGCGCCCAAGGTCCCGGCGGCCACGCAGGCCCCGGCGTCGTCCTCGGCGCCGGCGTCCCCCTCGCCGACCAAGTAGCTCCCCGCGACGGCCCGCGGCCCCGGATGGGTCGCGGGCCGTTTTCGCGCCCGCAGCCGCCCCCACAGCCGCCGTCACAACCGCGGGGCACGTGTGACGCCTGAGGCGGCCGGCGCCCCCGGAAAACGGCCCTCGGGCCGATCACCCGGAACCGCCGCGACACGCCGCCGGCGGCGGAACCGGTCCCGTCCGAAGTGGCCTGGAACACACGTCGGCCGCACCTCGGAACGCGGGAAACCCCCAGGTCCAACCCCTATTACTGGCGCTACCGGCCGGTAGCTGGAAGACTATTCGGCCGCTCACGCTCCGCTGACCTTCTTCAACGCTGCGCCAACCGGCGGGACCCCCGTGTGGCATCTTGACTCTCGGGCCCGGTGGGTTCACGCTTACTCCCGACGGCGAAACCGGCGGCCCTTGCGGGAGGGACAACCGGCTCGCCTGGAGGCATACCTGAAGACGTCGCGAGGCAGGCTGGGCCCCATCGGGAGCGCCCCCTGGACAGACCGCGCCGTTCGGGCTAGACTGCCTCTTTGCGCTGCCCTCTTTCAGGCTGCCCGGAGCCGGTAGTTAGGATAGTGGGCACACGGCACCCTTGACAGTCACTCATAGCTGTTGCTATGGCGGCTGCCACCGCTCATTGTCCCCGGAAGGACGCATCTTGGCAGTCTCTCCCGCGAACCAGGCCACTGCTGCGACCACCTCGGCTGAATCTCGCTCGGAGTCCACGGGAATCCCCGGCGCGCCCAAGCGGGTTTCCTTCGCAAAGATTCGCGAACCCCTCAGCACCCCCAACCTGCTCGACGTCCAGATCCAGTCGTTCCAGTGGTTCACCGGGGACGAAGCGTGGTTCGAACGCCGTGTCGAAGAAGGTGAAGAAAACCCGGTCGGCGGCCTCGAAGAGGTCCTGAACGAGATCTCCCCGATCGAGGACTTCTCCGGTTCGATGTCCCTGTCCTTCTCCGCTCCGCGCTTCGACGAGGTCAAGGCCTCGATCGAGGAGTGCAAGGACAAGGACATGACCTACGCCGCCCCGCTGTTCGTGACGGCCGAGTTCGTCAACAACAACACGGGCGAGATCAAGAGCCAGACGGTCTTCCTCGGCGACTTCCCGGTGATGACCGACAAGGGCACGTTCATCATCAACGGCACCGAGCGTGTCGTCGTGTCCCAGCTGGTCCGCTCGCCGGGCGTCTACTACTCGAAGGACGTCGACAAGACGACCGACAAGGACGTCTTCAGCGTCCGCGTGATCCCGAGCCGGGGTGCCTGGCTCGAGTTCGACGTCGACAAGCGCGACACCGTCGGCGTCCGCATCGACCGCAAGCGCCGCCAGCCGGTCACCGTGCTGCTGAAGGCGCTGGGCTGGACCACCGAGGCGATCCGCGAGCGCTTCTCCTTCTCGGAGACGCTGCTGGCCACCCTCGAGAAGGACCACACCGCCGGCACCGACGAGGCGCTGCTCGACATCTACCGCAAGCTGCGCCCGGGCGAGCCGCCCACGAAGGAGAGCGCGCAGACGCTGCTGGAGAACCTGTTCTTCAAGCCGAAGCGCTACGACCTGGCCAAGGTCGGCCGCTACAAGGTCAACAAGAAGCTGGGCCTCGAGACGCCGTACGACACCGGGACGCTGACCGAAGAGGACATCGTCACCACCATCGAGTACCTGGTCCGGCTGCACGCCGGCGAGGACAAGATGACCGCGGCGAACGGCACCGAGATCCCGGTCGAGACCGACGACATCGACCACTTCGGCAACCGGCGCCTGCGCACGGTCGGCGAGCTGATCCAGAACCAGATCCGGGTCGGCCTCTCCCGCACCGAGCGCGTCGTGCGCGAGCGCATGACCACGCAGGACGTCGAGGCGATCACGCCGCAGACCCTGATCAACATCCGCCCGATCGGCGCGGCGATCAAGGAGTTCTTCGGCACCTCGCAGCTGTCGCAGTTCATGGACCAGAACAACCCGCTGTCGGGCCTGACGCACAAGCGTCGTCTGTCGGCCCTCGGCCCGGGTGGTCTGTCCCGTGAGCGCGCCGGCATGGAGGTCCGGGACGTCCACCCGTCGCACTACGGCCGGATGTGCCCGATCGAGACGCCGGAAGGCCCGAACATCGGCCTGATCGGCTCGCTCTGCTCCTACGCGCGGGTCAACCCGTTCGGCTTCATCGAGACGCCGTACCGCAAGGTCGTCGAGGGCCGGGTCACCGACCAGGTCGACTACCTGACCGCGGACGAAGAGGACCGGTACGTCAAGGCGCAGGCCAACGCGCCGATCTCCGACGACGGCACCTTCCTCGAAGACCGCGTCATGGCCCGCCGCAAGGGTGGCGAGGTCGAGCTGATCGACCCGCTCGACATCGACTACATGGACGTCTCGCCGCGGCAGATGGTCTCGGTCGCGACGGCGATGATCCCGTTCCTCGAGCACGACGACGCCAACCGCGCCCTGATGGGTGCGAACATGCAGCGCCAGGCCGTGCCGCTGCTGCGCAACCAGGCCCCGTACGTGGGCACGGGTGTGGAGCTGCGCGCCGCGGTCGACGCCGGTGACGTGCTCGTCGCCGAGCAGGCCGGCATCGTCGAGGAGCTCTCGGCGGACCTGATCACGATCATGCACGACGACGGCACGCGGAAGAGCTACGGGCTGTACAAGTTCCGCCGCTCGAACCACGGCACCTGCTTCAACCACCGCCCGATCGTCAACGAGGGCGACCGGGTCGAGCAGGGCCAGGTCATCGCCGACGGCCCGTCCACCGAGAACGGTGAGATGGCGCTCGGCAAGAACCTGCTCGTCGCGGTCATGCCGTGGGAGGGCCACAACTACGAGGACGCGATCATCCTCTCCGAGCGCCTGGTGCAGGACGACGTGCTGACGTCGATCCACATCGAGGAGCACGAGATCGACGCCCGCGACACCAAGCTGGGCGCCGAGGAGATCACCCGGGACATCCCGAACGTCTCCGAAGAGGTCCTGGCCGACCTCGACGAGCGGGGCATCATCCGCATCGGTGCCGAGGTCCGCGACGGCGACATCCTGGTCGGCAAGGTCACGCCGAAGGGCGAGACGGAGCTGACCCCGGAGGAGCGCCTGCTCCGCGCGATCTTCGGCGAGAAGGCCCGCGAAGTCCGCGACACCTCGCTGAAGGTGCCGCACGGCGAGACCGGCAAGGTCATCGGCATCCGCGTGTTCTCGCGCGAGGACGACGACGAGCTGCCCCCGGGCGTCAACGAGCTGGTCCGCGTCTACGTGGCCCAGAAGCGCAAGATCCAGCCGGGCGACAAGCTCGCCGGCCGGCACGGGAACAAGGGTGTCATCGGCAAGATCCTGCCGGTCGAGGACATGCCGTTCATGGAGGACGGCACGCCCGTCGACATCATCCTGAACACCCACGGTGTGCCGCGCCGGATGAACATCGGCCAGATCCTCGAGCTGCACCTGGGCTGGCTGGCGTCGCAGGGCTGGACGATCGAAGGCAACCCGGACTGGGCGAAGAACCTGTCGCCGGAGCTCTACGACGTCGCGCCGGGCACGAACACCGCGACCCCGGTGTTCGACGGCGCGAAGGAAGAGGAGCTCACCGGGCTGCTCGGGGCGACCAAGCCGAACCGCGACGGCGAGCGCATGGTCAAGGAGAACGGCAAGGCCACGCTGTTCGACGGCCGCTCCGGCGAGCCGTACCCGTACCCGGTGTCGGTCGGCTACATGTACATCCTGAAGCTGCACCACCTGGTCGACGACAAGATCCACGCCCGCTCCACCGGTCCGTACTCGATGATCACGCAGCAGCCGCTGGGTGGTAAGGCGCAGTTCGGTGGCCAGCGCTTCGGTGAGATGGAGTGCTGGGCGATGCAGGCGTACGGCGCCGCCTACACGCTGCAGGAGCTGCTGACGATCAAGTCGGACGACGTGGTCGGCCGCGTCAAGGTGTACGAGGCCATCGTCAAGGGGGAGAACATCCCCGAGCCGGGCATCCCGGAGTCGTTCAAGGTGCTCCTCAAGGAGCTCCAGTCGCTGTGCCTCAACGTCGAGGTCCTCTCCAGCGACGGCGCGGCGATCGAGATGCGCGACTCCGACGACGAGGACCTCGAGCGCGCCGCGGCCAACCTCGGCATCAACCTGTCCCGCAACGAGTCGCCCTCGGTGGACGACGTCGTGCACTGATCGCGAGCTGAGCCGGGGCCTGCCTCCCGAATTGGACACAGGCCCCGGCTCGCCCGCCAACCCCTCTAGCCGAAACAACCCCAAGGGGATCTAGACGTGCTGGACGTCAACTTCTTCGATGAGCTCCGCATTGGTCTCGCCACGGCCGACGACATCCGTCAGTGGTCGTACGGCGAGGTCAAGAAGCCGGAGACCATCAACTACCGGACGCTCAAGCCCGAGAAGGACGGCCTCTTCTGCGAGAAGATCTTCGGCCCGACCCGGGACTGGGAGTGCTACTGCGGCAAGTACAAGCGCGTCCGCTTCAAGGGCATCATCTGTGAGCGCTGCGGCGTCGAGGTGACCCGCGCCAAGGTGCGCCGCGAGCGGATGGGCCACATCGAGCTGGCCGCGCCCGTCACCCACATCTGGTACTTCAAGGGTGTTCCGTCCCGCCTGGGCTACCTGCTGGACCTGGCGCCGAAGGACCTCGAGAAGATCATCTACTTCGCTGCTTACGTCATCACCGGCGTGAACACGGAGCTGCGCCACAACGACCTGCCGACCCTCGAGAACGAGATCGGCGTCGAGCGCAAGAACCTCGAGACCAAGCGTGACGCGGACATCGAGGCCCGCGCGCAGAAGCTGGAAGCCGACCTGGCCGAGCTGGAGGCGGAGGGCGCCAAGTCCGACGTCCGCCGCAAGGTCAAGGAGGGCGGCGAGCGTGAGATGCGCCAGATCCGCGACCGCGCCGGCCGCGAGCTGGACCGTCTCGAGGAGGTCTGGACGACCTTCACGAAGCTCGACACCCGCCAGCTGATCGCCGACGAGCTGCTCTACCGCGAGCTCGTCGACCGCTACGGCGAGTACTTCACCGGTGGCATGGGCGCGGAGGCCATCCAGAAGCTGGCCACCGAGTTCGACGTCGCCGCGGAGGCCGAGAGCCTGCGCGACACCATCCGCAACGGCAAGGGGCAGAAGAAGCTCCGCGCGCTGAAGCGGCTCAAGGTCGTCGCGGCCTTCCAGGCCACCGGCAACGACCCGCGCGGCATGGTGCTCGACGCCGTCCCGGTCATCCCGCCGGACCTGCGTCCGATGGTGCAGCTGGACGGTGGCCGCTTCGCGACCTCCGACCTGAACGACCTGTACCGCCGGGTGATCAACCGGAACAACCGCCTCAAGCGGCTGATCGACCTCGGCGCGCCCGAGATCATCGTCAACAACGAGAAGCGGATGCTGCAGGAGGCCGTCGACGCGCTGTTCGACAACGGCCGCCGCGGGCGTCCGGTCACCGGCCCGGGCAACCGGCCGCTGAAGTCGCTGTCCGACCTGCTCAAGGGCAAGCAGGGCCGGTTCCGCCAGAACCTGCTCGGCAAGCGCGTCGACTACTCGGGCCGTTCGGTCATCATCGTCGGCCCGCAGCTGAAGCTGCACCAGTGCGGTCTGCCGAAGGACATGGCGCTCGAGCTGTTCAAGCCGTTCGTCATGAAGCGGCTGGTCGACCTGAACCACGCGCAGAACATCAAGTCCGCCAAGCGGATGGTGGAGCGCTCGCGGCCGCAGGTGTGGGACGTGCTGGAAGAGGTCATCACCGGCCACCCGGTGATGCTGAACCGCGCGCCGACGCTGCACCGCCTCGGCATCCAGGCCTTCGAGCCGCAGCTGGTCGAGGGCAAGGCCATCCAGCTGCACCCGCTGGTCTGCGAGGCGTTCAACGCGGACTTCGACGGTGACCAGATGGCGGTGCACCTGCCGCTGTCGGCGGAGGCGCAGGCCGAGGCCCGGATCCTGATGCTGTCGGCGAACAACATCCTGTCGCCGGCGTCGGGCCGTCCGCTCGCCATGCCGCGGCTGGACATGGTGACGGGCCTGTTCCACCTGACCCGCCTCACCGAGGACGCCGAGGGCGCGGGCAACGCGTACTCGTCGCCGGCCGAGGCCATCATGGCCTTCGACCGCAAGGCGCTGAGCCTGCACGCCCCGGTCAAGATCCGCATCACCGACCGTCAGCCGGCGAAGGCCGACGAGCCGGCGCTCGCGGAAAAGGGCTGGGAGCCGGGCAAGCCGTGGCTGGCCGAGACGACCCTGGGCCGCGTGCTGTTCAACGAGCTGCTGCCGGCGGACTACCCGTTCATCAACGAGCCGATGCCGAAGAAGCGGCAGGCCGCGATCGTGAACGACCTCGCCGAGCGGTACTCGATGACCCAGGTCGCGCAGACCCTGGACCGCCTGAAGGACGCCGGGTTCTACTGGGCGACCCGCTCGGGCGTCACCGTCGCCATCTCGGACGTGCTCACCCCGGTGGGCAAGGCCGCCATCCTCGACGAGTACGAGGGCAAGGCCTCCCAGGTGGAGAAGCGCTACCAGCGTGGTCAGCTGTCGCACACCGAGCGCAACAACGAGCTCGTCAAGGTGTGGACGCAGGCCACCGAAGAGGTCCACAAGATCATGGAGACGGCGCTGCCGGACGACAACCCGATCGCCATGATCGTGAAGTCGGGCGCCGCCGGTAACATGACGCAGGTCCGGTCGCTGGCCGGCATGCGTGGCCTGGTGTCGAACCCGAAGGGTGAGTACATCCCGCGTCCGATCAAGGCCAACTTCCGTGAGGGCCTGTCGGTGGCGGAGTACTTCATCGCGACGCACGGTGCCCGGAAGGGCCTGGCGGACACGGCGCTCCGCACCGCCGACTCGGGTTACCTGACCCGGCGTCTGGTGGACGTCTCGCAGGACGTCATCGTCCGCGAGATCGACTGCGGCACCACCCGCGGCATCATGATGCCGATCGGTGAGGACATCGGCGACGGCAAGGTCCTGCGCGACCAGCACGTCGAGACCTCGGTGTACGCGCGGAACCTCGCGACGGACGCGGTGGACGCCAAGGGCAACGTCGTGCTGAACGCGGGCGACGACATCGGCGACCCGGCCATCGACAAGCTGCTCTCCAGCGGCATCTCGAAGGTCAAGGTCCGCTCGGTGCTGACCTGCGAGTCGGCCGTCGGCATCTGCGCGACCTGCTACGGCCGCTCGATGGCGACCGGTCAGCTCGTCGACGTCGGCGAGGCCGTGGGTATCGTCGCGGCCCAGTCGATCGGTGAGCCGGGTACGCAGCTGACTATGCGTACGTTCCACCAGGGTGGTGTCGCCGGTGACGACATCACGACCGGTCTGCCCCGTGTCCAGGAGCTCTTCGAGGCTCGGGTGCCGAAGGGCAAGGCGCCGATCGCCGATGTCGATGGCCGCGTGCGCATCGAGGAGAGCGAGCGGTTCTGGAAGATCACGCTGATCCCGGACGACGGCGGCGAAGAGATCGTCTTCGACAAGCTGTCCAAGCGTCAGCGGCTCGCGAACACCCCGAACGGCCCGCTGGGCGACGGCGACCACGTCCACGTCGGCCAGCAGCTGCTCGAAGGCACGCCGGACCCGCACGAGGTCCTGCGGGTCATGGGGCCGCGCGAGGCGCAGATGCACCTGACGGACGAGGTCCAGAAGGTGTACCGGGCGCAGGGTGTGTCGATCCACGACAAGCACATCGAGGTCATCGTCCGGCAGATGCTGCGCCGGGTGACGATCATCGACTCCGGGTCCACGGACTTCCTGCCGGGCGAGCTGCCCGAGCGGACCAAGTTCGAGGCGACGAACCGGGCCGCGGTCGCCGAGGGCGGCGAGCCGGCTTCGGGCCGTCCAGTGCTGATGGGTATCACGAAGGCGTCGCTGACCACGGACTCGTGGCTGTCGGCGGCGTCGTTCCAGGAGACCACGCGAGTCCTGACCGACGCGGCGATCAACGGCCGCTCGGACAAGCTCGTGGGCCTCAAGGAGAACGTGATCATCGGTAAGCTGATCCCGGCCGGTACGGGCATCAACAAGTACCGCAACATCCAGGTGCAGCCGACGGAAGAGGCCCGGGTCGCGGCGTACGCGATCCCGTCCTACGACGACGGCTACTACACCCCGGACGTGTTCGGTACGGGCACCGGTGCCGCGGTCCCGCTGGACGACTACGACTTCGGCCGCGACTTCCGCTGAAGCTGAGTCAACGAGAAAGGCCCTCGCCGGGTTCCGGCGGGGGCCTTTCCCGTTTCTCAAGCAGCGCGAGATCCATCGCGCGCTCTTTCGCCGTTCTCGCCGCCGCGGCTCTGCTGACCGGCGGAATCGCCGTCCCGGCCGGGGCGGACGAGCCGGCTTCGACGGCACCGTCCACGGTGGAGGCGCCGAGCACTCCGGCGGCGCCGGTATCCAGTGCGCCGAGTTCCAGCGCGCCGGAAAGCGCGCCGGTGAAACAGGCCGCGCCGGTGCAACGGGCCCAGGTCGAAATCTCGGTGGCGCTCGACAAGACCACCTACCGGACCGATGAGGACATCCGCTTCACCTTCACGGTGACGAACACCGGCTCGACCACCGCGAAGGGCCTCTGGGTCTCCCAGCACATCATCGAGCCGACCGACCTGTTCGTTCCGTACGACCCGGGCTGGGGGCCGCTCACGTCCGGCAAACCCGGCGTCGACCTCGAGCCCGGCAAGTCCTTCGTGTTCCACGGCACCGGGAAGGTCCGCGAGGTCGACCAGGCCACCACCGTCCTGCGGGGCGTCGTGTTCGACGCGACCCACTTCGGCGTCGGCGAGTTCTCCGCGGACGCGAAGGTCGTCCCGGCGCCCGGCCACGCCGAAGGCGTCGTCTACGGCGACAAGAACGGCAACGGCAAGCGCGATCCCGGAGAGGAGCTGGCGGGTGCCAAGCTCACCCTGCGGTACGTCAACGGCGGCGGCACGCACACCGCCACGAGCGGCCCCGACGGGACGATCGTCTTCGACGTCCCGGGTGCGGAGTACTACGTCGGCGGCGAGGTCGTCGACGGCTGGCTGATCCCGCTCCGGGTCGTCCGGATCGGCGCGGACACCCACCTGGACGTCCGCGGGGCACCGCCGCTGAACGGCGCGCTCAAGGCGTCGATGGCCTTCACCCAGAGCAGCTACCAGGCCGGCGAGCCGGCGCACGTCACCGTGACGCTGTCGAACTCCGGCCCGATCCCGCTCCGCGGCGTCGTGGCCGAGTGCAACCGGGTCGGCAACGACTACATCCTGAAGGGCACCGGACCCGGCTGGGGCGATCTGGTCTGGTCGCGCGGGGTGACTCTCGCCGCCGGCGAGACCCGCACGTTCGATGTCACGGAGACGGTGCCGAAGGCCGCGTTCAACCGCGGTTTCGTCGCCGCCTACTGCGACTTCGGCTACTACGAAGTCGACATCGACAACCACGCGCAGGCCCGCGCCGAGGCCGCGGTGCCGGGTGCCAAGGGCAATGTGGTCGGTGATGTCACCCACGGCACGGGGCAGGGGCTGGCCGAGGTCAAGATCGTGCTGGTGTCCGACCGACACTGCCCGGTCACCGGCGAGGCGACGACCGATGCGAAGGGACACTTCGAGTTCCACGACGTGGTGCCCGGACCCGCGTACCGGCTGTACCTCCTGCCGCCGAAGGGCTGGAAGGTCAAGTACGAGAACCCGACCTCGATCGACGTCTGGGGAGGCCAGGACAGCCGGGTCGGGATCGACGTCGTGGAAGGCGACGCGCCGCTGCCGACGGTGCCCACCAATCCGGCGGACTGCACCGCCACCACCCCGACGTCGACCACCGCCGCGGCCGGCGGCTCCGGGGGCGGGCAGAGCGGCGGCAGTGGCCTCGCCAGCACCGGCGTCGACGCGCTCGGGCTCGGCGCGCTCGCACTCATCGCTCTCGCGCTCGGCGGTGGCCGGGTGCTCGGCGCCCGCCGGCGTCGGCGCTCGGCCTGACGCACGAAAACAGCGGCCCCGGTCCACAACGGACCGGGGCCGCCGTCGTCAGCGGAGGCCGCAGCGGGACACCGGGAAGTCGAAGTACGTGTCCGGGAACGGCTCGCCGTTCAGCGTGTAGTGCCACCACTCCTCGGGCAGGTTCCGGAACCCCGCCGCCGTCATGGCGTTGCGCAGCACGTCCCGGTTCGTCCGGGCGACGCCGGTGATCGCCGGGTTGTCCGTGTGGGCCAGCGGGTCGAAGCAGTCGTACCCGGTGCCCATGTCGACCATGTTGTCCGGGAACCGCTGGTCCTGCGGTGCGAAGCACGGCTTCAGCGGCTCGCCGGGACGGTACGGCCGCTGGTGCCGCGGTGGGAGCTTCACCAGCGTGAGGTCCATCGTGCTGCCGCGGCTGTGCCCGGACTTCTCCGCGATGTACCCCTCTTCGAACAGCCGGTCCTTCTCGACGTTCGGGTAGAACTCGGCCTTCATCTTCTCGTCGGCGAGGTCCTTCGCCCACCGCACGAAGTGGTCGACCGCGCGCTGGGGGCGGTAGCAGTCGTACACCTTCAACGTGTAGCCCTGCCGGAGCACCTCCGCCTGCGCCTGCCGCAACCCCGAAGCGGCCTGGCGGGTCAGGATGCAGGTGGGCTCGAGGTACCCGTCGATCCGCTGCCCGACGAAGTTGTGCCGGGTGGCGTAGCGGATGTCCTGCAGGATCGACGGCGCCACGTCGGACAGCGCGACGAAGTCCGAAGCCGGTGCGGCCTGGGCGGGGACGGCGATGGCGGCCGAGGCGGTCAGAGCCACGACCAACGCGCGGAAGATCGGCATCCCTCTCGTCTACCAGCTCGGCACCGGACGGACAGCCGCCAACCGGTCAGGACCAGCCTTCGGGTGTCGTCGCGCGGAGGAAGTCGTCGGACGGCGGCTGCACCGGCCTGCCCTCGAACTGCGTCGACAGCACCACCGACGACCGCAGCTCACCGTGCTTGCCCAGCCGCTCCAGCAGACCCTCGAAGTGCTCGAGCGAGGCCGCCCGGATCTTCAGCATCGTGCAGTGGTCGCCGGACAGGCGGTGGATCTCCACGACCTCCGGGTAGTCCTCGGACTTCGACGTCTTCAACAGGCAGCTGCTCAGCGCGCAACGCATCTCGACGAACGCCTGCAGCGGCTGGCCCGCGCGCCGCGCGTCGACCTGCGCGCGGTAGCCGGTGATCACCCCGGTCTCCTCCAGCCGCCGCACCCGCTCGGCCACCGCCGGCGCCGACAGGTTGATCCGGCGGCCCAGCTCCTTGAACGACAGCCGCCCGTCGGCCTGCAGCAGGTCCAGCAGCCGCCAGTCGACGTCGTCCAGCGGCTTTTCCGAACGGAAGGTCATGGGCCCCATTTTCCTTCCGAACCGCGGCCGTGGCCACGGATTTGCCGTTCGCCGCCCCTTCGAACGCACCCCGGAAGTTCCTAAAGTTGCTGGTCATGGGGACTTTGACGGTGACCGGCCGGGCCCGGTCCATGGGAGCGCTGTTCGCCGGCGTCGCGCTGCTCAACACCGCGACGGTCGGGCTGAGCACGGCGGCGACGCTGATCGTCGCCGCGGGCAGCGGGCCGGGGTGGAGTGGCCTGCCGAGCGTCGCGAACGTGCTCGGCACGGCCGCCGGCGCGCTCGGCGCGGGCCTGCTGCTGCCGACGTACGGCCGTCGTCGCGTGCTGGCCGCCGGGTACGGCGTCGCCGCGGCGGGGGCGCTGGTCGCGTTCGCCGGCGCGCTGACGACGTCGCTCGTGCCGCTCCTGCTGGGCATCCTGCTGGTCGGCCTCGGCAACGGCGGCGCGCAGCTGTCGCGCTACCTGGCCGCGGACCTCTACCCCGAGGAACGCCGGGGCCGCGCGCTCTCGAACGTCGTGTGGGCCGGGACCGTCGGCGCGCTCGCCGGGCCGGCGCTGATGGCGCCGGCGGCGGACGTCGTCACCGGCTTCGGCTGGCCCGCGCTGTCCGGGCCGGTCGCCGTCGCGGTCCTCGCCACGGCTGGGGCGGCGCTGGCGGCGGCGTTCCTCCCGCGGCACGTCCCGCCCCCGCGGGAGAAGCCGGTGGCCGGGCCGGTGCGCGCGACCGGCGTCGCGCGGCCGCTGGTCGCGATGGTCGCCGCGCAGCTCACGATGGTCGCCGTCATGACGATGACGCCGTTGCAGCTGCAGAACCACGGGCACGGGCTCGACGTCGTCGGCTGGGTGCTGAGCGCGCACCTGTTCGGCATGTTCGCGCTGGCGCCGCTGTCCGGCCGGATCGCCGACCGCTGGGGCCCGAGCGTCACCGTCAACGCGGGCCTGGGTGTGCTCGCCCTCTCGACGGCGACGGCGCTCGCGGCCCCGACCGCGCACACGTCCGGCCTGCCGGTGGCGTTGTTCCTGCTCGGGTACGGCTGGAACCTGGTGTTCGTCGGCGGCAGCGCGCAGCTGACCCGCGACCTGGCCCCCGCCACGCGCAGCCGGGTGCAGGGCACCGTCGACGCGGTCGTCTGGTCGGCGTCCGCGCTCGCCGGGCTGGGCTCCGGGCAGCTGTTCGCCGGCGGCGGGTACGCGCTCGTCGCGGTAGTCGGCGGGGTGCTGGCTCTGCTGCCGCTGGTGTTGCTCGTTCCCCGGCGGCTGTGACATTCGGTGATCTTCCCAGGTCAACGGACCGTAGTGGGGCTGTTGTAGGCAAAATTCTCGTCCCGGCGGCCGCTGCGGGCTGGCGAAGATGGGCCGTGGCTGACTCTGTGCCCTTCACGGACAACTTCTCGGACCTCTCCAACACGCAGGGGTACCAGTTCGAGTTCCGGTGCGAACGCTGCGGCAACGGCTATCGATCCGCCTTCCAGCGCGACAACGTCGAGACCGGGCGAAGCGTGCTTCGCGCCGTCGGTTCCTTCTTCGGCGGGACGCTGCGGGACCTGAGCAACTCGGCGGACCAGTGGCGCTACGACCGCGCGACCAACTCGCCCGCCAAGGACAAGGCGCTGGCCGCCGCCGTCAAGGAGATCACGCCGAGCTTCCGCCAGTGCCGCGGCTGCGGCGACTGGATGTGCCAGGACCAGTGCTGGAACGAGGAGATCGGACAGTGCCTGCGCTGCTCTCCGAGCGTCGCCGAGGAGATCTCGCGTGCGCAGGCGTCGGCGCAGCGCGACCAGATCTGGGACAAGGCCCGCGAGAAGGACTGGACCACCGGCCTTGACATCGACACGCGCGCCAAGGTCACCTGCCCGGGCTGTGGCCTGAAGGCCGACGGCGGGAAGTTCTGCTCCTCCTGCGGCACGTCCCTGGCGCTGAAGGTCGCCTGCGGCGGTTGCGGGAGCGAAGCGAACAAGCCGGGCGCGCTGTTCTGCTCGGACTGCGGCACCAAACTCTGACCGGAGTTCCCAGCACTTCATAACGAAATCATAACGAGCAGCCCCGGCGTTCAGGCGCCGGGGCTGCGCCATTGTGACCAACAGTGACGCCGCCGGTTGGTCTAGTCGCTCCCCTCACCTGTTTGGCGTAGCAGGGGACGTCAAATCGGCCCACTTCGTGGGAGATTAACCCTTTCGGGTCGGTTCTCATTCTTTGATCACGGCTGGACCCTTTGCCCGCTTGGCGCGAATATCCCGTCCAGGTCGGCTGACGTCAGCTTTCCGTTGTGTCCCAACGGTTTCCAATCGTGAGAACAGGGAGAACCATGCGATCGACCCCGTTGCGCCCCGGCCGGTGGCGAAAGGTGGTGACCGGCGCCGCCGCACTCGCCCTCGCGGCCGGCGCGGTCACGTACACCGGCTCGGCCACCGGCGCCTACGCCGACGTCCAGACGATCACCGACGCGAAAACCGCGTCCGACGGCAAGCAGTACTGGGTGCAGAACCACCTGGTGGCCAAGGATCTCGCGGCCGAATCGCGGTCCGCGGGCGGGACGCCGAAGAAGTGGCTGCTGGTCTGGGCCGGTGACGAGAACATCGCCGACACGCTCGTCAAGGACGTCAAGAACCTGCCGGGCACGCTCGGCGGTGGCCTCAACAAGATCAAGAACGCGTTGCCGGGGCCGGACTTCCTCGCCGTCATCGACGCGACGCAGGGTTCGCCGACGTACGGCAAGGTCGTCAACACCGCGACCGTCGGCCCGCTGGTCGAAAACGAGCCGCACCACATGCAGTACGTGTGGCACAAGGGCGACACGATCTACGCGGGCGCGCTGTTCGCCGCGGCGACGTACGCCTTCGACGTCAGCGCGTTGCCGCAGCTGAAGCTCAAGGGCGTCAGCCTGCCGACCAACACCCTCGGCGGCAGCGTCCCGGACGCCTACTGGGTGCTCAAGGACGGCACCGCGTACGGCACGTACATGGGCGGCCCGGTCGTGCCCGGCCCGCACGCGTACGCCGACGGCTCCACCCAGATCGGCAACGGCTTCGCGGGCAGCCCCGGCGAGGTCGTCCACTTCGGACAGAACGCGCAGGTGCTCTCGGAGTCGCCGGCGGCGACCCCGCAGGGCGACAACGCCAAGCTGTGCGACAACCTGCCGCAGCTGGGCACGCCGACCTGCGCCAACCCGCACGGCATCCAGGCCCGCGAGGACCTGAACACGCTCGTCACGAGCGACTACGCCGAGCCGCGCAACATCATCCTCGACCCGGTGAAGCAGCCGTCGCCGTACCTGCGCCGGCCGACCGTGCGGACCTGGGACATCTCCGACCGCAACCACCCGAAGCTGAAGTCGGTGTCGTACCTGCAGGACGGCCCGCGCGCCGATCCGGCCGACCCGCTGCACGCCGAGAGCCGCGCGGTCATGGAGACCACGGTGACCAACCTGCCGGGCCACAAGGGCGCCTTCGCCCAGACCATGCAGGGCGGCGCGGTGTTCTACACGCCGGACATCACGGCGAAGGAGCCGCACTGGATCGAGGTGTTCGACGACGGCGCGGCGAACAAGTCCATCTATGCGAACAACGACTCGAACGGCGCCAGCTCCAACGGCGGCTGGATCCAGACGAGCCCGGACGACAAGTACCTCTACCGCGCGATCGTCGGGCGGCAGAAGGGCACCCTCTCGGCCGACGACCCCGGCACCACCGGCGGCGTCTACGTCCTCGACATCCAGAAGCTGGTCAACGCCGGCGACCGGATCGAGGACATCCAGGGCCGGGTCGACACGAAGGCGAAGGCGCAGCAGGGCGGCGGCGGCGACCTGCCGACCGTCGTCGGCGCGGCCTCGATCAACCCCGGCACGCCGGGCGCGGGCCCGCACTGGGGCGCCTACGACAACTGGGCGCTCGGCGACGACGGCTTCTACCACGAAACCACGTCGCCGCAGCACCTCGCGGTGTCGAACTACTTCGTCGCCCGGTCCGGTTTGGACGGTGACCACAAGGTCAACCTGCTGAACCTCGGGCCGGACGGGAAGGTCTCGGTCGACTCGAACTTCCGGGACGAGTTCACCGGGCAGGTCGGCATCAACTTCAACCGCAAGTCGTGGCCGCACGGGGACTTCGGCAACGCGAAGCCGCACTCCGAGCTGTTCGTGGTCGCCGACGCGAACATCAAGTAGCCGACGCGGGCGGGGTCGTTCGCGGCCCCGCCCGCCTCTCCTCGGAAGGTCCCGATGGAACACGACCACTCCGCGACCACCGGTTCGTCCACTGTGGACATCTTGGCGCTGGTGCTCCGGCTGGCCCTGCTGCTGTCCACGGCGTTCCTCGCCGGTGGCGGTCTCCTGCGCACGCCGGGGCAACGGCCGCGGCGCACGCTGTACGTCCTCGGCGGGGTTTCGGCGCTGCTCGCCGTGGTGTCGGCCTTCGCCGCCGACGTCAACGTGATCGCGCTGGCGATCCACGTCGTGCTCGCGGTGGCGGTGCCGGTCCTCCCGCGGGCCACCCGCTGGACGTCGGCCGCGCTGCTGGTGCTCGTCGTGCTGGAGACGTCGCTCGGCGGCACCGGCGTCGAGTTCGCGATCGACACGGTGTTCGTCGCCGCCGCGGCCGTGTGGTTCGGCTTCGCGCTGCTCGGCCCGGCCACGACGGCGGCCGTCCGGCCCGGGCCCCTCGCGCTCACCCTCGGCGGCCTGCTGGTGCTGGCCGGCGCGGTCCGGTTCGGGGTGTCCGGCCTCGGCTTCGACCGGCGGCTCTACAGCACGCTCTTCGGGCTCGCGGTGGTCGCCGTGGTGGTGCTGCCGGTGGTGGCGAGCGTGCTCGCCGGGGTCTTCAAGGCCCGCGCTTACCGGTTCGGCGTGCTCGGCGTCGCGCTCGGGTTCGTCGCGTGGAGCGCGCTCGGCGCGATCCCGGTGCCGCCGCCGCTGCCCGTGCCCGGCGTGCCGCTGCTCGCCGACGACGCCGGGTTCCCGGTGCTCGTCAGCCCGCAGCGGCCGGGCCGCAACGTCGTCCACTTCCCGGCGAGCGCGGGCGACGACCTGTCCGTGGGGGCTGGTGGGCTGGTCACGAAGGCCGTCGCGCGGCCGGGCGCCGAGGGCACCTGGGCCGACGTCGAGCTGCCGCCCGGCCGCAGCGACCTGGAAATCCGCCGCGGTGACGCGACGAGCGTCGTCGAGGTCGACGCGGGGACGGCGGCCGGTCCGGCGATCACCGACGCCGACGCGCCGGAATGCGCTTCGGCCGCGCTCGGCGGCCTGGTCGCCGGCCGCGCCGACGTGCTGAGCGCGTGCCCGTCCGACGCGCTGACGCCGGAAGACGGGGGAGCGCTGGTCAAGCTCGTCGAGTTCCTCGCCGGGCGCAAGCCGTCCGCGCTCACGTTGGTCGAGGACGACTCACCGCGGGGGGTCGCGGCCGCGAAGCTGGTGCGGGAAACCTCGGCGCGCACGGGTCTCGCCGTGCGGCCGGACGCCGGGCCCGACACCGCGCTCGTCGTCGTTTCCGGCTGGAGCGCCGGGTATACGGCGATGACGCGGGCCGCCGAGCTGCAGCGCCTCGAACCCACCCACCAGTACGGGCTCTACCTGGCGCCGTGGCTGCTGAACGGGCCGATCGTCAACGCCGTCGCGAGCGCGTCGCTGCCGCTGCGGTTCGACCCGCGGGAGGCGACCGCGGTCGGGTACGCCGTGGCGGTCGGCGACCGCTTCGGCGGCGAAAGCCCGACGCTCGGCGGCTTCCGCACCTGGCTGGGCGCGGACCGGCCGGCGGGTGACGTGCAGATCTTCGCCGCCGCCCAGGTCAACGCCATGCCGATGTACCCCACCGAACCCCACGCCACCGGAATGGTGATGAACCGCGACTACGCGGGCCAGTGGGTCCCCGACGGAACCATCGTGCCGATCACGTCGGTTCTCCGCTGAAAAACCCTTGCAACGAAAGGAAAAGCATGAAGCGTCTTGCTGCCCGCGTGCTGCTGCCGCTCGTCGCGGCGACGGCGTTCACCGGCCTCGCCGCCGGGGTCGCCTCGGCCGACCCGACCGACGGTTCCGTCTGGCTCGTGCCCGGCGTCGACCTCGGCAGCGTTCTCGGCCCGCTCGGCCAGCCGGTCGACCTGCTCGCGCCCGTCTTCGACCTGATCACCGCTGTTTCCTGAACGGGAGAGAACCCATGAAGAAGACCCTCGCTGTCGCCGTCCTCACCGGCGCCGCCCTGTTCGGCGCGGCGGCGCCGGCGCTGGCCGCCGACACCCCCGGTGTCGTCGTGGTCGACGAGCCGGACACCAGCGGCCTGAACAACATCTGGACGTTCGCGCCGCTGGGCGTCCCGGTGCTCGGCCTGATCCAGTCGGTCAACGGCGTGCCGGGCAAGCTCCTGCCCTCCTTCTGACCCGACGGCGGCCCCTCGCCCGAGGGGCCGCCGCTTTCCCTTGGGAGTAACCGTGAACCGGCAGCTGCTGGGCAGGCTCGGCATCGCCGTGATCGCGATCGCGGCGGTCACCGCGGGCATTTTCATCCTCGGCGACGACGGCTCGCCGCCGCCTTCGCCGTCGGTCGCGGTGGTGGGGGAGCCGTCGTGGTCGTCGGTGCCGCCGCGCACGATCATGGCGACGGTGACGTCCACCTCGACCCCGCCGGCCCCGTCCGGCTACCCGGTGACCTACGAGCTGGACGGCACCGGCACGGCGACGGTCGTCTACGACGCGAACGGCCTCGGCCTGGTCCACCAGGAGCTCGCGGTCCCGTTGCCGTGGCGCAAGGAGCTCTCGTGGGCGGCGCCCGGGTCGATCCAGCTGCTCGGGCAGGGGACCGGCGCGGTCGAATGCCGCGTCACGGTCGGCGGGCGGGTGGTGAAGACGCAGAAGTCGGCGCCCGGCGAGGTCGCCGCGTGCGTCAGCTGAGGGCCTTGGCGAACCAGTGCTCGGCGAACCGGTCGTCGTTGAAGGGGTCGACTTCCTCGTAACCGACCTTCGCGTACAGCGCGCGGGCCTCGACGAGGTCGTGGCGGGTGTCGAGCCGCATGAGACGGGAGCCGAGCCGCCGGGCGGTTTCCTCGGCGGCCGCCACCAGCGCGGGCGCGCCGCCGGTGCCCCGGTGCGCCGGCTTGACGAAGACCTTGGTCAGTTCGCTGATCCCCGGCGCCACCACGCGGGTCCCGGCGCAGCCCGCGACCGCCCCGCCGAGGTACCCGACGAAGAAGGCCCCCGTGGGCGGCACCAGGTCGGTGCCGGGCTCGTCGGCGAGCGCCTGGTCGATCTCGGCTTCGGTGGCCTGGCGCCCGTAGTAGCGCGAAGCGACTTCATCCATGTAGGCGCGCATGATCGCGACGGCGTCCACCCGGGCGACGTCGATCTGGGTGATCTTCCAGTTCACGTCCTCATCCTGGGGTCGCTGTCCAGCGAATTCGCGTGGCGCCGGGCACGATGAGGACATGACGACTGTCACGAAGCGCCTCGCGGTGGTGGCCGTTCTGCTGATCACGGTGGGCGCGATCCTGCTGTCGGTGGGGGCGATCGGTTTCCAGTCGGACAAGCAGGCCGACGCCAACATCGGCGCGGGGTTCGCCCTGCTGGCCGGCCCCTACATCGTGGGGCTGGGCCTGGTGTTCGCGTTGTCGGCGGGCTTGACGCACCTCACGACGCGCCGCCGCTGACGCTCCACAGCGCCGCGGGCAGGCTGTCGGCCAGGTCGGCGAGGTAGCCGGCCTCGGCGACGATGTTCTGCCGGGTTGCGCAGCCCGGCCCCCACGTCCGCGCCGAGCCGTGCTCGACGACGACGTCCCGCCGCGCGAACCGCGGGGTGGCGGCCAGCCAGCGGCTCAGCTCGCCCTCGAGCCGCGGGTCCGTGGGCATCGACACCGTCCCCGCGGTGATCCGCAGCTCGGGGCTCGGCGGCACCCGCACCTGCGTGACGTGGATGTCGCGGAAGTAGGTGTGGTCGTCGAAGTGCCGGTACGGCTCCTGGGCGTCGATGGCGATCACCGGCCGGTCCCCGTGGCGGAATTCGATCCACGTCGTGGTGCTGCCGGCCAGCGGGCGGCCGCTGGGGTGGCCGACCCCGAACGACGGAACCGCCCGCGTGTCGCTCGGCACGCCGCTGTCGAAGGTGCCGCCGCGCTCGGCCGCGAACGCCTTGAACCAGTGCTCCTTGCGGCTTTCGACGAACTTCGCGTGCGACCGCCACCAGATCGCGGCCGCGCCCGCGAACACCGCCGCGATCAGGACGATCACCACCACCACGGGCATCAGAAGTCCAGGTCCTCGCGGGTCTGTTCGTCGGATTGGTGCCGGCCGGTCTCGCCGTAGCCGCTCGCCTTCTTGGCGTTCTTGACGTGGCGGTCGAGCTTGCCGAGGTGGTCGTTGAGCGTCTTGGCCGGGTTGTCGCCGGGCTTGGCCGGGTTGAACCCGAAGACGCTCTTGGCCGCGGCCTCGCCGCCCTTCTTCGCCATCTCGGCCAGCGCGTTCTTCCCGGCCCGCTTGCCGATCATCCCGTCGGCGCCCGTGAGCTTGCCGGCCAGGCTCTTGCCCGCGTCCCGCTCGGCGATCTCGCCCAGCTTCTTCGCGGTCTTGCCGTCGGCGAAGACCTTGCCCAGCTTGGTCGCCGCGAGCTTGGCCTTCATCTTCCGCAGCCAGTCGAGGATCTTCTGCAGCAGCTCGCGGACCTTCGACACCTTCTGCGTCGTCTTCGCGGCGGTCGTGCCGAGCTTGACCTCCGACGCCGTGCCCGCGGTGGCGACCGAGGCCCCGCAGGTGGGCACCGCGGCCGCCAGCGCCGGGATCCAGATCATGACCAGCCAGGTGACCAGCTCGGTGAGGATCGCCTTGATCAGGTCCTCGACGAAGCTCATCAGCATGCTGCTCAGCTGCAGCATCCGCGCCTGGTCGCCGGACTTCGCCGAGACGCCGCCGATGCCGTGGGCGAACTCGCCGAGCGACCGGCGCGCGGCGTCGCCCGCGTCGCCCCGCCAGCCGGCCAGCGAGGTGTCGGCGACCTCGGCGAAGTTCTTCGCCAGCTGGTCGAGCCCGGTGGCGATGGCGTTGAAGTTGTCCGCGGCGACGCCGAGTGCGGGCCCGTCTCCGCTGACGAAGTGGATCGCGTCCTGGATCGGCTGGACCGCGCTGATCAGGAAGTTCAGCCCCTGCCCGACGAGCCAGCCGAGCGGGTCGGTCGCGATGTCGGTGATCGTGCTCGCGCTCGACTGGATGAAGCTCGTCGTGTCGGTCGCGATCGTGCCGAGCCCGAGCGCGATGTCGACACCGTCCGGGTGCGGCGCGCCGGCGGCCTCGACCACCGAGACGACGTCCTTGCCGACGGTCACCGCGCTGCCCACGAAGGGCGTCGCCTTGACCGCGTGGCCGACGTTCACCCCGAGCACGGTCGTGGGGTCGTCGCTCTTCACGCTGACGCCGCTCGCGGGCCGTCGAGCTGGACCTCGAGCCGGCCGAAGAACGCCGCGTGGTCGTCTTCGGTGCCCTGGTAGACATCGGCCGCATCGGTGAACTTCGCCTGCGCCGACGTCAGGCCCTCGGCCATCGACGCCAGCAGGTCACGCAGCTCCTGGAGGGTTTCGTCGTACCCGCGCTTGGTGAACAGGCCGACCACGCCCCACGACTTGTCCCCGACGTCGGACTGGCCGACCTTCTCGGTGTGTCGCCCGCGGACCCACCACCCGCGGGTGGCGGCTGAGGTGCGTCCGCTTGCCGAAGGACACGCTGCTCGGAGAAGTCCTCCGGCGGGGCCGCCTCTTCCCGCGTGAGCTTCGACCGCAGTTCCCCGACGGTGGTTCCGAACGCCTCCGCCTGCGTCTCGAGGACCTGGTCGACCAGGCCGAGCTCGTCGCCCAGGTGTTCCCGGACGAGCACCACCTGGCGCCGCGCGGCCTCGCCGACGGCTTCCCGGAGCGTCGCCATGAGCGCCGCGGAGAGGGCCTGCGCGCCCTTCGCGAGCGCGGCGTCGGTGAACTTGACGTCGAGGACCGCGCCGCCGGGCCCGGTGACGACGGTCACGCCGCCGTCCGGCGAGGAAGCGCTCGCCCGCAGCTCGGTCAGCTGCTACTGCATCGCGCCGAGGCCGGCGAACCGGTCGTCGACGTTCCGGATGCCCGACTGGAACCGCTCGAACTCGGCTACCAGCTGGTCGAACTCGGCCGCCATGCCCCTCGTTCCCTCCCGTGCGCGTGCTGCTCACCACTCATCGTGGCCCTTCGGCGACGGTGTGACGCACGGAACGCCGGATCCGATCCCACTGCATCACCCGGTCGGGTAATGGGTAGGTTGCCGCCGCAAGGGGAAGCAGGGGAACAGCGCTAGGAGTGCGTGATGAGCAGCAGCGAAGGGGCCGGCCGGCCCGACGAAGAACCGAAGTCGACGGGCAGCCACGCGGCGCCGGAGGGGGCCGGGGTGCACCCGCTCATCGACCTCTCGCGCGACCCGAACCCGGGCAAGCCGGACCACGCGAAGCCCGACGAGGACTGACGCCGGCGGGCTCCGGCCCGCTCGGGCCGGTGCCGTGGACGGCTCGTCCCGGCACCGGCCGCCGCGCGCCCCGGCCGCGGAACATTCCCGGGGCCCGCGGTGTTGGAAACACTGCCGGGAATCGCCCAGGGCCCCGCGGGCCCGGCGGACCGGCACGCCACCACGACCGGACTCCGGAACATCCCCCGGCGGGGCGGCACCGAGAGGTAGGCTGGAGGTTCGCCGACCTTCAGACCCCCCGCCGCGTTCCGTCCGGACCCGGGCGGGTATCTTTGGAGACCGTGCCCGGCAGGCGTCGGGCCGCTCCGCGTGCCGTGCGCATGGGCGGGGTGCTCAGGCACCCGGTCACCGGCTTCGGCAGGTCGGGGTTCCGACGGAAAATCCCTCCGGGAAGTTACCGGTCGAGAGACCGTGACGCGGGCCGACACGCCCGACCGCGGGGGCCGGTGAAGACACGAAGAAGCAGATCACGACAGGAAGCTGGTCCATTGCCCACGATCCAGCAGCTGGTCCGCAAGGGCCGCCAGGACAAGGCTGCCAAGCAGAAGACCGCGGCCCTCAAGGGGAGCCCGCAGCGGCGTGGCGTGTGCACCCGCGTGTACACCACGACCCCCAAGAAGCCGAACTCGGCGCTGCGCAAGGTCGCGCGTGTGAAGCTGACCAGCGGCATCGAGGTCACCGCCTACATCCCCGGTGAGGGCCACAACCTGCAGGAGCACTCGATGGTGCTCGTGCGTGGTGGTCGTGTGAAGGACCTTCCGGGTGTCCGTTACAAGATCATCCGCGGTTCGCTCGACACGCAGGGTGTCAAGAACCGCAAGCAGGCGCGCAGCCGGTACGGCGCGAAGAAGGAGAAGAGCTAATGCCCCGCAAGGGTCCGGCCCCGAAGCGGCCGCTGATCTCCGACCCCGTCTACGCCTCCCCGCTGGTCACCCAGCTGGTGAACAAGGTGCTGAAGGACGGGAAGCGGTCCCTGGCCGAGCGCATCGTGTACGGCGCGCTCGAAGGCGCTCGCGAGAAGACGGGCACCGACCCGGTCGTCACGCTGAAGCGCGCCCTCGACAACGTGAAGCCCACCATCGAGGTGAAGAGCCGCCGCGTCGGTGGTGCCACCTACCAGGTGCCGATCGAGGTCAAGCCGGGCCGCTCCACCACGCTGGCGCTGCGCTGGCTGGTCTCCTTCTCGCAGGCCCGCCGCGAGAAGACGATGATCGAGCGCCTGCAGAACGAGCTCCTGGACGCTTCCAACGGCCTCGGGGCCTCCGTGAAGCGTCGCGAGGACACGCACAAGATGGCCGAGTCCAACCGGGCCTTCGCGCACTACCGCTGGTGATTTCCGCCCGGCATCAGATGCAAGCCATGCCGGGCCCCACGCTTGAGACAGGGGAACATTCTCGTGGCACGTGAAGTGCTGACCGACCTCAACAAGGTCCGCAACATCGGCATCATGGCGCACATCGACGCCGGCAAGACCACCACCACCGAGCGGATCCTGTTCTACACCGGGGTCAACTACAAGATCGGTGAAGTCCACGACGGCGCCGCCACCATGGACTGGATGGAGGAGGAGCAGAAGCGGGGTATCACCATCACCTCGGCTGCCACCACCACCTTCTGGGACGACCACCAGATCAACCTGATCGACACCCCCGGGCACGTCGACTTCACCGTCGAGGTGGAGCGCAACCTGCGGGTGCTCGACGGCGCGGTCGCCGTCTTCGACGGCAAGGAGGGCGTCGAGCCCCAGTCCGAGCAGGTCTGGCGGCAGGCGGACAAGTACGACGTCCCGCGCATCTGCTTCGTCAACAAGATGGACAAGCTGGGTGCGGACTTCTACTACACCCTGCGCACCATCGAGGAGCGCCTCGGCGTCAAGCCGCTGGCGATCCAGCTGCCCATCGGCGCCGAGAACGACTTCGAAGGCGTCGTCGACCTGGTCCGCATGAAGGCCCTGGTCTGGCGCGGCGAGGTGCAGAAGGGCGAGGACTACACCGTCGAGGACATCCCGGCCGACCTGGCCGACCGGGCCGCGGAGTACCGCGAGAAGCTGGTCGAGACCGTCGCCGAGACCGACGACGCCCTGATGGAGAAGTTCCTCGAGGGCGAGGAGCTGACCGAGGCGGAGATCAAGGCGGGCATCCGCAAGATCGTCATCAACCGCTCGGCGTTCCCGGTCCTGGCCGGCTCCGCGTTCAAGAACAAGGGCGTGCAGCCCATGCTCGACGCGGTGATCGACTACCTGCCGTCGCCGCTGGACGTCCCGGCCGTCGAGGGCCTGCTCCCCGACGGTGAGACCCCGGCGACCCGGAAGGCTTCGGTCGACGAGCCGTTCGCGGCCCTGGCGTTCAAGATCGCGGCGCACCCGTTCTTCGGCAAGCTGACCTACATCCGGGTGTACTCGGGCAAGGTCGCTTCCGGCGCGCAGGTCATCAACGCGACCAAGGAGCGCAAGGAGCGCATCGGGAAGATCTTCCAGATGCACTCCAACAAGGAGAACCCGGTCGACGACGCCCAGGTCGGCCACATCTACGCGGTCATCGGGCTGAAGGACACCACCACGGGTGACACCCTGGCGGACCCGCAGAACCCGATCGTGCTGGAGTCGATGACGTTCCCCGAGCCGGTCATCCGGGTCGCGATCGAGCCGAAGACGAAGGCCGACCAGGAGAAGCTGTCCCTGGCGATCCAGAAGCTGGCCGAAGAGGACCCGACGTTCCAGGTCAAGCTGGACGAGGACACCGGCCAGACGATCATCGCGGGCATGGGCGAGCTGCACCTCGAGGTGCTGGTGAACCGGATGAAGTCCGACTACAAGGTCGAGGCGAACATCGGCAAGCCGCAGGTCGCCTACCGCGAGACGATCAAGAAGACGGTCGACAAGCTGGACTACGTCCACAAGAAGCAGACCGGTGGTTCCGGCCAGTTCGCGAAGGTCATCGTGAAGCTGGAGCCGCTCGAGCGCACCGACGGCGCGCTCTACGAGTTCGACAACAAGGTGACCGGTGGTCGCGTGCCGCGGGAGTACATCCCGTCGGTGGACGCGGGCGCGCAGGACGCGATGCAGTACGGCGTTCTGGCCGGCTACCCGCTCGTCGGGTTGAAGTTCACCCTGTTGGACGGTGCGTACCACGAGGTCGACTCTTCGGAGATGGCGTTCAAGATCGCCGGTTCCATGGCGATGAAGGAAGCCGCGAAGAAGGCCGGCCCGGTGATCCTGGAGCCGATGATGGCGGTCGAGGTGACCACGCCCGAGGACTACATGGGTGACGTCATCGGTGACCTCAACTCCCGCCGTGGTCAGATCCAGGCCATGGAGGAGCGGTCGGGCACCCGCGTCGTGAAGGCGCTGGTCCCGCTGTCGGAGATGTTCGGCTACGTCGGCGACCTCCGGTCCCGCACCCAGGGCCGGGCGAACTACTCCATGGTGTTCGACTCCTACGCCGAGGTTCCCGCGAACGTCGCGAAGGAAATCATCGCGAAGGCGACGGGGGAGTAAAAACCCCCACCGCGCGCGGGCATTAAGGGACTCTCCTGAACGTCCGCTAGCACCGACGAAGGAACATTCGGAGGGCAGCAGCCACGCTGCCCTCCGAGCACAAAGCGAAACCAGTCCAGGAGGACATTCCAGTGGCGAAGGCGAAGTTCGAGCGGAGCAAGCCGCACGTCAACATCGGGACCATCGGTCACGTCGACCACGGCAAGACCACGCTGACCGCGGCGATCACCAAGGTTCTGCACGACAAGTACCCCGAGCTCAACGAGTCGCGTGCGTTCGACCAGATCGACAACGCGCCCGAAGAGCGCCAGCGCGGTATCACGATCAACATCTCGCACGTCGAGTACCAGACCGAGAAGCGTCACTACGCGCACGTCGACGCCCCCGGTCACGCGGACTACATCAAGAACATGATCACCGGTGCCGCCCAGATGGACGGCGCGATCCTGGTCGTGGCCGCGACCGACGGCCCGATGCCGCAGACCCGCGAGCACGTGCTGCTCGCCCGCCAGGTCGGCGTGCCCTACATCGTGGTCGCGCTGAACAAGGCCGACATGGTCGACGACGAGGAGATCCTCGAGCTCGTCGAGCTGGAGGTCCGCGAGCTGCTGTCCTCGCAGGAGTTCCCGGGCGACGACGCCCCGGTCGTGCGCGTCTCGGGCCTCAAGGCCCTCGAGGGCGACGAGAAGTGGGCCGAGGCCGTTCTCGAGCTGATGACCGCCGTCGACGACAACGTGCCGGACCCGGTGCGTGAGCTCGACAAGCCGTTCCTCATGCCGATCGAGGACGTCTTCACCATCACCGGTCGCGGCACCGTCGTCACCGGCCGCGTCGAGCGTGGCGTGGTCAACGTGAACGAAGAGGTCGAGATCGTCGGCATCAAGGAGAAGTCGCAGAAGACGACTGTCACCGGTGTCGAGATGTTCCGCAAGCTGCTCGACTCGGGCCAGGCGGGCGACAACGTCGGCCTCCTGCTCCGCGGCATCAAGCGCGAGGACGTCGAGCGCGGCCAGGTCGTCGTGAAGCCGGGCACCACCACCCCGCACACCGACTTCGAGGGCCGGGTCTACATCCTGTCGAAGGACGAGGGTGGCCGTCACACCCCGTTCTTCAACAACTACCGCCCGCAGTTCTACTTCCGCACCACCGACGTGACCGGCGTCGTGACCCTCCCCGAGGGCACCGAGATGGTCATGCCGGGCGACAACACCGACATCTCGGTGCAGCTGATCCAGCCGGTCGCCATGGACGAGAACCTGCGCTTCGCGATCCGCGAGGGCGGCCGCACCGTCGGTGCGGGTCAGGTCACCAAGATCATCAAGTGATTCGACGCCCCGCCCGGGGGGTAATACACCCCCGGGTCAGGGGCGTCAAATCACGTGTGCGACACTATTCAGGTTGCTCGTCCTGGGGCGGCCGACTCCTTCGGGGTCCGGCCGCCCTGGTGCGAGTGGCCACGGTCCGCCGAGCTCTTCCTTCGGGTTGCAGGCGAGCGGGCAAAGGCAGTGAGACGGTCAGCCGGCTCATAGCCTCCTCACGTTGAGGAAGACCAGGCAAGACGACGATCCCGCGGGATCCGTCTGTGCGTCGGGCGCGACACGCCCGACCGCGTGGACCGGGGACAGGGCCGTTGAACTGCGGAAACCCAGCGTCAGGGTGGAAACACCCGGCGGGGTTTGTGAGATAGCGGCACGAGACGACAAGGAACGAGCAGCCACCATGGCGGGACAGAAGATCCGCATCCGGCTCAAGGCCTACGACCACGAGGCGATCGACACCTCGGCGCGCAAGATCGTGGAGACGGTCACGCGCACCGGCGCCCGGGTCGTCGGGCCGGTGCCGCTGCCCACCGAGAAGAACGTTTACTGCGTCATCCGCTCGCCGCACAAGTACAAGGACTCGCGCGAGCACTTCGAGATGCGCACGCACAAGCGTCTGATCGACATCCTCGACCCGACGCCGAAGACGGTCGACGCGCTCATGCGCATCGACCTGCCGGCGAGCGTCGACGTCAACATCCAGTAAGCGTTGGGCGAGCGGCGGAGATAAGAGACTCATGTCTGACAGGCAGATGAAGGGCATCCTGGGCACCAAGCTCGGCATGACCCAGGTCTTCGACGAGCAGAACCGGGTTGTCCCGGTCACCGTCGTGAAGGCCGGTCCGAACGTGGTCACCCAGGTTCGGACCCAGGAGAAGGACGGCTACAAGGCCGTGCAGCTGGCGTTCGGCGCGGTCGACCCGCGCAAGGTGAACAAGCCGCGCACCGGCCACTACGACAAGGCGGGCGTGACCCCGCGGCGCTTCCTCGCGGAGCTGCGTACCACCGACGCCGAGACCTACGAGGTCGGCCAGGAGATCACCGCCGAGGTGTTCGCCGCCGGCACCGAGGTCGACGTGACCGGTACCAGCAAGGGCAAGGGCTACGCCGGTGTCATGAAGCGCCACGGCTTCAAGGGCCAGGGCGCGAGCCACGGTGCCCAGGCCGTGCACCGCAAGCCGGGTTCGATCGGTGGCTGCGCCACCCCCGGCCGCGTCTTCAAGGGCCTGCGCATGGCGGGCCGGATGGGCAACGACCGGGTCACCACGCAGAACCTGACCGTGCACGCCGTGCGTGCCGAAGACGGCCTGCTGCTGATCAAGGGCGCCGTGCCCGGTCCCAAGGGCGGCCTGCTGTTCGTGCGCAGCGCCGCGAAGGGTGGTAACTCCGAATGACAAGCGTCGAGCTGAAGACCCCGGCCGGTAAAGCCGACGGCACGGTCGATCTCCCCGAGGAGATCTTCGACGTGCAGGCCAATGTCGCGCTGATGCACCAGGTGGTGGTGGCCCAGCTGGCCGCCGCGCGCCAGGGCACGCACGACACGAAGACCCGCGGTGAGGTCTCCGGTGGCGGCAAGAAGCCGTACCGGCAGAAGGGCACCGGCCGTGCCCGCCAGGGTTCGACCCGCGCGCCGCAGTTCGCCGGCGGTGGCGTCGTGCACGGCCCCACGCCGCGCGACTACACCCAGCGCACCCCGAAGAAGATGAAGGCCGCCGCTCTGCGTGGCGCCCTCTCCGACCGGGCCCGCGCCGGCCAGCTGCACGTCGTCACCGAGCTGGTGACCGGTGAGAAGCCGTCGACCAAGGCCGCCAAGACCGCCCTCGCCGCCGTCACGGCCGCGAAGCGCGTGCTCGTGGTGCTGGACCGGGCCGACGAGCTGAGCTGGGTTTCCCTCCGGAACCTGCCCGAGGTGCACCTGCTCTGGGCCGACCAGCTCAACACCTACGACGTCCTGGTCAACGACGACGTCGTGTTCACCAAGGCCGCGTACGACGCGTTCGTCGCCGGCCCCGCCCGCGGCAAGGCCAAGGCCTCGGCGCGGTCGGGCGAGGTCACGGAAGGGAGTGACGAGAAGTGAGTTCGGTCGCCATTCCGGACCCCCGCGACATCCTGCTCGCGCCGGTCATCTCCGAGAAGTCCTACGGGCTGCTCGAGGACCACAAGTACACGTTCATCGTCCGCCCGGACGCCAACAAGACCCAGATCAAGATCGCGGTCGAGAAGGTGTTCGGCGTCAAGGTGGTCAGCGTCAACACGGCCAACCGCCAGGGCAAGCGGAAGCGGACTCGCGCGGGCTTCGGCAAGCGCAAGGACACCAAGCGCGCCATCGTGACTCTTTCGCCCGAGAGCAAGGCGATCGAGATCTTCGGCGGACCCACCGCGTAAAGGACTGAGCTGACAATGGGCATCCGCAAGTACAAGCCGACGACCCCCGGTCGTCGCGGTTCGAGCGTCTCGGACTTCGCCGAGATCACCCGCTCCACCCCGGAGAAGTCGCTGCTTCGTCCGCTGAGCGGTTCGGGCGGTCGCAACTCGTCCGGCAAGATCACCACCCGGCACAAGGGTGGCGGCCACAAGCGCGCCTACCGCGTCATCGACTTCCGTCGCAATGACAAGGACGGCATCCCCGCCAAGGTCGCGCACATCGAGTACGACCCCAACCGGTCCGCTCGCATCGCGCTGCTGCACTACGCCGACGGCGAGAAGCGCTACATCATCGCGCCGGAGAAGCTGAAGCAGGGCGACACGGTCGAGAACGGCCCCCGGGCCGACATCAAGCCGGGCAACAACCTGCCGCTGCGCAACATCCCGGTCGGCACCGTGATCCACGCGATCGAGCTCCGCCCCGGTGGCGGCGCGAAGATGGCGCGGTCCGCGGGCGCGAAGGTGCAGCTCGTCGCCAAGGACGGGCCGTACGCCCAGCTGCGTCTCCCCTCGGGCGAGATCCGCAACGTGGACGTGCGCAACCGCGCCACGGTCGGCGAGGTCGGCAACTCCGAGCACGCCAACATCAACTGGGGCAAGGCGGGCCGCAACCGCTGGCGCGGCAAGCGCCCCACGGTCCGTGGTGTCGTCATGAACCCGGTCGACCACCCGCACGGTGGTGGTGAGGGCAAGACCTCCGGTGGTCGCCACCCGGTCAACCCGAACGGTAAGCCCGAGGGCCGTACGCGCCGGCGCAAGCCGTCCGACGCCCTCATCGTCCGCCGCCGGCGTACCGGCAAGAAGCGCTGAGCAGGGAGGTAGAAGCACATGCCACGCAGCCTTAAGAAGGGCCCGTTCGTGGACGACCACCTGCTCAAGAAGGTGGACGCGCTGAACGAATCGGGCAAGAAGACGGTCATCAAGACCTGGTCGCGCCGCTCGACGATCATCCCGGACTTCCTGGGTCACACGATCGCCGTGCACGACGGCCGCAAGCACGTCCCGGTGTTCGTCACCGAGGCCATGGTGGGTCACAAGCTGGGCGAGTTCGCCCCGACGCGGACCTTCAAGGGCCACATCAAGGACGACCGCAAGTCGCGCCGCCGCTGAGCGGGCACGAGAAAAGACAAGGGAAGTAGCGATGAACGCCCAGAACGACGCGACGGTCGAGGCCTTGCCTACGGCTTACGCGCGGGCTCGCTTCGTCCGGGACTCGCCGACCAAGGTGCGCCGGGTGATCGAGCTCATCAAGGGACGTAGCGCCGCCGACGCCTTGGCCGTGCTCCGGTTCGCCCCGCAGGCGGCCAGCGAGCCGGTCGCGAAGGTGCTCGCCAGCGCCGTGGCCAACGCCGAGAACAACCTTCAGCTGGACCCGGAGACGCTCTGGGTCAAGAACGCGTACGCCGACGAGGGCCCCACCCTCAAGCGCATCCGCCCGCGGGCCCAGGGCCGCGCGTACCGGATCCGCAAGCGGACCAGCCACATCACCGTCGAGGTGGAGTCGCGTCCGGCCGTCGCGCAGAAGGCTCAGAGCAAGAAGAAGGCAGGTGGCCGGTAGTGGGCCAGAAGATCAACCCGCACGGTTTCCGCCTGGGTATCACCACGGACTGGAAGTCGCGCTGGTACGCCGACAAGCAGTACGCCGAGTACGTGGCCGAGGACGTCAAGATCCGCAAGCTCCTCGCCACCGGCATGGAGCGAGCGGGCATCTCCAAGGTCGAGATCGAGCGCACCCGTGACCGCGTCCGCGTCGACATCCACACCGCCCGGCCGGGCATCGTCATCGGCCGCCGCGGCGCGGAGGCCGACCGGATCCGCGGCGCGCTGGAGAAGCTGACCAAGAAGCAGGTCCAGCTGAACATCCTCGAGGTCAAGAACCCCGAGGCCGACGCCCAGCTGGTCGCCCAGGCGGTCGCGGAGCAGCTCTCCAACCGCGTGGCGTTCCGCCGCGCGATGCGGAAGGCGATCCAGACCTCCATGCGCTCGCCGCAGGTCAAGGGCATCCGCGTGCAGTGCGGCGGTCGTCTCGGCGGTGCCGAGATGTCCCGCTCCGAGCACTACCGCGACGGCCGGGTCCCGCTGCACACGCTGCGCGCCGACATCGACTACGGCTTCTTCGAGGCCAAGACGACGTTCGGTCGCATCGGCGTGAAGGTGTGGATCTACAAGGGTGAGCTCGTCGGTGGCCTGAAGGCCCGCGAGGCCCGTGACGCCGCCGAGCGCGCGCCGCGTCGCGAGCGCAGCGACCGGCCGTCCCGCCCGCGTCGGTCCGGCGCGTCGGGCACGACCGCCACCTCGACCGAAGCCGGCCGCGCCGCCGCTGCCGCCACGACCGAGGCGGCCCCGGCCACCGAGACCGCAGAAAAGACGGAGGGCTGAGACGTGCTCATCCCGCGCAGGGTCAAGCACCGGAAGCAGCACTCCCCGAAGCGCCACGGCGCCGCCAAGGGTGGCACGAAGGTCAGCTTCGGCGAGTACGGCATCCAGGCGCTTGAGCACAGCTACGTGACGAACCGGCAGATCGAGTCCGCTCGTATCGCCATGACCCGTCACATCAAGCGTGGTGGCAAGGTGTGGACGACCATCTACCCGGACCGCCCGCTGACCAAGAAGCCGGCCGAGACCCGCATGGGTTCCGGTAAGGGTTCGCCCGAGTGGTGGATCGCCAACGTGAAGCCGGGCCGCGTGATGTTCGAGATCTCGTTCCCGAACGAGGAGACGGCCCGCGAGGCGCTCCGCCGCGCGATCCACAAGCTGCCCATGAAGTGCCGCATCGTGACCCGTGAAGGTGGTGAGTTCTGATGGCGAAGGCAGGTGCCCTGGCATCGGAGCTGCGTGAGCTCACCGCGGAAGAGCTCGTCCTGCGTCTGAAGGAATACAAGGAGGAGCTGTTCAACCTCCGCTTCCAGATGGCGACCGGGCAGCTCGACAACAACCGCCGTCTGCGCACCGTCCGCACGGACATCGCGCGGATCTACACGGTCATGCGCGAGCGCGAACTCGGCCTGTCCGTTGCCCCCGACGCCGAGAGTGAAGGTGCCGCATGAGCGAGCCCACCACCGAGACGCCGGCCCGGAACGACCGCAAGGTCCGCGAGGGCTACGTCGTCTCGGACAAGATGAACAAGACGATCGTGGTCGAGCTCGAGGACCGCAAGAAGCACCCCCGCTACTCGAAGGTCGTCCGCACCACCTCCAAGGTGAAGGTGCACGACGAGAACAACGAGGCGGGCGTGGGCGACCGGGTCACCCTGATGGAGACCCGCCCGCTGTCGGCGACGAAGCGGTGGCGCCTGGTGCAGATCGTGGAGAAGGCCAAGTAAGCAGGGCTCTCAGGAGTCTTTAGTTCCGCAAGGCTCGCCAATGTGGACCTCACAAGCGGGCGAGAACCGGCGCGACATACAGGAGTTGACGTGATCCAGCAGGAGTCGCGGCTTCGGGTAGCCGACAACACGGGTGCGAAGGAAATCCTCTGCATCCGCGTTCTCGGTGGTTCCGGGCGGCGCTACGCCGGCATCGGCGACATCATCGTCGCCACCGTGAAGGACGCCATCCCGGCCGCCGGGGTGAAGAAGGGCGACGTCGTCAAGGCCGTCATCGTCCGCACGGTCAAGGAGCGTCGTCGTCCGGACGGTTCCTACATCCGGTTCGACGAGAACGCCGCCGTGCTCATCAAGAACGACAACGAGCCCCGGGGCACCCGCATCTTCGGCCCGGTGGGCCGCGAGCTGCGCGACCGAAAGTTCATGAAGATCATTTCGCTCGCGCCGGAGGTGCTGTGATGAAGGTGAAGAAGGGCGACACGGTCGTCGTCATCGCCGGCAAGGACAAGGGCGCCAAGGGCAAGGTCATCCAGGCTTACCCGGAGCGCGACCGCGTGCTGGTCGAGGGCGTGAACCGGATCAAGAAGCACACGCGGATCACCCAGACCCAGCGCGGCGCGCAGTCCGGTGGCATCGTCACGCAGGAGGCGCCCATCCACGTCTCGAACGTGATGGTCGTCGACTCGGACGGCAAGCCGTCCCGGGTGGGCTACCGCATCGGCGAGGACGGCAAGAAGGTCCGGATCTCGCGCCGGAACGGTAAGGACATCTGATGACCACCGCAGAGAAGGTCGCGCCGCGCCTCAAGGTGCGCTACCGCGACGAGATCAAGGGCCAGCTGCAGGCGGAGTTCTCCTTCGCCAACGTCCACCAGATCCCGGGCGTGACGAAGGTCGTCGTGAACATGGGCGTCGGCGACGCCGCCCGCGACAGCAAGCTGATCGAGGGCGCGGTCAAGGACCTCGCGCTGATCACGGGCCAGAAGCCCGAGGTCCGCAAGGCCCGCAAGTCCATCGCGCAGTTCAAGCTGCGCGAGGGCCAGCCGATCGGCGCGCGCGTCACGCTGCGCGGCGACCGCATGTGGGAGTTCCTCGACCGGCTGCTGACCATCGCGCTGCCGCGTATCCGCGACTTCCGCGGGCTTTCGCCGAAGCAGTTCGACGGCCACGGCAACTACACCTTCGGTCTCAACGAGCAGTCGATGTTCCACGAGATCGACCCCGACTCCATCGACCGCCCGCGCGGCATGGACGTCACCGTCGTCACGACCGCTACGAACGACGACGAGGGCCGGGCGCTGCTGCGCAAGCTCGGCTTCCCGTTCAAGGAGAACTGAGCCGATGGCCAAGAAAGCACTGGTCCACAAGGCCGCGAAGAAGCCGAAGTTCGCCGTGCGCGCCTACACCCGCTGCCAGCGGTGCGGCCGCCCGCACGCCGTGTTCCGCAAGTTCGGGCTCTGCCGGATCTGCCTTCGCGAGATGGCGCACGCGGGCGAGCTGCCCGGCGTCCGCAAGTCCAGCTGGTAAGAGCTTCTTTTTAACTCCCACTTCGCCACAGGCCCCGCTCCTTCTGGGAGCGGGGAACCAGGGCGAGAAAGGTTGACAGGTCACCATGACGATGACCGACCCCATCGCAGACTTCTTGACGCGTCTGCGCAACGCGAACTCGGCGTACCACGACGAGGTCAAGCTCCCGCACTCGAAGCTCAAGGCGAACATCGCCGAGATCCTCAAGCGCGAGGGCTACATCGCGGGTTACCACGACGAGCCGGGCGAGAAGCACAAGAACCTGGTCGTCGAGCTCAAGTACGGCCCCAACCGTGAGCGGAGCATCGCCGGCCTGCGGCGCGTCTCCAAGCCCGGTCTGCGGGTCTACGCAAAATCGACCGAACTGCCGTCCGTTCTCGGCGGGCTGGGCATCGCGATCATCTCGACGTCCGGTGGCCTGCAGACGGACCGGCAGGCCAAGCGCAACAGCGTGGGCGGCGAAGTCCTCGCCTACGTCTGGTAAGGAAGGGGGCACAGACATGTCACGCATCGGAAAGCTGCCGGTCGCCGTCCCCTCCGGGGTCGAGGTGACCATCAACGGTCAGCACATCAGCGTCAAGGGCCCCAAGGGGACCCTGGAGCACACCGTCGCCGAGCCGATCACGGTCGAGCGCGACGACGACGGCACCCTGCTGGTCAAGCGCCCGGACGACGAGCGCACCAGCAAGGCTCTGCACGGCCTCACCCGCACCCTGGTGAACAACCTGGTCGTGGGTGTGACCTCGGGCTACGAGAAGAAGCTCGAGATCCACGGTGTCGGTTACCGCGTGCAGGCCAAGGGCTCGGACCTCGAGTTCGCCCTCGGCTACTCGCACCCGGTGAAGATCGAGGCTCCGGAAGGCATCACCTTCAAGGTGGAGAGCCCGACCCGGTTCTCGGTCTCCGGCATCGACAAGCAGAAGGTCGGCCAGATCTCGGCGGTCATCCGCCGGCTGCGGCGCCCGGACCCGTACAAGGGCAAGGGCCTGCGGTACGAGGGCGAGAAGATCCGCCGCAAGGTCGGAAAGACGGGTAAGTGATCATGAGCGACACGACTACGAAGCGCAAGCCGGTGGGCAAGGACATCTCGACCCGCCGCCGCGTCGCGAAGGCCCGTCGGCACTTCCGCCTCCGCAAGAAGGTCTCGGGCACGGACCAGCGTCCGCGCCTGGTCGTCAAGCGGTCCTCGCGGCACATCGCCGTGCAGGTGATCGACGACCTGGCCGGCCACACGCTGGTCTCGGCGTCCACCCTCGAGGCGGACGTCCGGGCGCTCGAAGGCGACAAGAAGACCAAGGCCGCCAAGGTCGGGGAGCTCGTCGCCGCGCGTGCCAAGAACGCCGGGATCTCGGCTGTGGTGTTCGACCGTGGCGGCAACGCCTACCACGGCCGCATCGCCGCGCTCGCCGACGCCGCCCGCGAGGCGGGGTTGGAGTTCTGACGATGCAGAAGCTTGTTAACGGAAGGAAAGCCTGATGCCGGGACGTACACGGCAATTCGGCGGCGGCCAGGGTGGACCCGGCGGGCAGGGCGGCAACGACCGCGGTGACCGTCGCGACCGCCGTGACCGGCGCGACAGCGGTCGTGGCGGGGCGGCCCAGGACAAGACCCCGCACCTCGAGAAGGTCGTGACGATCAACCGCGTCGCCAAGGTCGTCAAGGGTGGTCGTCGCTTCAGCTTCACCGCCCTGGTGGTCGTCGGCGACGGCGACGGTCAGGTCGGCGTCGGCTACGGCAAGGCCAAGGAAGTTCCCGCGGCCATCGCCAAGGGCGTCGAGGAAGCGAAGAAGAACTTCTTCCGCGTTCCCCGCGTCGGCGGCACCATCCCGCACCCGATCCAGGGTGAGGAGGCCGCCGGTGTCGTGCTGCTCCGTCCGGCGTCCGCCGGTACCGGCGTCATCGCCGGTGGCCCGGTGCGCGCGGTGCTGGAGTGCGCGGGTGTCCACGACGTGCTGTCGAAGTCGCTCGGCTCCGACAACGCGATCAACATCGTGCACGCGACCGTGGCGGCCCTGAAGGGCCTGCAGCGTCCCGAAGAGGTCGCGGCCCGCCGCGGTCTCCCGCTCGAGGACGTCGCGCCGGCCCGGATGCTGCGCCAGCGCGCGGGCCAGGGGGTCTGACATGGCTCAGCTCAAGGTCACCCAGGTCAAGAGCAAGATCGGCACGAAGCACGCTCACCGCGAGTCGCTGCGCACCCTCGGGCTGCGCAAGATCCGCCAGAGCGTCGTGCGTGAAGACACCCCCCAGGTGCGCGGCCTGATCCACACCGTCCGCCACCTGGTGGAGGTCGAGGAGGTCCAGGCATGACGGCCATCAAGATCCACCACCTGCGTCCGGCCCCGGGCGCGAAGACCGACAAGATCCGCGTCGGCCGTGGTGAGGGCTCGAAGGGCAAGACGGCCGGTCGCGGTACGAAGGGCACCAAGGCCCGGAAGAACGTGCCCGCCGGGTTCGAGGGTGGGCAGATGCCCATCCACATGCGGCTCCCGAAGCTGCGTGGCTTCAAGAACCGCTTCCGCACCGAGTACCAGCCGGTGAACGTGGGCGACATCGCCCGCGTCTTCCCGGACGGCGGCACCATCGGTGCCGACGAGCTGGTCAAGGGCGGTCTGGTTCGCAAGGGCAAGCTGGTGAAGGTCCTCGGCAACGGCGACGTGAACGGCGTCAAGCTGAACGTCACCGCCGACGCGTTCTCCGGCTCCGCCAAGGAGAAGCTCGAAGCGGCCGGTGGCTCCGCCACCACCAACTGAGGTTGCTCGTTCGAAGGCCCGTCTGGTTCGCCAGGCGGGCCTTCGGCGTTTTCCGAGGGGGAGTTCATGCGTTCGTGGTTCGCACCGGTGCTCGTCGTGGTCGCGACGGCGTTGACCGTGGTGGGGACGTTCCTGCCGTTCTTCCGCACGGAACAGGCGGTGGGGCTGGAGCCGTCGGGGATCGCGCGGACGACGCTGCGGGCCTGGCGGATCGACTTCACGTTCCCGGGCCAGGGGGAGCTCAGCTCACCGTCGGCACCACTGGGCGTCCCGCTGCTGCTGGCGGCCGCGATCCTGCTGGCGGCGTCGGTGTTCGGCGTGGTGACGCGCCGGCCCGCGCGGCGGACGACGCTGGTGGGCGCGGCGTTCCTGGCGGGAGCGGTGTGCACGGTCGCGGTGCAGGGCATGCGCAGCCTGGTCGACGACCGCGGCCCGCAGGTTTCGACCACGCCCCTGGCCGGCACATGGGTCCTGCTGGCGGCGGTGGCCACGGCCGCGGCGGCGGCGGTGATCCAGTCGGCCACCCGCCGGTGGGCCGACCCGGAGGCGGCGTACGCGGACACGCCGACTCCGCCGTCGGGAGTGGTGATCACGGTGCTCCCGCCCGAGGAGGACTGACCGGACAGGTTCCTTGCCGCGGTGCGGGTCCGGACGGAGGATCGAGGGGTGGACAGACCGTCGCAGGAGCCGCCTGAGCCCCCGGAGTCACCGTTGAGCTTCCCGGTGGAGGCGCCGAAGGTCGCGGGCGTGGAGCCGGGCGCGGGCTCGCCGCCGAACGGGGATCCGCTGGCGTTCCCGGTGGAAGCCACGCCGCTTTCCGCTGGTTCGCCGCCCCCGGTGGCGGCGCAGCCGCCGGGGGACCGTGCCGGTGGAGCGCTCGCCAACCCGCTCGACTTCCCGGTCACGCAAGCGCCCCCGCCGACCGCGGAGCCCTTCCCAGCCCCGCAGGCACCCCCACCGGCCACACCGCTGCCGTTTCCGGTCGCCCAGTTGCCCGGCACCGTCCCCGCCCCTCCGCCGGCCGCGCCAACAGCGCCAACCCCACCGGCGCAGCCGATCCCGGCCACCGAAGCACCCGCCGGAACCCCCAGGCTCCTGCGCTTCCTCCCACCGGCCCTCACCGCGGCAGCGGCCCTCCTGGCCACCGGCGGCCTCTTCCTGCCCCTCTTCCGCCTCCAGCAGCACGTCAGCGTCCGGCAGCGGTACTTCGATGCCCAGCTCACCGTCACCGAAACCGCCTGGGGCAGCCGGATCGAAATCCCCGGGCAGGAAGCCACCGACCAGGCCTCCTCGCCCGTCGGCATTCCCGTCGTCCTGGCCGTCCTCCTGCTCGCCATCGCCGCGTTCACCGCCTTCGCGCGGCCTCGCCGCGGGCGGTGGCTCGTCGGGGCCGGGGCCTTCTTCACCGGCGGGGTCGTCCTCACCGTCGGGATGAGCGGGCTCGGCTGGTCCGCCATGGCCGACGGCATGGACCTCGAGGTCACCACCGCCGCCGGCATGTGGCTGCTCATCGCCGCCACCGCCGTGGCCGCCGCCGCGGCGGTCGTCGCCGCACTGCCGGGCCGGAACTGGGCCGATCCCGCCCTCGCCTACGCCGACACCCCGACCCCGCCCAGCGGGGTCGCCATCACCGTGCTCCCGCCCGAAGAACCCGGTTGACCCCGGCGGCTACCGTGGAAACGTGTCGTGGCTGCTGGTCTTCTTCGGGGCTTCCGTCCTCATCGCGCTTACGCCCGGGGCGAACAACCTGCTCGGCCTCCACCACGGGATGACGCACGGTGTCCGCCGCGGCCTCGCCGGGCTGGCCGGCCGGCTGGCCGCGTTCACCCTGTTGATCACCGCCGTCGCGGCCGGGCTGGGACAGCTGCTGGCCGCCTCCGAGACCGCCTTGACGATCATCAAGTGGGCCGGCGCCGCCTATCTGCTCTACCTCGGCCTGCGCCTGCTGTGGTCGACTTTCCGGGGCAAAACGGACGTCCCCGAATCGGACACGCGACCCGCCTCGGCCTGGCGGGTGACGTGCAAGGAGTTCGGCGTAGCGATCACCAACCCCAAGGCCATCCTGATCTTCACCGCGTTCGTCCCGCAGTTCATCGACGCAGGTCACGGGCCATTTCCGGCACAAATCGCACTGCTCGGCGCGGTCTACCTGCTCGCCGAGTTCCTGGCCGGCTCGGTCTACGTCGGGGCCGGCGCCTGCCTGAAGACGATCAAGCTGACCCGGCGGACCCGCCGCAACGTGGACCGGGGGACCGGCGTGGTCCTCGTCGGCCTGGCCGGCGTGCTCGCGACGTCGAACGCGTGAGCCGTAATCTGTCAAGGAATACGGCCAAGACGGCGATGTGGATCAACCCGCCGGAGCAACCTTGGTACGGAAAACGCACACGGACTGCGGACACGCCCTGTGAAGCTGTTAGAGTCGGCGACACGCTTCGGGACGAGTGTGCCCCGAAGCGTTCCTGGCTTGCCTGCCAGTAGTGCTGTGTGTTCCCGCCGGCCCCGTGCCGGCCAAGCCGATCGTCGGTTGAGGACGGCCGACGACGCCGAGGAGGTCCCCCGCGTGTTCAGCGCCTTCCGCTCGGCTCTCGCGACGCCGGATCTACGCAAGAAGATCCTGTTCACGCTAGCCATCGTCGCGGTCTACCGAATCGGTGCGACCATTCCGGCACCCGGGATCTCCTACGGGGCGGTACAGGCCTGTAGCTCCCAGGCGCAGCAGGAGGGCGTCTACCAGCTGCTGAACCTGTTCAGCGGCGGTGCGCTGCTGCAGCTGTCGCTCTTCTCGACCGGCATCATGCCGTACATCACGGCGAGCATCATCATCCAGCTGCTGACCGTGGTCATCCCGCGGTTCGAGGAGCTGAAGAAGGAAGGTCAGTCCGGCCAGGGCAAGCTGACCCAGTACACCCGGTACCTGACGGTCGCGCTGGCGATCCTGCAGGCCACCGGCGTGGTCGCGCTCGCGGACCGCAAGCAGCTCTTCCCCGACTGCGACCAGCCGATCATCCCGGACAACAGCGTCTACTCGCTGGCGATCATCGTCATCACCATGACCGCGGGCACCGCCGTCATGATGTGGCTGGGCGAGCTGATCACCGAGCGCGGCGTCGGCAACGGCATGTCCGTCCTGATCTTCCTGAACATCGCCGCGCGCATCCCGGTCGAGGGCGGGAACATCCTGTCCAACGGCGGTGGCATCGCGCTGACGATGATCTGCATCTTCGGCCTCGTGATCATCGCGAGCGTCATCTTCGTCGAGCAGGGCCAGCGCCGGATCCCGGTGCAGTACGCCAAGCGCATGATCGGCCGCCGGATGTACGGCGGCACGTCGACCTACCTGCCGATCAAGGTGAACCAGGCCGGCGTCATCCCGGTCATCTTCGCGTCGTCCCTGCTGTACCTGCCGGACCTGATCAGCCGTCTCGTCGGCGACCAGAACAGCAACTCCGGCTGGCAGGTCTTCATCAAGAACTACATCGTGAACCAGTCCAGCTGGGTGCACATCGCGCTGTACTTCGGCCTGATCATCTTCTTCACGTACTTCTACATCACGATCACGTTCAACGTGGACGAGCGTGCGGAAGAGATGAAGAAGTTCGGCGGGTTCATCCCGGGCATCCGCCCGGGCCGCCCGACGGCCGAGTACCTGAGCTTCGTCCTGGGCCGGATCACCCTGCCCGGCTCGCTGTACCTGGGCATCATCGCGATCCTTCCGAACTTCTTCCTGTCGGTGACCGGTAGCGGGAACAACCAGAACTTCCCGTTCGGTGGCACGGCTGTGCTGATCATGGTCGGTGTCGGGCTCGACACCGTGAAGCAGATCGAAAGCCAGCTGATGCAGCGCAACTACGAAGGGTTCTTGAAGTGACGCGGCTGGTTCTCGTGGGTCCGCCCGGCGCGGGCAAAGGTACGCAGGCGGTGGCTCTGTCGGAGCAGCTGCGCATCCCGCACATCTCCACGGGCGAGCTGTTCCGCGCGCACGTCGGCCAGGAGACCCCGCTGGGCCAGGAGGCCAAGCGCTACCTCGACTCCGGCGAGCTCGTGCCCGACTCGGTGACCAACGAAATGGTCCGTGAGCGGCTGGCGGAGCCGGACGCGAAGGCCGGCTTCCTGCTCGACGGCTTCCCCCGCAACACCAAGCAGGCCGAGGTGCTCGGGGAGATCCTGGGCGACGCCGACGTCTCGCTCGACGCCGTGATCCAGCTGCAGGTGCCCGAGGACGTCGTCGTCGGGCGGCTGATGTCCCGAGGCCGCGCGGACGACACCGAAGAGGTCATCCGCCGCCGCCAGCAGATCTACGTGTCGGACACCGCGCCGCTGCTGGAGTACTACGCCGACATCCTGGTGACCGTCGACGGCGTCGGCAGCGTCGAGGAGATCTCCGGCCGGGTGCTGAAAGCGCTGCGCGACCGCACGTGAACCTCGGAGGATTGCGTGTTCTGCAAGTGCTCCGCCGTGGGCGCATGATCGAGGTCAAGACCCCGGACGAGCTGCAGGCGATGCGGGCCGCGGGGCTCGTCGTCGCCCGCACGCTCGCGGCGGTCCGCGCCATCGCGAAACCGGGCGTCAGCACGGCCGAGCTCGACGAGCTGGCCGAGCAGACGATCCGGGACGCCGGCGCGGTGCCGTCGTTCAAGGGCTACCACGGTTTCCCCGCGTCGATCTGCGCGTCGGTGAACGAGCAGATCGTCCACGGCATCCCGGCCAAGACGCAGGTGCTGGCCGACGGCGACATCATCTCCGTCGACTGCGGCGCGATCCTCGACGGCTGGCACGGCGACTCCGCCGTCACGCTGGCCATCGGCGCGGTCTCCGACGCCGACCTGGCGCTGTCCGCGGCGACCGAGGCGGCGATGTGGGCCGGCATCGAGGCGGTCAGCGCCGGCGGCCGGTTGACCGACATCTCCCACGCCGTCCAGTCGGCCGCCGAACGCGCGGGCCGGGACGACGGCATCGAGTACGGGATGATCGTCGAGTACGGCGGCCACGGCATCGGCCGCCAGATGCACATGGACCCGTTCCTGCCGAACGTCGGCAAGCCGGGCAAGGGCCCGCGGCTGAAGCCCGGCATGGCGCTGGCGATCGAGCCGATGCTCACCGGCGGCGGCGGCGAGACCCGCGAGCTGGACGACGGCTGGACGGTCGTCACGGCCGACGGCTCCCGCGCGGCGCACTGGGAGCACACGGTCGCGATCACCGAAGACGGCCCCTGGGTGCTCACGGCCCCGGAAGACTCCTGACCTGCGATTTCACCCGTTCGAGGTGATCGCCATCACGTCCACCTGCACGGCCCTTTAGCATGGTCACCCCCGGTTTGGGGGTCGCGACACGACATGCGTACACTGTCAAGTCGGCGCACTTATCGCGCCCGGATCCTGCGCGCTCGTGAATTCACGGTCTTGGGAGCCGGGCACCAGTGTGCCACGCAACACCCGACCCAGCACTAGTGCTCGAGTTGATCAGGTGTGGCGACAGACGATACCGACAGGGAAATGCGGAGGACATGGCGAAGAAAGACGGGGCCATCGAGGTCGAAGGCCGCGTAGTCGAGCCGCTCCCCAACGCGATGTTCCGCGTCGAGTTGGAGAACGGTCACAAGGTCCTGGCACACATCAGCGGCAAGATGCGGCAGCACTACATCCGCATCCTGCCCGAGGACAGGGTTGTCGTGGAGCTCTCGCCCTACGACCTCTCTCGTGGTCGCATCGTCTACCGCTACAAGTGATCACGAAGAGCAGCTACTAGGAGAGCAGAAGACGTGAAGGTCCAGCCGAGCGTCAAGAAGATCTGCGACAAGTGCAAGGTGATCCGCCGGCACGGCCGGATCATGGTGATCTGCGAGAACCTGCGGCACAAGCAGCGGCAGGGCTGATCGCCAAGCACTCGACCAGAGTGGATTGACGGCTACACAACCTCCCCGCACCTGCCGGGCCACGCGAGTGGTCCGGTTCACCCCCGGACTTCAGGCCGGGGCCGGGACACCCGAAGCGCAAGCCGAGGGCACGACAGGCGAGTCGGTCCCGGAACCGGACGGGGAGCAGACCTGAAGAGGAAACCTACGAAGGAGCATCAGCGCCAATGGCACGACTCGCTGGCGTAGACCTCCCCCGCGAAAAGCGGTTGGAGATCGCGCTTACGTACATCTACGGCATCGGCCGTACCCGCTCGAAGCAGCTCATCAAGGCTGCCGAGCTCAACGCGGACACCCGCGTCAAAGACCTCAGCGATGACGACCTCGCCAAGCTGCGTACGTACATCGAAGAGAACTTCAAGGTCGAGGGTGACCTTCGCCGCGAGGTGAACGCCGACATCCGTCGGAAGATCGAGATCGGGTGCTACGAGGGCCTTCGCTGGCGCCGCGGACTTCCCGTCCGCGGTCAGCGCACGAAGACCAACGCCCGTACCCGCAAGGGTCCGAAGAAGACGGTCGCCGGCAAGAAGAAGGCTGGCAAGAAGTGAGCGTCCAGGGCAAGAAGGTCGTGCAGATGGGTGGCGTTCACCGCCGCGGCTCGGCTTGTGTCTCGCCCAAGGCGCTCTACGCCCGCCCGATGGCGCTCCGCAACCTGTACACCGACGCCGGTTCGATCATCCGGCGCGGCCAGGCCGAAGCGGTCGCCGCTCACCAAGAGAACGCGCGCTAACAGGAGAACCCTCAGAACATGCCACCGAAGTCTCGTACTGCGGCCGGGGCCAAGAAGGTCCGCCGCAAGGAAAAGAAGAATGTCGCGCACGGTCACGCGCACATCAAGAGCACCTTCAACAACACCATCGTCTCGATCACGGACCCGACCGGTGCCGTGATCGCGTGGGCGTCGAGTGGTCACGTGGGCTTCAAGGGCTCCCGTAAGTCCACCCCGTTCGCCGCGCAGATGGCCGCCGAGAACGCTGCCCGCAAGGCCGCCGAGCACGGCATGAAGAAGGTCGACGTCTTCGTGAAGGGCCCGGGTTCGGGCCGCGAGACGGCGATCCGCTCGCTGCAGGCGGCCGGCCTCGAGGTCGGCACCATCCAGGACGTGACCCCGCAGCCTCACAACGGCTGCCGCCCGCCCAAGCGGCGCCGGGTCTGAGGAACGGGGAGGAGTAAGAAGAAATGGCTCGTTACACCGGCCCCGCGACGCGTATTTCGCGTCGCCTCAAGGTTGACCTCATCGGCGGCGACCAGGCTTTCGAGCGTCGCCCCTACCCGCCGGGCCAGCACGGCCGCGGGCGCATCAAGGAGTCCGAGTACCTCCTGCAGTCGCAGGAGAAGCAGAAGGCTCGCTACACCTACGGCGTTCTCGAGCGTCAGTTCGTCCGGTACTACAAGGAAGCCGTCCGGCGTCCGGGCAAGACCGGTGAGAACCTGCTGCAGATCCTCGAGTCCCGCCTGGACAACGTGATCTACCGCGCCGGCATCGCCCGCACCCGCCGCCAGGCGCGTCAGCTGGTGAGCCACGGCCACTTCCTGGTCAACGGCCAGAAGGTGAACGTCCCGTCGTTCCAGGTCACCAAGTGGGACATCATCGACGTGCGGCCGAAGTCCATGGGCATGCTGCCGTTCGTGGCGGCGAAGGAGTCCTTCGGCGAGCGCCCGATCCCGGCGTGGCTGCAGGTCGTCCAGTCCAACCTCCGCGTGCTGGTCCACCAGCTCCCGGAGCGTGCGCAGATCGACGTTCCGGTTCAGGAACAGCTGATCGTCGAGCTTTACTCGAAGTAGTCCGGCCCCGGCTGGACCACGGGCGGCGGCGCGACAGGTGCGCCGCCGCCTACGCCATCCCTTCGACGTCATATGGCGGGCGTCGTCTGGAAAGGAAAACAAGGAATGCTGATTTCCCAGCGGCCGGCTCTCGGCGAAGAGACGGTCAACGAGACCCGCTCCCGGTTCACCATCGAACCGCTGGAGCCCGGCTTCGGCTACACGCTCGGCAACTCGCTGCGGCGCACGCTGCTGTCGTCCATCCCGGGCGCGGCCGTGACGAGCATCCGCATCGACGGCGTGCTGCACGAGTTCACCACCGTTCCCGGGGTGAAGGAAGACGTCACCGACATCATCCTGAACCTCAAGGAGCTCGTGGTGTCCTCGGAAGAGGACGAGCCGGTCACCATGTACCTGCGCAAGCAGGGCCCGGGTGAGGTCACGGCGGCCGACATCGTGCCGCCGGCGGGTGTCACCGTGCACAACCCGGATCTGCACATCGCGTCGCTGAACGGCAAGGGCAAGCTCGAGATCGAGCTCGTCGTCGAGCGCGGCCGCGGTTACGTTCCGGCCCTGCAGAACAAGCAGGCGGGCGCGGAGATCGGCCGGATCCCGGTCGACTCGATCTACTCGCCGGTGCTGAAGGTGACCTACAAGGTCGAGGCCACCCGTGTCGAGCAGCGCACCGACTTCGACAAGCTGATCCTGGACGTCGAGACCAAGCCGTCGATCACGCCGCGTGACGCGGTCGCGTCGGCCGGCAAGACGCTGGTGGAGCTGTTCGGTCTCGCCCGCGAGCTGAACGTCGACGCCGAGGGCATCGAGATCGGCCCGTCGCCGCAGGAGGCGGACACCATCGCCGCCTACGCGATGCCGATCGAGGACCTGGACCTCACCGTCCGGTCGTACAACTGCCTCAAGCGCGAGGGCATCCACACGGTGGGCGAGCTGGTCTCGCGCAGCGAGGCGGACCTGCTCGACATCCGCAACTTCGGCGCCAAGTCGATCGACGAGGTCAAGCTCAAGCTCGTCGGCCTCGGCCTCGCGCTGAAGGACAGCCCGCCCGGGTTCGACCCGACCGCGGCGGCCGCCAGCTACGACGGTGAAGGCTGGTCGGAGGGTGTCGGTGGCATCGCCGACGGGATTTCGGACGGCCACGACGATGGCCAGGACTACGCAGAGACCGAGCAGCTCTGAGGCCGTGTGCCTGGACGCTGTGAGCTGAACTAGGAGAACCAATGCCCACCCCTACCAAGGGAGCCCGGCTCGGCGGGTCGTCCGCGCACGAGCGGCTGATCCTGGCCAACTTGGCCACGCAGCTGTTCGAGCACGGCAAGATCACCACCACCGAGGCGAAGGCGAAGCGGGTCCGTCCGCTGGCCGAGAAGCTGATCACCAAGGCGAAGCGGGGCGACCTGCACAACCGCCGTCAGGTGCAGCGCGTCGTCCGTGACAAGGACGTCGTCCACAAGCTGTTCGCGGAGATCGGCCCGCACTTCGCCGAGCGCGACGGTGGCTACACCCGGATCACCAAGACGCTGCCGCGCAAGGGCGACAACGCCAAGATGGCGGTCATCGAGCTGGTGGCCGAGAAGACGGTGACTTCGGAAGCCGAGCGCGCTCGCAAGACGAAGTTCGCGAAGGACGAGAAGCCCGCCGCCGCCCCGGCCGCCGAGGAGACCACCTCCACCGAGGAGGCTCCGGCTGCCGAGGAGGCCAAGGCCGAGGAGACCACCGAGGCTCCCGCCTCGGAGGAGACCGACGCCGACGCCAAGAAGGACTGACGTCCTGACGGCACAGTCGACACCGGACGAGCCCGCCACTCCCGCTGGGGAGGGCGGGCTCGTTCGTCTGCGCCTGGACGTCTCCTACGACGGCACGGACTTCTCGGGCTGGGCCCGCCAGCCGGGCCGCCGGACGGTCCAGGGGCTCCTGGAGGAGGCGCTGCAGCGCCAGCCACCGGGGGCTTCGGTGCCGAAGTCCGTGGTCGTGGCGGGCCGCACGGACGCCGGGGTGCACGCGACGGGCCAGGTGGTGCACGTCGACGTCGTCCCGCTGGCTCCGGGTGCTCCGGGCCGGATTCCGGTTTCTCCGGAAGGGATCCCCGACCTGACCCGGATGGCGGGCCGCTGGAACCGCCTCCTGCCGGGCGATGTGCGCGTGCTGGGCGCCCGGGTGGCCCCCGCGGGGTTCGACGCCCGGTTCTCGGCGATCCGCCGGCACTACCGCTACCGGGTCTCGGACGCACCGTGGGGCGTGGACCCGTTGCGCCGCCACGACACGCTGGCGTGGAACCGTCCACTGTCGACGGACGCGATGAACGCGGCGGCCGCGGAACTGCTGGGCCTGCACGACTTCGCGGCGTACTGCAAGCAGCGCGACGGCGGCACGACGATCCGCGAGCTGCAGCGCCTGGAGTGGGCGCGGGTGGAGGAGCACCTGCTGGAGGTCCGCGTGTCGGCGGACGCGTTCTGCCACTCGATGGTCCGCAGCCTGGTGGGAGTCCTGCTCCTGGTCGGCGACGGCCGCCGCAGCGACGGCTGGCCGGCGAAGGTCCTGGAGAGCGGAATCCGCGACAGCGCGGTGGCCCCGGCCCACGGCTTGACGCTGCTGGGCGTGGACTACCCGCCGGACGAAGAACTCGCGGCCCGCGCGGAGCAGACGAGGAACGTCCGCACCTCCGCCGACCTCTGAGCCGACCTCGACGGAACGAAAAGCGGGTGGCTCCCCGAGGGAAACCACCCGCTTCCGCGTGTCCGGAGGAACTCAGTCGCCGCGGCGGACCGGGCCGAGCAGTTGCTGCTCCTTGCCCGTCGTCACCAGCCTCAGCGGCCGCCACAGGTTGCGGCCCAGGGCCACCACCTGGTCGTCCTGCAACGTCGTCAGCTGGCGCATCATCTGCGGCGGGAGCCGCCAGATCCGGGCCGCCAGCTCGGCCTGCCCGGCCGGGAGGCGCTGCATCAGCACCAGGTCCGCCGCGTTCGCCGTCGCGCCCGCCTGGGGGTGCAGGTACGGCAGCACGTAGACCGTCGTCTGCCAGGGCGACCGCGGCGGGAACAGGTCCTGCGGGGTCGGGCCGCCGTCCGTGACGACCAGCAGCGGTGCGTCCTCCGACGGCCGCGGCAGCTCGACCGGGGACAGCCGGCGGATCTGGACCAGCGGTGACGGCCGTCCGTCGCGGGTGCCCGCCGCGCGGGACAGCACCTGCCACTCCGTCGGGCGGCCCGTCGCCACCACGACCCACGCGCCGACCGCCATCGCGCGCATCGCCACCTGGCGGGCCAGGTACAGCCCGCCCACCAGCACGATGCGGGTCGGCGTCGAGCGCAGCGCCGAAATCGTCAGCGGCTCGCCCTTCAGGCCCGAGCCGAGCACGATGCCGCCGCGGTCACCCGACGGGCTGATCGCGTCGAGCATCGCCGGGTCGACCGTGAACTCCGGCGCCACCCCGAGGTTCTGCCCGGCGTCACGCATCCGGGAGCTCATGCCGTACCTCCGATCGGCAGCGTCGCGGCGAACGCCGAAACCTGCAGCCCGCGCAGCGGCGTCAGGTCGACGCCCAGCCGCTCGGACAGCCCGTGCAGCCGCTGGTCGGCGGCTTCGAGCTCACGCGGGTTGCGCGCGCTCAGCCGGACCACCCCGCGCAGTCCGATCTTGCCTTCGTCGGACGCGGGGGAGATCGACATCGCCAGCGTCGCCGACAGGGCGCGGACGCTCGTCAGCGCGTTCAGGCTGCCGGTGATCTTGCCCTTCGGCCAGCCGGTGATCGCGTAGCTCGCGTGCCCGATGCCCGCCGCCGTCACGCCGGACCAGCGCTCCTGCAGCGTCACCTTGCTCGGCGAACCGGCGACGGACGTGAGCTCCGCGGCCGAAATGCTGGCGCGCAGCAGCTCGTCCGGGTCGAGCGGCCGGGTCGGCACGCCTTGGGACTCCAGCGCGTTGCGCACCCGCGAAAGCGCGCCGATCAGCGCGCGGTGGGCGCCGACGACGCCGCCGCCGCGCTCGCGGATCGCCGCCGGGCAGCGCTTCGGGTCGAGCCGGATCGCCACCCACGTCGTGCGCCGCGCCGCCGCGGGCAGCGGGCCGAGCACCTCCATGTAGGAGCTGAGGGCGGGCGAGTCCGCGGGCAGCGCCGCGCTGCCCGGGTAGCAGTGCCAGATCATCTGGATCGAGTCGAGGACCACGCCGCGGTCCTCGAGGCAGGGCGCGAGCGCCGACAGCGGCAGGCTCGGCGCGCCGCCGGCCTGGGTGATCAGCGCCGGCGTCGGCTCGACGAGCAGCACCGCCGTCCAGGTGCCGTCGTTCCACGCGAGGCCGACCTGCTGGCGTTCGTGGTCGACGCCGTGCGCCACCACGAGGTCCGGGACGGCGACGCGCAGCAGGTTGACGCGGGCGTCGTCGGGGCCGGTCACCGTGGTCTCCTCGGCGGCCAGCTCCTCGACGGTGCTCGGCGGCAGCGGTTCGGCGACGCGGTCGTGGGACCGGAAGGAGTAGCGCAGCGTCAGACCGATCCACTGGGTGAACCAGCGGCCGCGCCAGCGCAGCAGCGCGACGATGAGGGCGAAGCCGACGATGCCGACGCCGACCCACTTCAACGACATGTCGATGGCGAGCAGCACGAGCCCGACGGCGAGGCCGACCTCGAGCACGACGAGGTTCGCGACCGGCAGCGGGCCGAGGTTCACGCCCGAGGAGCGGCGCCGCGCGGGCGGCGCCATCCGCACGGGGCTGGGCGGGGGAGTGGACGGGCCGCTGTCGTCGGGTCCCTGGGGTCCGCTGGGACCACCGCCACCGGGACCACCGGGGCCGCCGCCGCCGGGGCCGCCCGGGCCACCGGGACCGCCACCGCCGGGACCGCCCGGACCACCGGGTCCGCCGCCACCTGGACCGCCGCCACCGGGTCCACCCGGGCCACCGGGGCCGCCAGGTCCGCCGGGCCGTCCACCCGGGCCGCCGGGACCGGGAACGGGACCACCGGGACCGCGCGGGGGCATGCCGGGTCCGCCGGGACCGCCACCGGGTCCGCCGGGGCCACCAGGACCACCCGGGACACCTCCGGGACCGCCGGGGCCACCGGGTCTCACCGGACGGGGCGGCGGGCCCGGCTGGCGGCCGGGCGGCGGGGGCCCGGGCGGGCCAGGCGGACGTGGAGGGTTGGTGACGGACATCCGCGCTTTCTCTTCCCCTCGTGCTTGCTGCGTACCCGGAAGCCGGGTCCCGGGGTGTCCGACACTAGCTTGAGTTGGTAGAAACCCCACACCAGACGGTCCCCGTACGGCTATCCTGCGGAACCGTACCGCGACGGGGAGAGCTGTAGGTCGAGAATGCCATCAACACCCACGACTAAGTCTCAGGTTCAGGCGTATCAGTTCGTCCTACGGCGGATGCAGTCGGCGCTGGTCCGGCGGGACGCCGTGATGCTGCACGACCCGATGCGCACCCACACGAGGGCCACCATCGTGGGTGTCGTGCTGGGCGCGCTCGGCATGATCGTTTTCGTCGTCTGGGGACTGCTCAGCCCGGCGCCGTCGGTGCCCGAGGCCGGGAACATCGTGATCGGCGAACAGTCCGGCACGGTGTACGTGGTGATGGGGAACCCGAAAACCCTTGTCCCGACGTTCAACCTCGCGTCGGCTCGGCTTCTCCTGCTGGCCCAGCAGAAGCAGCAGTCGAACGCCGGCGGCGCGAGCGGCGCGACGGCGGCGCCCGCCCCGGCGGCGGCGAGCACCGCGGCTGTGAAGAATCCCACGGTCGTTTCCGACGAGCAGCTGAAGGACATTCCGCGCGGAAAACTGACCGGAATTCCGGACGGGCCGCAGCTGATGCCGTCCGATTCCCAGCGCATTTCCCCCAACTGGGCGGTGTGCGACCAGGTTCTGCTGGATCCGACGCAGCCGAACCCGGACATCGGCAAGACCGACACCTACGTCTTCGGCGGCGTCGCCCCGAGCGGCCTCGGCACCGAGCTGGGCGAAAAGGAGGCGTTGCTGGCGGCGGCCGACAACGGCAAGACGTACCTGATCTACCGCCTGCCGAGCACGCAGAACCGCCCGAACGCCAACACCGTCCGCGCCGAGATCGACACCAGCGACTCGCACAACGCCGTCTCGACGGCCTTGCAGCTGCTGAACCAGAAGCCGCGGAAGATCACCCAGGGCCTGCTGAACGCCATCCCCGAGGTGCCGCGCCTGAGCCCGCCGAACATCCCGGACGGCCCGGCGCCCGCCGACCTCGACGGGCTGGCCGCGGGCGACGTCTTCTCCACGCAGCCCACGGGTGAGCAGCCGCAGTACTGGGCGATCACCACGAACGGCATCCAGCAGGTGTCGCAGGCGGTCGCCGACGTCATGCGCGTCGCGAAGCACGGCAGCGCGAGCAAGCTGCGGACGCTCGGCCTCGACAAGCTGTCCGGCGTCCGCGTGCTGCGGTCCGGCGACCCCGACTACATCCAGGTCGACGACTTCCCGCGCGCGGTGCCGACAGTGCTCGACGCGACGAAGAACTCCGCGGTCGCGTGCCTCGGCTGGTCGGTGGTCGGCGACGGCGACAACCGCGACGGCCACACGTCGGTGTACATCGACACCCAGCTGCCGGGCCAGAACAGCCACGGCCCCAAGTTCGCCACGACCAAGGTCACCACGCCGGGCCCGAACCGCGTGCCGATCACCGGCTTCTACCTCCAGCCGGGCTTCGCCGCGGTGGTGCAGTCCGCCACCGGCAAGGCCAGCTTCGGCAAGGGCGCGATCCAGCTGATCTCCGACCGCGGGGTCCGCTACAGCGTCCCGGACGCCGCGACCGCGGACGCGATCGGGCTGAACAACCGGCAGCCCGCACCCGAGTCGATCATCGGGCTGCTGCCGACCGGTGCTTCGCTGAACACCCAGGACGTGCTCAAGCAGTTCGACTCCGTGCCGATCGACCCGAACGCCGGTTCGTTCCCGACCCCGACGCAGCAGGCGGGCGGCTGAGCGGAACCGGCGGCCGGCGGCGGACGTCACACGCCCGAAGGGTTTCCCGGTGAGCGGAGAGGTGCCATGGCCGGCTTGAGGATGGACGGCGTGGTCGTCGCCGAGTACGCCCGGACCGCCGAGGAGGCCGCTGACGACCTCCACGCGGCCGCGGCGGAGGTGGGCGGGGACGGCGTCTCCGGCGAGTCCTACGGCGCGCTGGGGGCGCAGATCGGCCTCGGCGAGTCGTACGGCCGCGCGGCGGGCGCGTTGCGGCGTCAGCTGGTCGACGGCGCGGAAGCGCTGAAGTCGGCCGCGGAGGCGCTGCGGCACGTCACGGTCCGCCACAGCGGGCAGGACGCGGAGGCCGCGGAGCTGATCAAGCGCGCGGGCAGGCCGGAATGATGTTCGCCGAGCCGGAAGCTTCCACCGACTCCATCCCGCACCCGTTCGCGAAGCGGACGGCCGCCCCGGTGGTCCCCGCGGTGGCCTTCGCCCCGGACGCCGAGGGCGACGAGATCGCCGCCACCGCCGAGCCGTACCTGGCCTACCTGACCGACGTTTCCCGCGAGCTGGGACTGATCGACCCGGTCGGGACGTACTTCCGGCCGCTGATCGGCCGCTGGGGCGACCTCGGTGCCGAAGCCGGGCGGCTGCGCACCGCCGCCGCGGCGGCGGCCGAGGTGTCCACGCGGCTCGACGACCGCCTCGGCCGGCTCGACGCCGGCTGGGCGGGCCGGGACGCCGACGCGTTCGTCGCGTACATGCGGGAGATCGGCGCCGCGGGCGGCGACCTCCAAGAGGCGTTCACGGTCCTCGCCGGCGCGCTCGACGAGCTGGTGACAACCCTTCGCCACGTCGTCGTCGACCTCGCCGAGGTCCTGGTCGACGCCGCGGACCTGATCTCCGAGACGATGATGCTGCCCAGCGGTGGCACCAAGCGGGCGCGGGCGCAGCTGCGGGAGACACAGGATTCGGCGAAGGCGCTGTACGAGACCGCGCGGGACGTCCTGGAGGCGTTCGACCGGCTCTGCGACGGCGTCGACGACCCCGACGCGACCACGCGCAGCATCGAGATCGCCCACCGGTACCCGGAGGAGCGGTTCCGGTTGCACGAACCGGAATCCGCCGCTGCTCCCGCTGGTGCCGCCGCCGGTTCCGACGAGGTGCTGACGCCGTCGTCGGCGAGCGGGGACCCGGCGGAGCCGAAGCACACGGGCGTGGGCACCCCGGACGCGGCACAGCCCGCCGACGCGGCACCGCAGCCGGCGCCGGCGCAGGACAGCTCGGCGAACCACGGGACGTCGGGCATGCCGATGATGCCGATGATGGGCTTCGGCGCGTTCGGCGGCGGTGGGGGCGGTGGCCGCCGCCAGTCGAAGACGCGTCCGACGACGACGCCGTCGGAGTTGCTGGGGGAGCCCGGCCTGGTGGCCCCGCCGGTGATCGGCGAGGACGAGGACGCCCAGCAGCAGAAGAAGAAACCCCCGGCGCCACCGGCGAAGTGACTCGAGCCCGGCCCGCGGTCCGCCGCGGGCCGGGCTTTCGTTCAGCGGCGGGTGCCCGCCGTCTCGGCCGGACGGTTGCGGCGGATCGTGCGCATCACGAACAGCGTGATCAGCAACGCCACCAGACCGCCGCCGGTACCGGCCAGCGCCACGATCATCGGGGTCGAGTTGTTGTCGTTCGCCGGCGGGAGCTGGGCCACCTGCGGGGCCGGGATCGGCGCCTGGTTGCCCACCTCGGACGGGAGGCTCTGGGTCAGCGCGGCCACCGGGTCGATCACCCCGTAGCCGACGAAGTTGTCGCGCCCGCCCGGGGCCGCCGGGTGCTGGGCGGTCTCCTTGATCCGGTTGATGATGCCCTTCGCGTCCAGGCTCGGGTACTTGGCCTTCACCAGGGCCGCGAGGCCCGACACGTACGGCGCCGCGAAGCTCGTTCCCTGGATCGCGCTGGCCTTGTCGCCGCTTTCGAACGTCAGGTTCGCCAGTCCGTCGGAGCCTTCGGCGGGGTCGAGCGAGATGATCTGCGTCCCCGGCGCCGCGACACCGACCCACGGGCCGTGCACGCTGAACGGGGCCACGCCGCCGGTCTCGTCGATCGCGCCCACCGACAGCACGTCGTCGGCGAACCACGGCGGCGTCACGATCGTCTTCGGCTTCCGCGCGTCCGGCTGGTCGTTCTGCGGGCACGTGTCCGTCGCGTTGCCCGCGGCGGCAATGATCACGATGCCCTGCGACGCGGCGAAGCGGACGGCGGCCTGGACCTGCTGCTCGCCGTCGGTGATGCGCCCGTCGGCGGTGCGGCAGTTGTCGACCGACATGTTGATGATGTCGGCCTCGTGCCGCTCGGCGATGCCGTGGATGATCTCGGCCAGCGTCTTCAGCGTGCCCGCCGTGCCGGCCTTCTCCAGCTGGCGCCCGCCGTTCGACTGCCCGGGGGACGTCCCGTCGCCTTCACCGGAGCCGCCGCCACCGCCCTGGGTGCTCGGCGGGAGCGCGGACTCCGAGCCGGCGGGCGGGTTCGTGCTCGACGACGGCGTCCCGCTCGAACTGGCGGGCGGGTTCGGCGTCGAGGTCGACGTGTCGGGCTCGTAGTTCTCGCTCAGCTGCCGGTAGGAGACGATCGTGGCGTCCGGGGCGACGCCGACGAACCCGACCTCCGGGTTGTCCGGCCTGGCCGCGATGATGCCGGCGACCTCGGTGCCGTGGCCGTCGCAGTCTTCGAGGCCGTCGGGCTTGCCGTTCGGCTTCGCGACGTACTCCCCGCCGGACAGGAGGCGGTCCTGCAGCCAGGGGTGCTTCGTCACGCCCGTGTCGACCACGGCGACCTTGACGCCCCGGCCCGCACCGCCGTTCGTGGCGGCCCTGACGATTTCCTGCGCCTTGGCGATCTGCAGGTACTCCTGGCCCCACGGCCGGTTCTTCAGCACGATGTTCTGGCCGAGCGTGCTGCGCTGGACGCAGCCCTTCGACTGCTTGTACTTCTTGTCCGGCTGCCGGGAGTCCGGGATCAGCTTGGTCATGTCCACCGGCGGCGGCGTCGCGAAGTAGCCGTCGGCCGGCGCCGACTGGCCCCACGCCGGGACCGTCGCGCCCACCGGGACCAGGATGCCGAGCGTGCCGGCGAGCAGGGCCGTCGTGGTGCGCCGGGTCGTGCCGAAACGGCGTCCTGGTGCCATCCGAGATTCACCCGATCCGGTCACTTGAAGTTCAGGTGCCGCAGAGTCGTGTACAGGTCCATGACGCCCAGGGCGAGGGGCAGCACCGACGCGATGCAGATCGCTTCGATGATCTCCACCGTGCGCCGCAGCGGCGGCGAGAAGCGCTGGTTCGGGAAGATCACGCCGACCACGAGCGCGCCCGCGGCCAGCAGGACCAGCGCGCCGAAGACGTAGAGCAGGCGGTTCTGCGCGCTCGCCGTGACGAGCCAGCCGATCCCGATGCCGGTCGCCGCGACCAGGCCGTTGGTGAGCAGGGCGATCGCCTGGCTGCCGTTCGCGTACGCGCGGGCGCGCAGGAGCAGCACGAGCGTCGCGACGACGCCGAGGATGATCCCGAACGCGCCGGGCGCGGTGGCGGCGATGATCGCGGACACCGCGACCGTGGCGCCGCAGCCGATCATCAGGCCGGTCATGTAGTTGTGCGCGACCGCCGTGCGGCGCTCGATCGCCCGGTAGTCCGGGAAGCCCGAGTCTTCCTTCAGCTCTTCGGCGTTGCTCGGGACGTGCGGCAGCGGCAGCTTCGCCAGCCAGATCGTGGCGCGCGGCAGGATCGAGATGCAGGCGAGGGCGACCGCGACCGTGCCGGCCGCGATGCCGGCCGCCGGGTGCGCGACGAGCGTGCCGAAGAGGAAGGCCAGCGCGCCGAAGGTGCCCGCGGTGGCGGCGGCGATGAACGTCGTGATGCCGGCGCCGATGACCATGATGCAGACCGACGCGACGATGATCACGAGCACCGCGCCGAGCAGCAGGTTCGCCCGCATGGAGAGGCCGGGCACGATGTAGAAGCCGCTGACGAACGCCAGCGGCAGCCCGCCGGCCGCGGCGATCAGGACACCGGTGGCTTCCGCGCCGTAGGCCTTGGCGAGGGTGGCGCCGACCGCGACGCAGGCGATGGCCCCGATGCCGCCGGCGATGGCGGCGCCGAGCGCGCTGCCGCCGTAGAGCGAGCCGCTCATGAACAGCGCGATGGCGGCGGCGACCAGCGCCAGCCCGCCCGCGACGTGCCCGAAGCGGTTCGCCGTCTCCTTTGTCCACGGGCGGAAGCTGTCGGGGGAGGACTCGGCGATGGCGTCGACGACGTCGTCGTACAGCGGCGGCGGCGGGTTCTCGTTGCGCTTGCGCAGCTGCAGCAGCTCACCGTCGACGACGCCGAGCGAGGCGAGCGTCCGGCTCGGGTCGAGCGGGGCGTCGCCGAGCTTGGCGAGGGCCCAGCCGCCGTGCCGCGCCCCGCCGTCCGGCGACGACTCCTTGGCCATGTCCAGCAGCATCGGCAGGAGATCGGCCACCGCGACGTCGGCGGGCAACGCCACGTCGATCCGGGTGGACGGTGCGACGACCGTCACCCTGCTGAAAACTGTCGTGCCCGTAGCCACTGCACTGCCCCCGCTCGGTCGAGACTGCTCCCGGGGGAACTTATACCGAACCCCGGCGCCCCCATCACCGAACGTCCGAAAATCACCGTCAGCCGCAGGTCGCGGACCGAACGCCGGGATTACTGTCGGTGCCGGGCCGTACACTCGCCTGACGAGGGCAAGCCCACGGTGACGAGCGGTTCCGGCATCCGCCGGAATTCGACCGGCGCGTTCGATAGGTTGTTCGCGCACCCAGCGCACACCTTGCGGTGGCCGCCATCGTCGAGTTTTTGAATGAGGGGTCCTTCGATGAGCACGCTGCAGTTCAAGAAGTCGCCGCGGCTGGCGGCACCGCGGCCGCCGGGCGGTGAGGTGCACCTCGAGCCGCCGCCCGAGGTGCCCCGGGTCATCCCCGGCAACATCGTGATGAAGGCGCTTCCGGTCGTCATGATCGTCGCGTCGCTCGGGATGATGGTCTTCATGTTCCAGGCCAGCAACCGGAACCCGATGATGATGGCCATGGGCGGCATGATGGTCGTCGGGACGCTCGGGATGATGGCCGGCGGCGGTGGCAAGGGCGGCGGTGCCAAGCGCGCCGAGATGGACGAAGACCGCAAGGACTACCTGCGTTACCTGGGCCAGATGCGCGACCGCGCCCGCGAGGCGATGGTCGACCAGCGCGCCGCGCTGGAGTGGGTGCACCCCGACCCCCAGTCCCTCTGGTCGCTGGCCGCCAGCCGCCGCATGTGGGAACGCCGCCAGAACGACCAGGACTTCCTGCACCTGCGCGTCGGGCGCAGCTCGCACCGCCTCGCGACGCGGCTGGTCCCGCCGCAGACCGGGCCGGTCGACGAGCTGGAGCCGATCGCCACCCTCGCGCTGCGCCGGTTCGTGCGCGCGCACTCGATCGTGCCGGACCTGCCGACCCAGATCACCCTCCGCGGGTTCGCCGCCGTCAGCATGCAGGGCGACCGCGCGCTGACCCGCGGCCTCACCCGCGCGATGCTCGCGCAGCTGGTCACCTTCCACAGCCCCGACGACGTGCTGATCGCGGTCGCCACCGCGGGCCGCGCGAAGGAGGAGTGGGAGTGGGCGAAGTGGCTGCCGCACGTGCAGCACCCGACGCTGTCGGACGGCATCGGCCAGCTCCGCATGATGGCCGGTTCGCTGGCCCAGATCGAAAACTGGCTCGACGAAGAGCTGCGTGACCGCCAGCGCTTCTCCCGCAACGCCACGCCGGCGCCGGACCAGCCGCACGTCGTCATCGTCATCGACGACGCCGAGGTCACCCGCGAAGAGCAGATCATCCTCGAGGAGGGCCTGGTCGGCGTCACGCTGGTCGACCTGTCCGACTCCATCGGCAACCTCGCCGCCCGCCGCGGCCTGCGGCTGGTCGTCGAGGCCGAGCGCCTCGGCGCGCGCAGCGCCGGCGGCGTCGAGTGGTTCGGCCGCCCGGACACCCTGTCCGTGGTCGAGACCGAGTCGCTGGCCCGGCTGATCTCGCCCTACCGCGTCGGCGGCGCGGCCGGGCAGGACGTCGGCGACGAAGAGCCGCTGCTGTCCAACCCGTCGCTGCTGGAGCTGCTCGGCATCCCCGGCGACCCGATGACGTTCGACGTCCAGCAGGCGTGGCGGCCGCGCCCGATCCGCGACCGCTACCGCGTCCCGTTCGGGGTCGGCGAGTACGGGCAGCCGGTCGAGCTGGACATCAAGGAAGCCGCGGCCGAGGGCATGGGCCCGCACGGCCTGTGCATCGGTGCGACCGGTTCCGGTAAGTCGGAGTTCCTGCGCACGCTGGTGCTCGGCATGCTCGCCACGCACTCGTCCTCGACGTTGAACTTCGTCCTCGTCGACTTCAAGGGTGGCGCGACGTTCCTGGGGCTGGACAAGGCCCCGCACGTCTCCGCGGTCATCACCAACCTCGCGGACGAGGTCACGCTGGTCGACCGCATGAAGGACGCCCTGGCCGGCGAGATGAACCGGCGGCAGGAAGCGCTGAAGAACGGCGGTAACTTCAAGAACGTCTGGGAGTACGAGAAGGCCCGCGAGAACGGCGCCGACCTCGACCCGCTGCCCGCGCTGTTCATCGTCTGCGACGAGTTCTCCGAGCTGCTGGCCGCGAAGCCGGACTTCATCGACCTGTTCGTCGCGATCGGCCGGCTGGGCCGGTCGCTGCAGATGCACATGCTGCTCGCCTCCCAGCGCCTGGAAGAGGGCAAGCTGCGCGGCCTGGACTCGCACCTGTCCTACCGGATCGGCCTGAAGACGTTCTCCGCGGCGGAATCCCGCGCGGCGATCGGCGTGCCGGACGCGTTCGAGCTGCCCTCGGTCCCCGGTGGCGGGTACCTCAAGTACGACACCTCGACGCTGGTGCGGTTCAAGGCGGCCTACGTCTCGGGCCCGTACCGGCCGGCCGGCATCCAGGCGGCGGGCCCGGCGGCGACCGTGGTCCGCGCGGACAAGCGGCCGCAGCTGTTCGTCCCGGACTTCGTCGAGCTGCCCAAGGAACCGGAGCCGCAGCAGATCGAGGCGGCCCCGGTGGCCCAGCAGCCGCAGTCGGAAGAGGCGGTCGAGCCGTCGGAGCTGGATGTCATCGTCTCGCGGCTGGTCGGGCAGGGCCCGCCGGCGCACGAGGTGTGGCTGCCGCCGCTGAAGGACCCGAACTCCCTCGACACGCTGCTGCCGAACCTGAACCCGACCGACGACCGCGGCTTGTCCCCGGTCGGCTTCTTCGGCAACGGGCGGCTGCAGGTGCCGCTGGGCATCATCGACCGGCCGTACGAGCAGCGGCGCGACCCGCTGTGGGCGGACTTCTCCGGCGCGGCCGGGCACGGCGTGATCGTCGGCGGCCCGCAGTCGGGCAAGTCGACGATGCTGCGGACGCTGATCATGTCGATGGCGCTGACCCACACCCCGGAAGAGGCGCAGTTCTACTGCCTCGACCTCGGTGGTGGCACGCTGGCGGGGCTGGCCGACCTGCCGCACGTCGGTGGTGTCGCGGTGGCCCGGCGCGAGCCGGACAAGGCCCGCCGGATCGTGGCCGAGCTGACCACCCTGCTCACCGAGCGGGAAGGCCGGTTCGGGGCGATGGGCATCGACTCGATGACCGAGTTCCGCAACCGCAAGCGCCGCGGCGAGATCCGCGCCGACCAGGACCCGTTCGGCGACGCGTTCCTCATCGTCGACAACTGGCGTGCCCTGCGGGATGACTTCGAAGAGCTGGAAACCACGATCACCCGGCTCGCCACGCAGGGTCTGTCCTACGGCGTGCACGTGATCATCGCGGCGAACCGGTGGGCCGACATCCGCCCGGCGATCAAGGACATGATCGGCACCCGGTTCGAGCTGCGCCTCGGTGACCCGACCGAGTCCGACATCGACCGGCGCGTCGCGGTGAACATCCCGGCCGGGCGCCCGGGCCGCGGCCTGACCCGCGAGAAGCTGCACATGCTGGGCGGCCTCCCGCGGATCGACGGCTCGAGCGACCCGGAGACGATCGCGGCCGGCGTCGCCGACGCCGTGGCCAAGATCAAGGGCGCGTGGCGGGGCCGGGTGGCGCCGCAGGTCCGCCTGCTGCCGGAGCTGATCACCTACGAGGACGTGCTCAAGCTCGACGCGCACCGGGACTCCAAGCTGATCCCGATCGGGGTCAACGAGGAGGACCTGCAGCCGATCTACCTGGACTTCAACGCCGAGCCGCACTTCTACGCCTTCGCCGACGGCGAGTCCGGGAAGACGAACCTGCTGCGCCAGATCGCCCGCGGGATCTCCGAGCGGTTCACCGCCAAGGAAGCGCTGATCCTGCTGGTCGACTACCGGCGCACGATGCTCGGGTTCATCCAGGGCGACTCGCTGCTCGGGTACGCGGTGTCGGCCGCACAGCTGGAAAGCATGGTCGGCGACGTCTTCAACTCGATGACCCGCCGCCTGCCCGGTCCGGACGTCACCCAGGAGCAGCTGAAGACCCGGTCGTGGTGGAAGGGGCCGGAGCTGTTCATCCTGGTCGACGACTACGACCTGGTCGCGACCTCGACGAACAACCCGCTGCGGAAGATCTCCGACTTCCTGCCCCAGGCCAAGGACGTCGGCCTGCACCTGGTCGTCGTGCGCCGCACCGGTGGCGCGTCGAAGGCGATGTACGACCCGATCATCGGCAAGCTCAAGGAAATCGCCGCACCCGGCATGGTGATGAACGGCTCCCGCGACGAAGGCGCGCTGGTCGGCAACATCAAACCGTCGGCGATGCCGCCGGGCCGGGGCAACCTGCTCACTCGCAAGGCGGGCAAGCAGCTGATCCAGGTGTCGTGGATCCAGCCCGACTGACGACGGTGGCCGGACGCGCTCTCGGCGGGGTGGGTAGGTTCCTCCCCGAGGGTGCGTCCCGCCGGCGGGACGCGGGGGAACGCGACAAGTACTGCGGGAGCTGCTGGTGACGGTCCGGGTTGCGGTGGACTTCGGGACGTCGAGCACCTGCGTCGTCGCCTCGGTGAACGGGCGCGACCCGCAGGTCGTCGTGATCGACGGCCAGCCGCTGATGTCGTCGGCGGTGTTCGCGGCCGCGGACGGCACCCTGTTCGTCGGCCAGGAGGCCGAGCGGCAGGCGGCCGTCGACCCGTCGCGGTACGAGCCGAACCCGAAGCGGCGGATCGACGAAGGCGAGCTGCTGCTCGGGGACAGTGTCCTGCGCGTCACCGACGTCGTGCACGCCGTGCTGGGCCGCGCGGTCGCCGAAGCGCGCCGGCTGGCCGGCGAGGCCGAGGTCGACCTGCTGGTGCTGACCCACCCCGCGGACTGGGGCGCCATCCGCACCCGGCTGCTGCGGCAGGCCGCGGGCGGGCTGGCGCGCGAGGTCGCGCTGGTGCCCGAGCCGGTCGCGGCGGCGGTCTACCACGCGGCGACGTTCGCGCCGCAGGACGTGACGAACGACCGCACCGTCGAGTTCAGCGGGCGCCCCGGCGACGCGCTCGCGGTGCTGGACCTCGGCGGCGGCACGGTCGACGTCAGCGTGGTGCGCCGGCTGCCGCCGGACGCCGCGCGCGACCGGGCCGGCCGTCCGCAGCGCGGCGGCTTCCAGGTGCTCGCCACCCGGGGCGACCCCGCGTTCGGCGGCGCGGACATCGACCAGGCGCTGCTGGAGCACGTGGGCTCGCTCGTCGCCGGTGCCGACCAGGACGCGTGGCGGCAGCTCGTCGAAGGCCGCGAAATGGTGGACCGGCGCCGCCGCCGCGTGCTGCGCCAGGACGTGCGGGGCGCCAAGGAAACGCTGTCGCGGCACGCCTACACCGACGTGCCGATGCCACCGCCGTTCGCCGACGCGCACGTGACCCGCGAAGACCTGGAGCGGCTGATCGCGGCGCCGCTGGGCCGGGCCGTCGAGCTGACGGTCGCGGCGATCGGCGACGCCGGCCTGCGGCCGAAGCAGCTGACGGCGATCTTCCTGGTCGGCGGGTCGAGCCGGATCCCGATGATCTCGCGGCTGGTGCACGAACGCACCGGCGTCGTGCCGACGAGCCTCGACCAGCCCGAGACGGTCGTCGCCCGCGGCGCGCTGCGGGCGGTCCTGGTGGACCCGGACCGCACGGGCGCGCTGCCCGGCGAAGCCATGGCGCGCCTCGGCGCGGTGCCCGGCGGTGCCATGAGCCCGGCGGCGCAGCGCACGGAGGTCGTCCGCCCCGGCGACGTCGCCCCGCGCCCCGCGGAGCAGCGTCCGGCGCCCCCGCGCACCCCGGCCGCCGTGCCGGTCCCGCCCGGGCCCCCCGGGTTCCCGAACCGCGCCGCCCCGCCGTCGCCGCCCCACGGGCAGCCGGCGGCCCGGCCGTGGACCCCGCCCGCCGGCCAGCCCGCCCAGGGCCCGCCGCCCGGTCACCGCCCCGGCGGCGCCACCGCGCAGCCGGAGAAGAAGAGCCGCAAGAAGCTGTGGCTGATCGTCGCCGTGGTCGTCGTGGCCGCGCTCGTCGGCACCGGGATCTTCGTGTTCCGCGGTTCCGGGAGCGACGCCGAAACCGGCCGGACGCTCTCGCAGTACGACTTCAAGTTCGTCTCGCCCGAAGACTGGGTCCAGACCGACGACCGGGTCGCCCAGAAGCAGGTCGTCATCCACCCGCAGGAGTCCCGCGACGGCAACGACCTCCTGGTGGCGCAGGAGTTCGTGATGGACTACGACGCGACGGCGGACCCGCAGAAGCTCGTGGACTACCTCCGGAACGGCGCGGAACAGAAACCCGACCAGTACAGCTCGTTCAACCCGAGCCTGTCGTACGCGGGCAAGACGGTCATCGGCTACCACGAGATCAAAGAGGACCGTCCCGATCTCCAGGTCGACTGGTACGTCGTCGCGAAGGGGCGGATCCGCGTCCACGTCGGCTGCCAGTACGCCACGGCGCAGCTGCGCGACCGGGTCGCCGCCGCGTGCACGCAGGCCGTGCGCACGGTCGAGATCCTCGGCTGAGAGAAAGGGGGGCACCCGGTGCCGTCCGAAGAGTTCGACAGCGCCGCGGCGGCCTTCCGGCGCACCGGCGAAGACGCGGTGACGCACGCGCGCCGCGTGGCCGGGAACGCGAAGGCGCGCACCCACCGGCACCACAGCGAAAACGCCGAACTGCTGAAGCGCCACGGCCGCGGCGCGAAGTCCGGTGACCCGACGCCCGGCACGCTGCGCGCCGCCGCCGAACGGTTCCGCCGCGCCCGCGGGCTGGCGGTCCCGGCGGTTCCCGATCCCGCCGATTCGGTTCCTTCGCGTTCGCAATCCACCGCTCGCGCCCCTCGAACGGGTGACGAGGACGAAGACTTTTCCCAGATGCGAATCATGAAACGCGACGACTGAGCCGCGCCGCCGATTGCTGTGCGTGTGCTAACTCCGCTGGTGGAGAACACTTTTTCGGGTGACGCATCGCCGAGTCGGGGCGTTCGCGGAATACCCGCCGCGTCCGGTTCCCGGTGCGGGCGTTCACGCAAGCAACTACTTGCGGGCAAAGCACGACAAGGGGGAACCGGACATGGCAGGGTCTGCGTCGTAGGGCCGTACAACGAACAAGCTCGGTACGGACAACCAACACTCTTCGAAGGGGGTACCGGTATGAGCGCCGGAGCCGGATTCCAGGGAACAGTTCAGCAGTTCACCGAAGCCGAAGGCCGCGTCACCGAGGTGCGCGCCGGCATGGACAGCAACCTCGTCACGCTGCGCGACCGCATCGAGGCCACCCGCGCCGGCTGGCAGGGTGAAGCGCAGAAGGCGTTCGACAACGTCATGCGCCGCTTCGACGACGACGCCCGCCAGATGAACCAGGCGCTGCAGCGCATCGCGGAACTGCTCCGCGAGGCCGGTTCGAAGTACGAGCGTTCCGAGCAGCAGCAGCAGGAGATCCTCGCGGCCGTCAACAAGGGCTTCGACGCGCTCGGCTGAGCTCCACCCCTGAACTTTCTTTCCCGCCACCAAAACTTTCTCTGCACAGAAGGAGCACATCATGCCTGATGGCGCCGGCATTGTCGTCAATTACGCCACCATCCACGCGGCCGCCGAGGACTGCAACGCCACCGGTGGCGAGCTGCAGGCCGCTTTCGACCGCCTGAAGGACGACCTCAAGCCGCTGGTCACGACCTGGACCGGTTCCGCGAAGGAGCAGTACGACCAGGCCCAGCGCACCTGGGACCAGAAGTTCGAGGACCTCAAGCAGGTTCTGGCGCAGATCGCCGCCGCCCTGCCGGAGATCGCCAACGGCTACCAGGCGACGGACAACGCCGTCGAAGGCCTGTTCTGAGCCGCTGAGCCCGGAAACCACGGCGGGCCCGCACTTCGGTGCGGGGCCCGCCGTTTTCGTTTGCGCGGCAAGGAAACGCCGGCGCGCTCAGTGCGGCGCGCCGACCTCGTACTCGGGCCGGTCGTTGAGCACCCGCACCGTGACTTTCTTGTCCTGGCCGCCGATCTTCACCGTGCAGTCGAACGTCGTGCCGTTCTGGGCGGCTTCGTTCGCCGGGCACTGCGCGTTCGTCACGTCCGGCTCGCCGTAGCTCTCGTTGAGGACCTTGACCACACCGTCCTCAAGGGACTGTTGCTCGAGCACGTCGCCGCGGAACGCGCCCAGCAGCCACGCCGTCACTCCGCCGATGGCGAGCACCAGCACCGCGGCGCCGGCGATCAGCACCGGCTTCTTCGACTTCGGCTTCTTCTCCGGCTCCGCGGCGAACGCTCCGAGGCCGCCGTACTGCGCCGGCTGGAACCCGCCGCCGTACTGCTGCTGCGGAGCCGGCGGCGGGAACTGCGCGGGCTGACCCCCGCCCGGCGTGCCCGGCTGCTGCGGCGTCGGCTGGGACGGCGGCTGCCACGGGCCACTGGCCGGCTGGCCGGGCTGCCACGGTCCCGAGAACGACCCGGAACCCTGCTGCTGCCCGGGGTTCCACTGGCCGGTGTAGGACCCGGAGGTCGCGCCCGGGTCCGCGTTCTGCTGCCACTGCCCGGCGTGCGGGCCGGTCGCCTGCTGCTCCGGCCACCCCGCGGGCGGGCCGGCCGGGTTCTGGGGGTGCTGCGGTGGCTGCCACCACTGCGGGCCGGGCGGCTGGGTCATCGGAGATCACCTCGGGTCGGGGCGGTGGTCACTGGCCCTGCGCTTCGCCGAGCCGGCGGTAGAAGTCGTTCATCGCCGCCCGGTCGGGCAGCACCGTGATCTGCGACGCGTCCGGCAGCTTCGGCATGTCCTGCAGGCTCGCCCTGCCGGTGAACCGGAAGTCGTACTTGAGCTCGACGTTGTGGCCGTCGCCGGAGAACTTGGCGTCCATGACGAACGAGACCAGGCTGCCGTCCGGGTTCAGCGTGATCGTGCTCGGCACCATGGCCTTCTTCAGCTCCGGCCCGACCTGGTTCGTGATGCTGGGCGGCAGGATCTCGACCTTGTTCTTGACGAAGATCTCGAACGGCACGTTGACGGTCAGCGCGGTCTTCCCGTCGCCGAGGCTCTTCGCGCCGCGGACCGCGCGCTTGTCCGCCTTGTAGGCGTCCACGGTCGAGTCCGCCATCCGGCACGGGGTCAGCACCCCGCCCCAGACGCACGGCTGGACCAGGCCGGCCTCCGGCTTCGGCATCGAGACCCACGCCGTCGGCGAGACGCCCTTCTGGACGTACATGGGGCCGAGGTAGGTGTACTCGACCGCGCCGTCGGCGGGCGTGTACGTGTCGATGATCTCGTCCGGGTTCTTCTGCGACCGGTGCCGCACCGCCCGGCTCTCCGGGCTGCCGGTGCGCGCCGACGTCACGGTGCTGTGGATCCACTTGTCGTCGAACTTGAAGTAGGCGTCCAGCGAGTTGGTGACGTCGCGGGTGTCGGTGATGGCGTCGCCGAGCTTCCCGATGACCTGCTCGAACTTGGCGCCGACGTAGTCCGCCGCGTCGTCGCCCTTCGGCAGCGCGGTGCCGGCCTTCGCCGTGCCGCAGGCGCTGACCAGGGCCAGGATGGCGCCCAGGACGAAGATCGCCGTCGGTCGTCTGCTCATGCGCGTCCCCTGCTCGATGGTGCCGCCCGGATCGTCTCATCCTCGCGTGTCGGGGCGACGAGTGCAGGCACTTCGGCGGGAAAACCGGGTAGAGTCCGGCTGCGCCCGGGCCGGTCGGAGCCGAGTGGGGGCGCTTCAACCCACCCCCGATGCACGGGTACGGTGGGCGTGCGGGTATCTTTACATGTCGTTGTGCGCTGCGGCGCGTAAGCGCTAGGCCCGCACAGAACCCACACGCAATGTTGACGACGAGGTAGACCCTTGCCCACGTACAGCCCCAAGCCCGGCGATCTCACTCGTGCCTGGCACGTGATCGACGCCGAGGATGTCGTGCTCGGAAGGCTGGCGACCGAGGTCGCCACGCTGCTGCGCGGCAAGCACAAGCCGACCTACGCCCCGCACGTGGACACCGGTGACTTCGTCATCATCGTCAACGCCGAGAAGGTCGCGCTCACCGGTAACAAGCGCGAGCAGAAGTTCGCCTACCGGCACAGCGGTTACCCGGGCGGTCTGCGGAAGCGCTCGTTCGGCGAGCTGCTCGACACCAAGCCCGAGCACCTGGTCGAGAAGGTCGTCAAGGGCATGCTGCCGAAGAACAAGCTCGGCCGCGCCCAGGCGAAGAAGCTGAAGGTGTACGCCGGCCCGCAGCACCCGCACGCCGCGCAGCAGCCGCAGGCGCGCGAGATCACCAAGATCGCGCAGGTCGCGCAGTGAGTGAGGAACAGTCTGTGACCAGCACCGAGACCGAGACCCCCGAGGTCGTCGAGGCCACCGAGGCGACCGAGACCGGCGCCGTCGCGACCAGCGAGACCCCCGCCGCGCCGCGTCCGTCGCGTGCCGCCGGCGGCAACGCGCAGACCGTCGGCCGCCGCAAGGAAGCCGTCGTCCGCGTGCGGGTCGTCCCGGGTACCGGTGAGTTCAAGCTCAACGGCCGCACCCTCGAGGAGTACTTCCCGAACAAGGTGCACCAGCAGCTCATCCGCGAGCCGCTGGTCACGGTCGAGAAGCCGGACTCCTTCGACATCTTCGCCAACCTCAAGGGCGGCGGCGTCTCCGGCCAGGCCGGTGCGCTGCGCCTGGCGATCGCCCGCGCGCTCGTCGAGGTCGACGCCGACGACCGCCCGGCCCTCAAGAAGGCCGGCTTCCTGACCCGTGACGCGCGCGCCACGGAGCGGAAGAAGTACGGCCTCAAGAAGGCCCGCAAGGCCCCGCAGTACAGCAAGCGCTGATCGCGCCCCTGGCGCAACCCACCGGAGCGCCCATCCGTCCATCGGATGGGCGCTCCGGTGTTTTCAGGGGTGTTTCGCCGCCGCTGCCCGGAGCGACACTCCGGGGGTGGGGGAAGGCGGTCCGCCCACGTCGCTAGGTTGTCGTGGTCATCCACAAGGAGGTCGATCGATGGCACGCCTGTTCGGTACCGACGGGGTACGTGGCCTGGCCAACGCCGAGCTGACGCCGGAGCTGGCGCTCTCGCTGGCGGCCAGCGCAGCCCGCGTCCTCGCCGCGCACGACCGTTCGCACCGGCCGGTCGCGGTCGTCGGCCGCGACCCGCGCGCCAGCGGCGAGATGCTCGAGGCCGCGGTCGTCGCGGGCCTCACGTCCGCCGGGGCCGACGTCCTGCGCGTCGGCGTCCTGCCGACGCCCGCCGTCGCCTACCTGGTCGGCTCGCTCGAGGCCGACCTCGGCGTGATGATCTCCGCGTCGCACAACCCGATGCCGGACAACGGCATCAAGCTCTTCGCCGCGGGCGGGCACAAGCTCCCCGACGGCATCGAGGACGAGATCGAGGCCGGCCTGTCCGCCGACGCCGTCCGCCCGACCGGCATCGGCGTGGGCCGCGTCCACGACGTCGACGACGCCCTCGACCGCTACGCCACCCACCTGCTCGGCGCGACGCCGCACTCGCTCGCCGGGCTGAAGGTCGTCGTCGACTGCGCGAACGGCGCGTCGTCGGCCGCCGCCCCCGAGGTCTACCGCCGCGCCGGCGCCGAGGTCGTCGCGCTGCACGCGGAGCCCGACGGCATCAACATCAACGAGCACTGCGGCTCGAACCACCCCGAGAAGCTGCGTGAGGCGGTCGTCGCGCACGGCGCCGACCTGGGCATCGCCCACGACGGCGACGCCGACCGCTGCGTGGCCGTCGACTCCGCGGGCGAGCTCGTGGACGGCGACCAGATCATGGCCGTGCTGGCCCTCGCGCTGGCCGAGTCCGGCGAGCTGGTGAAGGACACGCTGGTCGCGACCGTGATGAGCAACCTCGGCCTGCACCTGGCGATGAAGGCCCACGGCGTGAACGTCGTCACGACGGCGGTGGGCGACCGGTACGTCCTCGAGGAGCTGCGCGCGAGCGGCTACGCGCTCGGCGGCGAGCAGTCCGGCCACGTCGTGCTGCCGGCCCACGCGACCACGGGCGACGGCCTGCTGACCGCGTTGCGGCTGATGAGCCGCATGGCGGAGACGGGCAAGTCGCTGGAAGACCTGGCCGCGGTGATGAACCGGCTGCCGCAGGTCCTGGTGAACGTCCCGGTCGCGGACAAGGCTGCGGTCGCCGACTCGTCGGAGGTCCGCGACGCCGTCGGCGCGGTCGAGGCCGAGCTCGGCGAGGAGGGCCGGGTGCTGCTGCGCCCGTCCGGCACCGAGCAGCTGGTCCGCGTGATGGTCGAGGCCCCGGCGCAGTCGACGGCCCAAGCCGCGGCCGATCGCCTGGCCGGCGTGGTCTCAGCGGTTTCCTGACCGGGTGACCACGGCCTTCGCCAGGCCGTGGAACACCGGGTGGGTCTTCCACTCCACTTCGCCGACCTCACAACCGCCGTCGAGGTGCTCGGCCAACGCCGTGAGCGCGGCCTCGCCCTCGGCCAGCGCGACTCCCGACCCCGGGCACGCGTGCCGCCCGAGCCCGAACGGGAGACCGTCGGCCAGCGACACGGCCACCGGCCCCTCCGGCCCGAACCGCAGGACGTACCGGGCCGGGCAGACCGACGTCACCAGCTCACGCACACTCCGCGGCCCTGACGTCGCCAGTTCCAGCCCGGCGCACGCGAGGAAGTTCAGCGAGTTCTCGTAGGCCGCGTGCGCCAGCACCACGGCGTTGAGCGCCAGCTCGTCCTCGTCGAGCCGGCCCGCCGCGTGGGCCTCCCGCAACGCCGTCAAGCCGCCCGGCCCGGCCGGCGCCCGGCTGAGCTGCACCGCGAGCCGGAACGCCGCCGCCTGGCCGGCCCGGTCCGCGCCGCCGAAGACGTCGAGGTTCGCCGTCGTCGCCTCCAGGCGGTCCAGGAAGGCGTCGTCCAGCTCGACGCCGAGCACCGCCGACGTCACCAGCCCCGCCACCGGCCGCGCGAAGCCGCGCACCAGGTCGAACGATGACCCCAGACCGCCGACCACGGCCTCGATCCCGGCGACCACCGGCGCGGGCAGCGGCTCCAGCCCGGCGATGATCTCCCGCAGCACCCCGCGGACGCGGGTGTGGCCGTCGCCGTCGCGCAGCAGGACGCTCGGCGAACCGCCGCCCGGATCCGACGTCAGCTCGGGGGAGCGCAGGGCCCGCGCGCAGGCGTCGCGGCCGGCGACCACGCCGATCCCGTGCCGCTCGAAGTCGTCCATCGCTTCGACACGGTAGGGCAGGATGAGCGCGTGCCGCCCGCAGACGTCCCGGAAGAGGTCCTGACCACCCCGTTCACGGACTACCTGCTCCGCAACGCCGCCGACGACCGGCCCGCGTTCACCTGCCGCACCTTCCCCGGCCCCGCCGACCACACCCTGACCTGGCCGCAGGTGCTCGCGCGCGTCCGCGGGGTCGCCCGCGAGCTGCGGCGCCGCACGCGGCCGGGCGACCGGGTGGCGATCGTCGCCCGGCAGGACCTCGGCTACGTCGTCGCGTTCCTCGGCACGCTCTACGCGGGGCGCATCGCGGTGCCGCTGTCCGTCCCGACCGGCCGCACCGGCCGCGCCCGGATCGAGTCGGCCTTCGCCGACGCCACCCCGACGGCCTGCCTGACCTCGAAGGACCTCCTGGACAAGCTGCCGCCGGTCGCCGCACTGGCCGTCGAGGACATCGAGCCGGACGACACCGAGCCGCCCGCCGAAGTGGCGATGGGCGACCCGGCGTACCTGCAGTACACGTCGGGCTCGACGAGCCGCCCGGCCGGCGCGGTGATCTCGCACCGCGCGCTCGTGGCCGCCTGCTGGCAGACGACGCGGTGCTACCACGCCGACGCCTCGACCCACCTCGCCGGCTGGGTGCCGTTCTTCCACGACATGGGCCTGGTCCTGCTCATCGGCACGCCGGTGTTCCTCGGCGCGCGTTCGGTGTTCTTCACGCCGATGGAGTTCGTCCGCGACCCGCTGCGCTGGATCCGGCTGCTCGCCGAGCATCCCGGCGCGGTCACCGCCGCGCCGAACTTCGCCTTCGACCTGACCGCGGAGGCCGTGGGCGAGCTGGCAGACGCCGACCTTTCGCACGTCAACTCCGTGCTCAACGGCAGCGAGCCGATCCGCGCGGCCAGCCTCGACGCCTTCCACCGCGCCTTCGCGCCCTTCGGACTGCCGCGCACTTCGCTCAAGCCGTGCTACGGCCTGGCCGAGGCGACGGTGTTCGTCGCGAGCGCGGGCGACGAGGGCCCGACGGTCACGACGTTCGACGGCGGCGAGCCGCGGGTGTCGGTGGGGCGGCCGTACGGCCAGCGGATCCGCATTGTCGACAAAGAGATCCAGGTGTCCGGGTCCAATGTCGCCGACGGCTACTGGGGGCGGCCGGACCGCGGGGACACCTTCACCGCGGACGGCTGGCTCCGCACCGGCGACCTCGGGTTCGTCCACGATGGACAGCTGTACGTCACCGGGCGGCTGAAGGACCTGATCATCGTCGACGGCCGCAACCACCACCCGCAGGACATCGAGGCCACCGTCGAGGCCGCCCACCCCGCCATCCGGCCGGCGCGCGTCGCCGCGTTCGCCGTGCGGGACGGCGGCGGCGAGGGCGTCGCGGTGGTGGCCGGCTGCACGGCGCCCGGCGAAGACGTCGAGACGGCCGTGCGGCGAGCCGTGTCCGCGGGCCACGACCTGCCGCTGCGCGCACTGTGGCTGGTGCCGCCGGGCGCGGTGCCGCGGACCTCCAGCGGCAAGGTGTCCCGCGCCGCGGCCCGCGACCGGTGGTGGGGCGAGAATGGGCGCCATGGATGACGCGGGCACCTACGCCGACGAGATCCGCAAGATCGTCTGCACCGCGCTGGAGATCCCGCCGGAGCGGCTGACCGACACCACGCCGTTCGACGACATCGGCATGACGTCCCGGCAGCGCGTCCAGCTGCTCGCCCGGGTCGAGGTGCGCTACGGCGTGTCGGTCGACCTGGACGAGCTCGACCGGCTGGTGGACGTCCGCGGCGTCGCCGAAGTGATCTCCGAGGCGGTCGCCGCGCAGCGGCCCACCGCCTGAGTGCACTTCGGCGAAGCCCAGGTAGGCCGCTCGCCCGAACGCTAGACTCTGTGTGCATCTGCGACGGCACCGAACGGCGGCCGGGCGCGTCACAGTCCAGGAAACCGAGCGAGGACTGTGGGATCGAAGGGGGCAGCGACCATGCCAAACGGCTATGAAGCGAGTTCGGAGGCGATGACGCGGGCGCAGGTGCGCTTGGCGGACGCCGCGGACGACCCGGCGACCGAGGCGTCGAAGGTCGCGCCGACCGAGCTCGTGGCCGGGGACTTCGGCCGCGTGCACCAGGAGAGCTTCGGCAAGTACAAGTCCGGGATCGACCAGATCGGCGCCGGCATGACCGGGCTGTCGAACGCGCTGATGAACCTCAGCTCCGGGATCGGCACCGCGGGCTCCAAGTACAGCGCGCAGGAGCAGGACGCCGGCGCGCGGGCGAACGCGGCGGGGAGCAAGTAATGGCCGACTGGGCGGAAATCAAGAAGGTCCTCGACGACCCGAACGTCTCCATGGAAAAGAAGTCGGCGCTCATGGAGGCGTACGACGACAACACCTGGAACTTCAACGAAGAGGAAGAGAAGTACGCCAAGGAATACATCGACGGCTATTCCGACCGGACCTGGCTCGACGCGAAGACGCCGTCGATCGGTTCGGGTGAGGACGTCGACAACCGGCTGAAGGAAGCCCAGCAGGAAGCGGCGGCCAAGGGCAAGGAGCAGCAGGCCCAGACCGACCGCAAGAACCAGGCGAAGAAGAACCTCGACGGGATCGCGACCCCCACGCTGGGCGTCGGCGCGAAGACGTCGGACGAACTGCTCGACCAGGGCAACATCACGGTCGACTTCCTGGCCCTGTGGACCGACGACATCTGGAACAAGATCAAGGGCGGGTCGGGCCACATCGACTCGCAGAAGGACATCAAGGACAAGTTCCACGAGAACCGCGGCATCCAGTTCCAGAAGTTCCTCACCGAGGCCGACGACCTGAGCAAGGCCCACAAGGTCGTCGAGGACACGCTGACCAAGAGCGACACCGAGCTCCAGACCCTCTTCGGGGAGTGGAAGGGCAAGGGCGCGAACGCCGCGGAGATCAAGTACGACGAGACGGTCAAGCCGCACGCCCAGGAGCTGTCCAAGCAGATCGACGGGGCCGCGAAGCTGATCCCGCAGACCGTGACCCACGTCTTCGACGCCGTCAAGAAGAAGGTCGACGAGGTCCTGCAGCTGCACCGCACGACGATCGCCCAGGCCGACATCAACATGGCGCGTGACGTCCTCAAGATCGCCAACGGCGAGACCGAGGAGTTCGACGACTTCATGAAGGTCGCCGGCTGGGTCGACGCCGTCAACGCGAAGAACGGCAACCAGACCAACCTCGCCGAGCGGCTGCAGAACGACGACTGCGGCTTCAACGACGAGAACAAGGAGTACGGCCGCAACGTCTGCCGCTACTGGCGCGACGGCGCGTTCACGACCGAGTACCAGGGCCTGATCAACGCCTTCAACGGCTCGTGCAAGTCCGCCAAGGACACGATCGACCAGCAGTTCGGCGCGCTGGCGAAGTTCATGGACGGCTACCGCAACCAGCTCACCGAGCCCAAGAACGACCCCGGCAAGGGATCCGGCGACGGTGGCGGCGACACGCACCGCGGCAACACCGGCGGCGGCGACAACGGGGGCGGCGGCTCCACCGGCGGCGGCGGGTCCACGGGTGGCGGCGGCAGCACGGGCGGCGGGGGCAGCACGACGCCGTCGGCGAGCGAGCCGCCCAAGACCGACGACCCGGCCAAGCCCGAGGACGGCAAGAACCCGATCACCGGCAAGCCCCTCGAAGTCGACCCGGACACCGGCAAGCCGTACCCGATCGACCCGACGACCGGCGAGGCCATCAAGGACATGGACGACACCGACACGGTGTCGGTCAAGAAGGGCGACAACACGATCGAGATGTCCGAGCCCGACAAGGAGGGCAAGCAGGACATCTCCGTGGACGACGGCCACGGCCACAAGAAGGACTACCACCTCGACTGGGGTGACGACGACAAGGACAAGGCCGAGGCGGGCAAGGACGGCGCGAAGGACGGCGCCGGCTTCGGTCCCCAGGGCGCGCAGGCCGTGAAGGAGGGGCAGCCCTCCGCCGACGGCAGCTACAAGCCGGGCCCGGACGGCAAGATCCACATCCAGGACGGCAACCTCAAGATCACGGCCGAGCGGCCGGAGGGGCCGGACGGCCCGACGATCGTGACCGTCGACGACGGCAAGGGCGAGCCGACGACGTACACGCTCGACGAGAAGGACGACCCCAAGGCGAGCGACCTCAAGACCGACCCCGCCGCCACGACCGACAAGCCCGTCGGCGCGGACATCCGGCACGACCCCGGCGCCGAGCCGGCGGTGGCGAAGGACCCGGCGCCGGACCACCCCGACCCGGGCTTCACTCGGGGCGCGTCGAGCGAGGGCGGGTTCGTCGCCCCGGGTGGCCAGGACTTCTCGGGTGACTTCGGCGGCAGCGTCGGCGCGGAGCCGGCGGTGGCGACGGCCGACGCGGGTGCCGGTGGCGGCGACACCGCGGTGGCCGGCGGCGGCGACGCGACGACCACGGCGGGTGCGAGCGACTTCGGTTCGGCCGTCACCGGTGGCGGGTCCGCGGACTTCGCCGGCGCGGTATCGCTCGACCCGGGCGCGCAGACCGGCAGCGACACGTCGCTCCCCATGTCCGACGGCGGCGGGCTGGGCGCGACCCCGGTCGACGCGGGCGCGCACGCCGCGGCCGCGAGCTCGTCGAGCGGCATGAGCGGGATGTCCGGCATGGGCGGGATGGGCATGATGGGCGGCATGGGCGGCGCGCCCGGCGGTGGCGGCGGCGACCAGCAGCGCGGGCCCAGCCAGTACCGCGTCGAGGGCGGCGTCTTCGAGACGAGCGGCGCCAAGGGCCGGATCAGCGGCTCGCTCGACGACGAGGGTGACCGTTCGATCCGGTACGACCGGTGACCAGGGCTGAGGAGGGGCGATGACCAGCGCCGAAGACCGGTACCGCGCGGCGATCTCGACGATGGACGCCGCGGCGCGGGAGCAGGACGAGCAGCGCGGGCTGCGCGAACGCCGGGTCGCGGAAGCCGAGACGCAGGCCCGCGAGGGGCTGAAGAACGAGCTGGCCGCCGCGCAGAAGTACGCCGAGCACATGGACGAGCTCAACAAGCGCAAGCAGAGCGCGGGCGGCTGGGCGACGGAGAAGACGCTGGCCGACAAGGGCCGCGAGTCCCTGATGGAGTTCGGCGTCCAGGACGAGGAAGCCGACACCGGCTACACGGCCTACCCGACGCCGAGCTACGGGACGCCGGTCCAGGCCGCGCCGCCCGCGCCGGAGCCTCCCGCGCCACCGGCGCCGGAGCCGCCGAAGCGGGGCCGCCACGCGCGTCAGCCCGACGACGAGGACGACTTCTCCAGCACCAGCTGGCTGGTCTGACCCGCGCGCGTCAGTGCGCGGGTTCTTCCTCCCGCTCGATGGGGGCGCGCTTGACGTCCGCCTCGAGGAGGGGCCGGTACTTGTCGGTGCCGGTCAGGTGGGTGAGGAAGAACGCCGTGAACAGGGCGCGCGTGAGCTGCTGGGTCCTGCGGTGCGGCTTGCCGTGCATGATCAGCTGCGACCAGTGCTTGCCCTCGGTGACGCCCAGGTGGGTCGCCTTGCCGAGGGTGCGCAGCTGGACGTCTTCGCCGCCCCAGGCGTCGGTGATGGCCTCGGCGTGCCCGACCTTCGGGGCGACGAGGTCTTCCTCGGCGGCGAGGTGCAGGCCCGGAACGGTGATGGCCTTGGCGGCCTCGGTGGCGGGCGGCATCGTCTGAGCGGCGGTGATGGTGGCGACGGCCTTGATCCGGGGCTTGTCGGCTCGGGCGTCCTGAGCCGCGGCGAGGACGGCGGAGCCACCCCCGGTGGAGTGCCCGGCGAGGCCGAGCTTGCCGGGGTCGACGCTGATGCCGTCCGGCCCGAGCCGCACGGTGGTGACGACGTCGAGGGTGGTCAGCAGATCGGCGGCGAGCAACCGGTGCGAGGGCAGGGGCCCTTTTTGCGTGGCCGGCGCGGCGGCGACGATGCCCCAGCTGGCGAGGTGGTGCAGCAGCTGCCGGTACCGATCGGGCGGCTGCAGCCACCCGTGCCCGAAGGCAAGGGCGGGCAACCCGAGCCCGGAGCGAGGTGTGTAGACAACACCGGGCAGCCCGACCAGGGCGAGGTTGCCCCGCAGGACCTCGTGCGGACCGGGGTGCGTCAACTCCGCGAGCAGCTGCTTGGGCTTGCTGGCCATGGCCGGAACCCTACTGTGCGAGGGCAAGAGCGGCTCGCCCGCCGCACCGACGCGCCGCAACGGTGAGCTGCCCCGAAGTCAGGAGACCGGCGGCCGGAGAGCAGAAAAGGGCACCCGGCCACCCAGACCGCCCCGCAACCCCGATCCGAAGCCAGAACACGGACGGCAGTGCCGGGTCAAGGCACGCTTTCCCGCCTTGACGCGGTGCTGCCGTCCGTAGTCACAATCGGGCATCGGGGTGGCGGGTAGATAAGCGAGCCACGTGTGGGTGACGCGGCATTGGTCCGGACCACCACGCCAGTGATATCCGCAGGTCAACCCCGGTATCCAGACCCCGTCAACCGGCCGAACATCCCTCGTTAGGCTGGTGAGCGTGTGTGGAATCGTGGGATATGTCGGGCACCGCCCGGCTCTGGACGTCGTCCTCGGCGGGCTCCGGCGCATGGAGTACCGCGGTTACGACTCGGCCGGCATCGCCGTGCTGGACGGTGGCGAACTGACCGTCGAGCGCAAGGCGGGCCGCCTGGCCAACCTGGAAGCCGAGCTCGACAAGGTCGGCCGGGACACCTTCACCGGGACCGCCGGCATGGGCCACACCCGCTGGGCCACCCACGGCGCGCCGATCGACCGGAACTCGCACCCGCACCGGGACGCGACCCAGCGCGTCGCCGTCGTGCACAACGGCATCATCGAAAACTTCGCCACGCTCCGCGCCGAGCTGGAATCCGACGGCGTCGAGATGGCCAGCGACACCGACAGCGAGACCGCCGCCCACCTCGTCGCGCGCGCCTACGCCGAAGGCGACACCAAGGGTGACCTCGCCGCGAGCGTCGCCGCCGTCTGCCGGCGGCTCGAAGGCGCCTTCACCCTCGTCGTGACGCACGCCGACCAGCCGGACACCATCGTCGCCGCGCGGCGGTCGTCGCCGCTGGTCGTCGGCGTGGGCGACGGTGAGCACTTCGTCGCCTCGGACGTCGCCGCCTTCATCGAGCACACCCGGGAGGCCGTCGAACTGGGCCAGGACCAGCTCGTCGTCATCACCCGCGAGGGCTACGAGGTCACCGACTTCCACGGCGACGCCGCCCAGGCCAAGCCGTTCACCGTCGACTGGGACCTCTCCGCCGCCGAAAAGGGCGGCCACGAGTACTTCATGCTCAAGGAGATCGAGGAGCAGCCCGAGGCGCTGGCCAACACGCTGCGCGGCCACTTCGAGTCCGGCCGGATCATCCTCGACGAGCAGCGCATCTCCGACCAGGACCTCCGCGACGTCGACAAGGTCTTCGTCGTGGCCTGCGGGTCGGCCTACCACTCCGGCCTGGTCGCGAAGTACGCCATCGAACACTGGACGCGGCTGCCGGTCGAGGTCGAGCTGGCGTCGGAGTTCCGCTACCGCGACCCGGTGCTGGACCGCGACACGCTCGTCGTCGCCGTGTCCCAGTCCGGCGAGACGGCCGACACACTCGAAGCCGTCCGGCACGCGCGCGAGCAGAAGGCGCGCGTCCTCGCCGTCTGCAACACCAACGGCGCGCAGATCCCGCGCGAGTCCGACGCCGTCCTCTACACCCACGCCGGGCCCGAGATCGGGGTCGCCTCGACCAAGGCGTTCCTCGCCCAGATCGCGGCGAACTACCTCGTCGGCCTGGCGCTGGCGCAGGCCCGCGGCACGAAGTACCCGGACGAGGTCGCCCGCGAGTTCGCCGAGCTGGAGGCCATGCCCGCGGCCGTCCAAAAGGTACTGTCCACTGTGGAGCAGACCCGCGACCTCGGCCGGCGCATCGCCGACTCGCGGGCGGTGCTGTTCCTCGGCCGTCACGTCGGCTTCCCGGTCGCCCTCGAGGGTGCGCTGAAGCTCAAGGAACTCGCGTACATGCACGCCGAGGGGTTCGCCGCCGGCGAGCTGAAGCACGGCCCGATCGCGCTCATCGAAGAGGGCCTGCCGGTCGTCGTCGTGATGCCGTCGCCCAAGGGCCGCGCGGTGCTGCACTCGAAGCTCGTGTCGAACATCAGCGAGATCCAGGCGCGCGGTGCCCGCACGATCGTGATCGCCGAAGAGGGCGACGAGACCGTCCGGCCGTTCGCCGACGAGCTCATCGAGGTCCCCGCGGTGCCGACGCTGCTGCAGCCGCTGGTATCCACGGTGCCGCTGCAGGTCCTGGCCGCGGAGATCGCCCGCGCCCGCGGGTACGACGTCGACAAGCCGCGTAACCTGGCGAAGTCCGTCACAGTCGAGTAATCGCGGGAGGCCCCGCCGTGCAGGGAATCTGGACCACGGAACGGATTCGCGAGGCGGAGGGGCGGGCGTTCGCCGTCACACCGGACGGCGAGCTGATGCGGCGGGCGTCGTTCGCGCTCGCGGTGCACATCGCGGACTTCCTCGAAGACCACACCGGCGGCGTTTCCGGCCGCCGGGTCGTGCTGCTCGTCGGTTCCGGGGACAACGGCGGTGACGCCCTCTGGGCCGGAGCCTTCCTGCGCCGTCGTGGTGTGGCCGTCACGGCGATCCTGCTGAAGCCCGAGAAAGCCCACGCCAAGGGACTGGCGGCGCTCAAGCGGGCCGGTGGCCGTGCGGTGCCCGCCGCGGACGGTCCACAGTGGATCGCGAAGGCCGACGTCGTGGTCGACGGGATCGTCGGGATCTCCGGCAAAGGGGGACTGCGGCCGGACGCCGCGCGGCTGGTCGAGCTGGTCGAGGCGCCGATCGTCGCGGTCGACCTGCCCAGCGGCGTCGACCCGGACACCGGCGCGGTCGACGGCCCCGCGGTCACGGCGGCCAAGACCGTCACGTTCGGCGCGCTCAAGCCGGTGCACGCGCTCGCGCCCGCCCACTGCGGCGAAGTCGTGCTGGTCGACATCGGCCTCGAACTCACCGACCCCGACCTGCGCCGGCTCGACATCGTCGACGTCGCCGCGGCCTGGCCGATCCCCGGCCCGGAGGACGACAAGTACAGCCAGGGCGTGGTCGGCATCGCGGCGGGCTCGGCGACGTACCCGGGCGCGGCGGTGCTGGCGGCGGGCTCGGCGGTCCGCGCGACGGCGGGCATGGTCCGCTACGCCGGCCACGCGGCCGACGTCGTGCGGGCGCAGTGGCCGGAGATCATCGCGACGGGGACGGTCGCCGACGCCGGCCGCGTCCAGGCGTGGGCGGTCGGTCCGGGCATCGGCACGGGCGCGGAGGGCCGCGACGTCCTGCGGTACGTCCTGGGCCAGGGCGTCCCGGTGTGCGCCGACGCCGACGCGACGACGATCATCGCGAAGTCCCCGGAGGTCCTGGACGCGCGCGACCCGGACACGCCGCTGGTGCTGACCCCGCACGCGGGCGAGTACGAGCGCCTGATGGGCCGCAAGCCGGGCGCCGACCGCGTGACGGCGGCGCGCGAAGCGGCGGCGAAGTACGACGCGGTGGTGCTGCTGAAGGGGCACGTCACGGTGATCGCGGCCCCGGACGGCCGGGTCGCGCTGAACAAACCGCACGGTGCGTGGCTGGCGACGGCGGGGTCGGGCGACGTCCTCTCCGGGCTGGTCGGGTCGCTGCTGGCGGCAGGCCTCGACCCGTGGCTGGCGGCGGCGATGGCGGCCCACGTGCACTCGCTCGCCGGGGCGATCGCGGCCCAGAACGCCCCGACGTCGGCGTCGGGCCTGGTCCACGCCATCCCGGAGGCCATCCGGTCGATCCGCTCTCTAACGTCCTGAGAAGAGTTATCGAGTTCTCTGTTAACTCCGGACGATAAATCTGGTAAGAATGCCGTGTGAGCGGCGGCACAGCACCCGGAGACCGGAAGACCCGGCCGTCCGATGCCGTCGTCGAACAGCGGCGGCAGGACATCCTCGACCACGTCATCGAGCACGGCGAAGCCCGCATCGACGACCTGACCAGCCGGTTCAAGGTCAGCCTGATGACCATGCACCGCGACCTCGACGACCTCGCCGAGCGCCGCCTCCTGCGCAAGCTGCGCGGCAAGGTCGAGGCCTACCCCGCGCTCACCATCGAGACCGCCGCCCGCTTCCGCGACACCCTCCACCACGGCGAGAAGGACGCTCTCGGCGAAGCCGCCGCGAAGCACGTCCAGCCCGGCCAGACCGTCTTCGTCGACGACTCCACGACGCTGCTCCCGCTGATCAAGCGCCTGGCCGAGATCGACGCCCTCACCGTCGTCACCAACTCGCTGCACGCCGCGCGCCTGCTGGGCCCGAAGAACGACGTCGTGCTCGCCGGCGGCCGGTACTCGCCCGAGTACGACTCCTGCGCCGGTCCCGAGGTCCTCAACCTGCTCGACTCGATCCGCGCCGACGTCTCGTTCGTCTCGGTCACCGCGGTCGCCGTCGGGCGGCTCTTCCACCCCGACCGCGACTACGCCGAGCTCAAGAAGGCCGCGCTCAAGGTCGCGAACCAGAACGTCCTCGTCGTCGACCACTCGAAGTTCGGCCGCACCGCCACCTACGCGCACGGCGACGTCGGCGACTACGACCTGCTGATCACGGGCCAAGCCACGCCCACCGAGGAGATCGAGGCCGCGCTCAACGCGGGCACCGCGATCGAGATCGTCGAACACGTCGCAGAGGGGCAGCCCTATGACAGCTGAGCTGGTCGCCGGCATCGACTCGTCCACGCAGTCGACCAAGGTCGTCGTGTGTGACGCCGAAACCGGCGAAATCGTCCGCACCGGCCGCGCGCCGCACCCCGAGGGCACGGAGGTCGACCCCGCCGCCTGGTGGGACGCCTTCCAGGAGGCCACCCGGGGCCTGCTCGACGACGTCAAGGCCATCGGCGTCGGCGGTCAGCAGCACGGCATGGTCACCCTCGACGAGGACGGCGAGGTCGTCCGGCCGGCGCTGCTGTGGAACGACACCCGCTCCGCCCGCGCGGCCCTCGACCTCGTCGACGAGCTCGGCGGGCCGTCCGTCTGGGCGAAGTCCGTCGGCTCGGTGCCGGTCGCCAGCTTCACCGTCACGAAGCTGCGCTGGCTGGCCGACAACGAGCCCGCGCTCGCCGACCGCGTCGCCCGCGTGCTGCTCCCGCACGACTGGCTGACCTGGAAGCTCACCGGTGGCGACCCGGTCACCGACCGCGGCGACGCCTCCGGCACCGGCTACTTCTCGCCGTCCGACAACGCCTACCGCCTCGACGTCCTGAGCCACGCCTTCGGCGGCCGGACGCCGGAGCTGCCCACCGTGCTCGGCCCGGCCGACGCCGCCGGCCACACCCCGGCGGGCGTGCTCGTCTCGGCGGGGACCGGCGACAACATGGCCGCCGCGCTCGGGCTCGAGCTGCGGCCCGGCGACGTCGTCGTCTCCCTCGGCACCAGCGGCACCGTGTTCGGCGTCGCCGAGAAGGGCGCGGCCGACGCGTCCGGCGAGGTCGCCGGGTTCGCCGACGCCACCGGCCGCTTCCTCCCACTGGCCTGCACGCTCAACGCCGCCCGCGTCCTCACCGCGACGGCGTCGATGCTCGGCGCGACGCTGAGCGAGTTCGACCGGCTGGCCCTGACCGCCGAACCGGGCTCCGGCGGCCTGACCTTCCTGCCCTACCTGGACGGCGAGCGCACCCCGAACCTCCCGGGCGCGACGGGCTCCCTGAGCGGGCTGACCAGGGACAACATGACCCCGCAGAACCTCGCGCGCAGCGCCGTCGAAGGCATGCTCTGCGGCCTCGCCGCCGGGCTGGACGCGGTGCGCGCGCACGGCCTCGACGTCGAGCGCGTGCTGCTGATCGGCGGCGGCGCGCAGTCGGCCGCCGTCCGCGCGGTGGCGCCGCTGGTGTTCGGCGTGCCCGTGCAGCTGCCCGAAGTCGCCGAGTACGTCGCCATCGGGGCGGCGCGCCAGGCGGCCTGGGCCTTGGCGTCCAGCGCGGAACCCCCGTCCTGGCAGAAGAACCAGAAGCTCCGGCTCGAGCTGGACGAGCCGACCGAGGCGCAGCGCGCCGAGGGCCACCGGATCCAGCAGCGCCACCTCGAAGCCCGCGAAGCGGCTTACGGGGTCCGGCGGAATCTCGGAGAGGACTGACCGATGGCTTCCATCACCTACGACAAGGCGACCCGGCGCTACGCCGGTTCGGAGCGCCCCGCGGTCGACGCGCTGGACCTGCAGATCGAGGACGGCGAGTTCCTCGTGCTGGTCGGCCCGTCGGGCTGCGGCAAGTCGACCAGCCTGCGCATGCTCGCCGGCCTCGAGGACATCGACGACGGCGCCGTCTGGATCGGCGACCGCGACGTCACGCAGCTGCCGCCGCGCTCGCGCGACATCGCGATGGTGTTCCAGAACTACGCGCTGTACCCGCACATGACGGTCGCCCAGAACATGGGCTTCGCGCTGAAGATCGCCGGCCGCCCCGCGTCCGAGATCAAGCAGAAGGTCCTCGAGGCCGCGAAGCTGCTGGACATCGAGCAGTACCTCGACCGCAAGCCGAAGGCGCTGTCGGGTGGTCAGCGCCAGCGCGTCGCGATGGGCCGCGCGATCGTCCGCGAGCCGCAGGTCTTCCTGATGGACGAGCCGCTGTCGAACCTCGACGCGAAGCTGCGTGTCTCGACGCGTACGCAGATCGCCGCGCTGCAGCGCCGCCTCGGCGTCACGACTGTGTACGTCACGCACGACCAGGTCGAGGCCATGACGATGGGTGACCGCGTCGCCGTGCTCTCGGACGGCCTGCTCCAGCAGTGCGACACCCCGCGCGCCCTGTACGACCGGCCCGCGAACGCTTTCGTCGCCGGGTTCATCGGCTCGCCCGCCATGAACCTCGTCACCGCGAAGCTGACGGTCGACGGCGCCGAGCTGGGTGGCGCGCGCGTGCCGCTGTCCCGCGAGACCATCGCGGCCGCCGACGGCGACACCGTCAAGCTCGGCTTCCGGCCGGAGGCGCTGGAGGTCACCACCTCCGAGGACGGCACGCTGCCGGTCAAGGTGGACCTGGTCGAGGAGCTGGGTTCGGACGCCTACGTCTACGGCAAGCTCGCCGGGACCGACGCCGCGGGCACCCAGTCCAACGTCGTCGCCCGCGTCGACCCGCGCACGCCGCCGGCCATGGGCGACACGCTCCACCTGCGCATCCGCCCGGACGAGCTGCACGTGTTCTCGGCCACAGGCGACGGGGCCCGCCTGCCCTGACCTGTCGCAGGAGCCGCCACCCCGAAGCCGGATTGTGACTACGGCCGGTAGTGCCGCGTCAAGGCGGGAAAGCGTGCCTTGACCCGTCACTACCGGCCGTGTTCTGGCTTCGGATCGGGGTTGCGGGGAGGTCTGGATGGCTCGTGAGCCTTGCCGCGGCGCCCGGGTGAGCATGCCCACCCGGGCCCTGACCTCCGGTCATGGGAAAATGGAGGGTGCCATGACTCCCAGTTTCCCGCGTGCCCAGGTCGACATCGACCTCGACGCGATCCGCCACAACCTCACCCTGCTGGGCGCCCGCGCGCCCGGCGCCGAAGTGATGGCCGTGGTGAAGGCCGACGCCTACGGCCACGGCGCGCTGCCGGTGGCGCGCGCCGCGGTCGAGGCCGGGGCGAGCTGGCTCGGCACCTGCTCGCTCGGCGAAGCCCTCGCCCTGCGCGAAGCCGGCATCACGGCCCGGCTGTTCAGCTGGCTGGACACCCCGGACGTCGACTTCGCGCCGGGCATCGAAGCCGGCGTCGACCTGGCGGCCAGCTCCCTGGGTGAGCTACGCCGCATCACCGCCGCGGCTTCCGCGGGTACCCGGGCGCGTGTGCACCTCAAAATCGACACCGGGCTCTCGCGCAACGGCTGCCCGCCGTCCGCCTGGGCCGAACTGGTCGAAGCGGCGGCCGCCGAACCGCGGGTCGAAGTCGTCGCCGTCTGGTCCCACCTCGCGTGCGCGGACGAGCCGGACCACCCGGCGACCGACCTGCAGGCCAAGCGCTTCGCCGAGGCCTACGACGCCGCCCGCGCCGCCGGCCTCGATCCGAAGCGGCACCTGGCGAACTCCGCGGCCCTGCTCACCCGGCCGGACCTGCACTTCGACGTCGTGCGCCCGGGTATCGCGATGTACGGGCTGAACCCCGTGCCGCAGCCCGAAGACCTGCGCCCGGCCATGACGTTCCGGTCCGCGGTCGCCCTGGTCAAGCGCGTCGAAGCCGGCGAATCGGTGTCCTACGGCCACACCTGGACGGCCTCGCGCGACACGAACCTGGCGCTGGTCCCGGCCGGGTACGCCGACGGCGTCCCGCGGTCGCTGTCCGGCCGGATGGACGTCTTCCTCGGCGGGCGGCGGCGGCCGGTCGCCGGGCGGGTCTGCATGGACCAGCTGGTCGTCGACTGCGGCGACTACGAACCCGCTGTCGGCGACGAGGTCGTCCTGTTCGGCGACGGGGCGCACGGCGAGCCGACGGCCCGGGAATGGGCCGACAAGCTGGGCACCATCGACTACGAGATCGTGACTTCGATGTACCGGCCGCGGGTGCGCCGCCGGTATCTGGGGGAACGGTCGTGACACCTTCACGACGACTGCTGGCCATCGCCGGCGGGGTCGGAGCCCTCGCCACCGGGACCGCCGCCGCCGCTATCGTCGCCGCGCAGCAGCGGCGGCACAGTGAGGACCCGTACGTGGACGAGCCGCTGGGGGAGCTGAAGCCGGACCGTGCCTCCACGGTCGCGGCCGAGGACGGCACGCCGCTTTCGGTCGAGGAGATCGACCCGGAGGACGGCGGCGAACCGGAACTGACCGTCGTGGGAGTGCACGGCTTCGCGCTTTCGCGGCGCTGCTGGCACTTCCAGCGCCGTGACCTGGCTTCGCTGACGTTGCCGCGCGTGCGTCAGGTGTACTACGACCACCGCGGCCACGGGCTGTCCGGCGCGGCTTCGGCGGAGACGTCGACGATCGAGCAGCTGGCCCGGGACCTCGACTGCGTGCTGCGGTCGGTGGTACCGGAGGGGCCCGTCGTGCTGCTGGGGCACTCGATGGGCGGCATGGTCATCATGGAGCTGGCCGCGGAGTTCCCCGAGCTGTTCGAGGACCGCGTCTGTGGGGTCGCCTTCATCGCGACGGCGGCGGGCGAAGTGGGCGCACGCGGGTTGCCGCGTTCGCTGCTCTCGAAGTACAACCCGCTGACCCGCGCGGCCGGCGGCCTCGCGGGCTGGCAGCCGGGGCTGGTCGAGTTCGTCCGCGCGGCGGGCGGGCAGCTGACGCGCCAGGCCGTGCGGCGGCTGGCGTTCGGCAGCCGCGACGTCGCGCCTCGGCTCGTCGACTTCATGCTCGAAATGCTGGAAGTGACGCCGGTGCGCGGGCTCGTGAACTTCGTCGACACGCTCGGCAGCCACAACCGCTACGCCGCGCTGGCCGGGCTGAAGCACGCGCAAGTGCTGGTCATCGGCGGCGATTCGGACCGGTTCACGCCGTTCTCGCACGCCGAGCGGATCGCGGCCGAGCTGCCCGACGCGGAGCTGGTCCGCGTCCGCGGCGCCGGCCACATGGTCCAGCTCGAGCAGCCGGAGCTGGTGAACAGCCATCTGATCGATCTCCTCCAACGCTGTTCCGGTGCGGACGGCGAATCCTCGTCCCGGCGAACCTGGTGGTGGCAGCGTTGAGTTTCGTGTTCCCGACCCCCGAAGAGACCATGGACTTCGGGCGGGCCCTCGGCCGCGTCCTGCGGGCGGGTGACCTGGTCCTGCTGGCCGGGCCGCTCGGCGCGGGCAAGACGACGCTGACCCGCGGCATCGCGGACGGCCTGGGCGTCGGCGGCCGGGTCAGCTCCCCGACGTTCGTCCTGGCCCGCGTCCACCCGGCGGGGGCCGCGGGGGTGCCGCTGGTGCACGTGGACGCGTACCGGCTCGGCGGGGACCTGTCGCAGCTGGACGACCTGGACCTGGACACGGACCTGGAGCGCTCGGCGATCGTGGTCGAGTGGGGCGAGGGGTCGGCGGAACGGCTGTCGGAGGACTACCTGGTGGTCCGGCTGGACCGCCGCGAGGACGACGTCCGCGAGGTCACGCTGGAACCGCACGGCACCTGGGCCGACCGGGTACCGGAGCTCGCCAAGACCTCGTGAGTGAGAAACAGGGTTCTAACCCTGTTTCTCACTCACGAGGTAGGTGCGCTCAGCCGCCGTTGTACTGCTGGTAGGCCGGTGCCCGGAAGGTCCTGGTGCCGGCGCCCGCGATCTTGTCGACCGCGCGCAGGAACTTCGGCCCCATCTCCGCCGTGGCCTGCCGGACCGGGTGGGTGGCCCCGAAATCGTCCGGGTTCGCCTGGCCGTGCGCGAACATCGAGTAGATCAGCACCGGCTTGCCCGCGGCGTCGAACATGATCCCCGCCTCGTTGCGGCCGTCGTTCAGCCAGCCCGCCTTCGTGGCGATCCTCGCCCGGTCCGCGGACGACATCTCACGGCGGATACCGTCGGTGAACGCCACCTGCGACCGCAGAATGGACAGCAGGTACTCCGTCGATGCCGGGCTCAGCAACGTGCCCGCGACCAGCGCCTTCAGCAGGTCGTGGGTCTCGCGCGGAGTGGTCTGGCCGAGGAAGTAGCGGTTCGGGTTGGCCACCGGCGTGACCTGGGTCTTGGGGAAGCCCTTGGCCACCAGGATCTGGTTGATCTCGGCCGCCGGAACCACGAGCCCCACCAGCCGGACGCACGTGTCGTCCGAAACAGTGAGGAACAGCGACAGGACGTGGCCCAGCGTGAACGCGCTCGGGTACGCCTTGTCCAGGATGATGATGCCGTCGCCACCCGGCACGACGATGCTCTCCGGCACCTGGACCTGCTGGTCCAGCGTGAGCAGGCCACGGTCGATCTTGTCCATCAAGGTGACCGCGACGGCCACCTTGTTGACGCTGTACGCCTCGACGATCTCGTCGGACGCCACGTCGACGGCCACCTGGTCGGCCACGCTGATGTAGGAGTTCCAGACGCCGCCTGCCTCAGCGGCGGCGTTGTCGTAGACGCGCTTCACCTTCTGCCTGGCCCGGTCCGGTGTGGCCGGGCTGGCCTCGATGTCTGCTTCCTGCGCGAACGCGGGAGAGCCGGTCAGAACGCTTCCGGCGACGACAGCGGTCCCCAAACCGAACGCCGCTCGCCTGTTGAGTCGATACCCCATCGCAAGATCCAACCACGGATGGACCCATCAAGATGTCGTGAGCGAGAAACAGCGTTCTAACCCTGTTTCTCACTCACGACCGCGCGGGCCACACCCAGGTCCACCAGGTCCTGCGGCCGCAGCCGCAGCTGGTCGGCGATGGCCGGGACCTCCGCCGCCGGCCGCTTGAGGATCGCCGCCGCGGCCTCCGGGGACGTCACCGAGAAGTACGCGTCCGGTGCCACCCACGTCGACCCCAGCGCCGCGAACGCCAGCGCCCCACCTGAGCCGCCTTCGCCGATCACCAGCGTGGTCACCGGGATCGACGCCGTCGCCACCGCTTCGAACATCGCCGCGATCGCGCCGCCCGCGCCCGCCTGCTCGGCCGCCGCGTCGTTCGCCGCACCCGGCGTGTCGACCAGCGTCAGCACCGGGATTCCCAGCCGGGACGCCAGCTGCACCAGCCGCGCCGCCGTCCGGAAGCCCGCCGGCGACGTCGGCGTGCCGCACTGCGCCGCGTACGCGATCGTCCGGCCGTCGCGCCAGCCGAAGCCGCACGCCACCCCGGGGTCGACCCCGCCGGCCCGGTCGCCGCTGACGTCCTCGCGCCAGTCGAAGTACGCGTCCAGGTACTCGACCGCCCGCGGCCGTCGCGGGGAACGCGCCGCCTGGACCGCTTCCCAGCCCGTCTCGGGCAAGGCGGCCGAGCGCAACGCCGTGGGCGGGGGAGCCGCCGCCGACGAGCGGGCCGTCAGCAGCCGCAGCCACCGCTCCAGCGTCACGCCGAGGTTCTCCGGCGCGACGATCGCGTCGACCTGGCCCCACTCGAGCTTGGCCTCCGCGGTGTACGCCTCCGGCGAACCGGCCGGACGCACCCGCGAGCCCGCGAAGCCGACCTGCGCTTCCGGCAAGGCGAGGATGACGTCGGCACCGGCGCCGAGCGTCGCCCAGCCGCCGCCGGTCGTCGGGTCGCGCAGCACCGAGATCTGCGGGATGCCCGTCGACCGGGTCAACGCCGACGCCCGCGCCACCCGCTGGAGCTGCATCAGCGCGCGCATGCCCTGCTGCATCCGGCTGCCGCCGGTGGACACCAGCGACACCACCGGGAGCCGCGCGTCGCGCGCGTGCGCGAACGCCGCCTCGATGCGGTCGCCGGTGCGCTGCCCGAGCGAGCCGCCGAGGAACCCGAACTCGAACGCGATCAGCACGGCCTCGACGTCGCCGATCTTCGCCGTCCCGCAGACGACCGACTCCTTCTCGCCGGTGCGCTCCTCCGCGGCGGCGCGCGCGGAGCGGTAACCCGGCCAGTGGATCGGGCCGTCGGCCGGCTCGTCCCGCAACGGCGTGGGGAACTCCGTGAACCCGTTCGCGATCGCGCCGACGACTTCGCGCGCCGGCTGCCTAGACACCGAGCGCCCGCTTCATGACCTTGCCCATGTCGTTGCGCGGCAACGCATCCAGGTAACGGACGACCCGCGGGCGCTTGTGCGGGGCCAGCAGCTTCGCGACGTGGTCGGCCAGCTCGTCGGACGACGGCGGTTCGCCGGAAGGCACGATCCACGCGACGATCCGCTCGCCGAGGTCGTCGTCCGGCTCGCCGGTGACGGCGGCCTCGGCGACGCCGGGGTGTTCGAGCAGCGCGTTTTCGATCTCGCCCGCGCCGATCTTGTAGCCGCCGCTCTTGATCAGGTCGGTCGCCTTGCGCCCGACGATCTTCACGTACCCGTCGCTGTCGCGCGTCGCCATGTCGCCGGTGCGGAACCAGCCGCCGTCGAACGCGGCCTCGGTCGCGTCCGGCCGGTTGAGGTACTCGGTGAACAGGTTCGGGCCGCGCACCTGGATCTCGCCGACGGTCTCGACGTCCTCGACCACCTCGCCGGCCTCGCCGACCAGCCGCAGTTCGACGCCGCGCAGCGGGACGCCGACCGTGCCGGGCTTGCGCTCGCCGTCGGCGCGGACGCTCGTGTTCATCAGCGTCTCGGTCATGCCGTAGCGCTCGACGACCTGCTGGCCGGTCGCCGCGGTGATCCGCTGGTGGTCGTGCACCGGCAGCGCCGCGGATCCGGACACCAGGAGCCGCGCGCCCTTGAGCGCCTCCGCCAGCGCGGTGTCGGTACCGACTTCGCCGGCGATGCGGTGGTACATGGTCGGGACGCCGAACAGCATCGTCGCGCCGTTCGCGAGTTCGCGCGCGACGCCCTCGGTGGAGAACCGGCCGAGGTGGCGCACCGAGCCGCCGCGGCGCAGCGGGCCGAGGATGCCGAGGATCAGGCCGTGCACGTGGAACAGGGGAAGCGCGTGCACGAGGACGTCGTCCGCGGTCCAGCCCCAGGCGTCTTCCAGCGCGTCGAGCGTGGTCGCGATGGAACGGCGGGGGAGCACCACGCCCTTCGGCGGGCCGGTCGTGCCTGACGTGTAGACGATCAGCGCGGGCGTCTCGGGGTCGGGCTCGTCCGCGAGCGGCGTCTTCTCGCCGGTCAGCGGGATGTCCCGCCGGGGCAGGCCGGCCAGGCCCGCGGGCAGCTCGGCCCCGGGTTCGGCCAGCACCAGCTGGGGCTCGCTGTCGGCGAGGATGTGCGCGAGTTCGCGTTCGCCGATCTTCGGGTTCAGCGGCACGGCCGGGACGCCGGCCAGGAGCGCGGCGACGACGGCGACGCTGGTGTGGACGGTCGGGGTCGCCCAGACGGCGACGCGGCCGCGCGGCAGCTCGGCGGCGAGGCTCCCGGCGACAGCGGCGAGGTCGGCGTGGGACAGGACGTGGTCGCCGAAGCGCAGGGCCTCTTTGGCGGAACCGTCGGCGAGGGTGGGGAACAACGGGGCGGGCACCGCGGGGACCTCCCAGAGTCGGACTCCATCCGCACGTTACCGTGCGAATCCTTCCCCTGCAGCGAGCTGCCGAAGGCGCTGGTCGTACGCTTGCTCACCGTGTTGGTACTGGCGATCGATACCTCGACCCCGGCGGTGACCGCGGGCGTCGTCGCGGTGGACGACAGCGGGGTCGAGACGCGCGGACACCGCGTCACGGTCGACCCCCGCGCCCACGGCGAACTGATCATGCCGCACGCGCTGGCGGCCGCCGAAGAAGCCGGCGTGGCCCTCCGGGACCTCGACGCGATCGTCGTCGGCGTCGGCCCCGGGCCGTTCACCGGCCTGCGCGCCGGGATGGCCACCGCCGCCGCCCTCGGGCACGCGCTCGGCCTGCCGGTGTACCCGGTCTGCAGCCTCGACGCGCTCGCCGCCGACGTCGCCCCGGGCGACAGCGCTTTCCTCGTCCTCACCGACGCGCGCCGCCGCGAGGTCTACTGGGCGGCCTACGACGCCACCGGCGCCCGCACCGACGGCCCGCACGTCCAGCGCCCGGCCGACCTCGAGACCGACGTCAAGGTCGCGGCCGGCGACGGCGCCGTGCTGTACGCCGACGCGCTCGCCATCAGGCCGATCGAGCCGCGCTTCCCGTCGCCCGCCGGGCTGGTGAAGGCCGCGCGTGCCGCGTTGCTCGCGAAGGAAACGCCCGGGCCGCTGACACCCCTGTACCTGCGCCGTCCCGACGCCGCCGAGCCCACCGCCCCGAAACGGGTGACCGCGCAGTGAGACTCGAGCCGCTGCGCCGCCGGGACATCCCCCGGTGCGTCGAGATCGAGCAGATCCTCTTCCCCGGCGACGACCCGTGGAGCTCCCGCGCGTTCCACTCCGAGCTGGACGCGGGCAACTTCTACCTCGCCGCGCGCCCCGACGAGGGCGACGAGCTGCTCGGGTACGCCGGCCTGGCCGTCGTCGGGCGGCGCCGCGGCGAGTACGAGGCGACCGTGCACACCATCGGCGTCGCACCGGAACACCAGGGCCAGGGCATCGGCAAGGCGCTGCTGCGGGCGCTGCTGGAGCGGGCCGACGAGTTCGAAGCGCCGGTGTTCCTCGAGGTGCGCACGGACAACGAGACGGCTCTCGCGCTGTACGAGAGCCACGGCTTCGAACGGCTCGGCATCCGGAAGCGCTACTACCAGCCCTCCGGTGCCGACGCGTACACGATGGTCCGCCCCGCGCGGACGCGAGACGAGGTGGCGGGCTGATGTCACGCATCATCATGGGCATCGAGAGCTCGTGCGACGAGACCGGCGTCGGCCTGGTCCGCCTGCACGACGACGGCACGGTGGAGCTGCTCGCCGACGAGGTCGCCTCCAGCGTCGAGCAGCACGCCCGTTTCGGCGGTGTGGTGCCCGAAGTGGCGAGCCGTGCGCACCTCGAAGCGATGGTTCCCACGACCACGCGTGCCTTCGAGAAAGCCGGGCTCGCACTGTCCGATGTGGACGCCATCGCGGTGACGGCCGGGCCGGGACTCGCGGGCGCGCTGCTCGTCGGGGTCTCGGCGGCGAAGGCCTACGCGACGGCGCTGGACGTGCCGCTCTACGGCGTCAACCATCTGGCCGGGCACATTGCGGTGGACACGCTGCAGCACGGGCCGTTGCCCACGCCGTGCCTGGCGTTGTTGGTGTCGGGTGGGCACACGCAGCTGCTGCGCGTCGACGACATCGCGTCGGAGATCGTCGAGCTGGGGTCCACTGTGGACGATGCAGCGGGTGAGGCTTACGACAAGGTCGCCCGGGTGCTCGGCCTGCCCTACCCCGGTGGGCCGCCGATCGACAAGGCTGCGAAGAACGGCGATCCGGCCGCGATCGCGTTTCCGCGGGGGATGACTGGTCCGCGGGATGCCAGGAACGATTTTTCCTTCTCCGGGTTGAAGACTGCGGTCGCGCGGTGGGTCGAAGGTGCTTCCCGGCGGGGCGAGGAGATTCCGGTGGATGACGTCGCCGCGTCGTTCCAGGAAGCCGTCGCGGATGTGCTGACGATGAAGGCGGTTCGCGCGGCGAAGGAGCAGGGGATCGGGACCATTGTGATCTCCGGGGGTGTCGCGGCGAACTCTCGGTTGTCTTCGCTGGCCGCTGAACGGTGCGCTGCCGCGGGGATTGAGCTGCGGGTGCCGCGGCCTCGGCTGTGCACGGACAACGGGGCGATGATCGCCGCTTTGGGGGCGCATGTTGTTGCTGCCAAGCGGCCTACCGCGCCGTTGGACTTCAGTGCCAACCCTGCTCTGCCGGTGAACGTGGTGTCGCTGTAGGGCGGTTCGCTCAGGTCTGGACGATCCGCCACCCCGCTCGCCCATTGTGACTACGGCCGGCGGCACCGCGTCAAGGCGGGAAAGATGCCTTGACCCGGCGCCGCCGGCCGTGTTCTGGCTTCGGATCGGGGTTGCGGGGGGTCTGGGTCCCCCTGTGTCTGGGGGCGCGTGTCCCCTTCCGTTAGGACGCCGCCGCGTGCTTGTGTGCTGGCGTTCCCACGCCCAGCAGTTCCTCGATTGCCGCGACCGCTAGCGCTGCCGCATTGCCTTCGCCGTAGGGGTTTCCGACCTGGGCTGGGCGCAGCTCGCCGCTCAGCAAGCGCGCCGCCGTGTCCGCTATGCGGGACGTGTCCGTGCCCACCAGCCACGCGCAGCCGGCCTCGACGACCTCCATTCGTTCGGTCACGTCCCGTAGGACCAGTACCGGCGTTCCGAACGTCGGGGCCTCCTCCTGGATCCCGCCGGAATCCGTCAGCACCAGCGATGCCAGCCGCAACGCTCGGACCAGGTCCGGGTACTCCAGCGGGTCCGTCACCGTCACCCGGGGCAGGCCGCCCAATGCCGCCTCCACCTGGGCGCGGACCTGGGGGTTCGGGTGGGCCGGGAACAGCACCTGGACGTCCGGGTGCTCCGCCACGATCAGCTGCACCGCCGCGCACGTCCGCTCCAGCGGCTCGCCCCACGACTCGCGCCGGTGGGACGTCACGAGCACCAGGCGCTCGTCCGCCTCCGCGATCTCCATCTCCAGCAACGCCAGCGCCGTGTTGCGCGCCGGGAGGTCGCGCGCCGCGATCTCCAGCACCGCGTCCACCACCGTGTTGCCTGTGACCGCGATCCTTTGCCTGGCAACGCCTTCCGCGCGCAGCTCGGCCGCTGCGCCGAGGGTTGGCGCCAAGTGCAGCGCCGCCAGCCGGGACACCATCTGGCGCGCGCCTTCCTCCGGGAAGGGCGCTGTGAGGTCGTGGGTGCGCAGCCCGGCTTCCAGGTGCACCACCGGGATGCCCAGCCAGAACGCGGCCAGCGCGCCCGCCAGCGTCGTCGTGGTGTCGCCCTGGACGACGAGCGCGGCCGGTGCGTGGCGGCGCAGGACGTCGTCGAGCGGGGGCAGCAGGCCCGCGACGAGCTCCGCCTGGCCGCCGGTCACGCGCGGCGGCACGGCCAGCCACTCGTCCACGACCAGGCCGAACGGCGTCAGCGCCTGCTCGACCATGCCCGCGTGCTGCCCGCTGTGGACCAGGATCGGCCGCAACGCGGGGTGCGCCTCCAGCGCCAGCGCCAGCGGCGCGAGCTTCAGCGCTTCCGGCCGCGTCCCGGCCAGCAACATCACATCCACCCCGTGGTGCCCCTTCTCCACATAGTCCAGTGTCCAGGAAAAGCTGACCGCGGGGCCGCCGGCGTGCGAGGGGCGCACGCCGACGGCCCCTTCCTCACTCCCGCGCCTGGGAGAGACGGCGGTTGCGGCGGTGGACGGCGATCAGCGCGACGGTCCCGAGCAGGACCAGGAGCACGCCGACGGCCAGCCACCACCCGACGTCGGCGCCGGTGGCGGCGAGGGTGCCCACCCCGCCACCGGCCACGCCGACGCCCGCGCCCGGCATCTTGTACATGCGGGCCTCGCTCAGGCCTGCGCCGAGCGGCGGCGGTAGATGCGCGTGCCGACCGGCACCGCGACGGCGCCGAGCAGCCCGAGCCCGATCCACAGGCCCGCCCCGGACGCCAGCGGCATCGGCGGCGCGGCCGGGCCGCAGGTCGCCGACGACACGATCACGTCACCCGAGCCGAGCGCGTTGAGGCCTTCGCCGAGCAGCTTCACGTGGACGGCGTTGACCGTGAGGCTGCCGTCGGAGTTCTTGACCTGCTCGTTGAGGATGATCGTCGCGACGTTGAGCGCGCCGAGCCCGACCTTGATCTGCGTGTTGGCGGCCGGCGTGGCGTCGACCTTGCCGACGCTGCCGAGGTTCGCGCCGACCAGCTTCGTGCTGCCCTCGACGCCCTTCTGCGTCGCCGTGCAGACGGCCTCGACGACCTTGATGCCGACGTCGCCGAGGGCCGCCTTCAGCAGCGGCAGCCCGACGTCGGCGGTGCTCGCCTTCGCCGTCACCGCGCCGGAGTTCTCGTCGCGCTTGGCTTCGGTGTTGACCGCGCCGGCGGTGAGGATGCCGGTGAGGTCGACCTTCGCGAGGCTGTTGCTCGTCGGGCCCGCGGTGTTCGCGGCCGCGAGCGGCCCCGCCTGCACCGCCTGCTGCCCGAGCAGCTTCACGTCGACCTTGACGCCGTACGCGGACCCGTCGCCGGGTGCGGCCGAAGCGGGGGCCGCGCCGGCGAGCACGACGCTCGCCACGGCCGCGGCGAGCAGGCCGCCGCGGCGCACGAGGGAGCTCTTCATCAACTGATCCTCCGAAATTCGCTGGGTTTCCCTGGAGTTCGCGTGACGGTGGCGCGGATCGAACCGGCTTGCCTCGACTCGGCACGCGAATCGACTATCGCGAAGAGTGGCTCGAATAGCACACGAAATTTCCCGAATCACCGGATCGGGTATTCCGCGGCGCCGTTTGCGCTGGTCGCTCGGGACGTCACCCGGTCGGCCTAGCAAGTTCGCCGCGAAAACTGCCGAATGGCGGCCCAAACCACACCTCCGGGTGGAACGGCGCCGCGGTCATGACTTACGCTCGCCCCGGGGTCCGCAGCTGGAACGAAAAACCGACATCGAGAGGATCGTCGTGGCCGTAGCGAGCGCTCCGAACTCTGGCATGGCAAGGTTTCCGCTGGTCATCGCGCTGGGCGCGCTGGCGGCCGCGGGGGTCGCGGTGGTGCTGGCCGAGCGGTTCTACCGCGAACTGGAAGTACGGCTGGCGGGTGCGATCCTCGACGTCATCACTACATCGGGTGTTTATGTCGCCCCTGATCGGGAGTCCGTTTACTTTGGGTTGAGCAGCGCTGCTCCATTCGGGTTGAGAATGACTCCGGAATGCTCTTCGGCGTTCCTTTTGCTCCCGCTGCTCGTTGTGACCATGGTCATGTTGTATTTCCGCCCGTCGAATGCGAAGCGCCTGTTCTTTTCCCTCGGCATTTCCGCGCTGGTCGTCGTGCTGGTGAACCAGCTGCGCATTCTCACGATCGTCGGGCTGGTCCACGGGTTCGGCACCGACGAGGGCTACTACTGGGGCCACACGCTGCTCGGCTCGATGGTCAGCGTGTTCGGCGGCGCGGTCTCGATCGTCCTGCTCGTCTGGCTGGCCACGCGGAAGAAGAAGGCATGAGCGTCAAGGTCCTGCTGGCGATCACGCAGGCGTTCGCGCTCACGATGAGCGTGGCGTTCCTGGTGTACGTCGTCGTCATCGTGGTGCCCTATCTGCGCCGCAAGCCCGGCCCGGTCGGCGACCCGGCGGACTTCACGTGGCACTTCTTCGTGCCGTGCCGCGACGAGCAGGTGGTCATCCGCGACACGATCCGCTACCTGCGCACGACGTTCCGCAAGGCGCACGTCTGGGTCGTCGACGACGACTCGGAGGACCGCACCGCCCGCGTCGTCCGGATGCTGTGGCGGCGCCACGGCGGCTACGACCCGTACCTGCACCTGGTGCCGCGCGTGCGGCCCGAAGCGAGGACGGGCAAGGGCGACGCCCTCAACGCCGCCTACCGGGCGCTCAACGACTGGATGGGCCCGGCCGCCGCGCGGGACGACGTCGTCGTGGTGGTCGTCGACGCCGACGGCCGGCCGGCCCCGAACTGCCTGGAGGTCTGCGCCGCGGACCACCTCTTCGGCGACCCGGGGATCGGCGCGGTCCAGCTCGACGTCCGGATGAGCAACGTCGAGACGCCGCCGCCGTCGCGCAACCCGGTCGGCCGCTGGTTCGGCCTGAAGCTCGCGCAGCTGCAGGACCTGGAGTTCCGGACGGCGATCGCGGCGATCCAGACGTCCCGCGGCTTCACCGGCACGATCTCCATGGGCGGCAACGGCCAGTTCACCCGGCTCACCGCGCTCGACTCGATCGCGGGCGGCACCGAAGAACCGTGGCGCGGCTCGCTGCTGGAGGACTTCGAGCTGGGCGTCCACCTGCTGACGGCGGGCTGGCGCACCGGGTTCACCCCGGATTCCCATGTGGCGCAGGAAGGTCTGTACAGCCTGCGCCGGTTCCTGGTGCAGCGCACCCGGTGGGGCCAGGGCACCATGCAGTGCGCCCGCTACCTGCGCCGGATCTGGGATTCCCCGCACGTCAGCACGCTCGGCGCGGCGGAGATGATGTACTACCTGGCCCAGCCGTGGCTGCAGCTGCTCGGCTCGCTGCTCTACCCGATCCCGTTCGTCCTGCTGGTGGTGAGCACGGCGGGCGACCCGGCGCAGATGTGGACCTGGTTCACCGGCGGCGCGTGGATCCTGTTCGCCATCTACGGCTCGTTCGGGCTGCTGCCGTTCCTGGTCTGGGGCCCGATCTACCAGCTGAAGTGCCTGCGCAGCGGCAACATCCTGCGCGGCATCGGGCTGGGCTTCGCGTACGCGGCGTACATCTACACGTTCTACGTGACGTCGTGGCGCGCGCTGTTCAGGTTGGTCCGCGGCCGCAACGGCTGGGCGAAGACCCGCCGCAACACCGAGCAGGCGGCGGGGGCGAAGGTCGCGCTCGACGCGTGAGCGCGACCTCCGCCGGAGGCGGCTAGAACGCCGGGAGGATCCGGACGTCGTCCGCCTTGACGAACGCGATCCGGTGCCCGAACTGGATCTGGACGTACTTGAGCTTGCCCTTGACCACGACGTGGTCGGCCGGGTCGAACGTCACCGCGTAGTAGTACTCCGACCCGACCGTGCCCGCCGACGAGTACTTCTGGCCGGCCGACAGCGTGTACGGCAGCGGCGTGATGGCCTGCACCGGCACGTTCGCCGGGTAGGCCTCCGGTTCGGGGTAGGCACGCCCGTACACCGGCACGGTCGCGAGACCCGGCTTCGGCGTCACGACCCAGCCGATCGCGGGCTTCGCGACCTTGGCGCCGTGCGGGTTGTGGAACCAGCCCTGCTGCCCGAGGTACCAGATCGCCGTCCAGTCACCGCTGACGCCGGCGACGGCGTACTGCTGCCCGGTCGCGACGCGGCTGCCGACGTCCGAAACGTCCATTGTGGACGGCGTGCCGTCGGTGTGCAGGCCGACGTCCTTAAGCAGCGGCGACGACTCACTGGGTTCCGAGTGCAGCACCACGGCTTCCGAGCCGCGCGGCGCGCACGGCGTCCCGGGGCTGTCGCAGCCGGTGAACGCGGGCTGGTTCTTCGCGAAGTCCGGGTCGATGGTGACCAGCGACGAGCCTGGCAGGCCGAACCCGCCGAGCGGCGCGCCCAGCAGGTCGAAGTAGTGCGACCAGTCCCAGTAGGGGCCCGGGTCCCAGTGCATGCCCTTGATCGTCGACGGAACCGTGCCCGGCACGTTGTCGTGGCCGATGATGTGCGCGCGGTCGAGCGGGATGCCGTACTTGCGCGCGAGGTAGCCGACGAGCTTCGCGCTCGATCGGTACATGGCCTCGGTGTACCAGGTGCCCTTCGCGGCGAAGCCCTCGTGCTCGATGCCGATGGACTTGGCGTTGACGTACCAGTTGCCCGCGTGCCAGGCGACGTCCTTGGTCGGCACGTGCTGCGCGATCAGGCCGTCGTTGGAGCGGATCGTGTAGTGCCAGCTGACGTACGTCGGGTCCTGGGCGAGCTTGAGGACGCTGTCCCAGTAGCCCTCGGTGTCGTGGATGACGATGTGGTCGATCTTCTGGCTGTTCGGCCGGTCGGCGAGGTCGTGGTTGCCGTAGTCGTCGTTCGGCAGCTCCTGGTAGGGCGCCGGGACGGACTCGCAGGCGACGGTCCGCGGGCATTCGACGTCCGACGGGTTCCCGGCGTGCTGCGGGGTGGTCAGCCCGGGCGTCGCGGCCAGGGTGACCTGCTGGCCGTCGTCGGTGGTCCGGGAGACGCCGCTCTTGATGGTCTCGTAGACCTCGTCGGCGAAGGTCCGGGCGGCCTCCCCGGTGGACCCGCTGTACTTCGCGACGGCGTCGTACCAGTCGCTCTGGCCCGCGTGGTACTTCGCGAGCAGGGCGGCGCCGCCGCGGATGTTCTGGGTGGGGTCGGTGCGGAGGGTCTCCGCTTTTTGGCCGGTGAGCTGCGCGGCTTCGTCGACGGTCTGGAGCCCTTGCGGCGGCGTGGCGGGCCCGGCCTGCGGGTGCAGGGCGGGGCGGGCGTCGTCGCCGCGCGGGTCTTCGGTGCCTTCGTCGTGGTGGGTGGTCGCGACGCCGGCTTCGCGGACGTCGGTGAGGTGCATCGGGCCGTAGCCGGCGGAGGTGCTGGGCGTGCCGGCGTTGAAGTCCCAGCGGGACTCCAGGTAGGAGACGCCGAGGAGGACGTTCTCCGGGACGCCGAACTCCTTCGCGGCGGCGGTGAAGTCGTGTTGGCGTTGGCTGGTGGTGTCGGCTTGGGCCGGAGTGGCGAGGGCTGTCGTGAGGGTGACCGCGGCGATGAGTGCGGCTGATCTTGGGAGGGAACGGGAGGACATGGGCATAAACCCCCAGGGTTCAGGTGCCAGACGGTGAGAACCTAACCAGAAACTCACGCCGGGGGTAAGAGTCCTGGCCGACTGCCTATTCGGCTGCCGCCCGCAACGACGCCGGAAAGTTCGCCAGCCCGGCCCAGTTGTCGACGGCGGACGCGAGGATCTTCTTCAAGTGGTCTTTTGTCTCACTGAGGGCGAGTGCCACGAAGCAGGGGCAGCGGGCCAGGTCCTGGCCGTCGGCCAGACAGATCACGATGCCGGTCAGCTGGACTCCGCGAGCCACTGCGGTGAACTTCGCGTCCACGGGCAACGGGAGGTTTTCGGCCAGTTCCCGTGCGACGGTGACGGCCAGCCGTCCTCTTCCGAAGCGTTTCACGAGCCACGCCGCCAACCAGCCGACCGCGCTGTGCAGCTTCTTCTTCGTCGCGAGGGTCTCCGCAGCGAGATCGGCCAGTGCCTTGCACAGCCCTGACCGGCGAGCGGTGAAGAGCTTCTTCCAGGTGCGCTCGGTGATGTACTCCGTGGCACGGTCGGCAACCGTTGCCTGCCAGCCGTCGGTCGCCACCTCCCGTGCGACCTTGACGGCCTTCTCGATCCGTTCTTGCCTCTTGCGCTCCGCCGCCTTCGAAGACGCCTGGCGAGGGCGAGGTCGTCCCGTCCCGCTGCTTCGATGCGCCGATGTGCTCGTCTTCGCCGTCCGACGGCTCGCCGTCGGCTTGGCAGTTCGCTTCCGCGGAGGCTTGGGGTGCCGGGGGCCTTCGGCCGGCATCCCGCGATGCTTGGAGCACCGGTCGCCCTCTCGGCGGACCGGGTTCTTGCAGAGCGTGTTCTGCTGGGTTCGAGCGCGGCATCTGGGCACCCATCGAGGCTCCCGCCCATGTCGGAAGACCGGCGTCTGCCAAACGAGCTACTTCTGGTATTTACCCGAACACTCGTGGTAATCGGGTTGTAGAGGCTTGCCGCACGGCGAGCCGGCGAAGCGTCGGGGATCCACCCTTCGAGCGGACCCTGGTTGCACGGCTGGCACTCACGTGGCTAGAGTGCTAATCGCACGGCCCGAACAGCCCCGGCACCCGCGACGGCGGGGGTGGTAGAGCCGTAACCACATCCTGCCAACGCTTTCGACGACCGTGGAGGTCAACCCGGTGAGCGTGAACATCAAGCCGCTCGAGGACAAGATCGTTGTCCAGACGAGCGAGGCCGAGGAGACGACCGCTTCCGGCCTCGTCATCCCCGACACCGCCAAGGAGAAGCCCCAGGAGGGCAAGGTTCTGGCCGTGGGCCCGGGCCGGATCGACGACAAGGGCAACCGTGTCCCGCTGGACGTGAACGTCGGCGACGTCGTCATCTACTCCAAGTACGGCGGCACCGAGGTCAAGTACAACGGTGAGGACTACCTCATCCTGTCCGCCCGCGACGTGCTGGCCGTCATCAACTGACGTCCGCTCGCAGCGCATGACGCCCCGGGCCCCGCAACACCGGGGAGCGGGGCGTTCTTGCGTTCAGAGAAAGGTAAGCGGAACACGCTATGCCCAAGCAGATCAGTTTCGACGAGGACGCTCGTCGCGCGCTGGAGCGCGGGGTGAACAAGCTCGCCGACGCCGTCAAGGTCACCCTCGGCCCGCGTGGTCGCCACGTCGTGCTCGACAAGAAGTTCGGCGGCCCGACCATCACCCTCGACGGCGTGACCGTCGCCCGTGAGGTCGAGCTCGACGACCCGTTCGAGAACCTCGGCGCGCAGCTCGCCAAGAGCGTCGCCACCAAGACCAACGACGTCGCCGGCGACGGCACCACCACCGCGACCGTGCTCGCGCAGTCGCTGGTGAAGGTCGGCCTGCGCAACGTGGCCGCCGGCGCCAACCCGACCTCGATCGGCCGCGGCATCGAGGCCGCCGCGGAGAAGGTCATCGAGGTCCTCAAGGCCAAGGCCATCCCGGTCAAGGGCCGCGAGAACATCGCCCAGGTCGGCACCGTGACCTCCCGCGACGCCAACATCGGCGCCCTGCTCGGCGAAGCCGTCGAGAAGGTCGGCGAAGACGGCGTCATCACCATCGAGGAGTCGTCGACCCTGGCGACCGAGCTGGTGATCACCGAGGGCGTGCAGTTCGACAAGGGCTTCCTCTCGGCGCACTTCGCGACCAACCCGGAGGAGCAGAAGGCGATCCTCGAGGACGCCTACGTCCTGCTGCACCGCGAGAAGATCTCGGCGCTGGCCGACCTGCTCCCGGTGCTGGAGAAGGTCGTCGAGGCCAAGAAGCCGCTGCTCATCATCGCCGAGGACGTCGACGGCGAGGCGCTGTCCACCCTCGTGGTGAACTCGCTGCGCAAGACGATCACCGCCGTCGCGGTCAAGGCGCCGTTCTTCGGCGACCGCCGCAAGGCGTTCCTGGACGACCTCGCGGTCGTCACCGGCGGCGAGGTCATCTCCGCGGAGATCGGCCGCAAGCTCTCCGACGTCGACCTCGGCGCGCTGGGCAAGGCCCGCCGGATCGTCGTCACCAAGGACGACACCACGATCGTCGACGGCGCCGGCTCCAAGGACGCCATCGCCGGGCGGGTCGCGCAGATCCGCAAGGAGATCGAGACCACCGACTCCGACTGGGACCGCGAGAAGCTGCAGGAGCGGCTCGCCAAGCTCGGCGGCGGCGTGGCGGTCATCAAGGTCGGCGCGGCCACCGAGACCGAGCTGAACGAGCGCAAGCACCGCATCGAGGACGCCGTGGCTTCGACCAAGGCGGCCGTCGAGGAGGGCATCCTGCCCGGCGGTGGTTCGGCGCTGGTCCACGCGGTCAAGGAGCTCGAGGGCGGCCTGGGCCTGGAGGGTGACGAGGCCACCGGCGTGCGCATCGTCAAGGACGCGCTGACGGCGCCGCTGTTCTGGATCGCGACCAACGCGGGCCACGAGGGCGCGGTCATCGTCAACAAGGTGCAGGAGCAGGGCTGGGGCCAGGGCTTCAACGCCGCCACCGGCGAGCTGACCGACCTGCTGGCCGCCGGCATCGTCGACCCGGTCAAGGTGACCCGGTCCGCGGTGGCGAACGCCGCCTCGATCGCGCGGCTCGTGCTGACGACGGAGTCGTCGGTCGTCGAGAAGCCGGCCGAGGAAGAGCCCGCCGCGGCGGGCCACGGCCACTCGCACTGACGCACCACCGGAAACGGGGCGGCACTCGTGCCGCCCCGTTTTTCGTGCCTTGAACAGCACGGAGGGCGGCACCCCACCCGGTGCCGCCCTCCGATGTCGGTGGGGCGCTCAGCCGCCGGACATGCTGAGCGCGCGTTTGTCGGACTTGATGAGGTGCTCGCGTTCCGATTCCGAGAGCCCGCCCCAGATGCCGTAGGGCTCGTGCACCGCCAGCGCGTGGCTGCGGCACATCTCCAGGACGGGGCAGCTCAGGCAGACCGCCTTCGCCCTGGCCTCCCGCCGTGCCCGCGCCGGGCCGCGCTCGCCGTCCGGGTGAAAGAAGGACGCGCTGTCCATCCCCCGGCACGACCCTTCGAGCTGCCAGTCCCACATGTCGGCGTTGGGTCCTGGGAGCCTGCGCGTGTCTGCCATCCTGACCGCCTCCGTCAATCGGTCGATGCCGCTAGCTGCTCTGCTGTGGTGCCGATACTCCATTCGGTGCAACGGCGGTAACGTTAGAAGCGCGCCAATAGTTGTTCAAGCGATCCGGCCCGATTCAGCCGTTAGGCATCCCCCGGATGTGTGAGCAGGGATTTCGCCTCCGGTTGCCGACCCCGCGGTCTGCCTGGATATTGAGGCTCGTGGGAGCTGGGTCGGGCACCGAAGAACCCACCCTGCCGGTGGCCTCGGTCGCCCGCCGGCTCGGGGTCGCGCCGTCCACCCTCCGAACCTGGGACCGCCGCTACGGGCTCGGCCCGAGCAGGCACACCGACGGCCGCCACCGCCGCTACGGCACCTCCGACATCGGCCGGCTCGAACTGATGCAGCGCGCGTTGCTGAGCGGCGCGTCGACGGCCGAGGCGGCGCGCTACGCGCTGGAGCAGATGCCGCGCTCGGGGCCGCCGCAGCCGGCGGAGCCATCGGAGCCCACCGACTCCTCGGCGGCCGACGACGGCCTGGAAGTCCGCTCCCGGCTGGCCCGTCGGCTGAGCACGGCCGCGCTGGCCATGGACGTCGGCGCGGTCCAGCGCATGCTCGCGGACACGATCGACGAGCTGGGCGTCCTCCCGGCGTGGACGGGCGTGATCGAGCCGGTCCTGTCGGCACTGGGGGCGCGCTGGCGCGGCGCGAGCGCGGGCGCGGAGGTCGAGTACCTGCTGGCGGAGTGCGTGTTCGCCGCGCTGGTCCGCGCGACGCCGGTGCTCGACGAGCCGCGCAACACGCGCCCGGTGCTGCTGGGCTGCGTCCCGGAGGAGCGGGACAGCATGCCGATGTACGCGCTGGCGGCATCGCTGGCCGGCCGGCGCATCGGGGCGCAGCTGTTCGGGGTCCCGCTGCCGGCGGAGGTGCTGGCGGTGGCGGTCCGCCGAAGCGCGCCGGCGGCGGTGGTGCTGTGGGCGCACCGGCGGGGGGTGGCGGACACGCGGCTGTTCGCGCGGGTGTCGCGGGGGCGGCAGCGGAGCCGGTTGTTCGCGTGCGGGCCGGGCTGGGACCCGGCGGGGTTGCCGGACAAGGTGGAGTTGCTGACGGACCTGCCGGGCGCGGCGGACCGCATCGAGCACGTCCTGGTCGGCGCACGGCAGTAACTGGGGACGGCGGTTGTCCACAGCCCGGGGCCCGATGTGGACAACTGCGGCACCCGGAGCCGTTGTCCGCCGGTTTTGTCCGGCCTCGCCGATAGACTGGACCGGGGTCAGCCCCCAGGGATGGGTGGGGCGTGGTCGTCCGGGGCGGTGTGCGGGGCCGTCGGCGGTGACCACGACATCGGCGAGGTCGAGGTGTCGCCCCGGAGGCTGCAGCGAGCTGATTTGCCGGTCCCGGCGGATGGTCTGCCAGCCGCTGTGTTCGTGCTGGCCAGCGGCCGACCGCGGAGTCGAGGTCGTCGCCTTCGAAGCCGGAGAGCTTCCGCCGCTGCGGTCGGCGCCAAACCGATCCCAGCGAATGCCGCGCTCCCTGATCGAGGCTGGTGAAGCCAGCCGGGTCAGCGCGCGACTTTGCCGGAGTCCTGAGGGACGGGTGGGGCGTGGTCGTCCGGGGCGGCAGGCGCGACCCCGGCCACGTCGATCATGTTTCTGTCGGTGGGACCCGCTAGAAAGAACGCGTGCACGAACCCGCCCTGAGGGCCGCCGCGTTCGGGAGTGATCCGCTGCCCGATCCCGCCGTCACGCGCGGGCCCGGCACCCCGCGGGAACGGCTGCTCTCGGCCATCGTGCTGGGCGCCCAGGGCCGGTACGCCGCCGCGGCCGCCCTCCTCGACCCTCTCCGGCGCGCCACCGACCCCGTCCTGGCCTCCCTCGCCGCCAGCACCCTCGCTGCCCACCGGCGGCAGCTGGGCGGCCACCGCCAGGCCCGCGCCCTCGACGGCGAGGCCTTCGCCAAGGCCGCCTCCCTGCGCACCGAGCCCGACCCCGACGGCCTCGACGCCGTCGGCGCGCGGGCCGATGCCCTGCTCGGCCTGGCCGCCGACAACCTCGCGCTGGGGCGCCAGCGGGCCGCGCGGAGGCTGGCCGCCCGGGCCGCGGGCCAGCACGCCGGGTGGCGGGCCTGCGTCCGCGGGGGCTGGGTCGGCGCGGAGATCGAACTCGCCGCAGGTCAGGGCGCCGCCGCCGTGCCGCACGCCGAACGGGCTTTCGAAACCGCCGTCGCGCGGGGTGCGCGGCGGCACGCCGTGAAATCCGGGATTGTGCTGGCCGTCGCACTGGGGGCCGCCGGTCGTCCCGATCACCGGAAGATTTCGGACGGTCTTGTCGGAAACGCAATGGCGACCGCCGAGGAATGCGAACTGCTTTCACTTTTGTGGCCGGCCGCGCTCGTCATGGCCGATCTGCGCCCAGGACACGCCGAGGAGTATCGATTCAGAGTGGCAGAGGTGTTGCACGCAGTGTTACGAAGCGCAGATCCTTGCGGGAGGAGGATCGCGGGGGAATCGCCATGGGTGCCCGCCCCGGGTGGTTGAGCCGTCGGAATGGGCTGTTCCGGCATCCGGGCTAAGAAACTTCAAAAAAAGCCACCGGATCGTGTCAAGGTTCGGGCTAAAGCGTCCGATAGGGGAAGTGGAATGTCACCCGGCTGCAGGAAGGAAACCCCGTGACGACGGTCTTGATCTGCGACGACCGACGCAGTGTCCGTGAAGGGCTCACCCGAGTGATGTCCGCGGTCCCTGGGGTCAGTCGCATCGACTGCGTAGCGCACGGTGACGAGCTGCTGGCCCGGTACTCCCGTCAGCCCGTCGACGTCGTGCTGGTCGGGACGCAACGCGCGGTCCCGACGGGTGTCGAAGCCACCCGGCGGCTCGTCTCGGCCAACCCCCAGGCGAACGTCATCGTCTTCGGCGCCCCGGACGACGCGGGCAGCATCGCCGCCGCGATCGCCGGCGGTGCCCGCGGCTACCTCCGCTGGGACGCGTCCCGGCCGGAGCTGGTCGCCGCGCTGGCCCACACCCTGGCGAGCACCTCGGTGCCCGCGCCCCGTCAGCCGTCCGACCCGGGCGTCCAGCTGACCGAGCGCGAGCTTCAGGTGCTCCGCGGGATGAGCCAGGGCAAGAGCAACGGCCAGATCGGCCGCGAGCTCTACCTGTCCGAGGACACGGTGAAGACCCACGCCCGGCGGCTGTTCCGCAAGCTCGGCGTGCGCGACCGCGCGCAGGCCGTGGCCCACGGCTTCCGCCGCGGCCTGGTCAGCTGACCCGTCGCTCTCCCCGTTCCTGACACGGCCGGTTTACAGGTGACGACGGGCCAGGGCGCACCGCCCTGGCCCGTACCTCTGTGGTCCCCATCACACTCCGGCGCCCCTTCGGGCAGCCCCCGGGGCGGATCCCCGCTCCGGTCACCGTCCCTCCGACGGATCTCGTACCCGTGACGCCGCTCGCTCGTTGAATCGGCGAAGATGACCGCGGGTCAGCACGATAATCCGTATTTCCGCGCCTCACGGGGCCGCGGCACGCCCGGGAGCACCGCGCGCGCCGCCCCGCCGGGGGCCGCAGGTACGGTAGCGGTCTCCGGTGCGCGGTGGAGGCGACCACGGGCCGGGTTCTTTGCACACCTACACGTAACACTGGGACTGTTGTCTGCGATGGCCAATGTGGGGGATGGACTGGATGAGCCGGTCGCCGCTGCTGTCGAGGGAGATCCCCAGGCAGTGGAGCGGCTGCTGGCTGCTATCCGTCCACTGGTAGTGCGGTATTGCCGCGCCCGGGTTGGCAGGCAGGAGCGATCGTTCGCTTCGGCGGACGACGTTGCGCAGGAGGTGTGTCTCGCGGTGCTAACGGCATTGCCCTCGTACCGCGATCAAGGCCGCCCTTTCCTGGCGTTCGTCTACGGGATCGCCCAGCACAAGGTGGCCGACGCGCACCGCGCGGCGGCGCGCAACCGAGCCGAGCCGGTGGCCGAGATCCCCGACGAGGTCGAAGGCGGGGTCGGCCCCGAGCAGCGGGCGCTGCAAGGTGAGCTGAACGAGCGGATGTCCCAGTTGTTGCAGGTGCTGCCGGACAAGCAGCGGGAGATCGTGGTGCTGCGCGTGGTCGTCGGCCTGTCGGCGGAGGAGACCGCGGACGCGGTCGGCTCCACGCCCGGCGCCGTCCGCGTCGCCCAGCACCGCGCCCTCGCGCGGCTGAGAAAGGTCCTGGCCGCGGAGGAGGTGATCTGAGTGACCGGTCACGAGAAGGGTTACGAGCCCGACGACGTGTTCGGTAGTGGCTTGTCCTCGTCGGAGGCGGAGTTCGCCGCCGATCTGTCGGCCGTCCAAGCGGACGACGCGCTGCTCGACGCCCTCGGCGGGTCCGACCCGGCGCTGGCCGACGGTCTCGGCGACCAGGAGCTCAACGCGTTGCTGGTGGCGTGGCGAAGAGACATCGACAGCGAGCCACTGGCCGAGCTGGTCGACGTCGACACGGCAGTGCGGACCGTCACCACCGCGAACCTCGCGAAGCAGCACGCCTCGAGCGGACGCCGCCGCAGGCTGCTCGTCCCGGTCGCCGTCGCCGCCGCCGTGCTGGCGATCGCGTTCACCGGCACCGGGCTGGCCGCGCGCTCCGCGCAACCGGGCGACACCCTCTGGGGCCTCGCGAAGGTCCTGTACTCCGATCACACGCGCTCGGTCGAGGCCGCCGCGAACGCGAAGCTCGACCTCGAGAAGGCGAACCTGGCCATCGCCGGCGGCAACCTCGACGCCGCGCGCCAGGCCCTCGACGCGGCGCAGGCCGCGCTGTCGCAGGTCAGCGACGAGGACAACCGCGACCAGCTAATGGAGCAGCACCGGCAGCTCGCCGCCCAGCTCCAGAACCCGGACGCACCGGTGCAGGGCCCGACCCAGACCACCCCGACGCAGGTGCCGCCGGGTGCCACGTCGGTGCAGGTCCCGCCGGCCGGCTCGGCGACGTCCATCCCGGGCAGCGGCAGCGGCACCACCAGCCTGCCGGGCACCGCGACGCCGACCCCGACGCCCCCGCCGCCGACCACCACCCCGCAGCCGCCGACCACCGAGGTCCCGCCGACCACGACGGCCGCGAGCGGCAACGACCCGGGCACGAACACCGGGCGCAGCGAGTCCTCCGTCGGCGGTCAGAGCGTCGGCGAAGGCCAGTAGGAACGCAGCGAAAGGCCCTGGTGAGGAAACTCACCAGGGCCTTTTTTCAGTGGTTCAGTAGGCGCTTTCGTTGGCCGTCACGCCGTCGGCGAAGCCCCGGCAGTAGTCCCAGCTCACGTAGTCGCCGGGGTTCGGGTCGTAGGCCGGCTCGTGCGGGCGCATCCGCCCGTCGGCCAGCAGCTGCTCCAGGCTGGCCCGCAGCAGGTGCCAGTCGTGGTAGTGCGGTTCGTCGCACTCACCGCAGTCGACGACGATCCCGCGGACCCCGCGGGGCTCGAGGAGCGCCTGGTAGACGGCCAGATCGGAGAGGTCGGCCAGCAGCTCGGTGCGTTCGGAGTCACTGATCGGCTCGTCCAGCCGGTCCTCGGGGTCTCCGAAAGCGCGGGCCGGGTCGTCCGGGTCGTCCGCGAACGGGTCTGGAGGCAGGACATCGTGCGCCACGGCCTGCACGCTACCGGGCGCTCCCGGCGGCTCGCCCACCACCCGGGGCGGGGGTGCGCGCCGGATATCATGAGGAGAAGGCTCCGAGTCGCCAGTTGATCTTGATCGAACACAGCGACCCCGCTCATCCCGCGCCAGGAAGGCCCTTCACCCGCTATGACCAGCGACGGCATCACCGCCCCCGTTCCGGCCAAGTTCGCCATGCTCGGCCTGACCTTCGACGACGTGCTGCTGCTGCCGGCGGAATCGGACGTGGTTCCCAGCGCGGTCGACACGAGCACCCGGCTGACCCGGAACATCACGCTCGGCATCCCGCTCGTGTCCGCCGCGATGGACACCGTCACCGAGGCGCGGATGGCGATCGCCATGGCCCGCCAGGGCGGCATCGGCGTTCTCCAGCGCAACCTGCCGATCGACGAGCAGGCCGCCGCGGTCGAGGTGGTCAAGCGGTCCGAGGCGGGCATGGTCACCGATCCGGTCACCTGCTCGCCCGACGCCACGCTGGCCGAGGTCGACGCGCTGTGCGCCAAGTTCCGCATCTCCGGTGTCCCGGTCACCGACGCGTCCGGCGCGCTGGTGGGCATCATCACCAACCGCGACATGCGGTTCGAGGTCGACCACAGCCGCCCGGTGTCCGAGGTCATGACGAAGGCGCCGCTGGTCACCGCGCAGGTGGGCGTCTCGGCGGACGCCGCGCTGGGCCTGCTGCGCCGGCACAAGATCGAGAAGCTGCCGATCGTCGACGGCGCGGGCAAGCTGCGCGGGCTGATCACGGTCAAGGACTTCGTGAAGACCGAGCAGTACCCGAAGGCGACGAAGGACCCGGACGGCCGGCTCATCGTCGGTGCCGCGGTCGGCGTCGGCCCGGACGGCCACAAGCGCGCGATGGCGCTGGCCGACGCCGGCGTGGACGTCCTGATGGTCGACACCGCGCACGGGCACTCCCGCGCGGTCGTCGACACGGTCTCGCTGCTGAAGAAGGAGCTCGGCGAGTCGGTCGACATCGTCGGCGGCAACGTCGCCACCCGCGCGGGCGCGCAGGCGCTGGTCGACGCGGGCGCCGACGGCGTCAAGGTCGGCGTCGGCCCGGGCTCGATCTGCACCACCCGGATCGTCGCGGGCGTCGGCGTCCCTCAGATCTCCGCGATCTACGAGGCCGACCAGGCGTGCCGCCCGGCCGGCGTCCCGGTGATCGGCGACGGCGGCATCCAGTACTCCGGCGACATCGCGAAGGCGATCGCGTCCGGCGCGTCGACGGTGATGCTGGGCAGCCTGCTGGCCGGCACCGCCGAGTCGCCCGGCGACCTGATCCTGGTCAACGGCAAGCAGTTCAAGGTCTACCGCGGCATGGGCTCGCTCGGCGCGATGCAGTCGCGGGGCCAGGCGAAGTCGTACTCGAAGGACCGCTACGCCCAGGACGACGTGCTGAGCGAGGACAAGCTGGTCCCCGAGGGCATCGAGGGCCGGATCCCGTTCCGGGGGCCGCTGGCCAACGTCGTGCACCAGCTCGTCGGCGGCCTGCGCTCGGGCATGGGCTACGCGGGCGCGAACACGATCGCGGAGCTGCAGGAGGCCCAGCTGGTCCGGATCACCGCGGCCGGCCTCAAGGAGAGCCACCCGCACGACATCACGATGACCGTCGAGGCACCGAACTACACCACTCGCTGACCCATCGCGGCGGAACCCGCACCCCGGACCCGTCCGAAGTGCGGGTTTCCCGCTGAGTCACCGTGACCTAGCGTGCTTACGGTAATCGGTCTATCGCCTTGCGTGCCCGTTGTGGTGTGCACTGAAGGGCATGACGGTCGGCCGCTTCACGCAGGTGCTGCGCAAGGTCTTCTTCACGGCCGTCGCGCTCGTGTCGCTGTTCCTCGGCGGCGTCGTCTGCCTGATGTGCCAGGTACTGGCCGGCCGCGACGCGCCCACCTACCGCGCCGAGGGGCACGTCGTGTCCCACGAGCGGGGTGCGCTCCCGGTCGGCGGCGACGAGGACGCCGTCAGCCACACCATCGCGGTCGACGCGGGGAACCGGCTCTACCGGATCACGGCCGTCGGCCCCGGCCTCGACCTGCCCGCCGGGCAGCCGGTGGCGCTCGACGTCTCGACCGCGGACGGCGGCATCGCCTACCTCCTCGCCGGCGGCGCGGTGATCGACCTGCGGCCGGGCGTGGTGCGGCCGGTACTGCTGATCTGCGCGGCCCTGCTCGCGCTGGGCGCCGTGTACTTCGGCGCGGTCCGGCTGAACGTGTACCCACCGGTGGCGACCTGGCTGGCCCTCGCCCTGGGCGCCCTGCTGGCGCCGGTCGCCGTGTTCGTGCGGGTGTAGCCGTGGCCGCGAGACTCGTCGTTTCGGCGGTGAGCGCGGCCGTCGGCGGGGCCGCGCTGGCGTTCGGGACGTTCGGGGTCCTCGACGCGGGTGGACCGGCGGAGCGGGAAGAAGCCACCGTCGAGACCCGTGGCCAGCACGAGTCGAGCTCGACCGGCCACCAGTACGACCTCGCCCTCCGCACGGCGTCCGGCGAGCGCTTCGAAGTCAGCTCCGCCGACGCGGGCCTCGACCTGGAGCCGGGGTCGCCGGTCCGGCTGGAGATCTCCGAGGTCGGGCGATCGGTGCAGGCCGTGGAGGCCGCCGGCCACCGGGTGGAGACCGGGAATTCGCCCGTCGGCCTCGGCGTCGCCGCGGCGCTGGTCGCGGTCGTGCCGCTGCTCTTCGCGCTGATCTGCGCCGCGACGGCGGACCGGCCCGCGCGGGCCGCGCTGAGCGCGGCGGCCGGGTTCCTGGTGGGCGCCCTGCCCGTGGTCCTGCTGGTCTGACCCCCGTGCGTAAGTCACCCACGCGGACTAGCGACAATGGGGCACGGCAGATTGTCGTCGTCGGAGGAGGCTTCACGTGCGGGACCTGGTCGAGATCGGGATGGGCCGCACCGCGCGGCGGGCGTATGACCTCGACGACGTCGAGATCGTGCCGTCGCGGCGGACCCGGTCGTCGTCGGTGGTGTCCACCTCGTGGCAGATCGACGCCTACCGCTTCGACCTGCCGCTCGTCACGCACCCGACGGACGCGATCGTCTCGCCCGGCACCGCGGTCGCCGTCGGCGAGCTGGGTGGCCTGGGCGTGCTCAACGCCGAGGGCCTCTGGGCGCGGCACGCGAACGTCGAGGACGCCATCTTCCAGCTGGTCCGCGCGGCCGAGGACCTCGAGGACCCGACCGCGGTCGGCCGCGTGCTGCAGGAGCTGCACGCCGCGCCGATCCGGCTCGACCTGCTGTCCGAGGCCATCAAGACCGTCCGCGAGTCCGGCGTCACCGTCGCCGCGCGCGTCAGCCCGCAGCACGCCGCCGAGCTGACCCCGGACCTGATCGCGGCCGGCGTCGAGATCCTCGTCGTGCAGGGCACGATCATCTCCGCCGAGCACGTCCAGCGCGACGCCGAGCCGCTGAACCTCAAGGAGTTCATCGGCCGCCTCGACGTCCCCGTCATCGCCGGCGGTGTCAGCGACTACCGCACGGCGATGCACCTCATGCGCACCGGCGCGGCCGGGGTCATCGTCGGCCACGGCTACACGCCGGGCGTGACGAGCACCGACCGCGTGCTCGGCATCGGCGTCCCGATGGCCACGGCCATCATCGACGCCGCGGCCGCCCGCCGCGACTACCTCGACGAGACGGGCGGCCGGTACGTCCACGTCCTCGCCGACGGTGGCATGACCACCTCGGGCGACATCGCCAAGGCCATCGCGTGCGGCGCGGACGCCGTCATGCTCGGCTCCCCGCTGGCCGCCGCGTCGGACGCGCCCGGGCAGGGCCTGTACTGGACGGCGGCGGCCGCGCACCCGTCGCTGCCGCGCTCGCGCGTGGCGGCCGGGCCGGACTACGCCGTCGACCTCAAGACCCTGCTGTTCGGGCCGTCGTCCGACGCGGAAGGCGTCGTGAACCTCTTCGGGGCGCTTCGCCGGGCGATGGCGAAGACGGGCTACTCGGACCTCAAGGAGTTCCAGCGGGTGGGCCTCACCGTCCGGCGGTGAGGTGGTCGAGGAACGCGGCGAACGCGGTCGCGGAGTAGACGAGGATCGGGCGGGGCACCGGCTGCTTGGTGTCCCGCACCCCGACGACGCCGGGACCGGCGCCGATCTCGACGCAGGCGTTCTCCTCGAAGTGGCTGTGGCTCGACTTGCGCCAACCGGTGAGCTGCTGGGGGATCATCGTGGTCCCTCCCGGAAATCGTGTCCCGCCGACGGGTCTCGCCGACGTGAACATCGAGCACTTCGATAATTACCCACGATCATCTCCGGCGATGCGCCAAAACGGGTGACTGGTCGGTAACTTACCTCTGGTCAGAACCTGGACCCCGGGTTACGCTCAAGGTGTGACTGCCAGTAACACCACCACCAGTGCGGGTGGCCCCGACTACGACGTCGTCGTGGTGGGGTCGGGGTTCGGCGGCAGCGTCGCGGCGCTGCGGCTCACCGAGAAGGGCTACCGGGTAGCCGTCGTCGAGGCCGGGCGGAGGTTCGCCGACGACGAGTTCGCGAAGACGTCGTGGGACCTCAAGCGCTACCTGTGGGCACCGCAGGTCGGCTGCTACGGGATCCAGCGCATCCACATGCTCAACGACGTCATGGTGCTGGCGGGCGCGGGTGTCGGCGGCGGTTCGCTCGTCTACGCGAACACGCTGTACCGGCCGCTGAAGCCGTTCTACCGCGACCGGCAGTGGTCGCACATCACCGACTGGGAAGCCGAGCTCGCGCCGCACTACGACCAGGCGAGCCGGATGCTGGGCGTCGTCACGAACCCGACGATCACGCCGTCGGACGTCGTGATGCGCGACGTCGCGAAGGACATGGGCGTCGCCGATTCGTTCCACCCGACCCCGGTCGGCGTGTACTTCGGCAAGCCGGGGGAGAAGGCGCAGGACCCGTACTTCGGCGGGGCCGGGCCCGAGCGCGTCGGCTGCACCGAGTGCGGCTCCTGCATGACCGGCTGCCGCGTCGGGGCGAAGAACACACTGGTCAAGAACTACCTGTACCTGGCCGAGCAGGACGGCGCGAAGGTCATCCCGCTGACGACCGTGACGTCGGTGAAGCCGATCGACGGCGGCTACGAGGTCTCCCTCAAGAAGACCGGGACGACGTCGAAGCGGTTCCGGACCACGATCACGGCCGAGAAGGTCGTCTTCGCCGCGGGCACCTGGGGCACGCAGAACCTGCTGCACAAGATGAAGGACACCGGCACGCTGCCCAAGCTGTCGCGCCGGCTGGGCGAGCTGACCCGGACGAACTCCGAGGCGATCATCGGCGCGGCCCGGACCGAGGTCGACGAGAGCCGCAACTTCAGCCGCGGGGTCGCGATCACGTCGTCGATCCACCCGGACGAGAACACCCACATCGAGCCGGTGCGCTACGGCAAGGGCAGCAACGCGATGAGCCTGCTGCAGACGATCGCGACCGACGGCGCCTCGCCGGTCCCGCGGTGGCGGCAGGCGGTCACGTTCATGCTCAAGCACCCGGTCCAGGCGGCGAAGCTGCTCAACGGCTACCGCTGGAGCGAGCGCACGGTGATCCTGCTGGTGATGCAGAGCCTGGACAACTCGATCACGACGTACACGCGGCCCGGGCTGTTCGGCCGCCGCAAGTACACGTCGAAGCAGGGCCACGGCGAGCCGAACCCGAGCTTCATCCCGGCGGGTCACGAGGCCAACGAGCGCACGGCCGAGCGCATCGGCGGCATCGCGGGCGGCACGTGGGGCGAGATCTTCGACATCCCGCTGACGGCCCACTTCATCGGCGGCGTCCCGATCGGCGCGACGGCGGAGGAGGGCGTGATCGACCCGTACCACCGGGTGTTCGGCTACCCGGGCCTGTCGGTGGTGGACGGCGCGGCGATCACGGCCAACCTGGGCGTGAACCCGTCGCTGACGATCACGGCCCAGGCCGAGCGGGCGTTCTCGTTCTGGCCGAACAAGGGCGAGCCGGACCAGCGCCCGGCACAGGAGGCGTCGTACGTCCGGCTGGAGCCGGTGGCGCCGAAGAACCCGGCGGTCCCCGCGGACGCCCCGGCGGCGCTGCGGCGGTCCTAAGATCGGGGCCGTGACGACGGCATCGGAGAAGGCGCACGCGCTGCTCGACGGGGTACGGAAGCTCGACGACGAATGGGCTCGGGTCATCGGTGGCCTCGGAGAGCCCGAACTGCGCGCCCCCAGCGCGTTGCCCGGGTGGTCGCGCGCCCACGTCCTCGCGCACCTCGCCCGCAACGCCGATGGGCTGCAGAACCTGCTGACCTGGGCGAACACCGGGGTCGAGACCCCGATGTACGCCAGCCCCGAAGCCCGGGACGCCGACATCGAAGCCGGGGCCCAGCGGGGCGCGGCCGACATCCTCGCCGACTTCGTCGCCTCGGCCGGGCGGTTCGAGCAGTACGCCGCGGGGATGCCCGACGACGCCTGGGGCCGGGAAGCCCGCAACCGGCAGGGCCAGCCCGTGACCGGAGCCGTCGTGGTGCGGATGCGGCTGTCCGAGCTGACCATCCACCTCGCCGACCTCGACCGGGGCTACGACCTCGACCGCGTGCTCGGCCTGCTCGGGCCGCTCGCCGACGACGTCGTGCGGCACGCGATCAGCTCCCGGGCCGCGCACCTCCCGGCGTTGCGCCTGGTCGCCGAGGGAACCGGGGAGTGGACGATGGGGGCCGCGCCCGGCGCCACCGTCCGCGGCACCGGCGGGCAGCTGCTGGCCTGGCTCAGCGGCCGCTCCGGCGGCGAGGCCCTCGACGGAGACGTCCCGCGGATTCCCGCCTGGGGCTGAACTGACCGCGCCTGACCGCCGTGTACCGATCGGGGGCGCGGAGGCTCGTGTCCGGCCCTAAACTGGGCGTCCCCGGCAGCGAGGAGTCCGATGTGGACAGGGTGAACCGCAGGGCGTTCCTCCGGATCACGGGCGTCTCGGCTGCGGGTGCCGTCGCCGCCGCCTGCGGGCCGGGCGGTCCCACGGAGCCCGCCGCTTCGACGAGTGCTCAGCCGCCGGCGACGTCCGGGCCGCCCACGACACGGCTGCCCACCGGCCCGCCGAACTGGGACGACCTGCGCGGCAAGCTGACCGGCGCCCTCCTGCGCCCGGGCACCGACGGCTACGCCACCGCCAAGCGCGCGTTCAACCCGCTCTTCGACGGCAACAACCCGGTCGCCGTGGCGACGGCGGCCAACGCCAAGGACGTGCAGACCTGCGTCCAGGCCGCCGCCGGGCGGCTCACGCTCGCCGCGCGCAGCGGCGGCCACAGCTACGCCGGCTACTCCGTCCCCGAGAGCGGCCTGGTCATCGACGTCTCCGCGATGAACAAGGTGGAGGTCCAGGGCAGCCAGGCCGTCATCGGCGCGGGCGCGAAGCTGAAGGACGTCTACGCCGGCCTGGCGGCGGCCGGGCGCGCGCTGCCCGCCGGCTCCTGCCCGACGGTCGGGATCGCCGGGCTGACCCTCGGCGGCGGCATCGGCGTGCTGTCCCGCAAGTACGGCCTGACCTGCGACCACCTGAGCTCCGCGCAGGTCGTCACGGCCGACGGGAAGCTGCTGACGGCGTCCGCGAGCTCCGAGCCCGACCTGTTCTGGGCGCTGCGCGGTGGGGGCGGCGGCAACTTCGGCATCGTCACCGAGTTCACCTTCGACACCGATCCCGCGCCGAACCTGACGGTGTTCTCGCTGCACTTCCCGGCCGGTTCGGCGACCGGCGTGCTCGGCGCGTGGCAGCAGTGGATCGCCGCGATGCCGCCGGAGCTGTGGGCGAACATCGTCCTCTCCGGTGGCTCGCCGGTGCAGTGCCGCGTCGGCGGCTGCTACGTCGGCGCCCCCTCCGGGCTCAACACCCTGCTCAACAACCTCACCGCCAACGCCGGCGCGCGGCCGACCCAGCGCACGGTGAAGGCCCTCGACTACCTCGGCGCGATGAACTACTTCTCCGGCAGCTCGGCCCGGCAGTCGTTCGTCGCGTCGTCGCGGATCATCACCACCCCGGTCGACCCGGCGAAGGTCGTCGCGCTCGCCGACGGCCGCGCGGGCATGGACCTGCTCATCGACGGCCTCGGCGGCAAGGTGGCCGAGCCGGCGAAGGACGCGACGGCGTTCTGGCACCGCGACGCGCTGGCGAGCGTCCAGATCTACGCGCCCGCGACGGCGAAAAGCCGCGCGAAGGTCGAGCAGTCGGTCGCCGACGTCGTCGCGGGCCTGGCGGCGGCCGGTGCGGGCGGCGGGTACGTCAACTACATCGACCCCACCCTGCCCGACTGGAAAGCCGCCTACTACGGCGACAACGCGAAACGGCTCGGGGACGTCGCGAGGAAGTACGACCCCTACAACGTCTTCCGGTTCGGGCAGGGCCTGGTCGCCTAGAGGTCGATGCCGGTGAAGACCGTGACGCGTTCCTCCGTCAGGTCGTGCATCGCCGCGAGGACGCCTTCGCGGCCGACGCCGGAGCCCTTCACGCCGCCGTAGGGCATCTGGTCGGCGCGGTAGGACGGGACGTCGCCGATGATCACCCCGCCCACCTCCAGCTCGGCCGACGCGTGGAAGGCCAGCTGGACGTCGGTGGTGAAGACGCCGGCCTGCAGGCCGTACGCGGACTCGTTGACCGCGCGGAAGGCGTCGTCCACACCGTCCACAACGGACACCGCGAGCACCGGCCCGAAGATCTCCTCGGCCCACGCCTTGGTGTCCGGCGGGACGTCGGTGAGCAGCGTCGGGGCGACGGTCGCGCCCTCGCGCGTGCCGCCGGTGAGCACCTTCGCGCCCGCCGCGACGGCCTCGTCGATCCACGCCACGATCCGCTCGGCCGCGGCTTCGTCGACCACCGGGCCGACGTCGGTGTTGCGGTCGTACGGGTCGCCCGTCCGCTGCGCCTCGACGGCTTCCACGAGCGCGGGCACGAACTCGTCCGCGACGGCGGAGTCCACGATCACCCGTTGCACGGCGATGCAGGACTGGCCGGCCTGGTAGTTGCCGAAGGTGGCGATGCGGTGCGCGGCACCTTCGGGGTCGGGCCAGTCGCGCAGGACGACGGCCGCCGCGTTGCCGCCGAGCTCGAGCACGACGTGCTTGCGCGGTGCGGCGTCCTTCAGCGACCAGCCGACCGGTCCCGAGCCGGTGAACGAGACGACGGGCAGCCGGGGGTCGGCGACGAGCTTCCGCGTCTCCTCGTTCCCCAGCGGCAGCACGGAAAACGCGCCTTCCGGCAGGTCCGTCTCGGCCAGGATCTCACCGAGGATCAGCGCCGACAACGGCGTCCGCGGCGCGGGCTTGACGATGATCGGCGCGCCGATCGCCAGCGACGGCGCCACCTTGTGCGCCACCAGGTTGAGCGGGAAGTTGAACGGCGCGATGCCGAGCACCGGCCCGCGCGGGACACGGCGGGTGAGCGCCAGCCGCGCCTCGCCCGCCGGGTCGGTGTCGAGGCGCTGGACGTCGCCGCTGAACCGGCGGGCCTCCTCGGCGGCGATCCGGAACACCGACACCGCGCGCTTCACCTCGGCCTCGGCCCACTTCAGCGGCTTGCCGTTCTCGGCCGTGATGACCTCGGCGATCTCCTCGGCACGGGCGGCGAGCACGCGGGAGACGTGCTCGAGCGCACCGGCGCGGACGTGTGCCGGGGTGCCGCGGAACTCGCGAGCGACCGAAACGGCGGCGGTGACCGCGCGTTCGACCTGCTCCGGCCCCGGCACGGCGACCGTCGCGACCTCGCTGCCGTCGTACGGGTGGTGCACGACGAGGGTGGTGGCGCCCGGCTCCGGGCGGCCGGCGATCCAGGCGGGGCGCGGCTCGGGGGTGATCATGTCCATGCCCACCAACGTAATCCGGGTGGGAACCCTCGAAAGAACATCCCCACCCGGACGGGTCACGGCTTGATGAGCACCTTCAGCGCCTCGCGGTCCGCCATCGCGCGGTAGCCGTCCGGCACGCCCTCGACGTCGATCGTGCGGTCGAAGACGCGACCCGGCCGGACCCTGCCGTCGAGGACGTCCGGCAGCAGCTCCGGGATGTAGTGCCGCGCGGGGGCGACCCCGCCGGTGACGGTGACGTTGCGGCGGAACACGCCCACACCGATCGGGCCGTCTTCGTACTGCGGGAGGCCGACCCGGCTGACCGCGCCGCCCGCGCGCACGGCTCCGACGCCCATCTCGAAGGCGCCCAGCGTGCCGACGCACTCGAGGACGGCGTGCGTGCCCTGGCCGTTCGTCAGCTCGCGCACCTTCTCGACGCCCTCTTCGCCGCGCTCGGCGACGACGTCGGTCGCGCCGAACTCGCGCCCGAGGTCGGTGCGCACCTGGTGCCGTCCCATCAGGATGATCCGCGCGGCCCCCAGCCGCTTCGCCGCGAGGACGGCGGAAAGGCCGACTGCGCCGTCGCCGATGACGGTGACGTTCTGGCCTTCGGTGACCCGGGCCTTCACGGCCGCGTGGTGGCCGGTGGAGAAGACGTCCGAGAGCGTCAGCAGGGACGCGAGCAGGTCGGCGTCCTCGGTGTGCGGGACCTTGACGAGGGTGCCGTCGGCCTGCGGGACGCGCACGGCCTCGCCTTGGCCGCCGTCGACGCCCTTCGCGCCCCAGCCGCCGCCGTGCAGGCAGGACGTCTGGAGCCCTTCGCGGCAGAACTCGCAGGTGTTGTCCGACCAGACGAAGGGGGCGATGGCGAGGTCGCCCTTCTTCAGCGTGGTGACGTCGGCGCCGGTCTCCTCGACGATCCCGAGGAACTCGTGCCCGATCCGGCGCCCGTGCTCGCGCGGCGGCATGTCGGCGTACGGCCAGAGGTCGCTGCCGCAGATGCACGACCGCACGACCCGCAGGACGACGTCGGTCGGCTCCACCAGCTTCGGGTCCGGGACGGTCTCGACCCGCACGTCGCCGGCGCCGTAGATGACTGTCGCTCGCATGCTGGGGCCTTCCCGTGGAGGTTCGTGACAAACGTCGGGGGTGCGACGGCGGTGGCGCGCCTAGATTTTCGTCCATGACCACGCGCACCGCATCCCGCAACCCGTTCGCGGCCCTCGCCCCGGTGGCCCGCCGGCCGTACCTGACCGCGGCGGTCTTCGTGGTGACGCTGGCGTGCGGGATCGCGCAACTGGTGCACCCGCCGCTGTACGACGCGATGCACCGCGACGCGGCCCGCATCGACGCGGGCGAGTGGTACCGCCTGGTGACGGGCATGTTCTTCCAGGACGGCCGGGCCTTCGGGCTGACGTCGAACCTGGTCTGGCTGGCGGTCTTCGGCACGCTCGCCGAGCGGGTGTTCGGCCGCGCCCGCTGGCTCGTCCTGTACTTCGGCTGCGGCCTGTTCGGCCAGGTCATGAGCTACCTGTGGCTCAACCCGGTCGGGGCGGGCAACTCGATGTGCGTGGCGGGGTTGATCGGGGGGCTCGCCGCGGTGGTGATGGTGGCTTCGCGCCGTTATGCCGTGGCGCTGCCGGTGCAGTTCCGGGTCATCGCCTTCGCGGCGCCGGTGCTGGCCGTGGTCGACACGCTGTTCCACGACAACCACGGCCTGCCCCTGCTGCTGGGCCTGGCGCTGGGCTTCCTGCTCCTCCCGCGAGCCGGTCAGTCGGGGTAGTGGCCGCCGAGCCGGCACCAGTGCGCGACCAGGTGCGGCTGCGGCGGCGCCGCGAGGAGGGCCGCGAGATCCGCTTCGGCCTGGCGGGCCGCTTCCTCGGTGCGTTCCCAGCCTCCGTCGTCGACGCCGTCGCCCTGTTCCGCGGCGGCGATCCGGTCGCAGCGCAGCTCGTCGGCCTTGCCCAGGTCCTCGGTGTGCCGGGCGTCGAGGACGATCCCGCTGCCCGACCGCGCGCCGTAGCGGACGGCGATCCGCAGCAGGTCGTTGCTGAACTCGCGGGTTTCGGCGCGCACCCACGACAGCCGTTCCCAGTCGGGCGGTGGCTGGTCGTCGGCGCGCGTGACCACGTACCCGGGCACGTCGCACCAGGTCAGCGCGCCTTGCGGGCGGAGTCGGTAGAGCATGCGCGGGTCCCCCTCGAACGGCGTCCTCGACACCCGGTGAATCGGACCGGCGGTGACTCCGCGTTACAGATCACCGGTTGCGGTAGAGGTCGCGCAGCAGCAGGACTTCGGCGCAGTGGTGGATCATCTCGCGGTGGATGTGCAGCACCAGCGTCGCCATCGGGTACTCCGCGTACGGACCCTCGGCCGGGCCGCACGGCCGCGCCAGCGCCTCTTCGTCGAGGGACTTCACCCCTTCGACCCACCGCGCGTAGTACTCGTCGAGCAGCGACATCGCCTCGGCGGCCGTGCCCGGGTACGGGTAGTCGTCGTAGGTCATCGGCGGGCCGCCGAAGTGCGACGCCGCCCGCATCCCCAGCACCCCGACGAGGATGTGGCCGAGCCGCCACGCGATCGTCGTGACCGGCGGCGGAACCGGCTCGGGGAAGGCGAAGTCGATGGTGAACGGGCCCGTGCCGGGCTCGTCGTCCGACCGGCGCGGCCGCACGGTCCAGCAGTCCGGCACGGGCTGCCAGAGGTACTCGTCGTCGGTGAGGCCCTCGAGCTTCGGGCGCGTGTGGACGTTCCAGTGGAAGTCGAGCTGGTCGGTCAGTTCCTTGGTCCAGTTCACAGCCATACCGGGGACCGTAGGCCCGATCGCGGACAGGGACGGCCCTGAATCCCGGGTGACCGGGCCCACCTGGGACGATGGAGGGGAATCCCGCTTCTCGCCAGGAGGTCGCCAGGTGCCCAACCCCACCGGTCCGGTTCTCGTCGTGGACTTCGGGGCGCAGTACGCGCAGCTGATCGCCCGGCGCGTCCGCGAGGCGCAGATCTACTCCGAGGTCGTCCCGCACAGCGCGTCGACCGAAGAGATCCTCGCGAAGAACCCCGCGGCCATCATCCTTTCGGGCGGCCCGTCGAGCGTGTACGCCGAAGGCGCCCCCGGCATGGACCCGAAGCTCACCGAAGCGGGCGTGCCGATCTTCGGCATCTGCTACGGCCACCAGCTGCTGGCCAGCGCGCTCGGCGGCGTCGTCGAGCCGACCGGCGTGCGCGAGTTCGGCCGCACCGAGGTCCGCGTCACCGGCGACGGCGGCGTCCTGCACGCCGGCCTGCCCGCCCACCAGCCCGCGTGGATGAGCCACAACGACAGCGTCACCAAGGCCCCGGAGGGTTCGGTCGTCACTGCGTCCTCCGACGGCGCCGAGGTCGCCGGCTTCGAGGACGTCGAGCGGCGCTTCGCGGGCGTCCAGTACCACCCGGAGGTCGCGCACTCGCCGCACGGCCAGGAGGTGCTGCGCCGGTTCCTGCACGACATCGCGGGCATCAAGCCGCAGTGGACGACGTCGTCGATCGTCGAGGAGCAGGTCCAGCGGATCAGCGACCAGATCGGCGACGGCCGCGCGATCTGCGGCCTGTCCGGTGGCGTCGACTCCGCCGTCGCGGCCGCTCTGGTCCAGCGCGCCATCGGCGACCGGCTCACCTGCGTGTTCGTCGACCACGGCCTGCTGCGGGCGGGGGAGCGCACCCAGGTCGAGCGCGACTTCGTCGCCGCCACGGGCGTCAACCTGGTGACCGTGGACGCGCGCGAGCGCTTCCTCGACGCGCTCGCCGGCGTCACCGACCCGGAGCAGAAGCGCAAGATCATCGGCCGCGAGTTCATCCGCGTCTTCGAGCAGGCCGAGCGCGACCTGAAGGCCCAGGGCGACTACAAGTTCCTGGTCCAGGGCACGCTGTACCCGGACGTCGTCGAGTCCGGCGGCGGCGAGGGCACGGCCAACATCAAGAGCCACCACAACGTCGGCGGCCTGCCGGAGGACCTCGAGTTCGAGCTGGTCGAGCCGCTGCGGCTGCTGTTCAAGGACGAGGTCCGCCGGGTCGGCCTGGAGCTGGGCCTGCCCGAGACGATCGTGCAGCGCCAGCCGTTCCCCGGCCCCGGCCTGGGCATCCGGATCATCGGCGCGGTCGACCAGGAGCGTCTCGACACTCTGCGCGCGGCGGACCTGATCGCCCGCGAGGAGCTGACGGCGGCGGGGCTGGACCGCAGCATCTGGCAGTGCCCGGTGGTGCTGCTGGCGGACGTCCGCAGCGTCGGCGTCCAGGGTGACGGCCGGACGTACGGGCACCCGGTGGTGCTGCGGCCGGTGTCGTCGGAGGACGCGATGACCGCGGACTGGACGCGCCTGCCCTACGACGTCCTCGAGCGGATCTCCACGCGGATCACCAACGAGGTCGCGGAGGTCAACCGGGTGGTCCTGGACGTGACGTCCAAGCCGCCGGGCACCATCGAGTGGGAGTGAGTCCACTGTAGACAAGGCTCGAGGCCCCGGCGTGGGATCCGGGGCCTCGAGGGATTTCGGTGCTAGCGGCGGCGTTTGCCGAAAGACGCGCCGAGGAGCAGCAGCCCCACGAGCACCGCGCCGCCGGCGACCACCCACCGGAAGTCGAACTGCGGCAGCCAGCTCGCGCCGTCCGAGAGGACGTAGGCGGAGATCAGCAGCGTCGCGATCCCGACGATCAGGGTGAAGACGTCCACGCCGCGCTTCGCGGGCTGGGTCTCCGCCGGGTTGTCGTAGGCGTAGGGGTTCTGGTCAGCCACGGCGCACCTCCACGTTGCCCACGCTGTTCTTGACGTGCAGGGTGATCTGCTGGCCACCCGGGCCGTCGGTGCCGTAGTCGACGCCGGTCAGCGCGTCCTGGCTGATGCCGTCGGTCTCGTGGCCGAAGCACTCGGCGTTGCCGGCCCCGGTGCGGCAGTCGTAGGTGACGTCCGCGTTGTCCGGCACGACGACCGTGGTGTTGCCCGCACCGTTGACCACGCTGGTGGTGATCGGCGAGCCGGCGGGCAGCTCGGTCAGGTCGAGGTCGATGTCGCCCGCGGCGTGCTGGTAGAGCGGCTTCACGTCGGTCACCGCCTGCGGGGTCTCCCGGAGGTTGCCCGCACCGCCGCGGAAGTCGAAGTTCTCGAACGGCACGGTCGTCAGCACCATCCCGGCGATCGCCAGCGGCACGGCGAGCCCGATCAGGCCGCGCCCGCCACGGGCGAACGCGCCGGTGACCAGGCCGATCCCGACGACACCGAGCACCAGGCCGATGATGTGCTGCGCGGAGAACCAGCTCGCGCCGTTGAGGTTGGCGAGCACGCCACCGCCGGCGGTCAGCACGGCGAGCGCAAAGGTCGCCGAGCCCACCTTGGAGTTGCGGCGCCGTTCCGGCCGCTGGTAGGTCGGCGGCGCGGGAGGAGGCGGCGGCTGCGTGGACGGCGCGTCGGGCAGGTCCCAGCCGGCCGGATCGGCGGCGAGCGGGTCCCAGCCCGCCTTGGCCTCGGGGGCGGCCGTGGCCGTGTCGGTCATGGTGAAGGCTCCGTTCCCGGTGAAAGCTTGGGTCCGCGGGACGACCGGCGCGGGCCGGTTCTCCTGGCCGCGGTTGCGGTGCAGCAGGTAGAGCGCGATGGCGATGAGCGCGAAGCTGATGAGGGCCCCGCCGTCGAACCACGAGCCGCTGAAGGCGCCCCCGACGCTGATGACGGTGAGCACGCAGAGCACGACGGCGAAGGCGGGCGACACCGACGACCGGCCGCGCCCGATCAGGCTCTCGAAGCCGGAGACCTCGTCGCTCTCGCCCGGCAGGAACAGCCACCCCAGCAGGTAGAAGGGAACGCCGAAGCCCCCGAAGATCGTGGCCACCACCAGGGCGACCCGCACGACGACGGGGTCGATCCCGTACCGGTACCCGATGGCCGCGGCAACCCCGGCGACCTTCCGCCCGGCATGCGGCCGCCGGGGCCGGCTGACCCAGAAGTCCTTGACGGTCTCCTCGAAGCCGTTCAACGGACTCGGCTTCGGTGCCCGCGTCTCACTCGCACCACTCATACCGAAGAGCATGCGCGATCCGCGGCCGGCGAACATCCGGGATGGTCCCTGAGGTTTCCCGGAGGCGCGGGCCCCCGGGACCGGATCAGGGGCTTCCCTGATGGAAGCCCACGCCCGCGCGTGTGACCATGGACCACGTGCAAGAAGCCCTCGACCACGTCACCACCGACCAGGTGACCGTCCCGGAGAAGCCCAAGATGTTTCGGCGCCGGTCCGGGCGGGCGATCGCCGGGGTCGCCGGTGGGCTCGCCGACCACCTCGGCGTCCCGGTCGTCTGGGTGCGGACCGCCTTCGCGCTGCTCGCCGCCCTCAACGGGGCCGGCCTGCTCGCCTACGGCCTGCTCTGGGTGTTCGTCCAGCAGCAGACCGAAGAAACCGCGAAGGCGCCGACGTCGAAGGAGCGTCAGCAGGCGTTCGGCCTGATCGCGCTGGGTGTCGGCCTCGCCGTCGCCAGCGGGACGCTCACCGGGTTCATCAGCGGCTGGGTCGCCGTGCCGCTCGCCGTCGCCATGATCGGTCTCGCGGTCGTCTGGCGGGAGGCCGACGAGTCGCAGCGGCGCCGCTGGCGGGTCGGGGCCAAGGACGGCTTCGCGGGCGCCTTCCTCGGCGGGGGCGGCTGGTCGGCCGCGATCCGGATCGTCGCCGGCGTCGCGCTCGTGATCACCGGCATCACTGTCGTCGTGCTGCGCAGCGGCACCCTCGACCAGGTCCAGTTCGCCCTGATCGCCGTCCTCGCGACGCTGATCGGGGTCGCCGTGCTGACCATCCCGTTCTGGCTGCGCCTGGTCCGTGACCTGTCCGACGAGCGCAAGGCCCGCATCCGCACCGACGAACGCGCCGAGATCGCCGCCCACCTGCACGACTCGGTCCTGCAGACGCTGGCCCTCATCCAGAAGCAGAGCGAACAGCCCCGCGAGGTCGCCCGGCTGGCGCGCAGCCAGGAACGCGAGCTGCGCGGCTGGCTCTACGGCCCGAACGGCTACGGCAAGCCCGTCGAGACCGCCGAGGAAGCGACCGGCCAGCTGTCCGAAGCCCTCGCGACGGCGTGCGGCGAGGTCGAGGACACCTTCGCGATCTCCGTCGGCCAGGTCGTCGTCGGCGACGCCGAGCTGGACGACTCGCTGGTGGCGCTGGTCCAGGCCGCCCGGGAGGCGATCGTCAACGCGGCCAAGCACGCGGGCGTCGAGGAGGTCAGCGTCTTCGCCGAGGTCGAGCCGACGTCGGTGACGGTGTTCGTCCGCGACCGCGGCAAGGGCTTCGACCCCGACCTCGTCCCGGACGACCGCCACGGCCTGGCCGACTCGATCCGCGGCCGGATGACCCGCCACGGCGGCACGTGCAAGGTCCGCACCGCGCCGGGGGAGGGCACCGAAGTGCAGCTCGCCATGCCGGTGAAAGCGGGCAAGGGGGCAGCGTGAGGCCGCTATGCTCGACGACGTGACTGACACCCAGCGCGAACCGGTCAAGGTGTTCCTCGTCGACGACCACGCGCTGTTCCGCGCGGGCGTGCGCACCGAGCTCGACTCGATCACCGACGAGGTCCGCGTGGTCGGCGAGGCCGGCTCGGTGGCCGAAGCGGTGGCCGGGATCGCCCGGACCAAGCCCCAGGTGGTGCTGCTCGACGTCCACATGCCCGACGGCGGCGGCGCCGAGGTCCTGCGCCGGGTGCGCCCGGAGCTGCCGGACGTGGTGTTCCTCGCGCTGTCGGTGTCCGACGCGGCAGAGGACGTCATCGCGGTCATCCGCGCGGGTGCGCGCGGGTACGTGACGAAGACGATCTCGTCGAAGGAGCTGGTCCGCGCGGTGGTCCGGGTGGCCGACGGCGACGCGGTGTTCTCCCCGCGGCTGGCCGGGTTCGTCCTGGACGCGTTCGCCGACCGCCCCGGTTCGGCGCCGATCAACGACCCGGAGCTGGACCTGCTGACGCCCCGGGAGCGGGACGTCCTGCGGTTGCTGGCGCGGGGCTACGCGTACAAGGAAATCGCGTCCGAGCTGTTCATCTCGGTGAAGACGGTCGAGACGCACGTGTCGAGCGTCCTGCGGAAGACCCAGCTCTCGAACCGCTACGAGCTCTCGCGCTGGGCCTCCGACCGCCGCCTCGTCTAGTCCGCCAGAGGAGCAAGCGGCCGCGCGCGCCCGGCGGTGTCGTCACCAAGCCCATCCGCCTGGTCACCGGGCACTTCCGCGGCCACTCGCTCCGGCCTCTGGAGGCGGGTCAGCGCGACCCCGGCGAGGACGACGACCATCCCCGCGATCACCCTCAGGTTCAGCTGCTCGCCCAGGAACACCGCGCCGAGCAGCACCGAAACCACCGGCAGCAGGTACCCGACCACCGAAGCCGCCACCGCGCCTTCGCTCGCCAGCAGCTGGTAGTTCAGCGCGAACGCGATCCCCGTCGACCCGATCCCCAGCACGAGCACGGCCAGCAGCGGCCCGGGCGAGACGTGCACCGGCGTCAGCCCGCCCACCGGCAGCGCCAGCACCAGCATCCCGCTGGCCAGCAGCATCTGCCCGGCCGAGACCGCGTACGGCGAGGACGTCGGGGACGACAGGTACTTGCCTTCGTAGACGAACGCGAAGCCGTAGCTCGCCGCCGCCGCGAGGCACGCCAGCGCGCCCCAGCTGAGCAGGCCCGACGCCTGCCACGGCGCGAAGATCAGCAGGATCCCGCCGAGACCCACCAAGAGCCCGGCCAGCCGCGTCCCCGTCATCCGCGACGACGTCCCCATCAGCGGCGCCGCCAGCAGCACCCACAGCGGCGTCGTCGAGTTCAGCACCCCGGTGATGCCCGAGTCGACCGTCGTCTCGCCGATCGCGAACAGCAGGAACGGCAGCGCGTTGTGGAAGAACGCCGCGACGGCCAGGTGCCCCCACATCCGCCGGTCGCGCGGCAGCCGGGCGCGCTGCAGCCGGCACAGCACCAGCAGCATCGCCGCGCCGAGCACGAGCCGCGCCAGCACCAGCTGCACCGGCGAGAACATCCCCAGCCCCAGCTTGATCCAGAAGAAGCTCGAACCCCACATCAACGCCAGCGCGCCGATCCTCAGCAGGGTCTTCGTTTCGCCCACCCCAGTCCTCCTTCTCCGATCAAGCGTCAGCTTCGCGCCACGAAGACGTAAGGACAAGCGAAAATAACTGCAGGGACGCTTAAGCCCAGCTGTACGATCGGAGCATGCTCGACGTCCGCCGCATGCAGGTCCTCCGCGCCGTCATCACCAGCGGGTCGATCACCGCCGCGGCCCGCAACCTCGGCTACACGCCGTCCGCGATCAGCCAGCAGCTCTCGGCCCTGGAACGCGAAGCCGGCACCGAACTGCTCGAACGCGTCGGCCGCGGCGTCCGGCCGACGCCGGCGGGCGCGCTGCTGTCCGAGCACGCCGAGAAGCTGAGCACCGAGCTCGCGAAGGCCGAGGCGGCGCTGACCGAGCTCAAGGAGGGCCGCACCGGCCGCGTCGCCATCCGCTACTTCGCGACGGCGGGCGCGTCACTGGTCCCGCCCGCCATCGCCGCCGTCCGCCGCGAGCACCCCGGCGTCCGCCTCGACCTCAAGCTGGTCGAGCCGGACGACCCGATGGCCGACGTCGAAGCGGGCGACGCCGACGTCGCGATCACCGTCTTCCCGCGCAAGAAGCCGCCCGGCAAGGGCGTCGAGCTGGTGCACCTGCTCGACGACCCGTACCGCGCGGTGCTGCCGAAGACCCACCCGCTGGCCCGCAAGCGCGTGCTCGACCTGACGGAGTTCGCCGAAGAGCCGTGGGTCGGCGTCGACGGCCTGCCCGGCATCTGCCGCGACATCCTCGACGGCGCCTGCGCGTCGGCCGGGTTCTCGCCGAACGTGGTGGTCGAGTCCGAGGACTACCAGACGGCGCAGGGGTTCGTCGCCGCCGGCATCGGCGTCGGGCTCATCCCCGAGCTGGGGCTCGGCGCCCAGCACCCCGGCGTGGTCGTCCGCAAGATCCGCAACCCGGAGCCGGTCCGCGCAATCCACGCGGCGGTCGCGTCCCGCGCCTGGGGCCAGCCGGCCGTGCGCACGTTCCTGGAGGCCATGCGCGCGGCGACCGCCAAGGTGGCCTAGACGAAAAACAGCTCCGAGACGAGGATGCCGACCAGCACCGCCGCGAGGATCGCGGCCACGGTGATCAGCGTCTTCTTCGACACCGGCAGGTTCCACGTCCCGGCCTGCGGCTGGGGCGGCGGTCCCGGCACGTACTGCGTCGCCGGCGGGACCGGCTGCATCCGCTGGGTCGCCTCCGCCGCGGAGTAGCCGGGCGCGGCGACCGGGATCTGCTGCTGGAACTGCGGTCCCGACGGCGGCATCGGCGGTCCCGCGGGCGCCGCCGCCGGGTTGAACGGCGGGGCCGGCGGCGGCTGGAGCCCGGGTGCGGTCGGCGGGATGAACGCCGTCTCGCGGCCCTCGGTGATCGCGCTCAGCGAACGGACGGTGTCGGCCATGGTCGGCCGCGTCGTCGGGTCGGCGCGCAGCATCTTGCGCAGCGCCGCCGTCAGCACGCCCGCGTTCTGCGCCGGGCGCTCGGACGACTGCCCGTCCTCGCCGAACGGCGGCACGCCCTCCACGGACGTGTACAGCGTCGCGCCGAGGGAGAAGACGTCGGCCGCCGGCGTCGGGGGCAGCCCCCGCGCGACCTCGGGCGCCACGTACGCCGCGTGCGGCCCGCCGCCGCTGATGCCGATGTCGGTGAGCTTGACGCCGCCGTCGTCGGCCAGCAGCACCGTGCCCGGCTCGAGCGTGCGATGCACGAACCCGGCCGCGTGGATCGCGGTGAGCGCGTTGCCGAGCTGGATGCCCAGGTGGGCGGCCTGGTCGGGGGTGAGCCTGCCGTGCTCGGCGAGGAACGTCGCCATGCTGCGCGACGGGATGTACTCCATCACCAGCCAGACGTCCTGGCCGTCGGGCAGCACGTCGAACACCTTGATCGCGCACGGGTGCTCGATCCGGGCGGCGTCCTTGCCCTCCTGCATGGCGGCGGCGCGCGCCTGCTCGGCGCGGTCGCCCGCCCCGACCGGGAGGTACATCCGCTTCATCGCGACGGTGCGGAACAGCCGCGTGTCGAACGCCAGCCACACGATGCCCGCGCGGCCACGGCCGATCGGCTGGTCCAGCCGGAACCGGCCGCCGACGATGGTGCCTTCGGAACTCAACACAAACCTCGGAGCATCAGGAGTTGGTGCCACCAGTCGTGGTGGTTGTCGGCGGAGGAGGAGGGGGCTGGCTGCTCGACGTTTCCTCCGAGGTCGTCGGTTTGGGTGTCGTCGTGCGCGGAGTGGTCGTCTTCTCCGGCTCGGTCGTCCGCGGCGTCGTCGTGCGCTTCGCCGAGGTCGTCTCCGACGGGGACGTCAGATCCACCGTGGTGGTCGGCTCCTCCGTCGTCGACGGCAGCGACTCCGACGTCGCGACCGGCGCGGGCTTGCTGCTCGACACGGGCGCCGCGGGCGCCTCCGGGTTGTTCGGGCTCAGCAGCCAGACGGCGAGCGCGACCAGGCCCACGACCACGACGCCGCCGATGATCGCCGGGCGCTTCCACGCGCCGGGCTTCTCGTCGTCGTCATCGACCGGGCTGGCCTGCGGACGCCGCGGCGGGGGCGGCGGGGCCGGCTCGTCTTCGTAGTCGTCGTACGGGTCGTCCGCGTACGGACCCTGCTCGTGCGGGGGCACCGGCACCGCGCGGGTAGCGGCCAGGCCCGGCGGGACACCGCCGGCGTACTGCTGGCGTTCGTCGGGGTAGCGGTCGTACCCGTCGTAGTCGTCCTCCGGGTAGCCGGTGGCCTCCGGGTAGTCGTCCTCGTCGTAGTACGGCACGGCCTGCGTCGGCGCCTGGCCGCCGTCGAGCAGGCTGCCGGAGTGGCCCGCCGGGACCTCGTCGAACATCTGCGTGGCGTTCGGGTCGGCGACGGCGGCAGCACCGAGCACGCCCGCCGAGGGGGCCATCATCGTCTCGTCCGCCGGGGCGCCGAGCGGCGTCTCGCCGCGCGCGACGGCCGCGAGCAGCTCCTCGCACTCCTCGGCGGTCGGCCGGTGCTGGACGTCCGGGTGCAGCAGCACCGCCAGCACGCTCGCCAGCGGCCCGGACTGGCGCGGTGGGATGATCTGCCCGGCCGCGACCGCGTGCAGCAGGCTCAGCGTGTTCTCCGACAGCCCGAACGGCGGCTGGCCCTCGCAGGCCGCGTACAGCGTCGAGCCGAGCGAGAAGACGTCGGACTCCGGGCCGGGGTCGCCGCCGATGGCGACCTCGGGGGCCAGGTAGGCGGGGGTGCCGGCGATCATCCCGGTCTTGGTGACCGTGACGTCGTCCTTGGCGCGGGAAATGCCGAAGTCGGTGATCTTCACGGTGCCGTTGCCGGCGAGCAGGATGTTGCCCGGCTTGATGTCGCGGTGCACGATGCCGACCGCGTGCGCCTCGCGCAGCGCCGCGGCGACCTGGGCGCCGATGCGCGCGACCTCGGTCGGCGGCAGCGTGCGGCGTTCCTGCAGCACGGCGGCCAGGCTGGTGGAGTTGAGGTACTCCATGATCAGGCACGGCTGCCCGTTGTCGTCGGTGACGACGTCGAACACCGAGATCGCGTTCGGGTGGTGCAGGCGGGCGGCGATCCGGCCCTCGCGCATCGTCCGCTGGCGCGCGTCCTCGGCGTCGTGCTCGTCCAGGTGCGGCTGGAGGAGCAGCTGCTTGATGGCGACCGTGCGGCCCAGGACCTCGTCGTGCGCCTGCCAGACGGCCCCCATCGCGCCCGTGCCGATCCGGCCGACGATGCGGTACCGACCGGCGACCAGACGACCCTCGTCGCTCACGCGACCTCCCTTTGGGCTCCCACTTCACCAGGGCGTGAGGATCGGTGCCTGGTGACGCGGCCACGCGCACGCCGCTTCGCTGGAGCGTATGCACATGTCGTGGGCTGTGTGCCGGCTTCACTGAGACCGGCCCGTGACAAGGCTAGGCGCTCACTCTGCGCACACGAATCCGGTACGGGCACTTGAACCACGGGTGAAGGGGTGATCGCCGAGGGCTACATGTACTGGGCCGAGACGAGCTCGGCTTCGGTGATCAGCCCGCCGGTGTCGGCCACCCGGAACAGCTGGGTCACGCGGACCAGCGCGCCGTCCGGCCGGTGCAGCGTCGCCACCGCGAGGATCGAGCCGTCCGGCTTGATCTGCGTGTCGGCCTCCTGGACGTCGATGGCGTCCATCGAGCTCCACGTGCGGACCAGCTCGCCGGCCGCGCCGTCGGCCAGCGTCGGGCTCAGCAGTGCCAGAGCGCCCGTCGAGTCCTTCGCGATGGCGGCGTAGAAGTCCTTGACGGCCTGGATCTTCCGGGCGGCGCTGCGCGCGTCGGCGGCCGTGTCCGGCACCGCCTGCGCGGTGGCGGGCGCGGCTTCGGTGTGCGGGCTCCCGCCGGTCGACTCCGACGCCGACGGCGCGCCACCGGAGTGCGCGCCCGGCGCGGGGGTGCTGGGCTGCTCCGGCGCGCCGCCACCGGCCTGGTGCTGCGGGACGGCGAGGCCGCCGAGCTCCGCGGCACCGCTGAAGCCGGCGGGCGTGGACTGGCCGCCTTCGGAGACCGCGCGGTGCGCGCTGGTCAGCATCGGCGCGGCGACCACCGCGCCGGCGACGAGCGCACCGGCGGCGACGAGCCCGGCCAGCTTGGCGCGGCGGACGAACCGGCTCTCGGGATCGCCGTCGTCCTCGGCCCGCTCCGGCTCGCGGACGGGTTCCGGGCGCGGCGGCAGGAACTTCTGCGGATCGCGGAAGACCTGCTCGAGATAGTCGCGGTCGGCGTCGCCGACGCCGTCGAGTATCTCGGCCGGGATCACGTCCTCGACGCGGACGGCGTTGGGTACCTCACGCCGTGTGCGCTGCCGATCAAGCACGAATGTCCTCGCTCTGGGGTTCCGGGGACGGCCACTCGGCCGTTCGGCCGGGTTTCCGTTGGTCCGGTTGGCCGACTCGTGGCCGGTTCCGGATCCGCTGTCGTCAGGTAACCCTGTGCGGACGGGCACCACCAGGCTCTGTCGCCGGAATGCCGTCGCGATACGACGAGCGGCAGCATATGTCACCCACCCGGACCAGGGGTAACCGTTCGGCGCACCGCACGTGCATCGGAACGGGCGAGCCGCACGTGCAGGCTTCGTTACTGGCCGTCAGCCGCGATCTTGTCGCCGTCCCCGAACGTCAGAGTGCGGTTTTCGATCGTCTTGGAACCGTCGGTGTGGGTGATCTCGACGGTGTTGACGGTGACGCCGCGCTGCTGGTCGATGCTGATCTTGCGGACCTCGAAGTACGCGATGCCGGCGTAGCGCTCGGCGAGGGCCTGCGGGCCCTGGTCGTGCAGCTCGCCGGTGGTCACCGCGGCCGCCGCGGCGGGGTCGGTCGTGACGGTGTTGAAGAACTTCTCCGTGTTGTCGCCCATGGTCTGGGCGTCCGGCGGGAAGGAGTACCACCACGGCGGCTTGACCGGGGTTTCGCGCTGGGCGGGCGTGACCGGGGGCTTCTGCGGCCGCGCGCTCGGCGTGGCGGTGCCGGTCGTCCCCGGCACGGCGCTGCTGTCGTCGGCGGGCGGCGGGACGGCGCCGTCGACGGGGCCGGCGCCACCGCCGCTGGTCCGCCCGGCCGGCTGGTCCGGCCGGGACGAGGTGTCCGGGCCCGCCGCGGAACCGCCCTCCCGGGACGTCGGCGCGGCTTCGCCGGTGGGGTCGATGACGGTGGGCGCACCCTGGTAGCCCGGCCACGCGCCCTGCACGGCCTGGTCCACCGGCGGTTTCCCGACCAGGTAGGACCCGGCGAACAGGAGCCCGACGACCACGGCCCCGGACGCGCCGGTGGCGAACCACGCCGCCTTCTTCCACGTCTTGGGCGGGGTCACGGACGCGGGCACCGAGCCGATGGTGAAGCCGCCGAGCCCGTCCAACGGGGGCGCTGCGTAGATGCGGACGTCGTCGTCCTCCGGCTCGACGTGGCGCGGCTGCGGGGAGGCCAGCGAGACGCGGGTGCGCCGGGCGGCCTGGTCGGCGCGGGACTCGGCGACGGGCTCGAGGTCGTCGTCGAGGGGGAGGTCGCCGTGCGCCGCGGGGAAGAGCGGGGGCGCGGGCCGCCGGTCGCGCGGCTGGGGCAGCGACGGCGGGGTCAGCGTGCCGGACACCGGCTGCTCGAAGGGCAGGGACCCGGAAACGTGGTCGGGGAGCGTGCCGGAGACCGGCCGCTCGAAAGACGCGGGCCGGGGGAGCGGTCCGGACCTCGCGAAGGAGCCGGACATCGGCTGCGGCAGGGGGACCCCGCCCGGCCTCGGCGGCGCGAGGGGGAGCGACCCGGACACGGGCGGGTCGACCGGCGCGTGGCCGGCCGCGTGCCGCCGTCCCGCGCGGTTGGGGGGCAGCGGCGGCGTCCAGCTTTCCGTGCCGCCGAGCCGGTGCCGCCCGGGATGCGCGGGCGCGCCGCCGCGTCCGTGGAACTCCGTGCCGTGGGTCATGTCGGTTCGACCACCCGGCCGCCGGGGTCTGATGCCGTTGGGGGGCAACGGAACCCGAAAGGAGCATCCTCACGCGCGGAATCCTGCGCAGATGCACGCGCATGCGAGACTGGGCGCGCGGGGCCAGTGCCCCCGCGCGTCCTCCGGGCTCCGCCCGACCCGAACGCAAGGGTCCTCACGGCGTCAACCCTAGGAGCATCCGGCGTAGAAAGTCCCGCCCAAACCTGCAAGTTGCACAGGTTTCACTCGGTCGGGCGCGACCGATCGGGGGAGGGTGACGCTGCGGAGTTTCACCGAGCGCCATCGACCCTGCTCGGGGGAATTCAGCCTCCCGTGCGGTAACGGTCGCGCGTGGACTGCAGCGCCTTCGTCGCCACGACACCGCTACCGGCCGCGACGAGGATCGCCACGATGTCGAGCGTCGGTCCCCCGGCCGTGAGCAACCAGGCGAACAGCGAAGCGGCGGTGGTACCGCCGGCAACGGCCCACCGGCTGCGGACGTACTGCGCGACCGGCGCGCCGCCGGCCCGCTTACCCGCCGCGTTGTTCAGCAGCGCCAGATACCCCACATGGCCCAGCGCGGCCAGCACGCTCGCGAGCGCGACGATGACGGCGATGAGGTTAACGAGCCAGTCCATGGCTCCAGTCTGCCCGCACCGGGGGCGCGGGTGCCTCCGGGAAGACCCGGAATTCGGGCAACCGTTACCGGCCGAGCCTGCCCCGGCCGAGGTTGAGCAGTGCCATGGCGAGCTGGCGGCCTTCCGGACCCAGCTCGCGGTAGCGCGCGAGCACGTCCATCTCGCGGTTGTAGACGATCCGCGTGCCGCCGGCGGCCATCCGCGCGGCCCCGATCGTCTTGGACACCTCGATCCGGCGCTTCACCAGCCGCAGGATCTCCTTGTCCAGCCAGTCGATCTCCTCCCGGAGCGACGCGATGTCGTCCCCGGCGGGCGTGTGCTCGGCGGGCTGGCCGTCGGCGTTCGTCGCTTGTGCGTTCATCGGGACCTCTCCCTCGGTGCCCGGACCCGGCCCCTGGGACGGCGACAGCCCCGGGTCCGTGGACTCCGGGGCTGGCGGTGATGGCGGTTCGGGCACTACGCGATCACGGGAGCCGGAGTCCGGGTCCCGTAAAAAAATCGCTCTGCGTGGTGCCGCATGGGCTCAGTATGGCACAGGCGCGCCGGGGCGCTCCCGGAACGAGCGCACCCGCGCATGAACGAAGACGCTCACCGCGAGCCAGAACAGCGGGAAAGCGGGCCAGAAGAACCCGGCGCCCAGCACCGCCCAGCGGACGATCACCAGCACGGCGACCGCCACCACGACGGCGAGGTGCAGGCGCAGCGCCGGGTGCCGCCGCAGCGCGGCACGGGTGAGCGGGAAGCCGGGCCGGGGCGGCGCGGGCCGCGGCAGGTCGGTGGTGAGCGCGGCCAGCTCGTCGGTGAACTTGGCGGCGTAGACACGGGTGAGGCGCTCTTCGACCTCTTCGAGGGTGAGCCGGCCTTCGGCGCCGGCGGTCTGGACGGTGGCGGCGACGCGGTCACGATCGGCGTCGGCGGCGCGGATGCGGTGGTCTTCCATGTCCACCGATGCTCCGCGCGGACGGGCCGCACCGCGTCGGACGGCAGGCGACACCTCCCGCTACGCCCGGCGCGGTACCCGGGACCGCCCGCCCCGGCACGCTTCTGCCGCCCTCCCACCCGCCCGGGGTAGCGTGGACAGACGATGGACACCCTCTTCGATCTCCCCGCCGAGACCCCCGCGCGCAAGCCCGCTTCCGGCGGGCAGGCCGATCTGCTCGACGACCTGAACCCCGCTCAGCGCGAAGCCGTCACCCACGCCGGTGGCCCGCTGCTGGTGGTGGCGGGCGCGGGATCGGGCAAGACCCGGGTGCTGACCCGCCGCATCGCCTACCTGCTCGGCCAGCGCCGCGTGCACCCCGGCGAAATCATGGCGATCACGTTCACCAACAAGGCCGCCGCGGAGATGCGCGAGCGCGTCGCGGCGCTCGTCGGGCGGCGCGCGAACGCCATGTGGGTGTCGACGTTCCACTCGATGTGCGTGCGGATCCTGCGCCGCGAGGCCAAGACCCTCGGCATGTCGTCGAACTTCTCCATCTACGACTCCGACGACACCAAGCGGCTCATCACGCTCGTGGCGCGGGACCTCGACATCGACCCGAAGCGCTACGCGGCCCGCACGCTCGCGGTGCACATCTCGAACCTCAAGAACGAGCTGACCGACCCGGAGACCGCGGCGGCGAACGCGGCCAACGACCTGGAGCGGCGCGTCGCCGAGGTCTACGTCGAGTACCAGCGGCGGCTTTCGCTGGCCAACGCCTTCGACTTCGACGACCTCATCATGCGCACGGTGTCGCTGCTGCAGGCGTTCCCGGACGTCGCCGAGTACTACCGGCGGCGGTTCCGCCACGTGCTGGTCGACGAGTACCAGGACACGAACCACGCCCAGTACACGCTGGTGCGCGAGCTGGCCGGGACCGCGCCGAACGAAGCGGGCGTCGAGCCGGCCGAGCTGTGCGTCGTGGGTGACGCGGACCAGTCGATCTACGCCTTCCGCGGCGCGACGATCCGCAACATCGAGGAGTTCGAGCGGGACTTCCCCAACGCCCACACCATCCTGCTGGAGCAGAACTACCGCTCCACGCAGACGATCCTGTCCGCGGCCAACGCCGTGATCGAGCGGAACCCGAACCGCCGCGCCAAAAGGCTGTGGACGGATTCGGGCGACGGCGAGAAGATCGTCGGCTACGTCGCGGACAACGACCACGACGAGGCCGCGTTCGTCGCGGGCGAAATCGACGCGCTGGCGGAGAAGGGCGAGGCCGACTACTCCGACGTCGCCGTCTTCTACCGCACCAACAACCAGTCCCGCGTCTTCGAAGAGATCTTCATCCGGCTCGGCCTGCCGTACAAGGTCGTCGGCGGCGTGCGGTTCTACGAGCGGCGCGAAGTCCGCGACATGATCGCGTACCTGCGCGTGCTGGCGAACCCGGAGGACACGGTCAGCCTGCGGCGCGTGCTGAACGTGCCCAAGCGCGGCATCGGCGACCGCGCCGAAGCCGTCGTGGCGACGCACGCCGAGCGCGAGCGGATCTCGTTCGCGCAGGCGCTGCGGGACGCCGTCGACGGCAAGGTGGCGCTGCTGAACCCGCGCTCGGTCAAGGCGATCGGCGGGTTCGTGGCGCTGCTCGACGAGCTGGGCACGCTGGTTTCCGAAGGCGCCGAGGTGCACGACGTCCTCGAAGCCGTGCTGGACAAGACCGGCTACCGCGTCGAGCTCGAAGAGTCCGACGACCCGCAGGACCACACGCGCGTGGAGAACCTCGACGAGCTCGTCACGGTCGCGCGCGAGTTCACCGAGATCACCGCCGAGGTCGTCGCGGACGAGAACGCCGAGCTGGTCGTGGAACCCGGTGTCCCGGCACCGGGTTCGCTGCCCGCGTTCCTCGAGCGCGTGTCACTGGTGGCGGACGCCGACTCGGTGCCTTCGCCCGACGGCGGCGAAGAAGGCGACGGCGGCGCGGGCGTGGTCACGCTGATGACCGTGCACACCGCGAAGGGCCTGGAGTACCCGGTGGTGTTCTGCACCGGTTGGGAGGACGGCGTTTTCCCGCACATGCGCGCGCTGGGCGACCCGACCGAGCTGGCCGAGGAACGGCGGCTCGCGTACGTCGCGATCACGCGGGCGCGGCAGCGGCTGTACGTCTCGCGCGCGATCACGCGCTCGGCGTGGGGCCAGCCTTCGATGAACCCGGCTTCGCGGTTCCTGGACGAGCTGCCGGGCGACCTCGTCGACTGGCGGCGGCTGGAGCCCTCCAGCGCGGGCTTCGGGTTCGGTTCCGGTTCGCGTGGCGGCGGGACGCCGCGGGCGGCGACCACGTGGGGCGGCAGGCGGACGTCGTCGCCGTCGTCCTCGGGCACGCCGTCGTTCGGCAAGGGCTGGAAGGACACGGTGGCGCTGAAGCTGGACGTCGGCGACCGCGTCAGCCACGACAAGTACGGCCTGGGCACGGTGATCTCGTGCGACGGCGTCGGCCCGCGCGCCACGGCGACGATCGACTTCGGCGCGGCCGGCAAGGTCCGCCTGATGCTGATCGGCAGCGTGCCGATGGTGAAGCTGTAACACCCGTCCGAGTGAACCCGGCCCCGATCCCGCCGATCGCCCCCGAAATCGTCGTACCCCGCCGGTAGAACGGACCCCGTCATCGAACACGAGTTCGACGGAGGGGGAGACCGGTGTGGACGCGGTGCTGTTTGGCCTGCTGGCCGAAGGGGTACAGAAATACCTGCGAGGAGTCCTGGGGTCGAGGGTTCCGGATCGGGGTCCGGGCCTTTCGGGGGCTTCAGGAAATCCTTCGCGCGCGGGAGCGGAGGCGTGCCGGCTGGCCGCCGCCTGGCGAGCGCTGCTCAGGCAGCACGAGCTGGGAGCCGACGGCCGATGTGTCACCTGCGGCCGGGGACGCCGCTGGACGACGCGTCGTGCCGCGCGTGTCCGCTCCGCGGGGGCGCGGTGCCTTGGGGCTGGGTGCCGGTGCGCAGACCCGCGGAGCTGTGCACGGTGTGGCAGGTCGCGGTCGCGTACTTCATCCGGCGGTTGCCGGGCGGCCAGCGGTAGCCGATTCCGGGCGCTCAGGGCGTTTCTCGCGGCTTCGGCGGGGTTTCGCGTGTTCTCGGGTACCCGCGGGGTGCCGGAGGGGCCTGTGGCGGTTGCGGCCCGTTCTCGTCGGGCGGTGGCCTGGACCATTGACCGCTGTCCGGCGTTCCGGTGTGGGCTCACGGCTTTGCGGCGCGTCGTCGCTCGGTGCGCCGGTGTTCTTCGCGGGGTGCCGTCCGGAGCGGGCGTTCGCCCGGCTGAGGGGCGTCGTCGACCCTCAGGGTCTGGCTCTGCAGCGGGCTTTCCGCGGTTCTTCGGGGCGTGTGGGGCGGACGGATCAGATCACGATGCCGCGGGCGGCGAGCCACGGGCGCGGGTCGATCTTCTTCGTGCCGTTCTGCCAGACCTCGAAGTGCAGGTGCGGGCCGGTGCTCTGGCCGCGGTTGCCGATCTCGGCGATCTGCTGGCCGCACTTGACCTTCTGGCCCTCCTTGACGGAGAAGCTGTTCATGTGGCCGTAGACCTGGATCGTCCCGTCGTCGAGCTGGATCCGGACCCAGAGGCCGAAGCCGCTGGCCGGGCCGGCCTCGATCACGGTGCCGTCGGAGGCGGCGTAGATCGGGGTGCCGATCGAGTTGGCGATGTCGATGCCGAGGTGGCTCGTGCCCCACCGGGCACCGAAGCCCGAGGTGAAGGTCCCGTGGGCCGGGAGGCAGGTCTTGGGGCGAGCGGCTTCTTCGGCGGCCTTGCGGGCGGCGTCGGCTTCGCGCTGCTCACGGGCCTGGGTGACGGAGGCGCTGTCGGAGAGCTTCGCGGCCTCGGCGGAGGCGTCGACGGCGTGTCCGGTCGGCAGGAGCTCGGGGGCGCCCCCGGAGCCCGCACCTCCCGCGGTGAGCGATGCGCTGGCGTCCTGGCTGTTGGCCAGGGGGGTGACGGCGGTGTTCGAGTCGGTGACCGTCTTGAGGGTCGAGCCCGCAGCGGCGGCGGCGAACGCACCAGCCGCGACAGCGGCAACCACGACACGGCCGCGAAGGGCCGAAGAGGGCGGGGCGATGCGGTGCGCACCCCGGACACGGACGACCGCGCCTTCGAGCGCGTCCTTCAGTGCCGGGGAAGGAGCTTGGCCGCCGGGGGAGCGGTGTGAAGCCAAGACAGGGCCTTCCATCGTCGGGGAGCCGGGTCGAGGACTGCGGGCGGGGGAACCCGGTGAGCCAACCTCGGGGGTGGTTCGCTCGTCGTCCTACTTCGTGACCTGACTGTAATGGGGACCGGGGGACAGTAACGAAGGGGCACCGCTGTAAGCAAGATCTGCCCTCGGCGTGGGCCGATCGGGTGGACGAGATCTTGCCTCCACCTGTGGAAATTACCCAAAGTTAGAGAGGGTTTACTGCTTTAGTTGTGACTTGCCTTACAGCCCTTGCGGGCGGTTATGGACCTACCGCGGGCCCGGCGGCCCGAGGGGGCCGGAATAAGGGTTTGCCAGGGGATGTTTAAGCATCTTCGACGCGTGGATCGGACTCGCTGCGGCCTGCCGCCTCGTCGGGCGGCGGTGCTTGAGGACGCGAGCGGAGCGGATACCCGACCGTTCATCGACGCAAGCGAACCGTTCACCGACTGGCGCGTGTAAACGCCCCGGCGGCGCCGGTTTTGTCCGAATTGACGAGGGGTCAGCCGCCAGTTCCCGAGATCTCGCTCCGCAACGAGCGGCCCACTGAGCGCCTCGCAACTGCCGACCTCTGCGATCGGCACGGCGCCCGACCACTCGGCGCCCCGGTTCCCCGCCTCGGCCGCTCACCCAGACGACTCGCGTCTGGAGTTCCGCCGCCTCCGCACCCCGCACCGCCGCCAACCCGGGCCACTCGGCGACTCGCGCCCCGCCTGGGCGTCCCTCGCCGCCCGGGCTTGCTAGCGTCGCGGGCAATGCCCCCACGCTCAGAGCCCCCCGCCGAGAACGCCCCCGGCTCCCCGGCCACCCCGCAGGACCCCGCGGCCGCCCGTCCCACCGGCAAGCGGAAGCCCCCTCGCGCACAGACTTCCCGGCAGGCCGCCACCGAAACCCCCGGTCCCCCCAAAGTGCAGTCCACCCCCGAAGGCACCGACCCGGCGACCTCGGCCCACGCCGCGAGTAATGCCTCACCTTCCGCGGGAAGCCGCCAGGCAGCCGCCGAGCCGGCCGACACCTCAACCGGCCCTGCGGACGCCGAGCCGGCCGCCGCCGGCCGCCCGGCCGCCGCCGACGAGGCCGCCACTGGAGCCCGTCCGGCAAGCGCCGCCGCGGCCACCACCCGAGCCCGCCCCACAGCCCCCACCCCGGCGAGCAACCACCCCGAACCCACCCCCACCTGGGCCGACGACGACACCCCCAAACCCACAATCCCCCTAACCCTCACCGCCCTGGGCGCCGTCGCCCTCACCGTCGCGGCCATCGTCCACATCTCTCCGGCCGCCGCCCCCGGCTTCACCAGCTGGCCGTGGCTCGCCCTCCTCGCCCTCGCCCCCGTCGCGGTCGCCGCCGGCTTCGCCTCCAAGAGACCCGGCCTCGCCACCGGCCTGATCCTCGGCCTCGCCGCCCTCGCCCCCGGGCGGCTGGTCCTCGACCTGCAATTCACCGTCAACGGCCCCCTCACCATCCGCCCGGAGCTCTACTTCCCCGCCCACTTCATCGGCGGCTCCGCCGTCGGTGCCGGGTTCTGGCTGCTCGTCGCCGGGCACCTGCTCACCGTGGCCGGCGGCTTCGCGGCCCTCAGGGCGAGCCGGAACGACGACGAACCCGAACGGCGACGGTGGCGCCTCCTCGTTCCCCTCCTCGCCGTCGCCGCCTCCGTCGGGCTGCTCACCGCGCCCGTCCGGTCCGACAACGGCTTCCTCCTCGCCCGCGCCGCCTTCGAAGGGCCCTGGCCCGCCCTCGGCGGCTACCTCCTCCTCGCCGCCGCCCTGCCTCTCGCCGCCGCGCTCGCTCTCGCCGCTCCCTCCGAAAGCACCGCGCGGGGCATGCTCCTCGGCCTCGCCGCCGGTGCCTGGGGCGTCGCCGTGCCGCCGGTTCTCAGCGGCCTGATGAGAACCGACCTCCACGTCACCTGGGGACCCGTCCTCGCGCTCGCCGCGGCCGCCCTCGTCGGCGGCCTCGCCTTCACCCGGCTGAGCGAAACGCCGCGAGCCGAACGGGACGTGCGGATCCCCGGCGTCTTCTGGTGGCGGCTGACGACCGGGCTGCTCGGCCTCGCCACCGCGGGCGCCGCCCTCGTCGGGACCTTCGCGCCGCAGGTCGCCGTCAGTGCCCTCAACCCAGGGGCCACCGTTCCCAGCACCGCCGCCGCCGAAAGCCCCGCGCGGTGGTTCCTGCTCGTCGCCGCCCTCCTCGTCGCCGTGACCGCCGCCCTCACTCTTCTCCCGGCGACCGCCGCGAAAGCCCGGCCCGTGCTCGGCGTGGCCTGGGCCGGGATCGTCCTGGCCGGGACCGCCGTCCTCAACACCGCCCTCACCGCCACCCAGGCCGGCAACCTCGCCGGCTTCGGCGGCTCGGACGTCGGCGCCACCCCCGTCTTCACCTACGACCTCGGCGCCGGCGCGGCCTGGACGTTCGTCGCGCTCGTGCTCGCCGCCCTGACCGCGCTCGCCGCCGTCGGGACCGGGGTCGTCGAACGCGAAGACGTCGGCGACGGAGCCGCCAACGCGGGCGTGCTCACCCCCGTCGTCGCCGGTGCCGTGCTGGCCGTCGCCGGGTTCGGGCTACCGGTCTTCAGCGTGCCCGGCTACGTCGCTCCGGGCCTCTGGTCGAACCTCGACACGCCTTCGTGGGGCCTGTGGACCACCGTCGTGGTCGTCGTCGGCGCGGCCGCGCTCGCACTGCGGTCGCGACCGCAGCCCGCGGCCGCTCTGCTGACCGGTGCCGCCCTGCTCGCCGCGCTGCACGCCGCGGAACTGCCGCTCGTCGGCGGCGCACTCGGCGGCGCGAGCCCGTCGACCGGCTTCTGGGTCACCCTCGCCGCCGCGGCCGCGCTGCTCGTCGCCGCCGGCATGTCGGCCGCGGGCGGACGCCGTGGGGCGTGAGCGCCTGCGGGTGCTCCTCGTCGAGTTCGGGAAACCCGACCCGGCCGCCGTCGCGCTGGCCCGCGTCCTGCGCGACGAAGGCATGGAGGTCGTCCACGCCGGTCCGCTGGACACCCTCGAACAGCTCCGGAGCACCGCCGAACAGGAGGACCCGGACGCCGTCGGGGTGCTCGGCGACGGCCCGCCGCCCGGACTGGCCGAAGCGTTGAACGGCGTTCGCGTCTTCACCGGCGAGACCGGCGGAGACCCCGGAAAAGCCGTGGAATGGTTGCGCGGTGGGCGGTCTCACACCGCGGACGCACCGTCTGACCGCGCACGGTGACCGACTTCACCAGGTGCGGAGTCCCCTGCGTCTGCGCAGGTCGCTAACCTCGACTGGTCCGACAGCGCGGTCCGGCAACGGACCACCACAGTGGCGTGTCGTCAGGAGACTGGAGTAGTGGACCTCTACGAGTACCAGGCGAGGGATCTCTTCGCCGCCCACGGAGTACCGGTTCTGCCGGGCTCGGTGGCTAGCACCCCCGAAGAAGCCAAGACCGCCGCGGAGCAGATCGGCAACCAGGTCGTCGTCAAGGCGCAGGTGAAGGTCGGCGGCCGCGGGAAGGCGGGCGGCGTCAAGCTGGCCCAGACGCCCGACGAGGCGAAGGAGAAGGCGGAAGCCATCCTCGGCCTCGACATCAAGGGCCACATCACGCGTCGCGTGCTGGTGGCCGAAGCTTCGGACATCGCGTCCGAGTACTACTTCTCCTTCCTGCTGGACCGCGCGAACCGCACGTTCCTGGCGATGGCGTCCGCCGAGGGCGGCATGGAGATCGAGCAGCTCGCGGTCGAGCGGCCCGACGCGCTCGCGAAGATCCCGGTCGACGCGATCGCCGGGGTCGACAAGGCGAAGGCGCTCGAGATCCTGAAGGCCGGCAACTTCCCGGCCGAGATCATCGACGAAGCCGCCGACGTCGTCGTGAAGCTCTGGGAGACCTTCGTCTCCGAGGACGCCACCCTCGTCGAGGTCAACCCGCTGGTCCGCGACCCGCAGGACAAGATCATCGCCCTCGACGGCAAGGTCACCCTCGACGAGAACGCGGACTTCCGCCAGCCGGGCCACGAGGCACTGGTGGACAAGGACGCGGAGAACCCGCTCGAGGCGAAGGCCAAGGCCAAGAACCTCAACTACGTCAAGCTCGACGGCCAGGTCGGCATCATCGGCAACGGCGCGGGCCTCGTCATGTCCACTTTGGACGTCGTGGCGTACGCGGGCGAGAAGCACGGCGGCGTGAAGCCGGCGAACTTCCTAGACATCGGCGGCGGCGCGTCGGCCGAGGTCATGGCGGCCGGGCTGGACGTCATCCTCAACGACACCGACGTGAAGAGCGTCTTCGTCAACGTCTTCGGCGGCATCACCGCCTGCGACGCGGTCGCGAACGGCATCGTCGAGGCCCTGAAGATCCTGGGCGACGAGGCCACCAAGCCGCTGGTCGTCCGCCTGGACGGCAACAACGTCGTGGAGGGTCGCAAGATCCTGGCGGACGCGAACCACCCGCTGGTCACCGTGGTGGACACAATGGACAACGCGGCCGACAAGGCTGCCGAGCTCGCCGCGGCAGGTGCGTGAGATGTCGATCTTCATCAACGAGAACAGCAAGGTCATCGTCCAGGGGCTCACCGGCTCCGAGGGCATGAAGCACGCGACCAAGATGCTGAAGTCCGGCACGAACATCGTGGGCGGCGTCAACGCCCGCAAGGCCGGCCAGACCGTCACCATCGAGGGCAAGGACCTCACCGTGTTCGGCACGGTCGAGGAGGCCATCAAGGAGACCGGCGCCGACGTCTCGGTCATCTTCGTGCCGCCGAAGTTCGCCAAGGACGCGGTCCTCGAGGCGATCGACGCCGAGATCCCGCTGGCCGTCGTCATCACCGAGGGCATCCCGGTGCACGACTCGGCCTACTTCTGGGCGCACGCCGTCGCGAAGGGCAACAAGACCCGGATCATCGGCCCGAACTGCCCCGGCGTGATCAGCCCCGGCAAGTCGAACGCCGGCATCATCCCGGCCGACATCACCGAGGCCGGCGCCATCGGCCTCGTGTCGAAGTCCGGCACGCTGACCTACCAGATGATGTACGAGCTGCGCGACATCGGCTTCTCCACCGCCGTCGGCATCGGCGGTGACCCCATCATCGGGACCACCCACATCGACGCCCTCGCGGCGTTCGAGCAGGACCCCGAGACCAAGGTCATCGTCATGATCGGCGAGATCGGCGGCGACGCCGAAGAGCGCGCCGCGGCGTACATCAAGGAGAACGTGACGAAGCCGGTCGTCGGCTACGTCGCGGGCTTCACCGCGCCCGAGGGCAAGACCATGGGCCACGCGGGCGCCATCGTGTCGGGCTCCTCCGGTACGGCCGCCGCGAAGAAGGAAGCCCTCGAGGCCGCCGGCGTCAAGGTCGGCAAGACCCCGAGCGAGACCGCCGTCCTCGCGCGTGAGCTGTACAACAACCTCGGCTGAGGTTGACGCATCACTCCTGGTGAGGCCGGGCACCCACACGGGTGCCCGGCCTTCCCTCGTTCGGGGACGAAACCTCCCGAGGTATTCACGCGTCTGATGGGTCGGCGGCTCCGGAGTGCGCTAGCGTTCTGCGCACGCAAGCCGCCTTGTCTTCCCCCGGGTGTCCTGGTACCCCGGAGTGCCGGTCGAACCGACAGGAGTGCATCCGATGACCTTCCCCAGCGGCGGGCCTGGCTACCCCCAGCAGGGTGGCGGCCAGCAGCCCCCCGGACCGCCGTCCAGTGGCTTCCCGGCGCAGCAGCCGCCGCCCCACTCGCACCAGGCGCAGTCGGGGGGTGTCGCGAACCTGACGCACAACCTGCCGCTGATGCTCGCGCTCGGCGTCGCGGTCTTCGGCATCGTCCAGTACTTCCTCGGCTTCTCCGACTCCGGCGACGTCGGCCTCGGCGGCGTGTTCCTGCTGGCCGGCGGCCTGCTCGCCGCGATGCACGCGCTGCCGAAGGGTCCGAAGACGCTGCCGTTCGCGGCGCTGCTGAGCGTCCTCGGCGCGCTCTACGTCCTGGACACGCTGATCGGGATGCAGACCTCGCCCGGCATCGTCACCGTCATCCTGATCCTGGGCATCCTGCAGATGGCCGCCGCGGTCGCCGCGCTGCTGATCGACCAGGAGGTGCTCAAGCCGCCGGCGCCGAAGCCCGCCGCCGCGCCCTACAGCGGCCAGTTCGGCCAGCCCGGCCAGCAGCAGTACGGCCAGCAGGGGCAGCCAGGTCAGCAGGGCCAGCCCGGTCAGCAGTTCGGCCAGCCGGGTCACGGGCCGGTCGCCCCGGGCGGAGACGCCCCGTTCGGGCAGGGCCAGTACGGCTCGCCGAACCCGCCGTCGACCACGCCCCCGCCGGGGCAGCAGGCCACGACGTACGCCCCGCAGCAGGGCTCGTTCTTCCAGCAGCCGCCGCCGGACAACCCGGGCACCCCGCCCGGCGGGTTCGGCAAGTCGAACTGACGCACCACCCGCTGTGACACCGCGTGTCACGGCGGGTGTTTTGCACTCCGGGGGTTACTCGACCGGGTGGGTTAACTTCGCCACGCCCGCCGGCGGCGGCGTGGCTCACCCGGTCGGACCAGCCCGGATGTCAGGGTGCGGATCATGGACCTGCTCACCGACTCCCGCGAGGAGCCGGTGGGCGACCTCGGACCCGACGTCGAACTCTCCCGGGCGGCGCGGGTGCGGGTGTTGCTCGCCGCCGCCCTCGGCCCGCTGGTCACCGGCTACGCCGCCGTCGCGACGGTGCTGACGCTGGTCACCCTCACCGCCGAACGCACCGTCTTCTCCGGCACCGGCGTGCTGCTCGCCGCCGGCCCCGGCTGGCTGGCCGCGCACCAGGTGCGCCTCGACCTCGGCGGTCACCCGATCGGCGTGCTGCCGCTGTTGCCGACGCTGGGCGCGCTCGCGCTGGCCGCGCGGACGGCGTCCGGCGCCGCGACCCGCCTCGGCTGCCGCTCGCCCCGCGAAGCGCTGCCGGTGTTCGTCACGATCACCGTCGCGCACGGCCTGTTCGGGCTGGTCGTCGCGCTCGGCGCGCAGGGCTCGCCGGTGACGGCCAACCCGCTGGTCGCGTTCGCCGTGCCCGCCTCGCTGGCCGCGCTGGCCGCCGGCGCGGGCGTCGTCCGGTGCTGCGGGCTGCCGGACGTCGTCGCCGAGCGCCTCGACCCGCTGGCCCTGCGCGGGGTCCGGGCCGGCGCGCTCGGGCTCGCGGTGCTGGTGGCCTGCGGCGGCGCCGTGTTCACCGTCGCGACCGCGGTGTCCTGGCGGACGGTCGCCGACATGTACGAGCCCGCGTTCGGCAGCAGCTTCGGGATGTTCCTGCTCTCCGTCCTGTACCTGCCCAACGCCGTGGCCGCGACGCTCTCGTTCGTCACCGGGCCGGGGTTCTCGATCGGCGACCTGACCGCCGGGATGTTCGGCTACCGCGGCGGCGCCGTGCCCGGCGTCCCGCTGCTCGGCGGCCTGCCCGAGCACCACGCCGCGTGGTGGCCCGCCCTGCTGGTGCTGCCCGCGGCGGCCGGAGCGCTGGTCGGCTGGTCGCTGCGCAAGGTGGACGCGGACCCGGCGCAGCGCATCCGCGCGGTCGCCGTGGCCGGCGCGGTGGTCGCGCTCGGCTGCGTCCTGCTGGGCACCCTGTCCGGCGGACGGCTCGGCGACGGCCCGTTCGACCCGGTGAGCGTGCCGGTCGGGGTCGCGTCGGTCGTCGCGTTCTGCTGGATCGTCATCCCGGGTGCGTTCGTCGCGTTCTTCACCGGCGAGCACGAACCGCCGGCGCCGCCGCCGGAGGCCCTCGAGGACAACGAAGCCTTCGAGGACGCCGACGAGGTCGACGCCGAAGAAGCGGCTGAGGCCGTCGAGGAACTCGAAGCGTCCGAAGAGGACGAAGAAGCCGAAGAGCCCGAAGAAGAACCCGGCGAGGACACGGAGTTCGAAGCCGAAGCGGACGCCGAACTCGGCCTCGACGACGTCCCGGCCGAGGACGAAGCTGTGACCGGAGGCACCGAGACCTGCGGCGACGTCGAGCCGGACGAGACCGACCGTTAGGGTTGACGTGACCTGGTGAAGCGCCGTGCGCCCGGCTGCGCACCGCCCGCGGCAAGGAGCCCGCTCTGTCTCAACGGTTGGAGCTGCCCACCCCGGTGAAGCTCGTCGTGCTCGCGTCGGGCTCCGGCACCCTCCTGCAGGCGGTGCTGGACGCCACCGCGCGGTCCGGCTTCCCGGCCAAGGTCGTCGCCGTCGGCGCCGACCGCACCGGCATCGAGGCGCTGACCCGCGCCGAGCGCGTGAGCATCCCGTCGTTCACGGTCCGCGTCGCCGACCACCCCGACCGCGCCGCCTGGGACAAGGCGCTGAGCGAAGCCGTCGCGGCCTACGAGCCCGACCTCGTCGTCTCCGCGGGGTTCATGAAGATCCTCGGGAGCGAGTTCCTCAGCCGCTTCACGGTGATCAACACGCACCCGGCGCTGCTCCCGTCGTTCCCCGGGATGCACGCGGTCCGCGACGCCCTCGAGGCCGGCGTCAAGGTCACCGGCTCGACCGTGCACTTCGCGGACGCCGGGGTCGACACCGGGCCGATCATCGCCCAGGAGGCGGTCGTCGTGGAGCACGACGACACCGAAGACGTCCTGCACGAACGGATCAAGGCCGTCGAACGCAGGCTGCTGGTGGAAACGATCGAGCGACTCGGCCGCGGTGGCTGCACCGTGGACGGACGAAAGGTGACATTTCGTGAGCACTGACCTGGGACGGCGCCCGGTCCGCCGGGCGCTGATCGGCGTCTCGGACAAGGCGGGCCTGCTGGACCTCGCGACCGGCCTGCACGCGGCCGGCGTCGAGATCGTCTCCACGGGCGGCACGGCGAAGGTCATCGCCGACGCCGGTGTCCCGGTCACGCCGGTCGAAGACGTCACCGGCTTCCCCGAGTCGCTCGACGGCCGCGTCAAGACGCTGCACCCGCGCGTGCACGCCGGCCTGCTCGCCGACCAGGGCAACCCCGACCACGTCGAGCAGCTGCGCAAGCTGGAGATCGCGGCGTTCGACCTGCTGGTCGTGAACCTGTACCCGTTCGAGCAGACGGTCGCGTCCGGCGCGAGCCCCGAGGACTGCGTCGAGAACATCGACATCGGCGGCCCGGCCATGGTCCGCGCGGCGGCGAAGAACCACGGCAGCGTCGCGGTCGTCGTCGACCCGGCCCGCTACGGCTGGGTGCTCGAGCGCGTCGCCGACGGTGGCTTCGACCTCGACGACCGCAAGCGCCTCGCGGCCCAGGCGTACGCGCACACGGCGTCGTACGACATCGCCGTCGCGTCCTGGTTCTCCAACGTGTACGCGCCCGCGGACGACTCCGGCTTCCCCGAGTTCTCGGGCATCAGCTGGGAACGCGGTGAGGTGCTGCGCTACGGCGAGAACCCGCACCAGAAGGCCGCGCTGTACAAGGGACACCGGGCCGGCCTCGCGCACGCCGAGCAGCTGCACGGCAAGGCCATGTCCTACAACAACTACGTCGACACCGACGCCGCCCGCCGCGCCGCGTTCGACTTCGCCGAGCCCGCCGTCGCGATCATCAAGCACGCCAACCCGTGCGGCATCGCGGTCGGCGCGGACATCGCCGAGGCGCACCGCAAGGCGCACGCGTGCGACCCGGTCTCGGCCTACGGCGGCGTCATCGCGACGAACCGCCCGGTCAGCCGCGAGGCCGCCGAGCAGATCGCCGAGGTCTTCACCGAGGTCGTGCTGGCACCGGACTTCGACGCCGAGGCACTGGAGATCCTGCAGCGCAAGAAGAACATCCGGCTGCTGAAGCTGCCGGTGATCGAGCACCCCGCGCCGATCGAGTTCCGCCAGATCTCCGGCGGCGTGCTCGTGCAGACCGTCGACGCGATCGACGCGCCCGGTGACGACCCGGCCTCGTGGACGCTGGCGACCGGCACCCCGGCCGACGAGCAGACCCTGCGCGACCTCGAGTTCGCGTGGCGCTCGCTGCGCGCGGTCAAGTCGAACGCGATCCTGCTCGCCGCGGACGGCGCGACCGTCGGCGTCGGCATGGGCCAGGTCAACCGCGTCGACTCGTCGCGGCTGGCGGTCTCGCGGGCGGGCGACCGGGCGAAGGGCTCGGTCGGCGCGTCGGACGCGTTCTTCCCGTTCCCGGACGGCCTGGAGGTGCTGATCGAGGCGGGCGTCCGCGCGGTCGTGCAGCCCGGCGGCTCGGTCCGCGACCCCGAGGTGATCGCGGCCGCGGAGAAGGCGGGCGTCACGATGTACCTGACGGGAACGCGCCACTTCGCGCACTGATCCCGCGCGCTTCGAGAGGGAGGGCTCGATGCAGCAACCACCACCACCGCCGTACGGGCAGGGACAGCCGGGCTACGGGCAGCAGGGGCCGTACCCCCAGCAGCCCGGCTACCCGCCGCCGGGGTATCCACCGCGGGGCCACCCCGGTTACGGCCCCGGCTACGGCGCGCCGATGCCGCCGCCGAAGAAGAAGCGGACCGGGCTGATCCTCGGGATCGCCGGCGCGGTGGTGGTGCTGCTCGGCGTGGGCATCCCGGGTGCGATCTTCGCGGGCGACTACTTCGCGAGCACCGGCGCGGCACCGTCGTCGTCGCCGGTGCCCGCCGAGTGCCAGGTGCCGGCCCAGACGCTGGAGAAGGCGGGTTTCCCGAGCTTCGCGGTGGGCGGCCCGGGCGCCGCGAACCTGCCCGGCCTGAAGCAGGTCAACTGCAGCTGGAAGCCCGGCCCCGACGAGAACGTCCGCGACGCGACGCTGAGCGTCCGGCTCACGGCGTACTCGGGGGAGGGCGCGCGCGAGGGGGCGAACCGCCTTTACCAGCCGATCGCCCCGGCGGTCCCGCCGACGGAGGTGAAGGGCCTCGGCGACAAGGCGACCCTGGTCCGGCTGGTGACGCAGAGCGCGTTCAGCGGGTCGGAACTGCACATCCTGAAGGGCACGACGGTCGTCATCGTCGAGGTGTCCGGCTGGGACAAGGGCTTCTTCTCGAACTCGCCGATGCCGCAGCAGGAGACCGACGACGCGGTGAAGGCGGTCGGCGCGGAGGTCGTCAAGAAGCTGGGGCGCTAGGCGGGCACGGGCAGCGTCTTGCAGAGCGCGACCGGGAACTTCGGCTCCGCCGCCCGGATGTCCGCGCAGCCGGCCGTCTTGACCTGCGCGAACGACGTCCAGCCCGTGCCGCCCCAGCGGAAGACCGCGCGGGCGGGCGGGTCGGTCTGGCGCAGCAGGAGGTCGAGGACCAGCCAGTCCGGGTCGCAGGCGCGGGTGGTGCCCGCGCTCTCGGCGCCCGTCGCGGACACCGCGGCGCCGATCCACGCCGGGTCGCAGTGGTCGGCGGGCGGGGCGCAGGTGCCCTGGGGCGCGCAGTGGCCCCAGCCGGCGCCGAGCTTGTGCCAGGCGTTGCCGTTGTCGCCGTTGAGGATCACCGTGCGGTCCGCGACCGGCGCCGACGTGGTCAGCCGCAGCTCCGCGGGCACCTTGTCCTGGCAGCCGCCCGCCGCGGGCCGCGTCGAGTAGACGACGTCGGCGCGGACGTCGGTCTTGGTCTCCACGACCTGCTCGATCCGCGGCTCCCGGACGCAGCCGGGGTCCTTGCCGGGCAACGCGACCTGCACGAACAGGCTGACGTCGTCCTGGCCGGGGCGGATCCCGGTGACGTCGGCGCGGAAGGAGCGCCACTCCGCGCCCATCGTCGTCGGCCCGGGTGCCGCGGCCCCGGCACCGGGGACACCGCCGCCCGCCGTCAGCACGACGGCTGCCACCGCACCGGCCGCGACCAGCGCGCCGGCGGCCCACAGAACCGGCCGTTTGGTCATCGCCCACCCCCAGAAGTCCACCGGGCAATCTAGCCGACGCCGCAGCGTCAGGCGGGCGGACCGGGTTATTAGCGGTGTGTGACGTCCTTCTCGAGGTACACCGCGCCGCTGATGTGCCCGCCGGCCGCGGGCGCGTCGGTGAGCCGGTAGCCCGCGCGCTGGTAGAGCGTGATGTTGCGGGTGCTGCGGGCCCCGGTGAAGAGGGCGAACCGCCGCGCTTCGGCGGGCGCCTGCGCTTCGGCGTGCTCGAGCAGCCGGCGGCCGAGCCCGCGCCCGGCCAGGTCCGGCGCGACCATCAGCCTGCCCAGCTCCCAGCGGTCGCCTTCGAGCCGGGCCCGCACGGCGCCGACCAGCCGGTGGTCCTCGCGCAGCACCCACACCGACCAGGTCTTCGTCCAGTCGCGGACGTCTTCGAGGGTCTCGTGCAGCGCGGGGATGTCGAGGGTGTCGTTGAGGACGGCCTCCTGGACCCAGCAGCAGCGTTGCAGGACGAGCAGTTCCGGGCAGTCTTCGGGCCGGGCTTCGGTGAGCTCCACGGGAGTGTGTCTAGCGAGCGGGGTCCGGCGCGGGCAACTTCATTACCGTGGCGGGGTGATCGATCTGCTGCGCGCCGCGCTGGACGCCCCGGGTTTCGCGCCGCTGCCCCCGCGGGCGCGTGAACTGCTGGAGACGCTGGACGCGCCGCCGCGGCTGGGGGCGCACCTGCGCGTGGTGCACGACGTCGCCGTCGCGCTGACCGCGTGGGCCGCGGACCGCGTCGCGTTCGACGCCGGCGCCGTGCTGTTCGGGGCGGCCACACACGACATCGGGAAGGTCCGGCACCCCGAAGAGCTGTCCGGGCCGGGGTCGGCGCACGGGCCGGCGGGGTACGCGTTGCTGCTGTCGCACGGCGTTCCCGAGGGCCTGGCCCGGTTCGCCGGGACGCACGGGTCCTGGTCCGCGCCGGACGCGACGGTCGAAGACCTGCTTGTGAGCTTGGCGGACAAGGTGTGGAAGGGGAAACGGGTGCCGGACCTGGAGTCGCGGGTCGCGGGGCTCTTGGCGGGCGAGCCGTGGGAAGCGTTCCTGGTGCTGGACGACGAGCTGTCCCGGATCGCTTCGGAGGCCGACGCGCGTCTCGCGTTCCAAGGTGCCTACCCCACCAGTGGGTGACTTGACACCTCGGGCGGTTAGCGGTTGACTTGTTCACGTCGAACACCTGTTCGACGTGGAACCGCCGCCTTCCCCGCGGCGAACCAGTGCCGTCGGTCGTGTTTTTGGGAGAGGCCCGACCGCCGGCCTAGTCCGTGGTGGGGAGGTGCGTGCGGTGACCGCTGTGGTGGAGCCGCCGGTGGCCCGGCTGGCGGCCCTGCCCGGGGTCAGCACGGCGAGCCGGGTCGCGGTCCAGGCCGAGCGTGCGCGGGTGACGGGAAGGGTGCTCCCGGTCGCCCCGGCGCTGGCCGGGCTGCTGCCCGCCGCCGGGCTCCGGCGCGGGAGCACGGTCGCGGTCCACGGGGGGACGTCGCTGCTGCTCGCGCTGCTCGCCGAAGCCACCGCCACCGGGTCGTGGGCGGCCGTGGTCGGCATGCCGTCGCTGGGGCTGGCGGCGGCGGCCGAGTACGGCGTCGACCTCCGCCGGGTGGCGCTGGTCCCGCGGCCGGGAGCCGAGCTCCCGGCGGTGGCGGCCGCGCTGCTCGACGGGGTCGACCTGGTGGCGATCCATTCGGAGACGGTCCAGGCAGCCGTGGCGCGGCGGTTGTCTGCCCGGGCGAGGCACCGAGGGGCGGTGCTGCTGACGTTCGGTGCGTGGCCGGGGGCCGACGTCGAGCTGTCGTGCCGGTTTTCGGCGTGGGCCGGGCTCGAGGACGGCTACGGGCACCTGCGCGAGCGGGAGGTGACGGTGCGGGCGCGCGGCCGGGGGGCCGCGGCTCGCCCGATGACGGCTTCGGTGGCGCTGCCCGGGCCGGGCGGGTCGCTCGCTCCTTCCTCCGCACCGGTCGCCGTTCCCCTTCGCGACGAGGCGACGGCATGACGGCCGTTCGTCCACTGTGGACTGGCTGCGCCGGTTCTCCCGGGGAGGTCGGATGACTGTCCCGTCGCCGCGGCGGTCCGGGGAGCTCGCCACCCGGATGCTCGTCCTCTGGTGCCCGGACTGGCCCGTCGTCGCCGCGGCGGCCGTCGGTGGGGTTTCCGTCACCGCGCCCGCCGCCGTCTTCAGTGCCAACCGGGTCGTCGCGAGCAATGCCGGGGCCCGGCGCAACGGTGTCCGGCGGGGGATGCGGCGGCGGGAGGCCCAGTCGAACTGCCCGGACCTGGCCGTCTTCGCCGCCGACGACGGCCGGGACGCCCGGCTCTTCGAATCCGTCGCGCGGGCGGTCGAAGGCCTCGTCGTCGGGGTCGAAGTCGTGCGGCCGGGGCTCGTCGCGGTCCCCGTCGACGGCGCCGCCGCGTACTTCGGCGGCGAGCACGCCCTCGTCGAACGGCTCGTCGACGAAGTGTCCGCCGCGGCCGGCGTCGAGTGCCAGGTCGGCGTCGCCGAAGGGCTCTTCGCCGCGACGCTCGCCGCGCGGTGCGGGGAGTTCGTCGAACCCGGGCGCGTCGCCGAGTTCCTCGCCCCGCTGCCCATCACCGAGCTCGACCAGCCCGGCGCCGACCGCGCGGAGCTCGTCGACCTGTTGCGGCGCCTCGGGTTGCGCACCCTCGGCGCCTTCGCGGCACTGCCGGAACGCGACGTCGTCAACCGGTTCGGCGCGGCCGGCGTGCTGGCCCACCGGCTGGCGCGGGGCCGGTCCGAACGCCCGCCGCTGCGGCGGAGCCCGCCACCGGAGCTGACGCTGACCGAGGAGTTCGACCCGGTCGTCGAGCGGGTCGACGTCGCCGCGTTCCTCGCCAAGGGCCTCGCGTCGCGGTTCTGCGCCGCGCTCGCCGGCCACGGCCTCGCCTGCACGCGGCTCGGCATCTACGCGGTCACCGAAGAAGGCGAACACCTCGGCCGCGCGTGGCGGTGCGCGGAACCGCTGACGCCCGCCGGGGTCGCCGACCGCGTGCGCTGGCAGTTCGAAGGCTGGCTGCGCGCGGCACCGGGGCAGCGCCCGACGTCCGGCGTGGTGCGGCTGCGGCTGGAACCCGAGGAGGTCGTCGAGGGCCGGTCGCTGCAGCTCGACCTGTGGCAGAACGGCGGAACCGAGGAGGACGACGAGCGCGCGGCGCGGGCGTTCGTCCGGGTCCAGGGCCTGCTGGGGCCGGAGGGCGTGGTGACACCGCTGCTCGACGGCGGCCGCGACCCGGCGGGCCGCGTCCGGCTGGTGCCGTGGGGCGACCCGCGCGAGCCGTCGACGCCCCCGGACGCGACCTGGCCCGGACGGCTGCCGGCCCCGTCCCCGGCGACTGTCCTCGACCGCCCGGTGCCGGCCCAGGTGGTCGACGCCGAGGGCAACCCGATCGGCATTTCGGCACGCGACCGGCTGACGGCGACCCCGCACGCCCTGAGCATCACCGGCGGCCCGCGGCGGGAGGTCGTGGGCTGGGCGGGGCCGTGGCCCCTGGCGGGCGACCGCCGAAGAACGGGCCCCCGCCGCGCGCGGCTGCAGCTGCTGCTCGCGGGCGAACCGGACGACCCGCCCGAGGCGGTGCTGCTGCACTGCGCGGGCACGGAAAATCCACTGTGGACGGTCGAGGGAGTGTACGACTGAGCATGGACGAGGACTACGCACGCAAGCTCCGGGCCTGGTTGAGCGCCGAGCCGGAGGCAACCCCGCGCCACCCGGAGGAGGAGCGCGAGTGGCTGCGCGAGGTACCGGCACCGCAGGCGGATCCGGAGAGGTGGACGGTTCGCGGCCGGCTGCCGAGGGAGCCGGTCGATGAACTCGAGGAAGAGTGGGTGTGCCCGGTCATCGCGCTGCCGGTCCCGCGAGCCTCGGAAGAGAATGGCTGCCGCATGAGCGGGCCCGGCGAAGCGACCGCCGACCAGTCCGGCGCCAGTGAACCCGCCGAGCGTGGGCAAATCCGCCACCTGCCCACCAACCCACCAGGCATGAGCGAAGCCGAAGCCCGCAGCCGCTGGAACCACCCCAGCAACTGGCACCGTCGCCGCCGGGAAGCGCCGATCGATCCCGACCAGCCCGGGAGCCGCTGAATGGGCTGGAACAACCCACCCGTCCCCTGGAAGGACCTCGCCCGCACCCTCGCCGGCGGGGTCCCTCCCGGTGACCACGGCGACAGCCCCGCCTGGGGCCGCCGGCGGGAGGCCTACCGGCGGCCCGGCGACCTCCCCACCCGGCGCAACGACGATGGCGGCGAAACCGTCCGCGTCCCCTACGCCGAACTGCACTGCCACTCCAACTTCAGCTTCCTCGACGGCGCCAGCCATCCCGAAGAGCTCGTCGAAGAAGCCGCGCGCCTCCAGCTCGATGCCATCGCCCTCACCGACCACGACGGCATGTACGGCGTCGTGCGCTTCGCCGAGGCCGCGCGGGAACTCGGCGTCAACACCGTCTTCGGCACCGAGCTCAGCTTCGGCCTCACCAATCCCCAGAACGGCGTCGCCGACCCCGAAGGCGAACACCTCCTGCTCCTCGCCCGCGGGGACCAGGGCTACCGGGCCCTCTGCCGGGCCATCACCGCCGGCCAGATCCACGAAAAGGCCGAAAAGGGACGGCCGATCTACGACCTCGGCGCCGTCGCCGAAGAGGTCGCCGGGCAGTGTGTCGTGCTCACCGGCTGCCGCAAGGGTGCCGTACGTTCCGCTCTCGTCACGGACGGCCCGAGAGCCGCCGCGGAGAAACTGAAGGAACTGACCGATCTCTTCGGCCACGACAACGTCTACGTCGAGCTCACCGACCACCGCCAGCCGCTCGACAGCACGCACAACGACGTCCTGACGCAGCTCGCCGGAGAACTGCACCTCCCCACCGTCGCCACCACCGCCGCGCACTACGCCCGCCCGGAACGCGCCCCGCTCGCCGACGCCCTCGCCGCGATCCGCGCCCGGCGCGGCATCGACGAGCTGGAGGGCTGGCTGCCCGCGGCCGGCACGGCGTTCCTGCGCAGCGGCGCCGAAATGGACGTCCTCTTCCGGCGCTACCCCGGGGCCGTCCGGCGCTCGGCGCTCCTCGGCATGGAATGCGCGTTCCCGCTCAAGCTGATCGCGCCGAAGCTGCCGCCGTTCGACGTCCCGGAAAACGAAACCGAAGCGACCTACCTCCGGAAGCTCACCGAGAAAGGCGCGGAGGAACGCTTCAAGGGCAAGCCCCACGAGAAAAAGGCGAAGCAGCAGATCGAGCACGAACTGGCGATCATCGAGAAGCTCGGCTTCCCCGGGTACTTCCTGATCGTCTGGGACATCGTCCGGTTCTGCAACGACCACAACATCCTCTGCCAAGGCCGGGGCTCGGCCGCGAACTCGGCCGTCTGCTACGCGCTCGGCATCACGAAGGTCGACTCGGTGGCCAACGAGCTGCTCTTCGAGCGCTTCCTCGCCCCGGACCGCGACGGCTACCCGGACATCGACCTCGACATCGAGTCCGACCGCCGCGAGGAGGCCATCCAGTACGTCTTCGAAAAGCACGGCCGCCTCAGAACCGCCCAGGTCGCGAACGTCATCACCTACCGCGCCCGGTCCGCCGTCCGCGACGCCGCCCGCGCCCTCGGCTACTCGCCGGGCCAGCAGGACGCCTGGAGCAAGCAGATCGACCGCTGGGGTTCGTTGCGCAGCACCGAAAAGGACCACGACCACGACATCCCGGACGAGGTCGTGCAGCTCGCGTTCGCCCTCGAGGACTTCCCGCGCCACCTCGGCATCCACTCCGGCGGCATGGTCATGTGCCACGAGCCGGTGAGCCAGGTCGTTCCGGTCGAGTGGGCGCGGATGGAGAACCGCAGCGTCATCCAGTGGGAGAAGGAGGACTGCGCGGCCGCCGGGCTCGTCAAGTTCGACCTGCTCGGCCTCGGCATGCTCTCCGCGCTGCACTACATGCTCGACCTCGTCGAGGAGCACAAGGGCGAGAAGATCGACCTCGCCGAGCTCGACCTCACCGACCAGAAGGTCTACGACATGCTCTGCCGCGCCGACGCGATCGGCGTGTTCCAGGTGGAGAGCCGGGCCCAGCTGGCGACCTTGCCGCGCCTGCGACCCCGGGAGTTCTACGACCTCGCCGTCGAGGTCGCGCTGATCCGGCCGGGCCCGATCCAGGGCGGCTCGGTGCACCCGTACATCCGCCGCAAGCAGGGCCGCGAGGAGTGGAGCTACGACCACCCGCTGCTGAAGAAGGCGCTGCACAAGACCAAGGGCGTGCCGCTGTTCCAGGAGCAGATGATGCAGATCGCGCTGGACGTCGCGAACTTCACCGCGGCGGAGGCCGACCAGCTGCGGCACGCGATGGGCTCGAAGCGGTCGGACCGGAAGATGGAACGGCTGCGGCAACGGTTCCTCGAAGGCGCCGCCGCGAACGGCGTCGAAGACGAGCTCGCGCAGAAGATCTTCCTGAAGCTCAAGGCGTTCGCGAACTTCGGCTTCCCGGAGAGCCACGCGCTGAGCTTCGCGCACCTGGTGTTTTCCAGCGCCTACTTCAAGCTCTACCACCCGGACGCGTTCCTGGCCGGCCTGCTGCGCGCGCAGCCGATGGGCTTCTACTCACCGCAGTCGCTGGTCGCCGACGCGCGGCGCCACGGCGTCACCGTGCACGGTCCCGACATCAACCGCAGCCTCCCGCACGCCACCCTCGAAGCCGGCACCGGGAAGTTCCACGATGTGCGCACCGGGCTGAGCACCGTCCGGATGATCGGCGAAGACGTCGCGAAGCGGATCGTGGCCGAGCGGCTCACGAACGGCGACTACACCGACATGGCCGACGTCGCCCGCCGCGTGCGGCTGACGACCCCGCAGATCGAGGCCCTCGCCACGGCCGGTGCGTTCGCCGGGTTCGGCGGCGACCGGCGGCAGGCGCTGTGGACCGCGGGCGCCGTCGCGGGGGAGCGTCCGGAGAAACTGCCGGGCCTGGTCGGCGCGCACGCCCCGACGCTGCCCGGGATGGACGGGCTCGACCTCGCGGCGGCCGACGTCTGGGCGACCGGGGTATCGCCGGACAGCTACCCGACCGAGTTCATCCGCGACCGCCTCGACGCGCTCGGCGTCGTCCCGGCGAGCGGCCTGGCCGACCTCGACGACGGCGCGCGCGTGCTGATCGGCGGCGCCGTCACCCACCGCCAGCGCCCGGCGACCGCGGGCGGGGTCACCTTCCTCAACATCGAGGACGAGACGGGGATGGTCAACGTGATCTGCACGCTCGGGCTGTGGCAGCGCTACCACCGCGTCGCGCGCGCCAGCCCGGCGCTGCTGATCCGCGGGGTGGTGGAGAAGGCCGACGGTGTCGTGAGCGTGCTCGCCGACCGCGTCGAGGCGCTGCCGATGCGGATCAAGGCGAAGTCGCGCGACTTCAGGTGAGGGGCCGCCGGGCGATCGTGATGATTTCCGGGCTCGTGCCGGTCACCGGTGTCCGGTCCCAGTAGCCGTACTGCTCGTCGACGACCAGCCCGGCTTCCTCGACGAACCTGTTCAGGGAAGGGACATCGAGGAAGCGCAACGTGCTTTCGCTGTACTGCGGCGCGTCCCACTGAGGGCTTTCGTACGTCGTCGTGAAGCTGACGTACCCGTTTTCGAACGGCCCGGCGTCGTTCCAGGACCGCACCTCGCCGGCTTCCCAGACGTGGTCGGGCGTCCAGCGTTCCCAGCCGCGGGCGGCCGGGTTGCGCGTCTCGAAACCGAACCGGCCGCCCGGCTTCAGCGCCCGGTGGACCGCCGCGAACGCCGTGCGTAACTCGTCGTCGGTGAGCAGCACCTGGAACGCGTGCCCGGTCATCACGGCGAAGTCGAACTCGCCGTCCCAGGAAACCCCGGACAAATCGCCGTGCACCCACTCGATGTCGTCGCGTCGGCGGGCCTGGATGAGCATGCCCTCGGCGGGGTCGAGCCCGACGAGCCGGCCTTCGTGGCCGGACTCGCGCGCCCAGTGCAGCAGGGACCCGGTGCCGCACCCGACGTCCAGCACCGAGTCCGCCGCCATGATCATCGGCAGGTAGAACGCGAAGTCGCCGCTGCTCTCCCGCGGGTTCAGCGCGTCGTAGAGCGAGGCGAGGTACGGGTCGACGTAGTCGTGGTCGGGCACGGCGCCACCGTAGTCAGCGGGCCGGAAAAGATCACGCGGTTTTCGGCTTCAGGCCGAGCAATTCCGGGTGAGCCGCCAGCTCCTGCCAGTACGCGCCGGGGTTCGGCAGCAGCCGTCGCCGGTCGAGGTCCAGCAGTCCCGACACCGACGACACCGAGGCGACGAGCGTGCCGTCCGGCGCGTGGAACTCCTGCGTCACCCGCGAGGTTTTGCCTTCACCGTAGGAGAATTCGCAGCCGACCGTGACCTCGCTGCCGGGGACGAGCTCGCGGTGGAACCGCACGGTCGTCTCCAGGTTCACCGGGCCGATCCGGCGCGCGGCCAGCTCGGCCGGGTCGATGCCCGCGGCCTGGACGCACACCCAGCGCGCGTGGTCGGCGTAGGCGAGGTAGGCCGGGCCGCGGACGTGGCCGTTGACGTCGAGGTCGTCAGCGCGCACCGCGATGGTGACTCGGAACATGCGCCCGATCGTTGCGCGCGTCCGCCGCCCGCGTCTGGAACTTTTCGGCCACCCGCACGAGCGCGGCGGGGGAGGAGCCGGACAGGCGGCGGCATTCGCGGCCGAGGTGCGACTGGTCGGCGTAGCCGAGCCCGGCGGCGACGCCGGCCAGCGACGCCCGCCCGGCCGCGAGGGGCTCCAGGAGACGCAGGAACCGCTGGAACCGCCGGACCCGGTGCAGCTGCTTCGGTCCGGCACCGACGGCGTGGACGAAGTGCCGCCGCAACGAGCGTTCGCTGATCCCCACGGCGAGGTCGGACGTCCGCGCGGCTGTACCCAGGGATCGGACGGCGGCCAGCACCCGCGGGTCCGGCGTCGCGCCGCGGCGGGCGACGAGCGACTCCAGGATTCCGCGTTGTGCCTGGGGATCAGCCGCCGCGAGCTGCTCTTCGGCGAGCCGGGCGGCCGCGCCCCAGAGGTCGCTCAGCCTGGTCACCGCGGCCAGTTCCGGCATGGCCGTGCCGAGCACGGCGGCCGCGGCGCCGCACCGCAGCCGCACGCCGACGCGCGCCGCCGCTGCCGGGACCCACAACCGCAGGGGCGCCCCGACGGTGACGACCACCGTGAGCGCCTCGCCGTCCCAGACGAGGTCCGCGCAGCCGTCGGGCAGCACGCGCAACGGCCGCGCCCAACCGGTGCTCCCGTGCCAGCCGCAGGCCACGACGTCGGCCAGCGCGGCGGGGGGCGCGTGTTCGCGGTACACCGACCGCGCCGCCACCGGCCGCAGCGGAACTCCCATGAGCCCAGTATGCAGCGGTCAGGAACTGTCCTATTTCGATCTTAGGGTCGGGGCCACACCCGAACTGGAGGAGGAAATCATGGTTCCCGAGGGCTACACGACGGTCACGCCGTGGATCATCGGCCGCGACACCGCGGGCCTGCTCGACTTCCTGAAGCAGGCGTTCGACGCCGAAGAACTCGCCAGGGTCGTCGGTGAAGACGGCAAGATCGGCCACGCCGAGGTCCGCATCGGCGACGCGGTCGTGATGGCCTTCGACTCGCCGGACGGCTGGGCCGAGACCCCGGCGTTCCTGCGGCTTTACGTGCCGGACAGCGAAGAAACCCAGCGGCGCGCGATCGCGGCCGGCGCCACCGAGGTCACCCGCCAGACGGTGCTGTTCTTCGGCGACCGCGTCGGCCGCGTGCGCGACCCGTTCGGCAACCTGTGGTGGATCCAGACCCGCTTGGAGAACCTGGACGAGGCCGAGATGGCACGCCGCGCGCAGCTGCCCGAGTACGTCGAGGCGATGAACTACGTCCAAGGCATGCGGCCCTGACCGGTGTGGCACCCTGGGGCCGTGCTGGAGACGGGGGAGGACTACCGCGAAGCGGTGTTGTCCGGGCAGTGGTGGGAAAAGCGGCGGTTCACCGGCTGCGACTTCACCGGGGCGGACCTGAGCGGGCTGCGGACGCGTGGCTGCACGTTCGACGACTGCGTGTTCAGCCGCGCCGACCTTTCCCGCTCGCGGCACGACGCCTCCGCGTTCCGCTCGTGCACCTTCGACCGCACGGTGCTCGTCGAAAGCCGCTGGACGTCGTGCTCGCTGCTCGGCTCGTCGTTCGCCGACAGCGGGTTCGGCGGCATCGCGATCACCGAGTGCGACCTCTCGCTGGCGTCGCTCGCGAAGGCGCGGCTGCGTCGGCTGGGCCTGTCCGGCCTGCGGTTGCGCGAAGCCAACCTGACCGAAGCGGACCTCACCGGCGCCGACCTGCGCGGCAGCGACCTGACCGGCGCGCGGCTGCAGGGCGCCAAGTTCGACGGCGCGGACCTGCGCGGTGCGCGGCTCGACGCGAACGCCCTGGTGCAGGCCGATCTGCGGGGCGCCGACGTCGACGTCGAGACCGCGATCGCCTTCGCCGCCGCGCACGGGCTCGTCATCCGCTGAAACCACGAAGGCCCCGGCAGCGCCGGGGCCTTCGAAGCGGACTCAGTCGATCGGGGGTTCGCCCGGGTCGAGCTCGATGAGGTCGCCCTCGGCGAGCAGCTCCTCGATCGACGCCGGGAGCAGGTACGCCGACCCGCCGCCCGGCTGGTTGAACCACGGGATCGCGACGCCGGCCAGCGTCTCCAGCGGCCGCTGCACGCGGTAGACGTGGTACGGCCGGTTCACCCACTCGGGCACCAGCGACCGCTCGGCGAACGGCGTGCCCGCAGCGTACGTCAGGTTGCCGTTCGGGCCGCCGAAGCGGTCCAGCTCACTGCCCGCGGGCAGCTCGCGCAGCTCCTTGCCGCGGAAGAGCGTCAGCGGCGGCTCGCCGGCCAGTGGCCCGATCGGCCACTGCTGCTGGCCACCGCCACCCCCGCCGTTGACGGCCGGGCGGGCCGGCTCCTCACGGCGCGGCGGAGCGGGCGGGGCGGCCGGCGGCACCGGCGGGACACCCGGCTGCACCGGAGGGGCCAGCACGGTCGGCGCCGACGGCGGCTCGCGCCGGGGCGGCGGGGGAGCCACGGGCGGCGGACCGGCCTGCTGCTGCGCCAGGGGCGGCGGCCCGGCCGGGACCGGCGCGGGCGGAGCGGGCTGGCGCGGCGGGGCCGGCGGTTCGTCGTCCTCGAGGTCGCCGAAGAGCTCCTCGGCGCTCGTGAACGCGGTCTGCTCCTGCGGGGGCACCGGGTCCGGCTTGCGGACCGGGTACGACCCGGTCGCGACCTCCGGCGACAGCGTCGCGACGACCCGCTGCGGCGCCGGTTCCGGCTCGGGCTCGGGTTCCGGTTCGGGCTCCGGCTCGGGCACGTGGCCCTCCGGGTTGAGCAGCAGCTTGCCGAGCATGAACGCGGCCGCGTCCTCGGCGTCGCCGAACACCGCGGGGTTGCTGAGCTTGCCGTCGTACCAGCCGACGCGCCAGCCCTCGTCGACCTGCTCGACGCTCCAGCCGTGCTCGGCGGGTTCGCCCAGCTTGTAGCCGCTTTCCGGGACCTCGAGCTCGTCCAGCTTGGCCTGCAGCCCGGCGAGCACGGGGTGGTCCGGGGTCTCGCGGCGCAGCGCGCGGCGGCCCGAGCGGGGCGCCGCCGCCGCGGGCGGCTGCGCGGGCTCGGGCTGGGCCTGGGGCTGCGGGGCCGGCGGCTCCGGCACCGGCAGCACGCCGGGCACCTCGGGCTGGGTGATCATGGTCGGCGGGCCGGGGTCGAACGCCGGCTGCTCCTCGCGCCGCGGCGGCTGGAACCCGGCGTGCGCGGGCTCCTCCTGCCGGGGCCGGCCGGGTTCGAAGGCGGCGTGGGCGGGTTCTTCTTGCCGCGGCTGGCCGGGTTCGAAGGCGGCGTGGGCGGGTTCTTCTTGTCGCGGTTGGCCGGGTTCGAAGGCGGCGTGGGCGGGTTCTTCTTGTCGCGGTTGGCCGGGTTCGAAGGCCGCGTGCGCGGGTTCGTCCTGCCGAGGCTGGAACCCGGGCGGCTCCTCGTCCGCATGGCCCTGGAAGCCAGGCGGCTCCTCCTCGCGGGCCTGGAACCCCTGGGGTTGCTCCGCTCCGCGGCCCGGGAAGCCGGGCTGCTCTTCCTCGTGGCCCTGGAACCCGTGCGACGTCTCGTCGTGGCCCTGGAACCCGTGCGGCGCATCGTCGCGGCCCTGGAACCCGCGCGGTGGCTCGTCGTGGCGTGGCTGGAACCCGCCGTGTTCCTCGTCCCGCTGCGGCTGGAACCCCGCGTGCTCCTCGTCCCCGTGCTGCTGGAAGGCGGCCTGCTCGTCGGCTTCGCGGTGCGCGGAGTGCTCGTCGTCCGGGTGCGGGCCGTCGTGCTCCTCGTCCTCCGGCTCGCCCGCCCGCGGGGCGTCGAACGCGGCGCCGTCGCGCGGCTGCTCCTCGTGCCCGATCGGCTGGTCGGGGACGTACTCCGCGGTCTCCTCGAGGTCGGGCACCCGGCCCGGCTCCGGCGACGTGCCGTTCGAGCCCGCCGCGTGCTCGTACTCGCCCTCGCCGTAGGAGTCCTCCTCGGCGAAGCGGTCGTCGAACTCCCGGTCGTCGTAGGCCTCTTCGGCGAACTCGGCCTCTTCGGCGTAGCCCTGCTCCTCGGCCGGGGGAGCCGCCGGCGCGGGCGGCTCCTGGTGCTGCTGCGGCGGCGCGACGGGCGGCGTCGCGACCATGGTCGGCGGCGGGCCCTGCGGCGCCTGCTGCTGCGGCGGCGGGCCCTGGGGCGGCGGCCCGGCCGGGCGCTGCTGCTGGGGCGGTGGCTGGTTGCCCCGGGTCAGGTACGCGCCGGCGGCCTGCAGCGTCGGCTCGTCGACCGGAGGCAGCGTGAACCCGACCGCCCGGACGTGCTCGACCAGGTCCAGTTCGGGCGAAACGCCGTACTTGCGCAGGTAGAAGTTGACGGCGGCGGGCCAGATCCACTGGCCGTCGCTGTGGAAGGCGACCGGCACGGTGGCCTCGGGCGTCGCGGCGAGGCGGTCGATGTCGTACCCGCGCTCGGTGACGACCAGCGGCGCGTGATCGAGGTACTCCAGCAGCCGGTCCTGCTCCTCGACCTCGAGGTCGGGGCGGTTGATCACCGGACGGCCCGCCGGGCCGATCGTGTCGAAGATCCGCGCGATCCGGAAGTGCGGCCCCGGCTGCTCCGGGCCGAGCCCGGACATCCGCCGGATCAGCCACTCGGGCACGTTCTCCTCGGTGCGCGGGAACATCCGCAGCTCGTCGGAGTAGGCCTGCGGCGGCGGCGCGAGGTTCCACACCGGCTCGTCGCGGTTGTACTCGAGGTTGTAGCTGGACGGGTGGTCCAGCTGGTAGCGCGCGTTGAACCACGTTCCGCGGCCGTCGCGGTACATACCGCCGCGCAGCCTGCCGAACAGGGTGGCGATGTCGTGGGTGGCGAGCCACTCGTGGACGGTGCCGTCCTCGGTGACGATCTCGCCGGTCAGCTCGTGGTACCTCCCGACGGCTCGGTACTCCGCGGTGACCTTGCGCCAGTCGCGCGGGGCGGCACGGAGCAGGGCAAGGCCGATCTGCTTGACCAGGGTGTCCTGCTCGGTCGCGTTCAGCTGCGTCGTCGGTTGTGCCACCCGCACATTTTGACTGTTCGCGCGCGCGTGTGCACCCCGCATGTGGGTTTTGCCGCTCGGCGACCCGGCGGCACCCGTTCTGACCTCGCGTGATGCGAAGTGCGGTAGATCACAGCTTGATCGCGGCGAGCGTCGCGAATGGACCGTGTGGGGTAGCGGCCAGTCTACGGGCAGCGACCACCCACGCCTGGAAGCGACGCGCGGGGGTCGCTTTGCCAGAATGGGGCCCGTGACGGCGAAGATTCTCGACGGCAAGGCCACCAAGAACGCGATTTTCGCGGAGCTCGAGCCGCGCGTCGCGGCGCTGGCCGCGAAGGGGGTGACGCCGGGCCTGGGCACCGTCCTGGTCGGCGACGACCCCGGCTCCCACTCGTACGTGCGGATGAAGCACGCCGACAGCGGCAAGATCGGGATCAACTCGATCCGCCGCGACCTGCCGGCCGACATCTCCCAGGAGAAGCTCGAAGCCGTCATCGACGAGCTGAACGCCGACCCGGCCTGCCACGGCTACATCGTGCAGCTGCCGCTGCCGAAGCACCTCGACGCGAACCGCGTGCTCGAGCGGATCGACCCGGAGAAGGACGCCGACGGCCTCGCGCCGGTCAGCCTCGGCCGGCTCGTGCTGGGCCAGCGGGGCGCGCTGCCGTGCACGCCGTACGGGATCATCGAACTGCTCAAGCGCCACGGCGTCGAGCTGAACGGCGCGCGCGTCACCGTGGTCGGCCGCGGCATCACCGTCGGCCGCACGCTGGGCCTGCTGCTGACCCGCCGCAGCGAGAACGCCACCGTGACCCTGTGCCACACCGGCACCCGCGACCTGGCCGCCGAGGTCCGCCGCGCCGACATCGTGGTCGCCGCCGCGGGCGTGCCGGGGATCATCACGCCGGACATGGTCGCGCCGGGCGCCGCGGTGCTCGACGTCGGCGTGTCCCACGTGGACGGCAAGCTCACCGGCGACGTCCACCCGGGAGTCGCCGAGGTCGCCGGCTGGATCTCGCCGAACCCCGGCGGCGTCGGCCCGATGACCCGGGCGATGCTCGTGAGCAACGTCGTCGAAGCGGCGGAGCGCTCGGTCCAGGGCCTTCAGGGCCGATGACGATGACCGAGGACCGGCGGGACGTCCACGACCGCCGGAGCAGGCAGTCCCGGTTCACCCAGCTCCCGTTCACGGCGGTGCTGCTGGTGGTGGCCGTGGCCGCGCTGCGGATCGTCCAGTACCACTGGCGGGAGGGCGCGGCGCTGATCGGCGCCGCGCTCCTCCTCGCCGCGGTGCTGCGGGCGGTGCTGCCGACCGCCAGGGCCGGGCTGCTCGCGATCCGCGGCAAGGTCGTGGACATCGTGACCTACACCGGTCTCGCGGCTGCGGTGCTGTACGTGGCCCTGACGATCATCGGCGGCCCGTTCGCGTCCTCTTAGGACGCCATCGCGAGTTCACGCCGTTCGGCTTTAGCCTCGCGACGGTCGAGCGTGCCGGAGACGATCGCCAGGGACAGGCCGAACACGGCCAGCAGGGCGCCGACCCAGTTGGGGGCGACCAGGCCGAGCCCGCCGGCGATCACCAGCCCGCCGAGGTACGCCCCGATCGAGTTGGCGATGTTGAACGCGGACTGGACGGCGGCCGACACCAGGGACGGAGTGCCGCCCGCCTTCTCCATGATCCGCGCCTGCATCATCGGGCCGATCATGAACCCGGCGACGCCGACGAAGAAGATCGTGATCGCGGCGCCGACCTTGCCCTGCGCCGTGATCGTGAAGATCCCGAGCACGCAGGCCAGCGCCAGCAGCGCCGCGTACAGGCCCGGCATCAGCGCGCGGTCGGCCAGGCGGCCGCCGAGCAGGTTGCCGATCGTCATGCCGACGCCGGCCAGGGACAGCAGCAGCGTGACGTTCGACGGCGAGTAGCCGGCGACGTCGGTCAGCATCGGCGTGATGTAGGACAGGCAGGCGAACACGCCGCCGAGGCCGAACGTGACGATCGCCAGCGCGAGGTGCACCTGCGGCCGCTTGAACGCACCCAGCTCGCCCCGCAGCGACGCGTCGGTGGGCTTGCCCTGGTGCGGGACCAGCTTCCAGATGGCCGCCGCGGCGATCAGGCCGATGACAGCGACGACGCCGAAGGTGGCGCGCCAGCCGACCTGCTGGCCCAGCAGCGTCCCGAGCGGCACGCCGATGACGTTCGCCAGGGTCAGGCCGAGGAACATCATCGACACGGCCTTCGCGCGCTGGCCGGGGCCGACCAAGCCGGACGCGACGACCGCGCCGGCGCCGAAGAACGCGCCGTGCGGCAGGCCGGCGAGGAACCGGAACGCGACGCCGAACTCGTGGTTGGGCGACAGTGCGAACAGGCCGTTGCCCAGCGTGAACAGGCCCATCATGGCCAGCAGCATGGTCTTGCGCGGCAGCCGGACGGCGACCGCGGTGAGCAGCGGGGCGCCGACGACGACGCCGAGGGCGTAGGCGGAGATCAGGTAGCCGGCGGTCGGGATGTCGACGCCGAAGTCGGCGGCCGCCTGGGGCAGCACGCCCATCATGACGAACTCGGTGGTCCCGATGCCGAAAGCTCCGATGGCGAGCGCGAGCAGCGCGACGGGCACGGCACTCCTTCCAGGTGGGTAAACGATTACTCTGCCGATCTCTGGATCGGTTCAGTACAGGGGCATAAATAAAGACAGCCAATCGGCCCCAGCGCCGTGAGCTGCCTATGCCCAGTTCAACAAGCGAGGGGGGCGGTTGTCATCCCGATATCGGGTGACGATCCACACCGTAACGGGCGGGCTCAGCGCTGGGCGGCCAGAACGCCGTCGAGCAGGCCGGGGAACAGCGCGTCGAGGTCGTTGCGGCGCAACGAGTTGAACCGGGTCGTCCCCTCCTGGCGGCCGGCCACGACCCCGGCCTGGCGCAGGATGCTCAGGTGGTGGGTGATTGTGGACTTGGTCACCGGCACAGTCAGCGCGCCGCAGGAGACCTCCGTGCCGCTCGCCGCGAGCTGGCGCACGATCGCCAGCCGCACGGGGTCGGCGAGGGCGCGGAGCACGCCTTCGACGGTGATCTCCTCCCGCGTGGGCATGACGATCGGCGGCAGGGTGACGGACTTGGCCATGAGCTCATTGTACGACGCCGATCGAAATTGTCGGAGGGACGTAGTACGGTAGTTGTCGAACTACGACGTTCATCGAACCAATCCCGCTCCGCTTGGGGGACCCACCCATGTCCGCACCCTCGTCCTCGAGGATCTCGGTGCTGGCCTTCGGCGCGTTCGGCGTCGGGACCAGCGGTTACATCGTCGCCGGGCTGCTGCCCGCGCTGACCGGCGAGCTGCACGTCTCGGCGACCGCCGCGGCGCAGCTCGTCACGGCCTTCGCCATCGCGTACGCGGTCGGCTCGCCGCTCTTCGCCGCCGTCACCGGCACCTGGGAGCGCCGGACGCTGCTGGTCGCCGCGCTCGCCGTCACCGCGGCCGGCAACCTGTTCGCCGCGCTCGCGCCCGGGTACGCCACGCTCCTGCTGGCCCGCGTGGTGACGGCGATCGGCGCCGCGGTCTTCACACCCTCGGCGAGCGCCGTCGCGGCCCAGCTGACCAGCCCGGACCGCCGCGGCCGCGCGATCGCGCTCGTGTTCGGCGGCCTGACCGTCGCGCTCATCTTCGGGGTGCCGCTGGGCAGCCTCATTTCGCAGCACCTCGGCTACCGGACGGCGTTCGCGCTGGTCGCCGTGTTCTCGCTGGCGAGCGCGCTGGCCGTGCGGCTGGCGCTGCCGTCGGTCGCCGCCCCGCCGCGGGTGAGCCTGGCCGAGCGGTTCGCCGCGGGCCGCGACCCGCGCGTGCTCGTCATGCTGGCCGTGACGGTCCTCGGCTGCCTCGCCGCGTTCATGGTCTACACGTTCGTGTCGCCGCTGCTGGCCGCGACCGCGGGCCTGCACGGCACGGCGGTCACGGTGCTGCTCTTCTGCTACGGCGTCGGCGGCGCGGTCGGCAACTTCGCCGGCGGCCGGGCGGCCGACCGCTGGGGTTCGCGTGCGCCGCTGCTCGTCGTGACGGCCGCGATCACCGTCGTCATGGCACTGCTGCCGATCGCGACGACGACCCCGATCGCGGCCGGCGTCGCGCTGTTCGTGTGGGGCATGGCGACGTGGTCGTTCAGCCCGCCGGTGCAGCACCGGCTGATCGAGCTGGCCCCGGGCCACGCCGGCCTGGTGCTCTCGCTCAACGCGTCGGCGATCTACCTCGGCGTCGGCCTGTCCGGCGTGGTCGGGGGCGCGGTGCTCTCGTCCGGCGGGCCGCTGGTCCTGCCGGAGGTCGCGGCCGCCCTGACGCTGCTCGCGCTGCTGCTCGTCGGAGCGGCGTGGGGGCGGGTCCGCGAGCCGGTCGCCGCTTAGTCGGCGTGGGCCTGGACTTCGCAGTCGGGCCCGGGGTAGACGAGTGCTTCGTGCCCGTCGGCGAACCGCACCAGGTAGGGCGGGGCGCCGTCGGGCCCGCGGACTTCGAGGATCTCGCCGCGCTGCTCGGCCGATCCGACGGTACGGCCGTGTACCTGGATTTCGTCTCCCACTCCTGCGTGCATGGCCTTCACCTCCGTGTCCAGGGTAAGAGCGCGAATCGCCCGGTGGACCCGGCGAACGGGTTAGAATCCCGGCATGATCGAGCGAATCGGAGGCGCCGCGCCTCGGCGCCGGTGAGCCCCGCGGTCCGGGTCCGCACGCCGAGGGAGCTGCGGAAGTCCCGGCGGAGCAAGGCACATCCCTGCTGGGGCCACCTGGTGGCCGCCCCGCTCTGGCCCTTGCACGGCGCGAACCTCGGCACGCTGCTGCGCACGTGCGACGCGGTCGGCGCGTGCCTCGCGGTACCGCGGTTCCCGTGGGTGCCGGAGGCGTTGCGGCGCGGGAACACGTTGCGGCGCCCCGGCTGCGTCCACTGGGTGCACGACCCGCCGGGCTGGCTGGCGCGGGAACGCGCGGCGGGCACCCGGGTGGTCGGCGTCGAGCTGGCGGAGGAAGCGGTCCGGCTGGGCGACCTCCCGGCCGCCCGCGGCCGCACGATCGCCGTGCTCGGCCACGAGCAGACCGGCATCCCGCCGGAGGTGCTCGACCTGCTCGACACCGTCGTCGAAATCCCGATGGTGGGGACCGGGGCGAGCCTCAACGTCGCGGTCGCGGGGAGCCTGGTGCTGTACAAGCTCGCCGGCCTGCTGTGAGAAGGTCGGACCGTGGTCGAAGTGGTGGAGACGGTCGCGGGCCGCGGCGGCGAACTGGTCCTGCGGCGCGACGGCGAAGCGTTCGAAGTGATCGAGAACGGCGTGTTCCTGATGGACACGCGCAACGGCGAGTCCGAGCGCCTCCTGGTGACGGGCGCGCTGACCCCGGGAGCCTCGGTCCTGATCGGCGGCCTGGGCGTCGGGTTTTCCCTCCGCGCGGCCCTCGACGCGGGCGCGGGTTCGGTGGTGGTGGTCGAACGCGAGCCGGCGGTGATCGCGTGGAACCGTTCGGGTCCACTTCGGACAGTGCACGGCGACGCCCTGGCCGATCCCCGCGTGACGGTGGTGGAGGCCGATCTTCTCGCGTGGCTGGCTTCGACGTCCGACCGCTTCGACGCGTTGTGCCTCGACATCGACAACGGTCCGGAGTGGACGGTAACGGAAGGCAACGCGCGGCTGTATTCGTCTTCGGGCCTGACGCGCCTGGCGTCGTTGCTGAACCCGGGCGGCGTGCTGGCGGTGTGGAGCGCGGGCGCGGCACCGTCGTTCGCGGCGCGGCTGCGGGAGCACTTCGCTTCGGTGCGTGAGGTGCCGGTGGAGGTGCCGCGCGGGGAGCCGGACGTGCTGTGGTTCGCGCGGAACTAACCCGTCTTGGCCGCGGCCTTCGCCGCCTTCTTGAACGCCCGCACCTCGGCGAGCGTCTCGGCACTCGTGACATCGGCGATCGACCGGCGTGACCCGCGGTCGCCGTACGCGCCCGCCGCCTCGCGCCAGCCCTTCGGCTGGACGCCGCGCTGCTTGCCCAGCAGCGCCAAGAAGATCTTGGCCTTCTGCTCGCCGAACCCGGGCAGCGCCTTCAGCCGCTTGAGGACCTCGGGGCCGTCCGGCTTCGGGCGCCCGTCGAGCCAGATGCCTTCGGTGCGGCCGTCGTAGTTTTCGATGATGTGCTGCGCGAGCGCGTGGACGCGGCGGGCCATCGAGCCGCCGTAGCGGTGGATGGCCGGCGGCACCACGCACATCTCGACGAACGTCTCCACATCGGTCGCGGCGATCTTCGCGAGGGAGAAGCCGTCCATGCGGTCGGCGATCTTCCGCGGCCCGGCGAAGGCGTGCTCCATCGGGTACTGCTGGTCGAGGAGCATGCCGACGAGCAGGGCGAACGGGTCGTCGTTGAGCAGCTTGTCGGCGGCCGGGTCGCCGGTCAGGTGCAGTTCGCGCAGCATGCGGTCATCTTGACACAACCAGGCTCAGCGAGCCTTCGCGTACCGTGACGGCGTCGTCCCCAGGTAGCGCTTGAAGTGCCGGGTCAGATGAGCCTGGTCGGTGAACCCCGCCGCGGCGGCGACCTCCGCGGCCGGCGACCCGTCGAGCAGCAGGCGGCGCGCGCGGTCGACGCGGCGGCCCGTCAGGTAGCGGTGCGGCGGCAACCCGAACTTCGCCCCGAAGCAGCGGACCAAGTGAGCCGGATGCGCCCCCAGCGTCGACGCCGCTTCGGCGAGGGTCAGGGCGTCCGGCAGGCGGGCGTCGAGGAGGTCCCGCAGGTCGTCGGCCAGTCCGCGCTTCGGTTCGTGGCGGGACGGCCGGCCCAGGTGCGTGTGCAGCCGGTCGGCGACCAGCGCGAGCCGGCTCTCGGACTCCAGCGCTTCGCCGGGGTGGGCGAGCGACTCGTGCAGCTGGTGGATCCGGGTGCGCAGCAGGCCGTCGGCGACGCTCGGCCGGTCGACCGCCGCGCCGATCAGGTCCTCGCCCAGCACCGACGTGTCCAGGTACAGCACGCGCTTGCGGAAGCCGTGGCTGGTGGCGGCCCGCCCGTCGTGCGCGACGTTCGGCGGCAGCAGCGTCACGGCCGGGCCGAGCGCGCCGTGGTGGTGGCGGTCGAGGTCGTAGCGGATGACGCCGTCGTCGACGATCAGCAGCGTCCACGTGTCGTGTGTGTGGAGCGGGTAGGCGTGGGTGGTGAAGCGCGCGTGGAAGACCTCGGCGATCCCCGGGACCGCCGGCCGCCAAGCTTCGACCTGCGCCATGTCAAGAACGTACAAGACGCGCGGGTGGCGCGGCGGCGAGTCTGTCCGGCATGAGTTCCTTCGACACGAAGATCGCCGTCCTGCTCCGCGACGACCTGGCGTCCTGGCAGCGGCTCAACGTCACCGCGTTCCTGGTGAGCGGTATCGCCCACGTGACGCCGGAGCTGATGGGCGAGCCGTACTTCGACGCCGACGAGACCGAGTACCTGCCGATGTTCGGCCAGCCGGTGATGGTGTTCAGCGGTACCGGGGACGTCCTGACGGCGGCGCACGCCCGGGCGCTGGGCCGCGGACTGCGGTTCTCGATCTTCACCGACGAGCTGTTCCACACGGGCAACGACGCCGACAACCGGGCGGCGGTCCGCGCGGTGCCGGGCGAGAAGCTGGCGCTGGCCGGGCTCGCGGTGCACGGCCCGAAGAACGCGGTGGACAAGATCCTCAAGGGCGCGTCGCTGCACCACTGAGTAGAACTGCTCTATCCCTCGCTCGGGTGATGCTGCCAGCATGATCGTCAGTGCCGCGAAGGGCGGCCCGGGATGGGGAGGTTCCGTGAACTCACTTCGTCGTGCGTGCGTGGTCCTGACGGCGGCGGCCGGGCTGGGCGCGGTGCTCGTGCCGGTCGCCTCGGCGGACCCGCTGCAGACGGTGGACTACACCTCGGAGGAGGGCGCCTGGCCGCTTGAGGGCAGCGCCCACTACGCGGCTCCGGGCGACGAGATCGCCGTCTTCGAGTCCACCAGCGGCAGACTCTGGATCGACGTCTCGTCGGGGCTGAAGTACCTGACCGTCGAGCTGAGCGCACCGGCGGGGGAGACCCTGCACACCGGCACGTACACCGGCGCGCGGTTCCGCGGGCAGAGCGATGAGGCGCAGACCACGCCGGGGATCTTCGTCTACACCATGGGCAACGTCTGCAGCGACGCGTACGCGGACTTCACGATCGACCGGCTGGACAAGGACGCCGACGGCCACACGACCGACGTCGACCTGACGTTCGTCCAGCACTGCGGCAGCCCGGACGGCCCCGCCACCCGCGGCGAGGTCCACTTCCACGCCTGAGTCACGGAGCCGTGGCGTGCACCAGGAACACACTCCGGACCCGGTCACCGCCGTCGACGGTGAACGTCCGGGCCGACACGTCCACGAACCCCGCCGACGAGGCCAGGGCGCCCGCCCCGGTCTCGTCGAGCGGGAACGCCAGGTCCTGCGGTACGAACTCCGCGAACGGGCCCGAAGGCTTGAACCGCGCGCCCGAAACCACCGAGAACGCCAGCCGTCCACCCGGCCGCAGCACCCGCAGCCAGTCCGCGAAGGCGACGGCGCCGAGGAAGTGCAGCGAGGACGCGCACAGCACGATGTCGGCCGAGTGGTCCGCGGCCGGCATCGGCACGGCGGGCCCGACGCGCCACTCGATCTGCCCGTCCGGATCCTGCGTGGCCGCCTTCGCCGTCGCCCGGGCGACCATCGCCGGCGACAAGTCGACAGCCAGCACGCGCGCGGGCTTCAGCCGCAGCGCTGCGTACGCCGCGAAGCCCGTCCCCGTGGCGACGTCGAGAACGAGTCCCGGCGCGGACGGCAACGGCGAAACCAGCTCGTCGGCCACCAACGAGTGAAACTCGTCTTCGTCGTAGTGCTCGGCCGTGCTGTCGAAGAGGGCTGCCCTCGAGTCGTGGTCCACGGACCCAACCTAGCCGGGCAGACCAGCGATTTTCAGCGGACGGCGGCCGGCGAAGCCCAGGTCGGCGCGGTGGTACCAGCACAGCTCGCGATCACCTTCGAGCCAGCAGAGCAGCACGTCGGTGCCGTCGAGCTCGGCCGGGAAGTCGACCAGCAGCGGCGCGAACCCCTTGAGCTCGGCGCCGGTGTGCTGGACCGTCGTCATCAGGTCGTCGAGCCGCGCCTGGGCGGCCTTCCATTCGGGCAGCCCGCCCAGCTCGGTGGCCCGGCCGCCGGGGCGCAGCGACGCCGCGAGCTCGGCCGCGTCGGCCCGGACGCGCACCAGTTCGTCGAGGACCGGCCGCAGCCGCGCCAGTTCGTCGCGTGCCTCCGCGACGGTGAACAAACCCATCGGCCGATGATCCCACCGGCCCGGTTCAGGCCTCGCGGCGCCGCCGGACCAGCGCGTTGGCCAGCCCGCTGCCGACCAGCAGGAAGCCGACGCCGAGCAGGCCGCCGATGAAGAGGAAGTCCATGACGCCGTACGCGATGTCGCTCTTCGGCATCAGGTTGACCAGCTTGAACCCCCACTCGGGCACGGCCATCGCGGCCACCCCGGGCAGCACGCCGTAGATCAGCCCGCCGAGGATCGGGCCCGCCGCCGACAGCGCCCCGAGCGCGGCGACGACCAGCAGCAGGATCGCCCCGCCGGCCAGCAGCGCGATGCCCAGCGGGTCGCGGTTGGTGCTCAGCGTCGCCTGGATCAGCTGCTGCTGGCGCAGCCCGCCCCAGCTCAGCAGCCCCAGCGCGACCGGGGTGAGCAGCAGCCCGCCCAGCGCGCTGACCAGGTGGGCGACCCCGCGGCGCGGCCGTTCGTCGAGCGCTTCCGTCGTGTTGTCGTAGTCCTCGTAGTCGTCTTCGTACTCGGCGTACCGATGGGTCGACATGGCCGTCACCTCCCGCATGATGAGTTCACGGGTGGCATCGTGCCTTGGTTCACCCCTTCGCTCGGCGAGCGGTCGAATCGGGCGAACGGCGGTACCCGCCCGGTGACCACCACCACAAACAGCCGGGGGAGACTTGATACCGGCCACTACTGGAACCATCCAGCTCGGTCAAGCAGTACGCTTGTACCGCTACCGGCGAGACTTAAAGAAGAACGCGAAGATCCGCGGAAGGAGCACCGCTGCTCATGGCCAAGATCAAGGTCCAGGGCACCGTCGTCGAACTCGACGGCGATGAGATGACCCGCATCATCTGGCAGTTCATCAAGGACAAGCTGATCCACCCGTACCTGGACGTGAACCTGGACTACTACGACCTGGGCATCGAGGAGCGGGACCGCACCGACGACCAGGTCACCATCGACTCCGCGAACGCCATCAAGAAGCACGGCGTCGGCGTCAAGTGCGCCACGATCACCCCGGACGAGGCGCGCGTCGAGGAGTTCGGCCTCAAGAAGATGTGGCTGTCCCCGAACGGGACCATCCGCAACATCCTCGGCGGCGTGATCTTCCGCGAGCCCATCGTCATCCAGAACATCCCGCGGCTGGTGCCGACGTGGACGAAGCCGATCATCATCGGCCGCCACGCCCACGGCGACCAGTACCGCGCGACGAACTTCAAGGTGCCGGGCCCGGGCAAGCTGACCGTCACCTACACCCCGGACGACGGCTCCGAGCCGATGGAGTTCCAGGTCGCGCAGTTCCCCGAGGGCGGCGGCGTCGCCATGGGGATGTACAACTTCAAGAAGTCCATCGAGGACTTCGCGCGCGCTTCGCTGCAGTACGGCCTCGACCGCGAGCTCCCGGTCTACCTCTCCACCAAGAACACCATCCTCAAGGCCTACGACGGCCAGTTCAAGGACGTGTTCGAGGAGATCTACCAGAACGAGTTCAAGGCCGACTTCGACGCCAAGGGCATCTCCTACGAGCACCGCCTGATCGACGACATGGTCGCCGCGGCGATGAAGTGGGAGGGCGGCTACGTCTGGGCGTGCAAGAACTACGACGGTGACGTCCAGTCCGACACGGTCGCGCAGGGCTTCGGCTCGCTCGGCCTGATGACGTCGGTGCTGCGCACGCCGGACGGCAAGACCGTCGAGGCCGAGGCCGCGCACGGCACGGTCACCCGGCACTACCGCCAGCACCAGCAGGGCAAGCCGACGTCGACCAACCCGATCGCGTCGATCTACGCCTGGACCCGCGGCCTCGAGCACCGCGGCAAGCTGGACGGCAACCAGGAGCTGATCGGCTTCGCGAACAAGCTGGAGCAGGTCGTCGTCGAGACCGTCGAGAGCGGCAAGATGACGAAGGACCTCGCGCTGCTCATCAGCAAGGACCAGCCGTGGCAGACGACCGAGGAGTTCCTCGCGACGCTGGACGAGAACCTGGCGAAGAAGATCGCCCAGGGCTGAGTGCTTTTCCGAAGGGGCCCTCTTCCCGGTTCGCCGGGGAGAGGGCCTTTTTCGTACACCGTGCGTCACCGGTGGGTGATGCGGGCTGGCGCCTCCGGGTGGTTGCTGCGTCCGGCGCTGTCGGTGCGGGTAAAGGATTGCCTACCCTTGGCGGAGGACGGGGCTCGCGGTTGGAGGAAGGCATGTCGAAGAAGACTCTGATCATCTTGGGCGCCATCGTCCTGGTCGTCATCGTCTACGTGATGAACACGGACAAGCAGGCTTCGGGGGCTTCGGCCACGGGCTGCAAGGTGACCGTGACCGCGGACGTCCTCAACGCCCGCGAGACGGCCGACGGCAACGCGAAGATCGTCGGCAAGTACCTGCGCGACGCCCAGTTCGACGCGCTGCCGGGCGTGCAGAACGGCTTCCGGAAGGTGGCCGACGACAAGTGGGTGGCCGCCGCGTTCACCGAACCGGTCGCCGGTTCCGCCTGCTGAGTCCCGTCACACGCCGAGCAGGTCGGCCGCGAGCGTCACGACGCCGAAGGCCGCGGCCGACAGGCCGAGCGTCCGGGCGCGCTTCGGGTCGCGTTTCGCGGCGGCCCGCCAGTAGAGGCCGATGCCGATCGCCAGCATGAGCAGTTCGACGACGGCCGAGACGGCGGGCAGCCGCCACAGCCCGAAGCCGAACGTGGGCAGGTCGCCGGCGTTGCCCGGCAGAATCGGCAGGTCGGCGCGGTGCACGACGAGGTCGAGCAGCCAGTGCGAGAAGGCGACCCCGCCGAGGACCAGCCCGGCTTCGCGGCCCAGCCACTTGCTCGCGACGGCTCCGAAGAGCGCGGAAAGGACGAGCGCGCCGACGAGGGAGTGCGTGTAGTCGGCGTGGATGACGCCGCCGCCGTAGCCCGCGCCGTCGACGGTTTCGATGCCGCTGAGGTAGAGCGGCACGAAGACGACGTCGAGCCAGGCGGTGGCGAGCATGAGCGTCCACACGGGAATGGCGGGGCGGCCGGCCTTGACGGCGGCGGCGAGCCCGAAGTGCCCGGCGATCATCTGCGTGCCTCCGTCCAGGGGAAGCGGGCGTCGAGCACGCCGAGCCCGACGGTGAAGAGGAGGACGGCCAAGAGGAAGCTCATTTCTTCTCCTGCTCCGAGTAGGTGGTCAGGCCTTGGACGAGCATGGTTTTGAGGACTTCGAAGCTCTGGTCGACGTCTTCGGGGCGCCCGAAGCCCCCGGAGGCTTCGAGGCCGGCGAACCCGTGGACGGCGGCGCGGAGGCACCGGGTGGCGTGCACGGCCTGGGCGTGGTCGAAGCCGTAGGGGCGCAGGACGGCGAAGACGACCTCGGCGACGGCGTGGGTGGCTTTGCTGAGCTCGGTGTCGGATTCGTCGGGGGCGGTGGTGAGCGCGCCGGTGCGGTGCGGGTGACGCCGGAGGTAGTCCCGGTAGGCGTCGGCGACGGCCCGGACGGCGTCCGCGCCTTCGCGTCCGGTGGCGGCTTGCGTCAGGGTCTCGGCCATTTCCTGCACGACCCGGAGGTCGATCAGGCGCCGCAGGTCGGCGAGGTTCTTGACGTGCTTGTAGAGGGAGGGCGCGGCGACTTTGGCGCGTTCGGCGACCTTGGCGAGGGTGAGGGCGTCGGGACCGGCTTGGTCGACGATCTTGAGGGCGAGATCGACCACCGCGCCGGTGGTCAGGCCGGCTCTAGGGGACATCGGGTTGGCTACTTGGCATAGCTTTAAAGCTAATGAACGTAGCTTTGGCGGTCAAGGGCCGGTTTTTGTCGGTGGTGGGTGTTAGAACTTCCGTGGGTCGAAGATCGAAGATCGGAGGTGGACCAACGCCCGGGGGCGGGCGACAACTGAATGCGGCATGGGTTTGGGGGTGACGTGTCCGCGGGGTCTCCAGGGGGAGTTCCGCGGGCAGGGGCTTCGGGGGCCGTGCGGCGGGCCGGAGGGATCGAGCCTGGGGAACGCGCTTGGACGGGGGTCCGGGCGCGGGGTGAAAGGTTCCTCCGGACCCGCTGGGCGGCGGGTCGAGGGTTCGTGCCGGCCTCTTCTTGCCGGCGCTCGAGCAGGCACTGGGGTGGCGCCTGCGCATCTCGAGGCGCGTGCTCTGCGCGGCGAAGGGGTGGCCCCAACGGGCGCGGGTGCTGCGAGGCCCTACCTGGCCGCGGCCGAGCCAGCCGGCCGGGCCAGGCTGGCCGGGCGGGGTCGAATCGGGGCCGGGCTGGCCGGGTCGGGCGGAATCGGGGCCGGGCTGGCCGGGCCGGGCGGAATCGGGGCCGGGCTGGCCGGGCGGGGCCGAATCGGGGCCGGGCTGGCCGGGCGGGGCCGAATCGGGGCCAGGCTGGCCGGGCCGGGCCGAGTCCGGGCCAGGCCGAACCCGGGCCGAGCCGAGCGTCAAAGCTCGATCGTGAGGCCTTCCTCCGCGACCAGCACCTCGCCGCCGAACTCCGCGCGTGCCTCCTCGGCCGCTGCCGAGCGGTCGGTGCCCGGCCAAAAGTGCGTCAGCATCAGCCGGCGGGCGCCCGCCGCGGCTGCGCACGAACCCGCCTCCGCGGCCGTCATCAAGTACCGCGGCTCGTCCCCCGGGGGCGGCGTCCGGTAGGTCGCGTCGCAGATCAGCAGGTCCGCGTCGCGCCCCAGCTCGGCCAGCACCGGCGAAGGGCCCGTGTCACCCGTGTACGCCACGGTGAGCCCGGGCGCCGCCAGCCGCACGCCGAAGTTCGGCACGTGGTGCGGCAGCCGGTAAGCCGTGAGCCGGAACGGCCCGACCGAGGTCGCCGACTCGAGGTCGTGCACCGAGAACACCTCCGTCGGGTGCGGCCGCGGCTCCATCGCCGCGAGCCGGCCGACCGTGCCGGGCGTGCAGAACAACGGCAGCCGCGGCCCGTCGCCGTAGTACGACGCGCGCCCGAGTGCGCTCACGTCCGCGCAGTGGTCCGGGTGCTCGTGCGTCACCACCACCGCGTCCGGCAACCCGTGGCCGAACAGGCGCGACGCCGCGCCGTACCCGAGGTCGAGCACGACGCGGAACCCGTTGTGCGACAACAGGAATCCGGCGCACGCCCGTCCGGGTTCGGGGAACGCGCCGCAGCTGCCGAGCACCGTCAGCTCACCCATGCCCGGCAGTCTGGCAGACCGAACCGGTAGCGTGCGGGACGTGCTGACCGTCTCCACCGTGAACGTCAACGGACTCCGTGCCGCCGCCAAGAAGGGCTTCGTCGAGTGGCTCGCCACCACGAAGGCCGACGTCGTCGCCTGCCAGGAGGTGCGCGCCGAGGCGAGCCAGCTCCCCGCGAGCGTCGTCGAGCCCGAAGGCTGGTTCTCGGTGCACGCCCCCTCGGCCGTGAAGGGGCGCAACGGCGTCGCCGTCTACAGCCGCGAAGAGCCCGAAGAAGTCCGGATCGGCTTCGGCGAACCCGAGTTCGAAGACAGCGGCCGCTACCTCGAAGTCCACTTCGCGAAGGTCGTCGTCGCCAGTCTCTACCTCCCGAGCGGCGACGTCGGCACCGAACGCCAGGACGAGAAGGAACGCTTCATGGCCGCGTTCCTGCCCTACCTCGTCGAGCTCCGCGCCAAGGCCGCCGCGGCCGGGCGCGAGGTCGTCGTCGTGGGGGACTGGAACATCGCCTACGACACCGTCGACCTCAAGAACTGGCGCGGCAACCGCAAGAACTCGGGCTTTCTGCCCGAGGAACGGGCCTGGCTCGGCCGCGTCTACACCGAGGCCGGCTACACCGACGTCCAGCGCCGCCTCGACCCCGAAGGCCCCGGCCCGTACACCTGGTGGTCCTACCGCGGCCAGGCCTTCGACAACGACTCCGGCTGGCGCATCGACTGCCAGCTCGCGACCCCGGGCCTCGCCGAGAAGGTCGTCGAGGTCGTCGTCGAGCGCGCCGCCTCCTACGACCAGCGCTGGTCCGACCACGCGCCGGTCACCGCCACCTACGACATCTAGGCCGCGCGGGCGGCGCGCCAGACCGCGCTGTCGACGAAGTGGTTGTCGAACCGGTCCTGCGACGCCAGGATCTCCGCCGGTGACGCCTCGCCGCGGCGGATCCGGTCGATCATCCGGAAGTACTCGAAGCGCTCGACACCGGGCGTGAACACGATCAGCACGTCCGCGCCGGATCGCGAAGTCGCACCGAACGCGTGATTCGTGTGCGGTGGCACGAACAGCATGTCACCCGTCCGGACCGTCACGACCTCCTCGCCGTTCAGGACCTCGAGTTCGCCGTCCAGCATGAAGAACATCTCGGCCGACGAAGTGTGGAAGTGCGGGGTCGCGCCGTCGCGCCCGCGGCCCAGCGACGCGCGGTTCGTGCTCAGGTGCCCGCCGGTCTGGGAGACGTCCGCGAGCAGGGTCATCGTGTCGGGGGTCGAGCCGAGCTGCTCGGCTTCGTCGTGGCGTACCAGCAATGTCGTCATGCCAGTGATGGTTCCACGCCTGATAGTTAGCTGTCAAACTATCAGTCAGCGAATAATTCTGGCGTCGAATAGAGTGGGCGGCGTGACTGACGAAGACGCCGTCGACGCCGTCGTGTCGGCGTGGCACCGCGAACGCCCCGACCTCGACCTGACCGCCATCGGCGTGGCCGGCCGGATGGGCAGGCTGGCGCTCGTGCTCGGCCCGGCGCAGGAGCGCGTGTTCGGCAAGTTCGGCCTGCAACGCGGGGAGTTCGACGTCCTGGCCGCGCTCCGCCGGTCCGGGCGGCCCTACACGCTGATCCCGTCGGAGCTGTCCGCGACGCTGATGATGTCCCGCGCCGGCATGACGAGCCGCCTCGACCGGCTGGAGAAGGCGGGGTTCGTCGAGCGCGCGCTGGACCCGAACGACCGCCGCAGCTTCCGCATCCGCCTGACGGCCAGTGGGTTCGACGCCGTCGACGCCGCCATGACCGAGCACACCGCCAACGTCTCGGGGCTCCTTTCCGGACTGTCCAAAAAGGAACTGAACCTGCTCGACGACGTCCTGCGCAAGCTGCTCGGGTACCTCGATCCCCAAGCCTGACAACGAAGAAGGGCCTCCCCGAGTGGCCGGGGAGGCCCTTCTCGCCGCGCCCGGCTCAGCAGGACAGGTTGTCCCCGGTGGGGACCCCGAGGATCCCGGTGATCTGCGTGTACTTGTCGATCCGGCTCTGGACCTGGGCGGGGTTGCCGCCGTTGCACTCGATCGAGCCGTTGATGCTGCGGATGGTCTCACCGAAGCCGCGCTGGTTGACCATCGCGTCGTGCGGCGTCATCGTGCCCGGTCCGCTCTGGGTGTTCCAGTACCAGAGGCCGGTCTTCCACGCGACGGCCGCGTTCTGCTCGACCTGGTAGGGGTTGCCGAGCAGGTCGATGCCCAGTGCGTCACCGGCGGCCTTGTAGTTGAAGTTCCAGCTGAGCTGGATCGGGCCGCGGCCGTAGTAGGCGGCCTGGCCGGCGGGGCAGCCGTAGGGCTGGCTCGCGTCGCAGTAGTGCGGGTAGTTCGCGGTGTTCTGCTCGACGATGTAGACGAGCCCGCCGGTTTCGTGGTCGACGTTCGCCAGGAACGCGGCGGCTTCCTGCTTCTTGACGGTGTCGTCGCCGGTGTTCGCGAAGCCGGGGTACGCGGAGAGGGCGTCGGTCAGGCCGCTGTAGGTGTAGAAGCTGTTGCGGCCGGGGAAGATCTGGTTGAACTGGGCCTCGCTGACGACGAACGAGGCCTCCGCCGCGGCGGACGCGGTGGTGGCCGGGAGCACGACGGCGGCGCTCGCCGCGGCGAGCGCGCTCACCGCCACTCCGGCGCGCTTCAGGAACCGGGTAATCGACATTCGGGACTCCTCTTGATCACGCCGGTCGTGCGCGGTCCGACCGAGCCGAATGGGCTACTCCAAGAGGTATAGACCAATCACTATCGAGTGAAAAGTTTTCCGAATAAGACGACGCGATCGGACCAGTCCTCACTGCGGCGAATGGCAGAGTGTGAGCCGTTTTTGGGACGAACGGGTGATGACCGGCCGGACATGGACAGGTCAAGCTCTACTTTCGGTATGAGCGTTCCGCCCTCCGCAACACCCGCTTGGGCGGTTGGAGTGAACCGTGGGGGTGGCCGGACCGTGTTCCCGGTTGGGCGCTAGTCTCGGCCCCCGAGCCGGTCGGCACCGACAGGTCTTGACACGCTCGGTAGTTTTTTGACCAGCAGCACGCAGCGTCTCACTCGGATGGGTGAGTCACAGCGCTCGTCAATCGCGGGAGGCACTCCGGTGCGCAACCCAGGTCAAAGCCTGATGCGGTCCACGCTGCGCGGACTCCGCGCTGCCGCGGTGGTCGCGCTCGTCCCGGCCGCACTGCTGGCGGCGGGCGGCGGAAGCGCGTTCGCCGACGTGACGACCGCGCAGGCCGACACGAACGCGGAGAGCTTCGGCGTGCTCGGCCCGGTCGGGCTGGTCGCGGTGGCGCTCGGCATCGTCGGGATGACGCTGGGGGTGCTGCGCCAGCGCCGCAAGGCCCGGGTGGCGGAGGCGGCCCCGGCGGTCCCCGAGGCCCCGGGCCCGGTGACGGCGATGGCCGAGGCGGTGCTCGGCGAGCCCGACGCCACGCCGACCCGCCCGTTCCTGACGCAGCACCCGCACGCCTGACGCGCGGTCAGCGCGATGCGCGCAAGCCCCCTCACGCCGATGAGGAGCCCGGCGCCCGCCTGAACCCGCGCCCCGCGGTCGCGAGAAGCCCCAATCCCTCGCGCGCTACCGCCCGGTGCGCCACGGTCGGAAAGTCCCGGCATCGCGGGCCCGACCCGCTCCGGCGCCGCACGCCCGAGTGAGGCGTCGCCGGCCCTCGGCCTGGAAGAATCCCCAGCTCGAACCCCCTCCGCGCCCGCCACCAGCCTTCGCCTGGAAGAATCCTCCCGTGTCCGAAGAGCAGACCGTTGCCGCCGAACGTCGTCCGCGGGTCCTTTCCGGGATCCAGCCCACCGCCGACTCCTTCCACCTCGGCAACTACCTCGGTGCGCTGCGCCAGTGGGTGCGGCTGCAGGACACGCACGAGCCGTTCTACTGCGTCGTCGACCTGCACGCCATCACCGTCGAGCAGGACCCGAAGGTGCTCCGCCAGCGCACCCGCGTCTCGGCCGCTCAGCTGCTCGCCATCGGCATCGACCCCGCGCGCAGCGCCCTCTTCGTGCAGAGCCACGTTCCGGAGCACGCCCAGCTGAGCTGGGTCCTCGAATGCCAGACCGGCTTCGGCGAGGCCGGCCGGATGACGCAGTTCAAGGACAAGTCGGCCAAGCAGGGCTCCGACCGCTCCAGCGTCGGCCTCTTCACCTACCCGATCCTGCAGGCCGCGGACATCCTGCTGTACCGGGCGGACGCCGTCCCCGTCGGCGAGGACCAGCGCCAGCACCTGGAGCTCACGCGCGACCTCGCGCAGCGCTTCAACAACCGGCTGGGCAAGACGTTCGTCGTGCCCGAGCCGTACATCATCAAGGACACCGCGAAGATCTACGACCTGCAGGAACCGACGGCCAAGATGAGCAAGTCTGCCTCCAGCGCCAACGGCATCGTCGAACTGCTCGAAGACCCGAAGCGCTCGGCGAAGAAGATCCGCTCGGCGGTCACCGACACGGGCCGCGAGGTCAAGTTCGACGCCGAAAACAAGGCCGGCGTCTCGAACCTGCTGACCATCTACTCGGCCCTGACCGAACGCACCATCGCCGACCTCGAAGCGGCGTACGAGGGCAAGGGCTACGGCGACCTGAAGAAGGACCTCGGCGAGGTGTTCGTCGAGTGGGTCACGCCGATCCAGGAGCGGGCCAAGTCCTATTTGGACGACGTCGCCGAGCTGGACAAGATCCTCGCCGCGGGTGCGGAGCGGGCCCGCGAGGTGGCGTCGAAGACGCTGGCCAAGACCTACCAGCGGATCGGGTTCCTGCCGCCGGTGCGGTGAAGCTGATCCTGCTGAACGGGCCGCCGGGCAGCGGCAAGTCGACGCTGGCCCGGCGCTACGCCGACGACCACCCGCCGGCGCTGGCCCTGGACGTCGACCGCGTCCGGGCGATGATCGGCGGCTGGCGAACGGAGCCGGGCCGGGCGGGGTTGCTGGCGCGAGAGCTGGCGCTGGCGGCAGCGCGTACCCACCTGTCGGCGGGACATGACGTCGTCGTGCCGCAGCTCCTGGCCCGCCCCGGCTTCGCCGAGCGCCTCGAAGCGCTGGCCGGCGAGACCGGCGCGAGCTTCCACGAGATCGTGCTGCTGCCGGGACTGGAGGAGACGCGACGGCGCTTCGCCGGACGCGGGCGATCGGAAGTCGAGACGGCGCGACCGCTCACCGAGGAAGACCTGGCCACGGCGTACGACCGGGTCGCCGAGTACGCGGCGACGCGGCCCCGGGCGTCGATCCTCGGCGGGGCCGCCGCTTACCAGGACTTCCTCGCCTCCCTCACCTGAGCCGCTCGCGTTGCGGGAGTCACTGGGCGTGGTTAGCGTTTCACGGTGGCGAACGAAGAAACGAAGGAAAAGCTCCTGCCGCGGCTGCGGCGGAAGTACCCGTGGCTCGATCACCTGATCCGCGCCAACGACGCCTTCACCGAGCGGTACGGCAACCACTACGCCGCCGCCATCACCTACTTCAGCGTGCTGTCGGTCTTCCCGCTCTTCATGGTCGCGTTCGCCGTGGTCGGGCTCGTCGTCAACCACGACCAGACGATCATCCACAAGATCACCGACGGCATCAACAACTCCGTGCCCGAGGGGCTGAAAGACCTCGTCAACGGCATCGTCAAGGGGGCGCTCGACTCCGGGGGCGGCATCGGGGTCTTCGGCCTGCTCATCGCCCTCTACTCCGGCATCGGCTGGATGTCGAACCTCCGCGACGCGCTCACCGCCCAGTGGGGCCAGGAAAAGCAGCCGCAGCCGATCGTCAAGCAGACGCTCAAGGACCTCGTCGCGCTGATCGGGCTCGGTGTCGCCCTCGTCGTCTCCTTCGCGCTGACCGCCGTCGGCGGCGGGGTCGGGCAGTTCCTGCTCGAACTCGTCGGGCTCGAACACGAGACCTGGGCCATCGTCCTGCTGCGCGGGGCGACGATCATCCTCGGGCTGGCCGCGAACACGCTCGTCTTCGTCTGGGTCATCGCGCGGCTGCCGCGGGAACGGGTCGCGCTGCGCAGCGCCGTCAAGGGCGCCGTGGTCGCGGCCGTCGGGTTCGTCATCCTGCAGCAGGTCGGCTCGATCTACCTCGCCAGCGTCACGAAGTCGCCGTCGGCCGCGCTGTTCGGGCCGGTCATCGGTCTGCTCGTCTTCGCGAACCTCGTCTCGCGCTTCCTGCTGCTCATCACGGCGTGGACCGCGACGGCCAAGGAAAACCAGCGCACGGTCGTCGCGCCCCCGCCGCCGGTGCTGCTCGAGCAGAGCGTCACGGTGCAGCGCGGGCCCGGGCTCGGCGCCGTCGCGGGAGCCTTCAGCGCCGGGGCGCTGCTCGCGTGGCTCGGGGGCCGCCGCAAGTCTTGACACCCATCCGCCCGGTAAAGAAACTGAACCGGTAAGAAATCTGAACCGGAGGTTTCATGCTGGACGCCGCCCGCGAGTGCGCCGGCCTCGCCAAGTCCCTCGCGCCCGTCACCGAGCAGCGGCGCGCGTTGCCGGCCGAGCTCGTCGCCAAGCTGACCGACGCCCAGCTCCTGCGCAGCGGCGTCCCCGGCCACCTGGGCGGCCCCGAAGCGCCGCCCGCGCTCAGCCTCGAAACCGCGGAGACGGTCGCGCGCGGGGACGCTTCGGCCGGCTGGTGCGTCTCGATCGCCGTGACGAGCAGCCTGCTCTCGGCCTATGCCCCGCGGAAGTGCGCCGAAGAGGTCTTCGGCGACCCCAAGACCGTCGCGGCCGGCGTCTGGGCGCCGCGCGGCACCGGGCGGAAGGTCGACGGAGGCTACGTCGTGTCCGGCCGGTGGGCGTTCTGCAGCGGCATTCCGCACTGCGACTGGCTTTTCGCCGGGTTCGTGCACGAAAACGCGCTCTACGTGGGAGCGTTCCCCAAGGCCGAGATCGAGGTCCTCGACACCTGGCACACGACCGGCCTGCGCGGCACCGGCAGCCACGACTGCGTGGCCGACGAGCTGTTCGTCCCCGAGCACCGCGTCTTCTCGGTCATGGGCGGCCCGCCCGCGGACGCCGTCGCGCTGCACCGCTTCCCGCTCTTCGGCTACTTCGCGTTGTCGGTCGCGGCCGCCGCGCTCGGCAACGCCCGTGGCGCGATCGACGACCTCGTCGAACTCGCCTCGACGCGCAGGCCGCTCGGCTCCAGCCGGTCGCTGGCCGAGCGGTCGGCGACGCAGGCCGCCGTCGCGGAAGCCGAAGCCGCGCTGCGTGCCGCGCGGCTGCTCTACTACACGAGCATCGACGACGCCTGGCAGGCCGCGCAGGGCACCGAACCGGTGCCGGACGCGCTCAAGCTGGGCCTGCGGCTGGCCGCCACGCACGTCACGCGCACGGCCGCGAAGGTCGCCGAAAGCATGTACGACCTGGGCGGCGGCGCGGCGATCTACGAGACGTCGCCGCTGCAGCGCCGGTTCCGCGACGCCCACACCGCGACCGCGCACTTCCAGGTCAACCCGGCCAGTTTCGAACTGCCCGGCAAGCTGCTGCTCGGCGTCCCGGCCCGCACGGAGCAGCTGTGACCGACCTGTCGCACCGGTTCACGCACGACTCGGTCGGGCGCGCGCTCGACCTGGTCGGGGAGCGGTGGAGCCTGCTCATCCTGCGTGAAGCGTTCTTCGGCGTGCGCCGCTACGGCGAGTTCGCGCGCACCCTCTCGATCCCGCGCCCGACGTTGTCCGCGCGGCTCAAGACCCTCGTCGACGCGGGCGTGCTCGACCGCGTCGACCCGGTGCCCGAGTACGTGCTGACCCAGGCCGGCCGGGACCTCTTCGGCGCCGTCGTCACGCTCATGCAGTGGGGCGACGAGCACCTCGCCGGGCCGGACGGGCCGCCGTTCCGGTTGCGGCACAACGACTGCGGCGAGATCGCCGGCACGTATGTCGCTTGTGGACACTGCGGTGGCGCGATCGCCACCGGCAACGTGACCCCGGAGCCCGGCCCCGGGTTCGGCTAGCCCGCGGCCTTCTTGCGCTGGTGCCCGACGACGAACCCGCCGACGATGACGAGGAACACCACCAGCGTGATGATCCAGCCGGTGACGCCGAACGGGTCCTCCTTGGCGGCGGCCGCGGCCGAGGACGTCCCGCTGTTGCCGGTGCCGCCGTCGGCGAGCACGGACGGGTCGGTGCCCGTCGGCGTGGCCGCCGGCGCCTGGTAGGTGATCTGGCCGACCGGCGCCGCGCGGTCGGCTTCCAGCGCGAAGCCGTAGTCGAGCAGCTTCGCGGCCTGGTCGACGACCTTCGTCGGCTTCTGCTCGGCGCGCAGCATCACGACCGCGAGCCGCTTGCCCTTCTGCTGCGCCGCGCCGACGTAGGTGTGGCGGGCGTCGTCGGTGAAGCCGGTCTTGCCGCCGAGGAAGCCCGGGTAAACGCCGAGCAGCTTGTTGTCGTTGAAGATCGGGATGGCCGGCTTGCCGCCGGTCGCCGGGATCTCGAAGTTCTTCGTCGAGACGACCCGCGCGAACTCCGGCTGCTTCATCGCGTAGTGGAAGATCAGGCTGAGGTCGTAGGCCGAGGTCGACATGCCCGGCCCGTCGAGCCCCGACGGCGTCGCGGCGCGGGTGTCTTCGGCCCCGATGCGGGCGGCCAGGGTGTTCATCTTGGCCACCGCGGCGTCGACCCCGCCGAGCGCCGTGGCGAACGCGTGCGCGACGTCGTTGCCCGAGTGCATCAGCAGGCCGTGCAGCAGCTGGTCGACGGTGTACTGGCCGCCGGCGACGAGGCCGACGCAGGTGCACTCCTGCTCGGCGTCCTCCTTCGTCGCGACGATCACCTGCTGCGGGTTCAGCTGGGTGACGACGACGAGCGCCAGCAGCGTCTTGATCAGCGACGCGGGCCGCTGCCGGGCGTGCGGGTCCTTCGCCGCGATCACCGCGCCGGTGTCGAGGTCCTGCACCAGCCACGACGCCGCGGTGTTGCCCTCCGGCGGGTTGAGCGCGCCGTCCGGGGTGATCAGGCCGCACTCGGCCATCCGCGGGCCGCCGACCGGGTCGGCGGGCACGGCCAGCGGCGGCGGGGCCTGCTTGCCGGGGGCGGGCTTCTCCGACGTGTCGACCGGGGCCGGCGGGGCCTGGTGGTTCGCGCACTGGCCCTGCTGGGGCGCCGCGGCCGCGAGGGCCGGGGTGCTCAGGGCCAGGAGGGCGGCGGCGAGCGTCGTCGTGAAGACCTTGAGCGACCGGGAGACAGCGGAGTGCACCCACGCAATCTAGCGCCGAGGCGCGCGTCGCATACTCAGGGGCATGCGCATTTCGCGAGGCACCTCGCTGTTCCTGCTGGCCTTCGGCGTGTGGTCGTGGATCATCTGGATCACGTTCGCCAAGAACCTGTGGGACAGCGACCGGTCCTGGACCCCGGACGGCTCGCCCACGGCGTACTTCGTCGTGCACGCGGTGCTGACGGTCGTGTCGTTCGTGCTGGGCACGATCATCGGCGTGCTGGGGTGGCGCGGGGTGCGGTCGCGGGTCTCCTCCTGACTTTGGTCGGTGGCGCGGTCTCCGGGGCCGGTTTAGGTTGACGCCACCGACTCTGGAGGTGGAATGTCCCGTTTACGCCGAATGGTGGCCCCGCTCGTGCTGGCCGTCGGGGGCGGCCTGTTCGCCGCGGCCCCGGCCGCCGAGGCCGCGCCGGTCACGTGCGACACGACGAGCACGCCGTACACGTACGTGGTGACGTACCAGCCGGGCACGCGCGCGTCGGCCGTCGACCGCGAGCTGGCGGCCAAGTGCGGCACCAAGGTGGCGTACTACGGCGAGATCGGCGTCGCGATCGCCAGTTCGCGCAATGCGGACTTCCAGCAGAAGATCGGCGTCTACCGGGCGTATTCGGGCGGCAAGGACGTGGCTTCCGCGGCGTCGGCCCGTTCTTCGCTGGGTGCCGTGCGGACGCTGGAGGACACGCGGACGTTCGCCGCTTCCGGTGATCTTTCGGCGCAGCAGTGGGACATGAAGGCGATCCACGCGCCCGAAGCGAACAAGGTGTACCAGGGCAGCTCGTCGGTGACGGTCGGCGTGCTCGACTCGGGCATCGACGCGACGCACCCGGCCCTTCGCTCGGCCGTCTCAGCTTCGGCTTCGGCCGGGTGCGTGAGCGGAGCACCGGACCGCACGCCGGCGTCGTGGGCGCCGACGACGTCGGACCACGGAACGCACGTGGCGGGCACGATCGCGGGCAAGGACCCGGCGGCGGGCTTCACGGGCATCGCCCCGGGCGTGCGCCTGGCGTCGGTGAAGGTCGTGAACGACGACGGCTACATCTTCCCGGAGTCGGCGGTGTGCGGCTTCGTGTGGGCGGCCAAGCACGGCTTCCAGGTGACGAACAACAGCTACTACATCGACCCGGGGATGTTCTTCTGCTCGAAGGAGCCGGGCGACGCGGCGGCTTACGAAGCGGTCCGCCGCGCGATCGAGTTCTCGACCCACCACGGGGTCCTGAACGTATCGGCGGCGGGCAACTCGGGCTTCGACACGACAAAGCAGACAACGGACCCGAACCGGCCACACCCGGTGGACTCGTCGTGCGGAATCCTGCCGAAGGCGATCGACGGAGTGGTAACGGTGTCGTCGGTGGGGTATGCGGGCACGAAGTCGTCGTTCAGCAACTACGCCGAGATCGACGTGACGGCCCCGGGCGGCGACTTCTCGCAGACGCCGCCCGAGGGAGCGGGCCCGTCTTGCCCGCTGTCGACAACGGTGTTCGGCGGGCCGTACGGCTCGAAGTGCGGAACGTCGATGGCTTCACCGCACGCGGCGGGTGTGGCGGCACTGCTGGCGTCGAAGTTCCGGGGAGCACCGCCGTCGTTCATCGCCCGCCTGCTCGAAGGCGAGGCGGACGTGGTGAAGTGCGCATCGACGGAGACGGAGTGCACGGGCCCGGCGAAGAACAACTCGTACTACGGCCACGGCCTGGTGAACGCCCTGGACGCGGTGCGCTGACAGCCGGGCGCAACGCCCAATAGAAGGAGCTGGGTGGTCATCCCGTCGCCTGAGGCCGTTAAATCACTTTGAGCCGGGCCCGCAACCAAAAGACCAAGGCGAGAGAGCATGCCAGGCTTGCGGGCCCGGCTCAAAGTGATAGGCCTCAATCAGGCGACGGGATGACCACCCAGCGACCCACCTCGAAAAGGGGAGACAACAGCAAAACCCCGGCCATCCCGGAGCCTGCCCGTCCGGCGAGGACAGTCTTTTGTCTTTTCCTGCGGCAGGGGCAAAAGCCCCTCTGCCGCGGCTGAAGCCCCGCCCCCGGTAAGCGGGTCCGACCTCCCCCGCCCCTCCGTTTGGATTGTCAGTCGCCGCTCGGGTTTGTCAAGGCGGGAAAGCGTGCCTTGACATGCACTCTGGCAGTCCATAGTGGACCAGGGCGCCACGCCGTATGGCACCGAGACCATGCACGTCCTGCGCGCCGAGAAGGGCTACCCGATC